>JABSRQ010000239.1 GCA_013215055.1 Pseudomonadales bacterium | reverse complement strand
CAACAAACGCAGCAATCCACTAGACAGTTTGCAGAGCTGCTGTTAATGAGCAGTTACGGTGTGGCCTGCCCGGGTGCAGGACCGGTACTTGAAGATGCGACTTTAAATAATAATTTGTCCGCTTTAATCACTGCTCTGCTGCATGGCATCTACACACAGAAAAACCGCTAGAACTGAGCTGTTTGAATGTGAAGCTGTTTTACCGGCTCGAATAAAATCGATAAGCTTAATTTTATAGGGCCCGGCAGATTAACTTATCTCAAAAAGTCATCACCTGAGCTCTGGAATCTAGGCCTGATATTGCTATTTATCAAAGCAATAAATCAATCCATGCCAACAGAAACACAAACCTTTTTATTCACAAAGTCCGCTCACAGCCTTAAATATAAGGCGGCAAGAGTATAAGTAATATAACCGCGAATTCAGCGGGCAGACAGAAACCATTCCTTGCTTTATCTGCACGAGTTACAGTGAGAATTCAGCGTTTATAGCCTTCAATAGAATATGCGGTTAACTTGTTAGATCAGGTATTTCTATTAAATAGTGAAGGAGTATAACTGGCCGGGCATGTTGCTCACACAGCTTTTAGCAATAAGCCCATCACTGACTTCCTGCACCAAACATTCATCCAGCACCATCACCGGCTCACGATTACAGGCATTGCTTAAGGCATTAAGGAATAAGTCTGATTGTATGGGATTATCTTTATTGAAAAGGGCTTGCTTACTCAAGGTCTTTTTTTATTTTAAGGTTCTTGTTTGATATAATCCCGCAGCTCATCAAAAATATAGGGTTTAATTGTATCGCAGTTTCTGAAGACGCATTAAGAACGATCATAGATATAAAACATTTATCATCAGCCACGCAGGGCGCGTGCCTTTAGCCTAATACTGCTCGAATTCATTCTCATTTATTGTCATCAAACTAAGCAGTTTTGGATGAACAAATAGCTTTTCCTTGCCTGACTGTTCCTCCTTAAGAACCCCTATTTCAGATAACTGTTTAAGGTATGTAGATGCCGTCTGACGCTTGGCAACCCCTCGATCAACAACACTGCTGATTCGGCAATACGGCTGTTCAAAGATCTGTTGAATAAGTTCATAGCTATATATTTTAGGCAGTTTATTTTTTACATATTCAGCCGTGTGATCGATTAACTTACGCACAGCTTCAATTTTATTGCAGGTCCACAAGGAAGACTCCTCCACCCCCTGAAGCATAAACAATATCCATTCCTCCCAGCATCCATCACTCGTCACTTGATTAAGTAAGTGATAATAATCCTGCTTCTTTTCGACGATATATCGGCTTAAATATAAGGTCGGCAGCGTCAGCAAGCCCTGCTCGATAAGATACAAAACATTCAAAACTCGCCCTGTTCGCCCGTTACCATCATAAAACGGATGTATAGCCTCAAATTGATAATGGCCCACAGCCATTTTAATTAACGGATCAACATCATCTTCGCAGTGCAAGAATTGCTCCCAATTGCTAAGAAGGTCTCTAATAAGCTGCTCACCTTCTGGCGGTGTATAAACGTTTACAGCATCGACACGTCAACGCTTCATGTCGAAGAAACACAGAATAATCGACACGTAGCCAATATTGTCGATATCATGTCGATACGATCGACATACAGCCTCACCAGCACGCATGCCTGCACTGATCTCTTCACCGACCTCACCACTCAACCAATGCACATCGCGGCTATCACGTTTACCCGGTTGGCGTTCCAGCTTTTTCAGCTGGCGGTGTTTTCTCAAACAATTGTAAACTGCAAGCTAAGCCTCCTCTACCAAACCGCAGAAGAAACGGCTGACATACTGGCGAATGAGCCAAATACCGCAAAGATCGAATTTATATTGCAGTCTGTTCAGGCCTTGATACCAGTAGAAGTCAAAGCCGGCAGTAATACTAAAGCCAAAATCCTACAATCATTCAAACAACGTTACCCGCCTGCACAAACCATAAAAATGATGGGTGCTGTGGGAGTCATTGATAAGAAAGACAGGGTATTACCGCTGTATTATTCCAAGCAGCTGAAGTATTTATTGCACTGATCCCCCCATAGCCATGAATGAATGTGAATAAACGCAATGCCGCCTTCACAAGTGTAGCGTGTAGCGCTACAGTGAACGGGATAATAAAAACATTCAAACATAAAGGTTTAAAAGCCTTCTTTCAAACCAGTAGCACCAAAGGTATCCAGGCTTCACACAGCAAGAAGCTATCCATACTATTGGCAGCCTTGAACACGGCTGAGGTCATTGAGGATATGGATATACCCAGCTACCGATTGCATGAACTTACCGGCCAGCGTAAAGAAACCTGGTCTGTGAGTGTAAACGGTAATTGGCGTATGACCTTTGAGTTTGAAGATGGCGATGCTTACATTGTAAATTATGAGGACTATCACTAATGAATATGCATAACCCACCTCATGCAGGTGAATTCATCAGCGAAAGCTACATGAAACCACATAATATTAGCTGCAGGGCTTTAGCTAAAAACTTAGGTGTAGCCCACTCTACGCTTAACAATATTCTTAAGGGCAAGTCAGGTATATCGCCGGACATGGCGATTAGATTATCAAAGGTTTTAGGCAGAAGTGCTAAAAGCTGGCTTAACCTTCAGATGCAATATGATCTATGGCTAGCTGAACAGACTGATCAGCACGAGGAACTTCATAAGTTCGTTTTTGCATGATTCTGGCTCTATAGGCAGCTGCTGGGCTCGGGTCTCACCATTGACACGTAAGTGAAATACAAGACCTGCCCCCAGCCCACCTCCACCATCGCCGCCATCTGCATCTCCAACAGCTCAACTCGCTCATCGCGGTCCTACATATCAGCATCACGATTCCCAGCCCCAGAAGCAGAAGCAGAAGCCAAAACAGAGCCAGCCTCACCAGCACTCATCTCTGCGCTCACATCGCCACTAAACAAATGCCCCTAACAATACAGTAAGCCATTAAAGGTGAGAGTTATTGTCATTAGCGCGGCAGAAAGATTTACAAAGATGAGATAAAGGCCTTTATCACGACTCGGCAGGCGATGCTTAAAGAGGCTGACATAGGGTTAATCCATTTACCCCAGCGACGTTATCGCCCCCTTCCTCATCGTGTTATTAATCATCCAAAATGGCTACCGCTCTGGTCCAGCCGGCTGAAGCGCCTCGAATCTTCACAGGAAAACAGGAAAGTTTAAATCCTTTGGCAGGCAAGACCTCCAGGTTATGTAGTTTTTCCAGATGGCAATAACCGATATCCCGACCGGCTTTATGGCCTTCCCAGATCAAAGATGCATCACCGCTCTGGGCATATTTCTCTGCCGTATGCACAAAGGGAGCATCCCAGCTCCAGGCGTCAGTGCCGGTCAGGCGTACCCCACGTTCTAATAGATACATCGTTGCCTCGTAACCCATACCGCAACCGGCACTGAGGTAATCCGTTTTACCATAGCGGCTGCCAGCACGGGTATTAACAATCACAATATCCAATGGAGAAAGTTCATGTTCAATGCGTTTCAGTTCGGCTTCTACATCGGCTGCGGTAACAATATAGCCATCATCAAAATGGCGGAAATCCAGTTTTACCGCCTGCTGAAAACACCACTCCAGCGGCACCTCATCGATGGAAATAGCTTTTTCACCTTTATTCATCGTCGAATGAAAATGATAAGGCGCATCTAGATGTGTACCGTTATGCGTATTTAACTCCACCATCTCTACTGCCCAGGCTTCACCGTCGGGTAAATCCTCCTGCTTCAGGCCCGGGAAAAAAGGCGCCATTTGATGAAAGGTACTTTGGTGATCCAGATAAGTGATTTTAGGCCTGAAAGGCTCAGGATCGGATACCACGTCGTTTTCCAGATAAATGGATAAATCAATTATTTTACTGCTCATAAAAGAGTCTGCATTTAAGTAGTGTTAGATTTCCCAACATACCATTATTAACATAGCAATCAAGCCTCAGAGACTAACGACAAAGCAACTCAATCATGAGTAAACACATTGTCTTTATCTCATTTTCAAGCCACATTACTCTCTACTTTTAACTTCAGTTAATAATGGGAGGATTACCGAATCAGCGCTGTGTTGATTCCAGTATGTGTTTAATAAACCAGCGCAGGGCTTTGCCTTTATTATTGGTTCGCCAAGATAAATACTGTGTAGTTTCAGGGGCTTTTTTATCAATCGCTAACTCTATCAGCTCCCCGCTATTCAGATGCGCCTGTATTTTATGTCGAGGTAAAAAACCAACGCCAACACCCTGTATTTGCGCAGCAATTTTTTGCTGCATGTTGGCTACCCGTACCACCGTTTGTTTATCAAAGGCTCTATGCGCCTTAATCGGTGAATGACGAGAGGAATCACTGATCACCACAGACGCATAAGGTTTTATATCCTCTTCAGTTAGAGGAAAGCCTTTTTCCCTTAGCGCATGATCCTTAGCCACAACAAACAGCCACTCGCTGTCTAATAATGGCTGAAACTTCACCCCGCTAATATTCATCACTGGCGGCGGCCCACCAATCACTAAATCGGCACGGCCATCGGTGATAGCTTCCAGGCTCCCCCCCATAACCTCTTCAGTTAGATTAACTGTCACCCCTGAATTCAAACCATGAAAGGCTTTTAAGATGGGGTAAAACGTATCGATATCCCACACCGTATCCAACGCAATGTTAATGTTAGGTTCCCAGCCACTGTTGACTTGATGGGCGGCATCAACCATTGCATTTGCAGCCTGGAGTAATTCCCTACCCTGTTCCAATAACACTTGGCCTGCTGGGGTTAATACCGAACGCCTGCCTTCACGGCGAAAGATAACAAAACCTAAATCCTCCTCTAGCTTTTGCACCGTATACGTCACGGTAGAAGGTACTCGGTATAGCGCCGCTGCCGCCGCTGCAAAGCTGCCTTTTGTGGCGATGGCATCCAATACTTCTAAAGCATCCAAGGTTAATTTCATGGCTTAAACGTCCAAAAATTAAATGTTCGATAAATTCGAACTAATTAATCAATTTAACTCGATTTTTATTTCAAACTCAATAGATATAATGATTACAGATTCGAGATAACGCAGCCATTAAGCAATTAAAATTAAAAAGGACAACCATAATGACCACAATGCAACGCTTACAAAGAGACACATTACCGCTTGGTGGTTTTGCCGGTTTAACCGAAACACGCATGATTAAAGATGCCAAAATTGGCGGTGATAACAGCACCTGGAACGGCATAGGCAACTTTGTTTATTTAGCCGATGCGCGTTATTTACCCCACGGTGAAACCCATATGCATTCACATCTTGAAATTGATGTCATCACGATTATGTTAGAAGGCAATTTGATACATGAAGGTTCATTGGAAGACGGTCAATCGATGGTAGCCAATCAGGTGCAGGTACAACGTGCCGGTGGTGAAAGTTTTTCACATAATGAAATCAACCCGGATGAAAGTGGTACACGTTTGTTACAACTGTGGGTACAGCCCGAAACGGCGGGAGAAGCTTCAGGCTACAAACTGTATAAACCTGGCCATAACACTCTTCAGCGTATATATGGCGGCACAAAAGCACAAACAGCCACCTTCGATAGCCACACGGTTATAGAAGTAGGCATATTAGAGCAGGGCTGTGAAATCACAAAACCAGGCCCCTTGCTCGCTTATATCAGCAGCGGTGAAGCGGAATTAAATGGCGAAAAAGTCAAAGAAGGTGATTTAATCCGTGCTGAAAATATGGCGCTAACCGTACGAAGTGAAAACCTTCATATCACCGTAATCAGTGAAGAATAAAGTCACAGCAGCTTACAAAACAGCACATAAAATGAGCAGCCATAACATGTCATTTATTCAGGTAGATCAAAAATACACACGGTTTGTTTTTGCCTTTTTTATGGCAGGTTTTATGAGCGCGGTGATGTCCTTGTTGATTACGGTGAGCAACCTAGGGCTAGTACATGACATCGCCGTGCAATGGTTACAAGCGTGGGCTACCTCCTTTGTATTAGCCTTTCCCATCACGTTAACAGTATCGCCACTAGTGCATAAAATGGTGGTGCTATTCATTAAGGCTGAGCGTTAACAGATCACTCTGATACTCCCCTCCCTTCAGGAAGTCAGCGATTCAAGCATCTGCTTCAACTGCTTAATCTCATCCGCCATCTCGGCCACCTGCATCTCCAACAGCTCGATGCGATCATCACGGCTCTGCATATCAGCATCACCGCGCACTGCCACAGAGGCAGAACCAGAACCCGCAACAGAAGCCGAACCTACAACAGCACCCGCAGCGTCACCAGCACTAATCCCGTCACTCACCTCACCACTAAACAAATGCACATAACGGCAATCGCGTTTACCCGGCTGGCGTTCCAGCTTTTGCACCAGCGGCATTTTCTCAAACTGCTGTAAACTCGTAAGCACCGCCTCCACTTCTCTCACATCACTAAAATCACATAAGCGATTGGAGCGTGTGCGCAGCTCCCCAGGTGATTGTGGCCCGCGCAAAAACAATAAACAGATTATCGCCAGCTGCTGCGCCGTTAACTGCAGCTCACTAAACTCGGTATTACAAAAGCGATG
>JABSRQ010000023.1 GCA_013215055.1 Pseudomonadales bacterium | reverse complement strand
CCGACTTTAAAAGCACCACCAGTACCGCTGGCACCGCTGATGCTGATATTTGCATCGGTGACGGATGGCTCAGAGGCATCAATGCCATCACTGGCTTGACTGATTGGCGTGGCGAACGTGGCACTGGTATTGCCCGCCGTGTCATCCAGCGTTAACGATACGGGTATGTCACTGCCTGCGGCCACGTCCGTGCCACCCTTACTCACGGTAAACTGCGCCGTGTAAGAGGTGGGGCCAGTGCGGTTCAGATTGCTCAGCGCAAAGCCGCCCACCGTGCCGGATAAATTGCTGTAAGTATCTCCACCATCATCGGCCACCGTTAACGTCACCGTCACCACATCACCGATATTCATGGCAGCGTCGGGAATACTAACTGCAGATATCACTGGGGCAGAAACATCTTTAGTAATGGTGTTGGTAAATTGTGGTGCCGCATTACCGGCACTGTCACTGACATCGCCAGTCACGGCAATACTGCTGCCATCCGTAACACCGCTGAGATTAGCCGTGCCGCTGAAAGCATTGTTGGTCACCGTGACATCGATACTGATGCCGCCAATCACGACCGTGATCATTTGATTGTCTTCGACACCGCTGGTGGTGCCGCTAAATGTGACCGCCGTCAGTGTGTCGCTGGTGTTGACCACATCATCGCTGGAGACCAGCAAGGTGGCGATGCTAGGTGCATTTGTATCCAGTGTATAGAGCTGACTAGCTAAATCACCGTCATTGCCGGCGGCATCGGTAATTTTGAATTGTATCGAACTGCTGCCCGATAAGGTGACATCACTCCAACTAAGCCCAGTGCCACTAACCATGGCGGTGATGTCGGTAAAGTTACTGCCACCATCCACCGAACCATAAAGAACCTCACCCACAGCCAGTGTGCTGCTTAACGTCGCCGTGATGGTTTGTAAGGCTGTGCTGGTAACAAAATCACTGACAGAGCTACCGCTATCTTGAGATATAGCAATGCTGCCAATCGCGTTAGTGGGCGCGGTGGTATCCAAAGTATAGGCTTGGTTGGCTACCGGCCCATCATTTCCCGCGGTGTCGGTGACTTTGAGCTGTAAACTACTCGCGGCCGAAAGGGTGACCCCAGTCCATGTAATGGCCGTCTCCGATACCATTGCCGTGATATCGCTAAACGTGCTGCCGCCATCCACCGAGCCCATTAAGGTTTCCCCTGCGGCTAGGGTTGTGTTTAAGATTGCCGTTACCGTTTGCGTCGCAAACTTAGTCAGAAAGTCAGTATTAGAGCTACCGGTATCGTCGCTAATATCGATAACACTGATAGTGGTACTGGGTGCAACCGCATCAACCACGATTGATTGAGTCGTGGTGCTTGAGCTGTTGCCGGATGGATCGGTAACCACCGCATCGACACTATAATTGTTACCATCTGATAATGCCGGTGTATTGCCATTATCATCGGCAACGCTGGCATCTACATTCCATGCGCCGGTTTCATCGGCCACTACGGTGTATTGAATGGTGGTTGTATCGTCGGCGAATGAAACCACTACGGTACCGTTAGACTCGGCTGTGCCGCTGAATGTGGGTGTGGCATTGCCCTGGCTGGATGAGCTGATCACCGCTGCTGGGGGGGGGGTATCATCAACCTGCGAAAGTGCCGTGTTAAGCTGAGCTTTTGTTGCATTTTCACCAACTTCAAACGCTGTAAGGCCACTGGCAAATAGATCGTCCCCTGCCTGATTGATCGACAGACTGCCATCACTTTCTTCGGTGATGGCAGACTGCAGTTGATTCAGGGTCGCATCGATACTGCCTGTGATGCTATCGACGCCCGATAATAGTGCCAGTACATTACCGTATTCTTCTGCAGCGCTGAGACCATCATTGCTATCGTATGCGCTATCCACAACGGTTATAACCGGTGCTAAAATATCGGTTACGCCAAACAATGCAGCTACTTGGGCATTACTGGCCAAATCTTCGATTGATACCGTATTATTGGTAATACCGGCCTCGCGTACTGCCAGTTCGGTTAATGGCGTGATGCTGATAACGATATCACTGTTCCCATCGGCCAAGGCCATCGCACGCAGTGGTTCTCCGAGGCTGATGAGGGTATTGCTGGTTTCATCCAGGTAATCGCCCTCTGCACCATTGCTATCGATTATTTTAGCCAATATTGGTCCGGCATAACCGTTGCTGATAGTTAATACCACAGGCCCGGTGCTGAAGTCGTGCTCTTGACTGACTAGCAGGTTGCCATTCTGATCATACAATTCAACCCGCTCCACCGTTTGAAAAGGCCCTGAGGCCGGGGCAATAGTGACTGTATAGGCAGCTGGAGGTGGAGCAGAGCTACTATCATCATCACTGGCGATGACGGCTATGCTCGCGGCACCTACACCAATACCGGCCCAAGCCCAGGGAGACAGCCCTGCCGTTTCGTCGTCATCTGCCGTTATAGCACTTGTATCAGTTTCAGCCTCGGCATCTGCAGCTAACAGCAGCGCTTCATCTTGGTATACAGCAGCAATATCCTCTTGATAGAAGGCTTCTAGCTTAACAAGCAATTCATCGTTGATCTCAATTTCCAGATCATCATCTTCTCGTTTGAGTTTTAGTGATGATGGTGGCTGTTGCGTAGTCGCATCGATGACACTATAAGTTGCACCTGGCTCAACTTTGAGATGACTAATATGGTTAAGGCTAAGCGGGAAGTCTGTGCGACGTCCATCTTGTGATTGCTGACGTAAGAATAACTTCGACACTGCACCTACCTTATGACTATTAACAGCATAATAGATCTAAGGGTAGACAATCGTTAAGGCGTTTGATGAAGGTTAATAAATTATAGTTAGACTAATTATTTATAAGTAAAATGTCCTAATAATCCTTCGCAGTAGTAAGTACCGATATACTGCAAAAAATGCTGGGGGATTTCCGGGATTACTTTTAGAAAAACACTGAAAACACTACGTATTACTCCATTCATTTATGTCTCCTTAAACGCAGATTCAACCTTGAAGTGCATAACAATTTAGGCTGCTAACGCAGCTATATGTTCGGCCATTAAATTGGCGGGGGTTTGATAGTTTAACTTTTTTCTAGGTCGATTATTTAGCTGCACTATTGCAGACTCAACTTCATTTGATGAGACTTTCTTGAAATCCGTTTTCTTCGGCCAATACTCTCGCAACAGACCGTTGGTATTTTCATTTAATCCGCGCTGCCAAGAGCTGTAAGGATCAGCAAAATACACCTTCGCGCTAAGGGCTTCGGTCATTCTTTCATGGTAGGCGAACTCTTTACCGTTATCCGCTGTAATCGTCAATACAGCGCATTTAAACGGAGCTAACAACGCTATTGAAGCTACCATGACAGTTTCGACTGTCTTTTCGTTTATTCGCGTAGAAACCGTGAAACTGGTCTTGCGCTCAACGATGGTCACTAAGGCTCCGCTGTGACCTTTGCCAATAACAAGATCTATTTCCCAATCGCCTGTGCGTTTTTTTTCATCAACCTCAGCTGGGCGTTAATCGATACTTACACGATTTTTAATGTGTCCTCGACCTGCCTGAGACTTGCTACGATGTTGATAGGCCTTACCTTTACCGCGTAAAAAGTTGTATAGAGTACCACCTGATTTTTTGTCTGCCTGAATATGCTGGTATATCGTTTCATGGTTTATCCGCACGCCTTTTTCTTCACGCAACCAGCGGGATATTTGCTCAGGGCTCCACTTTATTTGAAGTTTTGATTTGATGAGATCAATCATCACTTGCGTCATTTTGATGGTTTTTATGCCATCCAAACGTCGGCTTTCACACAGGTTTTGAGCTTGTTTATAGCGGTAACCTCGCCGCCCTGTATTGCGGTTAAATTCTCGGCTAATGGCTGATTGACTCACTCCTACGGCATCGGCGATCTCTTGTTGAGTATTACCTATTTTCTTTAGAACAAAAATCTGGCATCGTTGTTCATAGGTCAGTTGTTTATAAGTTTTCATCATTGCATTTCTTGCCGGAGAAAAAGTGATTAGCTTATAAGCAGCTGATATTTTTTTACCTATTCAAGTTATGCACTTATTAGTTGAATCCAAGACATCTTCTTGCGTGGCGGTGATAGGTTTTACGGTAGAGTCTTGTGCGTCTCTGCTGGAAAAACTACTGGGAAAATATTCCTTGATGGCAACCTGGTGATCCAGGTTTTTTATCTTTGGCCAAATAGGTAATGCCAAATCCCCCGCGCCTCAGAACACCTTCTAGCTGGTACCAAAGCAGGGAGAAATCTTGGGGTAGAGAATCTATGTAGGTGACAGTCGACATTTCAGAAACCTACATGTTTTAGGGTGATTTTATTTATTAGTTGAATAAACATGGCCATATAAAGCACCGCTGATGATTTAAATATAGAGCAGGGCTTGGCATTGTTACAGTAATGAGTCGAGGTAGAATATTATCTGCAACTTGTGATCTAGCAGGGTGTTGAAATTCGCCTGGATAAGTTGATGAAATTGATTTTAACGTGCCAGAACCTGGTCCTTTAACATTGCTGACTTTGGGACTGATGGGTTTAATGATGTCTAAAAAACGTGTTTGATTATGACCGTGGCCCTGCGATCAGGGCCGTGTAAAAGGCTAACACTCAACGATGGATGAGTACCTCATCTGAAAAAATGAGGTTTAAGAAAAGGCCACATCACTGTTGGCTGCCAAGATAAAATCGTTTTCATGCAGGCCATGGATTTTATGTGTCCACCAGCGGACCTGGCATTTTCCCCATTCGATTAAAATAGCCGGGTGGTGATTATGGGTTTCGGCCAAGTCTGTGATTTTCTGTGCAAAGGCCATCGCTTCAACAAAGTTTTTAAAAGTATATTGGCGCTGCAATTGTTCTACACCCTCGATTGTGATGATTTCCCAGTCAGGTATTTGCGCCAGCCACTGTTTTTTTTCCGCATCGCTGGCTAAAGGTGAGTCTGCATTGCAGGCCTGGCAGTGGCCTTCTATTTAAGGGGGTTGTGGTCATGTCACTCTCAATTTTTTCATCGATGACCATTATTTTAGCCAATAGCAGAGGCAGAATTATATTCTGATGTTATAACGCAGCCTGTATCACCACCGGTTTTTTATTCTGTGGGTGATCGATGATAGATACCTGGGTTTTAAAAACCTGTTCTATGATGGCCTTTGTGATCACGTTTACCGGAGGGCCGCAGTGCAAAACTTGTTGTTGATCCAGTAACACGATTTGGTCAGCATAGAGGCTGGCCAGATTTAAATCGTGTACCACGGCGATAATACCTATGCCTTTTTCAGTCTGTTGTTTAAGAATGGCAAAGGCCTTATGCATCCACGCCATATCCATGGCCGAGGTGCACTCATCCAATAAAAGATAGCGTGAGTCCATGGCCAAACTTTCAGGCTGTTGCAATTGGGCCAAGACCCTGGCCAATTGCACTCGCTGTTGTTCGCCGCCTGATAAACTCATATAGTCGCGGTGCAACAGTGTCTGCAGCTCCATCCAGTCTACCACCTTGTTAATGATGAGCTTTTTTATCGCTACATCACCGGTAAGCATCAGCGCCATCTCTATCACTTCTTTTACTGCAAAGGGAAAGGCCAGATCAACATGTTGAGGTAATACCGCACGCTGCAGTGCTAACGATTTATTGCTCAGCTTATTGATGTTTTGGTCATTGAGTTGTATCTGCCCTGATTGATAGGGAATCTCTTGCGTGATGGCTTTTAACAGGCAGGATTTGCCTGCGCCATTGGGGCCACACAATGCGATGAATTGGCCGGCCTCACAGACTAAATCGACATGCTCAAGAATGCGTTTATTGCCCAGAGTGATGCATAGGTTTTTTACCGATAGGCTCATAAGAAGTTCTCTATCTGCTGCATCTTCATGCAAACTTGAAGCGGTTTTGTCGTTGCTGAATCAGCAATACAATAAAAAACGGGCCGCCTACCAATGACATCAGTAGACCTATGGGCAACTCGGCGGGAGAAACAAGAGAGCGGGCCAATAAATCGCAGCTGAGCATGATGACTGCACCCAGTAACATCGATAATGGCAGCAGCTTTTGGTGGTCTGAACCTACACATAAACGTATCAAGTGCGGCACAACCAGGCCAACAAAAAATATGACGCCGGAGATAGACACCGAGGTGGCCACAATCACTGTACTGAGAATAATAATATGCCGCTTGCAGCGTTTTACATCGTGACCGATATGCGCCGCTACGGCTTCACCCATTAACAATGCATTGAGCACCTTTCGGTAAGACAGCAAAGCCACCGTGGCGAAAAAAATGATGGGAGCTGCAATAATCAGTTCTGACCACTGCGCCTTGGCCAAGCTACCCATGCTCCAGAAGGTCAGATCCCGTAATTGATTATCATCGGCCATATAACTCAACAAACCTATGCCAGAACCTGCCACGGCATTGATGGCTACACCGGCTAATAACAATAACGCGGTATCGGACTGGCCATTTTTTGTGGCAATGGCAACAACGGCCATGGTGGCTATAATGCCTCCGATAAAGGCCATGACGGGTAGGGCAATAGCTGCAGGAATATACTGCGTAATAGCAGGGCCCATGACGATGACGGAAACGGCACCAACAGCTGCGCCGTTAGATACGCCGATTAAACTGGGGTCTGCCAGAGGGTTTCTAAACAGCCCCTGTGTAGCGACACCTGCTGCAGCCAAACCCATGCCAACAACAACGGCACAGACAAGTCTGGGCAGGCGAATGTCGACGACCACATAACGATGAATCTGTGAAACTTCAGGAGTAGAGCCTGCTGCCGAATCAGGCAAAAATAGTGCCTGTAACAGCTTGAAAATATCGGTGACGGGAATGGTCATTGCTCCGATGCACAAGGCCGCGATGGCGGCAGTCAATAACATCAATGACAGACACAGGTATAACTGCCTGGGGGGGATCAGGGGTTTCATGATAAGTCTGTTAGCTCTTACAGTTTAAACTGCGGGTAAACCACGCTGGTCATTTTGGTTAGGGCCTGCGCAATCCTGGGGCTAAAACCTAATAGCAGTGAGCTATCAGCAATCAGCAAACGTTTATCTGTGGCGGCCTTTGTATAGGAAAACTGTGCATAAATTTTATCTTCTGGCATGTTGGTATGTGTGACGACGATAATGGCATCGGCGTTGGCGGCCAATACGGCTTCTTTATTCATAGGTTTATAACCATGAAAATCACTGGCAGCATTATCTGCATGCAAAATGTCCATCATGGCCTGTGCCTGCGTGTGTTGCCCTGCAGCCATCAACTGATTGCCTTGCATGCCAAGGAAAAGTAATACACGGGGTTTTCTGTTGCTGTCACCTTCATGTAGTTGACCTTGCAAGACAGGTTGTAGTGGGACTAAAGCTTGCTGAATGGATTGCTTTAATTGCTTGGCATTATCGAGCTTGTTGAGCAGTTTGGCGACAGCGTCGATCTTGTTCATCACACCCTGTACCGAGTATTGGTTGGCAATGATGTTGACATCAACACCGGCTTTTTTAACGCTTTCCAGTGCCAGTATCGGGCCAGCCGAACTGGTGGTAATAACAATCTTCGGTTGTACCGATAAGATGCCTTCTGCAGAAAGTGCACGCATATACCCGATGTTAGGCAATTTTTTGGCCTGAGCAGGAAAAACGGAGGTTTGATCGACGGCGACTATTTGTGATTCGGCATTGAGGGCATAGACGATCTCCGTCAACGAACCATCGATGACAACAACTTTATTTTCGGGGGCTACATTAGCCGCAGCCGTTTGAGAAAAAATCATGGCGGTGACGACTGTCAGCAGCGCATGGACAGGGCGAAATGTTTTCATAATTATTCCAGTGTAAGCCGGGCAAGCCCGGCTTCATTGATGGCTTGGATCTACTCGCCGTTATACGATAAAGGCGCGAAGCGAACCGTCAGGTTAGCACTGGTGTGATTACCATCGGAGTCTTTGCTGTAGTAGTTGAGAATCTGTAATTTAACCGGCTCATCGAGATCCGCGCTATCAATAACATAGGTTCTAAAAGTGGGCCAGATGGTGTGATCACCTGCATTTGTTACGTCGTAGCCATGCCAGATGTAGTCGTTAAAGATATTGCCGAAGTTATCGCTGCTATACCTATGGTGGTAGCCATTTTCTGCTGTGGCTTCGCCGGAAGTTGGATCAAATTCAGCCTTAGTGAAAGGACCATAGGCCTTGGCTGAACCTGCACCTGAGGCACCGCCGTTGATTTGAATGTTCTTGGTAGACTGGTGCGTTTGACTATCATAGGCATATAAAACCTTGATGTCCCAATCGCTGCCTGCACAGTCTACTTCGGCACCCACATCAAAGTCGTAACAGGCATCGTGATCGGTGGTGATAATTTCCCAGCTATTACTGACCGATGCCGGGAAGTTGGCTGCGGCATTGGATTGCACATAAAAATCTAATCTCAACTTAGGTGCATAAGCGTTGCTGTCATCATAGTTGCTGGCATTAACCAACGCGTAACTATCACCGCCTGAGGAGGCCAGCAGATAAAAATGTTCGCTGTGCAGTGTGGTGCCAGTAGGGTGCACATAGGAATAAAAACCGTTTGATTTCACATAGCCTTGGATCTCATCGGCGCTGATATAATCGCCGATGACCGCGGTTGCATTTAGAAATTCCATTTCCTGTGTCTGCGCATCGTTGGCTGCATTAACAAAGCTGACTTCCACGGGAGAATCGTCGGCATTGAAAAACTCGTCCTGGGTATCGGCAATAGCTGAAGAGACGCCGCTGTTGAGTATGTTACCGGTACGCATGAAGGCGATATGCCAGTTATCATTTTCGCCTACAACGCTATTGTTGCTCAGATCAATATACTGATAGTTGCTGTAGCTTGTTGCATCAATGGTAACGGTTTTACTTTTACTGGTAGCCGTTTCTGTTCCAGTTTCTGTTCCAGTTTCTGTTCCAACACTCGCCGCGGTTTTTTCGTCAACAGGATTCTTGGTCGAGTCGCTGCCGCAGCCGACTAATATCATCGTGGCGCTCAGCGCCGATAGCATCAGTGTTTTTTGTTTTGATAGTCGCATGAGTGCGCCTTAAAGTTGTTATATTGTTTTAGTTATATTGTTTTAGTTATGTTGTTTTAGTTATGAATTTTAAAACCGATATAAATCAGTCGTGGTTCCAATGGGCGGTTGTCATAGTGATCATCGTCATAGAAGTCGCGCTGGGTATTGCTGATATTGTTGATGCCGGCATAAAGTTTTAGGCTGTTGGTCATTTGTTTGTTGAGCTTCAGGTCGAACTTGCTCCAGCCGGGTGACTCGAGATTGCGCGACACGTCCACTTCTTCATCTTGCCATGAAGCGATCAATCCCAGGTCTATCTCCAGTGGCAGCATATAGTCGATCTGTGCCTTGATTTGATTTTCTGGTCGGTCACGCAGGCGCTCACCGGTTTTATCGTTGATGGCTTCTAGGTAGACATAACCTGCCTGTAATCGCAGCTTGTTGCTGGCTTTGAATTTACCACTGATCTCAACCCCCTGGGTCAGTGCTTCATCGACGTTTTCATAGGTATGAATCTGAATACCTTCGCTGTTGTCATGCGAATAGACGGTCTCTATCAGGGAGGTAAGTTCATTGCGGAAGAAATTGATCTCGCTTTGAAAGCGATCTCTATCGGCGATAACAAAGCCCAATTGATAGCTGAGTGAAGATTCTGGTTGCAGATCCGCATTACCTTTAAGGATATAGCCCAGGTGCGAGTGATCGAATATGAAATGGCGCTCCTTTAGATTGGAGACGCGGTAGCCTTCACCAATACTGGCGCGGATAAACATGTCTAGGTTGTTAGATTCTGTGAAATTGTTGTCGAAATCCCAGCGGCTGCCTAATTTGGGGGTGAAGTGTTTACCAAAATCGCTGTCTTTCTGCCCACGTAACCCTGGAAGCAAGGTGAGTTGTCCTAGGCTAATTTCATCTTGCACAAACAGCTCAACACTGTCGCGATTGGCATCATCAACTTCGATCGTGATAATGCCGTTTTCCATTTTAAATTGATTCAGATTTTCTTCGAATAAGTCGGCGCCAACGGTTAACGTGTTGTTTTCATGGATATAAGAGTTCCATTGAATAGACGCCTTATTGGTCTTGAATTTTGCATCTCGGCTGAATGTAGACTTGGGAGCAGATAGGTTGTGATAGTCCTCGGTAAAGGCCTGCAGATTGATATCGTTATTATCAAACTCCCAGAAGGCTCTGATAGCGGTGTGTTCACGCTGGGCATCATCCTGTTTGTGTTGACGATCGACATTATTAGGTGGCGGATAAAGCGTATATTGAGTGTGCTGTTCTTGATCGTAACGCTCATGACTGAGCTGATAGAAACTGCTGTCAGAAGGTGAATAGCGCAGTGAGGCACGGGCGTTTATCTTGTGGCCATCGGCGCCTTGCTGATCCCAATAATCGGGGTGGGGACTATAACCCTCGGAGAAGCGTGCATTGATACCCGCAGTGGCTATCCAGTGTTCATTTTTATAGCTGAGGTTGGCGCTGTAGCGGTTTTTGCCAATGCTGTTGTCCTTGCCACCTGTATTTTGATCACCGTAAGAACCGGCATCGGCGCTGAAGTCATAATGCAGGCCTTCTTCCGGTTCGGCGGTGATGACATTGATGACACCGCCCATGGCCTGGCTACCATAGAGTACCGAGCTGGCACCTTTGACGATTTCAACACGTTCTATGCCTGCGGTGGATACTTGGGTTAAATCTACCGCTGAACCTGTACTGGACGAAACCTGTTCACCATCAACCAAGACCAGTACACGATTGGCACTGATGCCTTGCATCCAGGCTTCGCTGCCTTCTTTTCCTCGTACCGGGCGCAGGCTTAGGCCTGGGATAGTCTGTACGGCCTCGGCCAAATCCAGCGCATGATGGCGTTCCAGCGTCTCTTTATCGATAACTTCGACCCGCACCGGGTTGTCAATCAGTACCTGCGCTGTACGTGTACCCGTGATAACCAGTACTTCCAGGCCTAAACTTAAGGCAGGAGCCATGGCAATCTGTTGATACTTGGCACTGGCTTTAGCAGATTCGGTATTGGGTCTCTGTTCGGCTACGGAGGTGGCGGTTAGAAAGGCCAGTGTTGCCGCCGTAGCTAATCTGCGTTGTAGGTACAAGGTGTGGAACATAATGGGATTCGAGCTTGTTTTTGAGAATGGTTATCATATGCATTTAAATTAGAATTGCAAATAAAAATGATTCGCATTAAGATTCATTTAAATTAAACGGGAGTCAAAATGAAGCAATGTGAATTAGCCGCCGATAGGGCGCAGGAACTGTTGGAGCAGATCAGTGACTGGGGTAATGTCACCGTCATCATCATACATGGCGGATCGGTGTTTGAGTTCAAAGGGCCATTTCCCAAAGGCAGCGTGGCTGAAGGTTATTACAACCTAAAAGGTGCAGGCGAAGGCGAAGGCGCAGCTGCAGGTTTTGAAGGACATCTGAAACTGGATAAAATCGCCACTATCAGTCTTCAGGAGAAACCACATAGAGGTAAAGACAGCTATAGCCTGGTTTTTATCAACCAAAAAGAGGAAACGGTGTTCAAAATATTCCTGGGTCGTGAGGCCGACGGTGAGATCATCGCTTCTCAGCTAGCAACATTCCGACAGTTACAAAACTCAGCCGTAACGGCTTAATCGCAAATAGGTTTTATTATGAAAAATACCGCCATGCAAGGCCGTCTCGAAGAAGAAATTCTTGAATTTGTTAACAGTCGCCTGACGCTGCAGTTGGCTAGCATCACCGAAGAGGGGGAGCCTTTTGCTTCTTATGCCCCTTTTGCTATCGGTGAAGATTGTTTATATGTGCAGCTCAGTGATATTGCCATACACGCCAAGAATTTGAATCATAATCGCCAAGCTTCGGTGCTGGTGGTCGAGGATGAGGGTTCATCAGGCGAGCTTTTCGCCCGCATCCGTGTCAATTATCAGATGTCTGCCGAGGCCATTGTTGCAGGTTCAGATGCTTGGGAGAAAGGTATCGCAGCATTGGAAGCCAGGCTGGGTGAGCGTGCACGTAACCTGAGTGAATTAAGCGATTTCTATCTGTTTAAGTTAGTGCCTATCCGCGGTCGCTATGTCAAAGGCTTTGGTAAAGCTTATAGCTTTATTGGTGAGTCATTAACTGGGACGGCGATGGATCATTTGACCGTTGGGCATAAAAAACGTGCTTAATGTGCTGAAGTGATTCAGGGTTTGCCAGTGCCGCCGTGTTTTTAACGCGGCGGCCATGAATGATTTCACGTATCGCCAGCTCAACGATTTTTCCCGAGCGGGTATGAGGAATATCATCAACCTGTAATATCAGCGCCGGCACATGATGTCTGCTGCAGTGTTTTTTAATATTGCTTCTAATTGTATTTTCTAAAGCGGGGTTTAGTTTTAAATCGCCGTTTAACTGCACAAATAAAATCAGCCGACAGTCATTTTTATATTCCTGTGCCACCACCACACTTTCAAAAACCTCATCAAGACTATCCACATGGCGATAAATTTCTGCCGTGCCGATACGAATACCGCCCGGGTTTAATGTGGCATCGCTGCGCCCATAAAGAATAAAACCGTGTTCGGCCGTTTGTTCTATCCAATCACCCTGCATCCAAACATTGGGGAATTGTGAGAAATAGGTTTTGTGATAACGTTGATGCTTTTCATCTGCCCAAAATTCCAACGGCTGGCAGGGCAGACGATTGAGGCAGACCAGTTCACCTTTCTCTTGTTGTACCATTTCACCGCGATCATTAAACACTTGAACCTGCATCGCTAAACCAGGGCCCTGCGTTTGGCCGCGGTAAACCGGCGATATAATATTGCCTAAAACAAAGCAGGAACAGATATCGCTGCCGCCGGAAATAGACGCCAGGCAGATATCATTTTTTATCGAGGTATAAATATAGTCAAAACTCTCGGGGGGTAAAACCGAACCGGTAGAACAGATCATCTTGAGTTTATCGAGTTTATGTTTTTTCTTGGCTTCAAAGCCTGCCTTCTCCAAGGCCAATAAGTATTTGGCCGAGCAGCCAAACAGACTGCAGTGATGTTGTTCGGCGTAATGCCATAATACGTTTGCATCCGGGTATAGCGGATGGCCATCATAGAGCATCAGTGTTGCACCACTTGCCAGGGCTGAAACTAACCAATTCCACATCATCCAGCCGCAATTTGTATAATAAAAAACCGTATCACCGGGTTTGATATCACAGTGCAGACGATGTTCTTTGATATGTTGTAATAAAATGCCGCCGGCTCTATGTACGATGCACTTGGGTTTGCCGGTAGTGCCGGAGGAATAAAGGATGAGCACTGGAGCATTAAAGGCAAAGGTTTGAAAATCTATATTTTTAGCTGAAAACCGACTGAGTATTTCCTGCCATGTTTTTAACTTTTTATGCCTTGATATTGGCTTGTGGGTGAAGGTTAAAACGACGGTTTCTTCTATGCTGGTGAGCGCGTGGCGAATGTGGTCTATTTTTTCTTCCTGTGAATGCCACTGGCCTTTATAACGATAGGCATCACTTACGAATAATATCTTGGGGCTAGTTTGACTGAATCGCTCTATCACACTTTCGCTACCAAAATCCGGAGAGGTGCTTGTCCATATTGCGCCTATTGTGATGGTGGCTAACATGGCCACAATAGTTTCTGGAACGTTGGGTAATAGACTGGCCACTCTATCGCCAGGTTTAATGCCTTTTCCCAGAAGGTATTGGCTACAAAGGGAAACCTGCTGATAAAGCTGGGCGTAAGTTAATTGCCGTTCACCATAATCACTATCATCTTCGATACAGCTGATGATGGCAGTTTGTTCAGGATGATTCTGAGGTAATAAATTCTCGGCAAAATTTAGCTTGCTGTCTTCAAACCATCTCGCCTGTGTTGGGCCGTAGTCATCAATTAATCCTTTGTTCCCCAGATGGCCTTTGATACCGGCCCAATGCCATAAAGCGCGCCAGAACAGTTCCGGATGTTTAATAGACCAGCGATGTAAGCTGGTATAATCGCAGATTTTTTTATCGTAGTGTCTTTGTATTTTAATTAAAAAGTGCCATAACAGGCTGCTCTCCCGCTGCGTTTTAGTAGGCTGCCATAAACATAAATCTGTGTTGTTAGACGTTGGCATTAAGTCATCCAGCTATTGGGTACTCTTACGGCTAATACTTCGGCTTCTACACAAGTCTTGCCCTGACTTTGTAATGTACATTTCAGGCTTATTGTCTTGTCGTCTTCGGCTGTTATATGGGCAGATAATAAAACGGCTTCGGCCATGGTTACCGGGCGTAGGTATTTAAGGCTAAGTTTACTGGTGGCATACCATAAAGGGTCTTTATGGCTGTCTGCATTAAAAAAATCCCGGCCCTGTTGTTGATAGGCATGGGCGATAGCCGTGCAAATACAGTGGCAGTCGATGATGGTGGCGATAATGCCGCCATTAAGAAAATGGGTGGGTGCGGCACAGTGATGAGGTTGCGGTTTAAATTCACAGCAGGCGAGTTTATCGGTAGCCCAATAACTTTTTATCGCCAGGCCTTTATCATTGAGTGTGCCGCAGCCATAGCAGTGATTGCCTTGCAGCGCATCTTGAAAATATTGCATAAAAACTCCTTAAGTTTTGCAATGAAAGTTTACATATTTCTACGGTATTGGCCTCCTAGCTGACATAAGGCTTGGCTAATATCTGACAGCGTCATTTTAGCGGCGACCTTCATCAATGCAGCAAAGCTGTTTTCACCGGTTTTAATATCTTGTTTAAATTGTTGTAGCCGTTCGCTCTGACATTCCTGGTGTTGCTGTTTAAAAGCTTTGATATCTGCCAGGCGTTGTTGTTTTTTAGCTTGGCTGCAACGCATGATGTCATGTTGATTATGCAGATTCGTTTTTTGTTTAGGTTGGGTGAAAAGGTTAACGCCGATTAACGGGTAATCGCCCTGGTTTTTGAGTTGTTCCATATGAAGGCTTTGTTGCTGAATCTGCAGGCGTTGATAACCCTGTTGTATGGAGGGGATAACCCCACCTCTATCGGCCAGCTTTTGTAATTCGCCATAGACGGCTTGCTCTAACTGATCGCTTAGATCTTCAATAATAAAGCTGCCCTGCAGAGGGTTTTGATTTTTATTTAGGCCCAACTCATGGTTGATAATCATCTGAATCGATAAGGCTCTATAAACAGAAGCTTCGGTAGGCGTTGTTACCGCCTCGTCATAGGCGTTGGTATGTAGGCTATTGCAGTTATCATAAATCGCATACAGGGCCTGGAGACTGGTGCGTATATCATTGAGATCTATGGCCTTGGCCTGCAAGCTGCGCCCTGAGGTTTGGATATGGTATTTTAATTTTTGGCTTTTGCAGGATGCCTGGTAAACCTCTTTCATGGTTTGCGCCCAGATACGTCTGGCGACTCGGCCTATCACCGCATATTCGGCATCCATACCGTTGCTGAAAAAGAAACTTAATTGCGGCGCAATTTGATCGATGGTTAATCCTCTGGCTAGAAAATATTCAACTAACGTAAAACCGTTGGCCAGCGTAAAAGCCAGCTGGGTAACAGGGTTCGCTCCGGCCTCGGCAATATGATAACCACTGACAGAGACACTGTAGAAACGTTTAATATTGTGTTCAACAAAATAACACTGAAGGTCTGCCATTAATGTTAAAGAAAAATCCAGCGCAAAAAGACATTCATTTTGCGAGATTTCTTCTTTTAATATATCGGCCTGCAACGTGCCACGTAGATGGCTATAACAATGTTGCTGTATTTCCTGATAAAGACTCTCTTTGTCCATGGCGGCTAATAACGTTTTTCCATCGATTCCAAATAAAGCTAAACCCAGTCCATTATGTTTAGGTGGAAGTTTTCCTTGATATTGTGCTTGTGGGTGGTTGTTTTTGGCCAATAGCTTATTAATACTTTTTTCAGCCTCAGGCCAAAGCTTGCGCTGTTTTAGCTGTATTTCAATCTCCTGATCAATCGCGGTTAATAATAGCCAGGCCATAAAAATAGCGGCGGGGCCGTTAATGGTCATAGACACCGAGGTGTGTTCATCACATAGATGAATGCCTGAATAAAGTTTTTTCATATCATCGATACAGGCGATGGAGACACCTGACATGCCAATGCAGGCATAAACATCGGGTTCGGGGGCCGGGTCAACCCCATATAAGGTGTTGGGGTCAAAAGCGGTGCTCAGGCGTATGGACTTCTGCCCACGTATCAAAAGGTGAAAACGTTTATTGGTATCTTCGGGTGTACCAAAACCTGCAAACATACGTGTGGCTTCTTCATCCGCATGGCGTTGGGTAAATACACCTGCGGTAAACGGATAAAAGCCCGGGTAGTTTTCCTGCTGTAAAAAGCGTAACTTCTCAGCGCTATTTTTAAATGGCGCTTGGGCAATATGGGGGATTTTTAAACCACTTAAGCTGCGAGTATATGTTTCTATATTTTTGTTTTGTGACTGCAGTAAATCAACGGTCTCTGGACTGAGTTTTTTAAGCCCATCATTATAAAAATTGATTAATGCTTTTGATTGATTAGATGTGTTTGTTATCGGGCATAAAAATGCGGGTAATTCATCATCTTTGTGTAATAGCTTTAAACTTTGGTATAGCGCATCTAATGTAGAAACACTTTTCAGCTGCTCTAGCTGCTGTGTTTGTCTTTGTTGATATTGTTGACAGATATCGGCCAGATAATGGGGTTTTTGTAATGTCATCTGGGGTTTAAAAGAGACGGTACTATTTTCTTCTGGTTTATAGCTTTCTAATGCCGCCTTTTTTGGTTCAAAGGGCAGTTGTTTGATAAAGGCAGATAGGAAAATTAAAAATCCACTATCACGATAATGGCTGGCCGTCATCGCAAAAGCGCTGTGTGATTTTTTTCCATGTTGATAGGTCAGTTGTTTATTGATTTGGGCTAAAGCATCTTCACTGCCAACTTGATCGGCCTTGTTTAAAATTACCTGGTCGGCATATTGCAACATCGCAATTTTTTCTAACTGAGTAGCCGCACCATATTCTTTATTCATGATATACAGACTGTAATCAACAAAATCGGTGATGCTGATATCATTTTGACCAATGCCGGCTGTTTCAATAATGATTAACTCGTAGTTGTTTTTCAGCGTATTAATGATGTTAGGCAGGCACGTTGGCACACTGATGTTATTTTTCCGTGTCGCGATAGAGCGCATAAATAAACGTGTATGTGGTAGCGTGTTGATGCGAATTCTGTCACCTAATAACGCGCCGCCGTTTTTGGGTTGGCTGGGGTCTATAGCAAGGTAGGCGATGTATAGCGTGGGATATATGGCTAATAAGGCCGATAAAAGTTCATCAATAAATGTACTTTTACCGGCACCGCCAGTACCGGTAATACCTAGCACAAAGCTGTTTTTTATTTTGGGGCTGTTCTGAGTGATTTCAACTTCATTTTCTATGGCGGTGATCATTCTGGCTGTAGAGTTTTTTTGTGTTTTGCAGTTGCCCCTGGCTTTTTTTAGGCGTGATAATAAATTATCGATAAGCCCGTCTAAACCCATTTTTTCACCATCGTCACTGTGGTAGATTCGATTAATGCCGGCTGCTTCTAATGCTCTGGCTTCATCATGGCCTATGGTGCCACCGCCGCCGGCAAACACTTGAATATCTGCCGCATCGTGGCGGCGTAATTCATCTAACAGGTATTGCAGATAATGTTGATGGCCTCCCTGATAAGAGCTTAAGGCTATGGCATCGACGTCTTCGTCAATGGCGGCTTGTACCACATCGGCTACGCTGCGATTAAAACCCAGGTGAATAACTTCACAGCCTCGCCCCTGCAATAAACGGCGTATCATATTGATGGCAGCATCGTGTCCATCAAACAACACGGTGGCGGTTAATATGCGCCACGGCGGGGTGGGTGAAAGATCCGCGCCAGGCATCACTGCGCCTGCTGTAAATCGTTGATTAAACTTTGTAAAAATCGCCCGGCTTCTGCGCCAGTGATAGAGCGGTGATCAAAGCTCAGAGATAGCGGTAAAAATGTTGCCGCTTCAATATGGCCTGCATTAACCTTAACACTCTCAAAGGATCGCCCGGCTCCAAGTATGGCTACTGTGGGAGGCATGATAATCGGGTTGGCATATTTCCCGCCTATAGCGCCGAAGTTAGAGAGCGTGATGGTATTGCCACGTAATGCTTCGGCGGGTATTTTTCGCTGTTGAACCTGGATTTTAAGGTCATTAATTTTTTCTCTTAATGCGGCTGCTTTGTAGTCTTGTACATCTTTGATGACGGGTACAAATAAGCCGTCTTTGGTGTCCAGGGCCAGGCCCAAATGTACGGCTTTAATAAGCCGCCTACCTATGGAATGGCTGTCATACCAGGCGTTTAATCCGGGTTCGGCGGTGCAGGCGATTAACAGCGCGCGAATCAGCCTACAGCTAACATCGCTGTGCTGCGGCCAGGTACTGATATCGGCATCATCGTTGATGGTCACTGAGACGACTTCGCTATGGGCCTGTTCCATGGCCTTGGCCATGGCTCGCCTGGGACCTTTTAATGGCTGCAAGGCACCTACGTTGGCGAGGATTTTTGCCACCCGTTGCACGTCTGAGGTTTTTATTGTGCCTTGTGGACCGGATGGTGTGACGATGCTTAAATCAATATCCATGCGACTGGCCAAGGCTCTAACGGCGGGAGTGGCTTTTATACCGCTATGGCTATGTTGGGAGACTGCGCTGGCAGATTCTTTTACTGCTTCATGTTCTGTGGATAAAACACCGACGACTGAACTTGCAGTCTCTTTGTCGCTAATCGTTTTTTCCTGTGTTGATGTTTCGCTGCTGGCAAACTCCAATAAAGGATCGCCGGTATGAATGATATCGCCGACCTGGCCAAATAATTTTACCACCTTGCCTGTTTGTGGGCTGGGAATATCTACAATCGCCTTGGCGGTTTCCAGCGCTACCATCAAACTATCGGCGGTGATGGTATCTCCTTCTTTGCAAAACCATTCGACGATCTCGGCCTCAACTAAACCTTCACCTAAATCGGGTAATTTGAATAAAGTCATCAGAACTCCATTACGTCTAAAACGGTGGCGACGATACGTTCTACGCTGGGCATATAGTGATGTTCCAGGGTAAACAGTGGCATGATGGTGTCATAACCGGTTACTCGCATCACCGGGGCCAATAAAGAGGTGAGTGCCTTCTCGGCTAATATCGCGGCAATTTCTGATGAAACACTGCAGGTTTTTGCGGCCTCCTGCACGATCACACAGCGGCCGGTTTTTTCTACCGAGTTTAAAAGTGTTTTTGTATCTATCGGTTTAATGGTGGCTAAATCCAGCACCTCACAAAAAATATTTTTTTCAGCCAGCACCTCGGCGGCTTTCTGGGTTTCATATAACATCGCACCCCAGCTGATAAGTGTGACATCGTCGCCTTCTCTTAAGGTAAAGATGGTATCTAACGGCAGGGCTTCACCATTGTTCGTAACGGTTTCGGTTTGCAGGCGATAAATGCGTTTGGGTTCTAAAAAAAGTACCGGGTCGGGGTCACGTATGGCGGCTAATAACAAACCATAGGCGCGCCCAGGCGAGGACGGAATCACAACCCGAATGCCGGGGATATGGGCGAAGATGGCCTCGGTGCTTTCGCTATGATGTTCGGGTGCATGAATGCCACCACCGTAAGGGGCACGTAAAACCATCGGGCAGCTGAGTCGGCCTCGGGTGCGGTTGCGCATTCTGGCAGCGTGGCAGATAAACTGATCACAGGCGGCAAAGATAAAACCCATAAACTGAATTTCGGCAACCGGTTTTAAACCCTGAGTGGCCATGCCTATGGACATGCCTGCAATTAACGATTCTGCTAACGGTGTGTCTATAACTCTATCTGCACCGTGTTTTTTTTGCAGACCATCGGTGGCTCTGAAGACGCCGCCGTTAAGCCCTACATCTTCACCTAACACAATAACGTCTTGATCTTCAGCCATCTCATAGTCCAGCGCCTGATTAACCGCCTCTAACAACGTGATATTATTGGCCATGATTTTCTCCCTTTAATGATGCAAGTTGTTCCTGTAAATGCACAGGGCAATCTTGATAGAGAAATTCAAACATGCTGCTGCAGGGCTGAGGTTCGGTGGCAAGGTAGATGTCTACGGCGGCTTCAACGTCTTGCGTACATTGATTCTGTATATTATCCAAGACACTTTGTGATGCTCGTTGGCTATCTAACAGGTATTGGCTTAAACGTTTTATCGGCTCTTTTTCCCAGGCCTGTTGTAGCTCTTCTTCTGTGCGATAACGTTTGGCATCATCGGCGGTGGTGTGGTCGGAAAGCCTATAGGTGATGGCTTCGATCAGCTGAGGGCCGTGGCCGCCTCTAGCCTGTTTAATTGCCAGTTGTACGGTTTCATAACAGCCCAGTACATCATTGCCATCGATTTGAATGGCCGGAATATCGGCGGCAATGGCTTTTTGCGCCAGGGTTTGGCTGTGAGACTGCAGGCTTCTGGGTAGCGATATCGCCCACTGGTTATTGCAGATCACAAACACTAATGGTAATTGCCATAACGCGGCGGCATTTAAGGCTTCGTAGAAATCGCCTTTGGAGGTCGCGCCATCTCCACAAACCACCAGGCAGACACGCTGTTCTTGGCCTGTTCTTTTGGCCTCTAACTGCATGGCATAGGCAATACCCACCGCGTGTAAACATTGGCTCGCTATAGGTACGGCCGGAGGTAAATCTTGCGGGCAGGCTTGATAGTCTGAACCGCGTTCATCACCACCCCAGTATAATAAAATCTCCTGCATTTTTACCCCACGTTTTAGCAACGCCGCGGTTTCTCTATACGCTTGTACAAAGACATCGGATGCTTCTAACATATGGCCAATAGCTGTGCCTATTGCTTCCTGACCCAGGCAGGAGGCATAAGTGCCCAAACGCCCGGTGCGTTGCAGGGCGATGGCTTTGCTATCAAATGTGCGGGTTAATACCATGGTTTGATACAGGGCTAATATTTTATCCGTATCTAAGCCGGCTCTTTGCAGTGCCTTTTCATGGCCTAATAATTCGGCATGTTCATTCAGGCGTTGAGAAAAATTAATGCTGAAATTTTTAACCGCTTTTCCTGTAATCATGTCGACCTCTTAATACGTTTTTTTAGCCTGAGCTAATACCGCGTAAGCTTTGTGTTGCGCGATCTCTAGGGTTGAACATTGCTGGTCTGTGGCCTGGGTGAATATATCCAGCAGATTGTCATAGATGCCTGCCAGTTTTTTTTGTAAGGCTGCGGGGTTATTCAGATAGGCGATCTGCAAGATGCCACCGGCGTTAATCACAAAGTCGGGTGCGTAGAGAATGTTTTTTTCATTTAGGCTTTTAAGGCAGTCTTCGCCGTCGATTTGATTATTGGCCGAGCCTGCAATAATTTTTGTCTGTAGCTGCTTTATGTTTTTTTGATTGATGCTTTGCCCCAGCGCGCAGGGCGAAAAAACATCGCAAGGCAGCTGATAAATGTCATTGACACCTATGCATGCTACGCCCAGTTCATCTTGAATGTTTTCCAGAGCCTGGGCATTGATATCGGCGACGGTGACGTTTGCGCCTTCTGCCAACAAACGTTGTGCTAAATGAAAACCCACATGGCCAGCGCCTTGAATAGCAATATGAATACCGTCTAAATCCTCACGTTTTAATCGCACTTTCAGCGCGGCCCTAATGCCATGAAATACACCTTCGGCAGTATAGGGTGATGGGTCACCGGTGCCGGTGTTTTTATCACCCTCCGGTATGGATGTGCAGACCACATGGGAGGTGAATTGGGCAATGTTATTCATATCTTCAATCGTGGTACCGCTATCCATGGCGGTGATATAGCGGCCGTTTAAAGATTCTACAAAGCGGCCAAAGGCCTGAAATAATGCGGCGCGATTATGTTTGTGTTGAGGTTTAAGAATAACCGCCTTGCCACCGCCAAAGGGGACTTGATGCACGGCAGATTTAAGGCTCATGCTATGAGCCAGGCGCAAAGCATCTTCGATGGCCGCTTGCGTGGAAGGGTAGGATACAAATCGACAGCCGCCTAATGCGGGGCCTAGATCGGTGTTGTCGATGGCGATAATGGCCTGCAACTGTGTGTCTTTATCCTGCCAAAAATGCAGGTCATGCAGCGGCAGAGTTTGAGATAAGCAAAAGATATCGTGGTGGCTGTCAACAGGGTGATCAGCGCAAAAAGAGTCCTGCATATGACACTACCTCAACACTGTTTTTGATTAGCGGGTGGGCAATCAAAGCAGAGTGTATTGACGATTCGCTTGTGACGAAGGTCATGAGTTTGGGTGTTTAGTTTGGCTGCGTTGTATTGTAACTATAGTCGTGAGATGGGGGTTTTTCCATCTACAGGTTTTTTGCAAGTTTATTCACGAGGGTATGATCAGCAGGATGGAGAATTTACCTGTAGGGTGTTGGGTTCTTTTTGAGTGGTTACACTTTGTCCCTTCAATGAGGCTAAAGCAACGGTACCAGCCCTTCAACTGAAATCGCAGAATGCATTGATAAAGAAAACAACGGTTCTGTTTTTAACGTCTTCAAGATTGATACTTTCCAGTTCTACAAAGTTCAGCAAGACCGGGGAAAAAATCTGCAGTTGCGCGCGAATCAGACGTTCAGGCGCAATGGGTTCTCGATCAAACTCTGAACAGAAGGTGCTGAATTTACAGTCCATTTCTTTCGGTGCATTGTCGATAATGGGTTTAACCGCAGGCAGGGGATGATTTTTGCGGACAAAGTTTTCTAGTTGAAAAGAAGTGAAATGTGCTTCGTGAGTGATATCTACGCCACGCACAAAAATAGGCTCCTGATTTTCATTCCTGAACTTGGCATTATATTGCAGCTAGAGTTTATGCGGGAGAAAATCTACAGCCTGCTAGAGGGAAGTATTATCAACGTTATCAGGCCTTCTTTAAGTGGGATATGTAGCCTAGAAATTTAGTTGCTTTAGCTGTTTTTGATCAGAGCATCGAAGTGACAGGAAATGAGATATCTAATACGGGTAACTTAGTATTTTATTGGGATTCAGGCATGAGAGGCGGCCGGGTTGGGTCAATATTATTTGATGATGGTATAACGTATGAAAGAGGTGTTGTTTATGATAACCCAGCCCCTATTTCTCTAGAAAGATGGGAAAGATACTATTGGGCAGTCTGGTCCTGGAGCGATGACGGTAGGGTTATTGCTGATGCATCGAAAGAAGGATATTTTATTCTAAATAATTAACATGTAGTTGTGTTCACACCCTCAAGGGACTTTGTCGTACTATAAATGCCAAACGATTTGAGGGTGTAAAAAATGGGTTCGTCCGTAATAGATAAAATAGCTGCTCCTGAATGCTTAAAAATCCTCTGCCCCCGTTTAATGCACTGAACTGGCCTGTTCTTTCGCTTCCCGTCGTACCCAGCCAGGGCCAACATTAAATTGTTTCTTGAAGGCTTTGCGAAAAGCCGGTTCACTTTGATAACCGCAGTTCTCGGCAACAACCATCACCGATTTATTATCGGATACCAGCATGTCATACGCATGTTGCATGCGCCATCCGGTGACATATTCCATTGGTGACATATTAAGCATTTTTTTGAATTGCTCGGCAAATCTAGAACGTGACATGCCTGCCTCTTCGGAAAGCGCTTGCACCGACCAGTAGTGCTCGGGCTGTTTATGAAAACTGGCCAGTGCTTTGGAAAGCTGAGGATCTTTGAGAAGGGCAATATAACCCATATTATTCTCGTGCAGTTGCATATAAGTTCGAATGGCCTCGATAAACAGAATATCTGACAAGCGATCAATGATGGCAGTTGATCCAGAATTATCAGAGCTCGTCTCAGTGACCATCATGTTAACGATCATCGACAAATGAGTTTTCCCAGAGTCTATCGCTGGCAAGACCATGACATCTGGCAATGCCTCTAGTAGCGGGTTCCAATAATATTGTAGAAACTCACAGTAGCCACAGATCAATGACGTTGATTTCCCCAGTTTATCTTCTGTCGTCGGCATGTTGCGTGGCAAATCATCCGCAGGGTACGCCGAGCTATGGGTAATCAAATGCTGTTTATTACGTAAACAAAATATCAGATCACCTGCATGTAGCGCTACCGGAATGGCGGTATCAGGCGAGTGTAGCCAACAATCACCGTTAGCAATCACATGGAAGTTGACTTGCCAGTTCATCGGCGAGATATCAATAACCCATTCGTCGCAAAACTTTGCGTCCAAAAAAACTTTGGAACTCAAGCGTAGCGTTTTGAGTACATCATTCAGAATATCCATAGAAATTGAGTATAGATGAAACATTTGGACGTTTAGATATAAATGCAAGATACCCAGACATATTATGTCAATTTATGTGCCTCTATTATGTCAATTGCCCTGTAAATCCGCGTGGTTGCAGGAATCGACAACAAAGAAAATAGATAAATAAGAGGTGATAACAGCATGTTAAATAAACAATTAGTTACCGGGCTCCTGCTGATTGGTTTCCAGGTTTGCGCTTATGCCGGCTTACCCAATCCAGGTATGGAATTTGATCCGAAGCGTACGGCATTGGTGACCACAGACCCACAAAACGACTTTCTGAGTGAGAAGGGCGTGACTTGGGGCGTTGTGGGTAAGAGTGTGGTCAAAAACAATACCGTCAAAAACATAGAAAGTCTGTACAAGGTAGCAAAGAAAAATAATATCCCCGTCTTTGTCTCGCCACATTATTATTACCCTACCGATCATAACTGGCATTTTGAAGGGGCGTTGGAAAAAATGATGCACAACATCAAAATGTTTGATAGAAAGGATGCGTTAAGTATCGAGGGTTTTGAAAATTCGGGTGCAGATTGGCTGCAGCAGTATAAGCCGTATATCCAAGACGGCAAGACCGTCATCACCAGCCCTCACAAAATGTATGGCCCTGAGACCAATGACCTCGTCCTGCAATTACGTAAACGTGGTATAGATAAAGTCATTCTAGCCGGAATGTCCGCCAACCTCTGTGTCGAATCTCATTTGCGTGAGTTGCTGGAACAGGGTTTTGAAGTTGTTGTTGTCAAGGATGCCACAGCCGGCGCGCAAGTTCCCGAAGGGGATGGTTATGAGGCTGCACTGGTGAACTTCAGATACCTTGCAAACGCGGTTGTAACAACCGATGCAGCGGTGAAAGCCATTAACAACAAAACCGCATTTAAATAATGGTTTGAATGCAAAAAATCACTAGGTGCTGTGAGTGGTTTTGGTTTTACTAGATTTAGTAGATGTTTCATTAGAGAAAAATGAGGTGTCTACTTTTGTTGGCTAGTTTGAACATATCTTATACTCGAATGTCCGCTTTAGCCTCATTGCAGGTGTAAAGCCTATTATCTTTTCAGTGTTTCCTGGGCACTATGATAATAAGAGGCCGCCTCTAAAATGTGGCATATTCGAAGTCTGCTAAGGTTTATAAATTCCAGATCACAGGCTTTCTACTTAGGCTTCTGCTCAGAGAACCATTCTTCGTTTATCGTCGATAAACTTTTGCGGCTGAGCGGTTTGCTTAACATGTCATCAATGCCGCTGTTGATACGCGTTGATATTTTCAGGCAGGGGGGAGCGGTTAATGCAACGATAGGTCTCGTGGGGTGATGATGTTCTTTTCGATGGCAGGGATAGGTTTGGCCATCGCCAAAATAAATATTGATTGGTTTTATTATCTTCAGCAAGCAAGAGTTTTATGCAGGGATAAGTATGTATGGTCTTGTAGTGAACGTCACGTTTTTAATAATGGAGTGCTGTTAGCGGCTTGATACAGCTGAGTGTATTAAAGGCTGTTGAGCCGCAGTGAGTCAGCTTTATCGACGTCGAAAATAGGCTATTCATTTTAAGGTGTCGGCTACCATTCAACGGCCATGATAGAGCAATTTAATCCACTGCCAATGCCCATAAAAGCCACTTTATCACCCTTAACAAGCTCACCCTGTTCATAGGCCATGGCTGCGGTGATGGGCAGGGATACGGTGCCCACATTACCCAGTGACGGATAGGTAATAAAATCTTTTTCCTCAGCTATGCCTAGTATCTTAAGGACTTGTCTGCGGTTCACACTGCCTACTTGGTGGCAAATCAGTTTATCGATGTCATCCTTGTTCCAGCCAGAGGCCTGCAAAAATTGATGCCAGGTCTCCAGACCCAGGATCAAACCTCGTTTTAACATGGTCACCGCATCGGTGTACATCTTCGCCCTATATAAGCCCGGGCTGTCTTCTTCCATCCAGCAACGGCAAACATCATAATCTTCAGCCGATGAACGCGAAGACACGGTAAGCAGTTTATGCCCGGATGCCTGATTGAAGGAACCATCCGTTATAATCAGTGCGATAGCGCCCGAGCCCAGCGTCAGCGTTGCCAGCGCATCGGAATAGCCTTTCATCGTTGGATTATTGAGCAGGTCCTGCATGATAGTTTCAACGATGCCTTCGGCGGATTCACAGGAGACCACCATGCCGGCTCGGATCTGGCCCAGCTCAATACGGTTGGCAATATCAACGATGCCATTTAATACACCCAGGCAGGCATTGCTGATATCGTGAATGACGGTGTCGCTGTTGGCGCCTAATTCAAAAGCCACCCGGCAAGCGGTTGCGGGTTCGTAACTTTCCCGGGATACACTGGTATAGATCACCGCGCCTATGTCCTGCATCTTCATGCCGGTTTTAGCTAATGATTTTTTAGCGGCCATAATCGCGCCATCGGAATAGCGGAAGCCGTCAGGCCACCAGCGACGGGTTTCTATACCGGTAAAAATTTTTAGCTGGCCTTTAGGAATACGCAGCGATTGATACACAGGGGATAGACGTTGTTCCAGCCAATCAGAGGATATTTCTCTGGGGGCTAATTCGTAGCTGATATCGTCAATAAAAACGCGGGTGTACTTCATAAATCATGAGCTGCCATAAGTTGAGCGGCATCATAACATTAACTGGCAATTATTGATCAAGGGCCTTCGGCTCATTGCAATATACGGGTGATGTTTTATAGCTTGGCAAAGGCATAAAACATGCCTGTAAAGATTAAAACGCTGCCGATCATGTGACTGGAAAGTTGCCACCTAGGCAAACCTTTTTCCAGTAATACCAGTGCGGTTAATAGTGCGATGCACAAAAGGTTCATGACTCCGGCTACAAATAAAAGCCCCATCAATACCCAACAGCAGCCCAGGCAGTATTGGCCGTGAATTAAACCTAAACGTACAGCGCCCCAGGTATGTTCTTGCCAGTGGCGGGATAATAAACCCAGCGGTGATTGGCATAGCTGCAGGCAACGTTGTTTTATCGGAGTGAATTGATAGAGCCCGGCGGCGATAAGAATGCTGGCGCTAAACAGGTGGTTGGCGCTGCTCATCATCGGATTTAATAAGGCCCAGTGATGCAGCATATATTGCAAGACCGTGGCCAATAGACTGTATAAACACCAGATCAATAAATAGCCGAAAGCAAAAAATACCGTAGGTGTATAAGAAGCTTGGCGTTGCAGGCGTTTTTGATTTAATTGCTCCACCAGCAATATCACCGGCATGGCCGACGGTAACATCATGCCCGCCATCATAATGGCCCACATCATATATAGCAGCACAAGATCATATACATCCCATGTGGCCACAGGCTGCATATTCATTGTCATGCCATATAGCATGTAAAACCAGCTTAAAAAAATAATCAGCAGCATCGACGCGATAACTGCCAATTTATTTAAGTGGGGCTGTAATAGGGCGGCCTTTACCTGTGCTTTCATGGTCAGGCGTTAGGCCAATTGGCGATGGCCTTGGCGGAAAACTTGCCAGCATGATCAAAGGTCAGATTGGCAAAATTCAGGTTCATCGCCGAGGAGGTGCCAATATTGCCATCGTTCCACATAAAACCGCCATCGGGGTAGGTGATATGTACATGATGTGCCTCTCCCGTCATCGGATTAATCAGCGGTTCCTGTTGTACCTCAAGCACATCGGCGATGGAAAACGACGCGTTTTTTTCATCCGTGTTCATCTGGATATCTTTAATCACCGGCCCGGTAAATTCGGTGAATGTGCCCGCGAGGGCTTCCACCGGCATGCCACCGGCCTGACCCGACATAATCGTGGCCAAGGCGGTGACCTGTTCTTCTGAGGCAGCAGAATCGATAAACAATGCACCTTTGCCGTTACCTTGATGAATGGCCTTGGGCCACATCGCCGCAAAAACCATTTTTGTGCCGGATAAGTCGACATCATTAAAGTGCCCCTTGATCACCGAAAAACCTAATAAGGCTTCACAGTTGCCGTCATCGGTATCGGGAAAACCCGAAAACTGACAGCCACAGCCGTGGCTGCAGTTACAACATTCAATTTGATGCATGGATAAAGCCCATGTGTATTCATTGGACATAACAAGCTCCCGATTAAAAATGTATTGTTCAGTATAGACGCAGGAATTGTGTATCTGCTTGAGAATACAGCCATTTTTTTAAACTAAAAAGTAGTTAAAAACTCAGCTTTTATGGATAATATTGCTATAAAGAATGTATGTTTTATTGGCCTAAGTCGACTATATTTACAGTCATATCGACAGCGTTTTTTGCTAGAAAAATAAAGGATTTGCAGCTATGAGCGATAACATGCCGATGCAGGGGACCGAGATTAATCAGGCTAAAGCCAAGCCGCAGGCCAAGGTGTTATTGATTGATGATTCATCGGTGGTGCGTAAAGCCGGTGGCAAGATGTTAAGCAAGAACTTTGACGTGATCACCGCCGAGGACGGCCAGCAGGGGCTGGCGCTGATTGAGTCAGAGACGGATATTCAGGTGGTGTTTACCGATCTACAAATGCCGCTGTTAGATGGTTATGGCGTCATCACCGCGATGCGCAGTCACACAGACGAACGCATTAAAAATCTGCCCTTGATTGTGATTACCGGTGCCGATGCAGGTGTTGATGCCTTAAAGCAAAAAGTGTTAGAGATGGGAGCCACCGACTTTATCACCAAACCGTTTAAATCGGCCGATATCAATGCCAGGGCGGCGGCGCATAGCCAATATCAGCAAGTCACTAAAGAGTTAAAAGAACATATCTCCGACGATGTGATCACCGGATTAAAAACCAAAGCCAGTTTTGATGCACGCCTGAAACGTATTGTCTCCAGTGTTTATCGCCATCAACATGAGTTATCGGTTTTGAAGGTAAGTTTAAGGCATGAGACTCAACTTTTTTCCGCTATGCCGGAGCAGCTAATCAATAGCATCAGTAAGATTATTGCCAAGGTTATAAAAGCGTCGGTGCGCCAGGAAGACAGCACCGCCCATGCAGGACATGCAAATTTTTATATTGCCTTACCCCACTCAACACCCGAGGGTGCGCAGATGTTAGCCGAGCGTATTTGCAAAAGTGTCTCGCAACTTCGCTTAACCATCAAGGGGGAAGCTTTACACCTGGTGATGAGTGTGGGCATATGCAGTGTTCAGCCGGGACATAGGGTTGAATCTACTGCAATATTAAGCCGTGTTGAAGAGTTGTTTCAGCAGGCGGTATTAGCCGATGTTGAGCAAAAACATCTCTTATTGGCTCAACCAACGGATGCGGCGGCACAAAGTGTAGCCAGCGCTGTTTCCATTGATGAATTATTATCATCGATGAGTGAAACCACACCTGATATCGCAACCTTGCAGCAGGCCTATCAACAGTTAAGCCCGTTGCTGGATTTGTTTAAACAGCATCTTAAACCGTAGTTTTATTAAGCCTGGATAGTCTCTATGCCAAGCAATGAATTAATGAGCTCTTTGTTGGTGATGGCTGGCGTGGTTGAAGCGCGAGATGCTTATACCGGCGGACATTTATGGCGTGTCGCCAGCTATTCAAGGCTTATGGGCGAAAAGTTAGGTTTGCCTGAACGCCAAGTCGCCAGACTTAAACTAGCTGGGTTTTTACATGATATCGGCAAGGTAGGTGTACCCGATGCGATACTGCTTAAATCCGGCGCATTTAGCGATTCTGAATACAACATCATTAAAACGCACCCCTCTATAGGTGCTCAAATTGTTGAACAGCATCCACTTAGAGATATCGTTAAAGATGTGATTCTTCATCATCATGAACGGGTTGATGGTGGGGGTTATCCCGAGGGCTTAAGTGGTGATGATTTTCTGCTACACGCAAGAATTGTTAGCCTTGTTGATGCCTTTGATGCGATGACAAGTACCAGGCCCTATAGATCGGGTATGGCCATAGACAAGGGCATACAAATATTAATTGATGAGCAAGGGCTGCAATTTGATGTTGAATTAGTGAATACTTTTTTGGCATTACCCAGAGTTGAACTGGAACATATTGTTAAACACTGTAATGAGGGCACAAGTTTATTGTGCTGTCCCAGTTGTGGTCCAGTTGTGCCATTGTCACAGCAAGCAAAAAGTGGCGATCAGGTTTTTTGCCCCGTTTGTTCCGGTGGTTTTATTCTGCATGCCAAAGGCGATAGTTTTGAAATGCAGAAAACAGGGGTTTTAGGTGATGCAGCCGCATTAGCGCCTAAAGCGGATATGGAGGTAGTTAGCCAATTTATGTCACAAATGCCTGCGCGTTTGTAAATTCCTTCCTAGTTTTAATAAACCTCAGCGTTTAAATATCTATATAGTTATTTCATCAGAAAAATGACGTGGGTATAATCATCGTCTTAAAATTAGACCATCCAAAAACGACTTATCTATTGCGATCTTTAAGCGAGTATTGCCACAGATATTAAGGGAACGTATGCAACAGGATTCTGAAGCCTTGGCTAAGGCGTATTGGCGCGCCAATATCAAATTGATTATGGGATGTTTAAGTATCTGGTTTTTAGTGTCATTTGGTTGTGGCATTTTATGGGTTGAAAACTTAAACCAGTTTTCCCTAGGGGGTTATAAATTGGGTTTCTGGTTTGCGCAACAAGGATCTATTTATAGCTTTGTTTTATTGATCTTCTTTTATTCCTGGCGCATGAATGTGCTGGATAAAAAATTCGACGTACATGAAGAGGATGATCAGTAATGGACTTACAAACCTTAACCTATCTGTTTGTTGGTGCGAGTTTTGTGCTGTATATCGGCATTGCCTTTTTTTCCAGAGCTAGCAGTACCAGTGAGTTTTATGTCGCTGGTGGCGGTGTTCATCCGATCCTCAATGGCATGGCAACGGCGGCCGACTGGATGTCGGCGGCATCTTTTATTTCCATGGCCGGTTTAATCGCCTTTATGGGATATGAAGGCAGCATGTATTTAATGGGCTGGACCGGCGGGTATGTGTTATTGGCCATGTTGCTGGCACCTTATTTACGTAAATTTGGTAAGTTCACTGTGCCTGAATTTATTGGTGACCGCTATTATTCACAAACCGCCAGAGTGGTTGCGGTGCTGTGTTTAATCTTTATCTCTTTCACCTATGTAGCCGGGCAAATGCGTGGTGTTGGCATCGTCTTTTCGCGCTTTTTAGAGGTGCCGGTAGATGTGGGCCTGTATATCGGCATGAGCATTGTTTTTGTTTATGCGGTACTCGGTGGCATGCGTGGCATCACCTATACCCAGGTTGCGCAATACTGCGTGCTGATTTTTGCGTATACCGTACCTGCCGTTTTTATTGCGTTGCAGCTCACAGGTAACCCTATACCCCAATTAGCTTTGGGGTCGGAGATGGCCGATGGTTCTGGCCCGTTATTACACAAACTGGATAGTGTCTTGGTGGATTTAGGTTTTAACGCCTATACCGAGCCGTTTAATGATAAATCCATGATCGATATGTTGGCGGTGACATTTGCATTAATGGTAGGCACGGCAGGATTACCGCATGTATTGGTGCGTTTCTTCACCGTACCCAAGGTACGAGATGCCCGCCGTTCAGCAGGTTGGGCCCTGGTTTTTATCGCCCTGTTGTATACCACCGCTCCAGCAGTAGGGGTGTTAGCGCGTATGAACCTGGTGAATACGGTGAATGGCGAAGAAGGTACAGGCACAGATTATACAAAAATGCCGGCCTGGTTTGGCACCTGGGAGAACGCCAGTTTATTAGCCTGGTATGACCATAACGGTGATGGCAAGGTACAGTATGCCGCCGGTAATGCCTTTGCCGATGCCAAACCGCATTTTTCACAAGAAGGCCGTGGCCTTTATGGTGAACGGCTGGTTACGAATCCGGGTGAAGGTCAAATTCATAAGGGCGCGCCGTTTGCGAATGAAATTTATGTGGATAGAGACATCATGGTATTGGCTAATCCCGAGATCGCCGGTTTACCCGATTGGGTGATTGCGTTGATTGCCGCAGGGGGAGTGGCGGCGGCGTTATCCACCGCAGCGGGTTTGCTATTGGTGATTTCAGCCAGTATTTCTCATGATCTATTAAAGTGTACCTTCACACCTAATATTAGCGAAAAGACTGAGTTACTGGCTGGGCGTATGGCTGCAGCGGCGGCGATTGGCGTAGCGGGGTATCTGGGTTTACATCCGCCTGCCTTTGTTGCGCAGGTTGTCGCGTTTGCTTTTGGTTTGGCGGCATCGTCTTTATTTCCGGTTATTTTGCTGGGTATATTCAGCAAACGCATGAATAAATGGGGCGCTATAGCGGGCATGTTGTCGGGGCTGGTATTTACGATGTCTTACATTATTTATTTTAAAGGTGTATTTATGGAGCCTATGGCTGAGAATATAGCCGCCAACTGGTTGTTCGGTATTTCACCCGAAGGCATAGGAACTATTGGCATGTTAGTGAATCTGACGGTAGCATTAGCGGTTTCGCAGATGACAGCGCCACCACCTGTTGAAATTCAGAAAATGGTTGAGAATATTCGTATTCCACGTTAAAACCTGGGCTGGAGCCTGTGATGCAAAAAGAACATTGGAGATGTGTTGAATGAAATTGATAAAGTCTATATACCGGGTTTATGCGCCATGGGAGAAAGCCTTCGATAATATTGCCACACCTTTTGAACATTTTATCCATAGGCAAACCACCGCCGGTATCATCTTGATGGTGATGACGATTTTGGCTTTAATCGTCGCTAACTCACCGTTATACGATGCCTATCATCACTTCTTCGAAATCCCCTTCGGTGTAACGCTAGGTGGATACAACATAACTCATAGCCTGCATCACTGGATTAACGACGGCTTGATGGCGATGTTCTTTTTTGTGGTGGGCCTGGAAATCAAACGCGAAATTTTAGTGGGAGAGCTTGCCAATATGAAGCAGGCTACCCTGCCGATTGTAGGTGCCATAGGTGGCATGGTCGTGCCCGCGGGTTTATATGCCTTATTGAATATCAATTCCGAAGGCATTAACGGCTGGGGTATTCCGATGGCCACCGATATCGCCTTTGCGGTCAGCGCCCTGGTTATATTGGGTAAACGGGTGCCAAAATCGCTGGTGACCTTTTTGGTGGCGTTGGCGATTGTGGATGATTTAGGTGCGGTAGCGGTGATTGCGATTTTCTACACCGAACAAATTCACATGACGTTTTTGATGTTTGCGATGGGCAGTTTTGCGCTGATGTTAGTCTTTAACCGCGTCGGTATTCATAAGGTCTGGCCTTATTTTATCCTCGGTGGCTTCACCTGGGTGTGTATGTTGGAATCGGGTATTCACGCGACCATCGCCGGTATTCTTACTGCGCTTGCCGTACCTGCCAAACCTAAGTTTAACCCCAGTTTTTTCCGTGAACACATGACCAATATCATGGTGGAATACGATAAATACCCCGTGCAGGAAAATAATGATTTACATGAATCGCAAAAAGCCCTGCTACACAATATCGAAGAAAGTGTTAGAACCGTGACTCCTCCATTAAATCGCCTGGAACATGATTTTCATATTCCGGTAAGTTTATTGATTTTACCGTTGTTTGCCTTTGCCAATGCCGGTATTCCGATTGAGTTTGATCAGCTGGATGAGGTATTCAGCTCCATGACCACCATCGGTATTATGGTGGGGCTAGTGATTGGTAAATTGGTGGGTATATCGGGCGCGGCCTGGTTAACCATTAAACTCGGTTTTGGTGAGATGCCCAAAGGTGCTAATATGTCCCAATTGATGGGTGTGTCTTGCCTGGCCGGTATCGGTTTTACCATGTCGATCTTTATCGCCGGTTTAGCCTTCCCCAATGATCCAGAAATTCTATTACACGCCAAAATCGGTATTCTGGCTGCCTCGATTTTAGCCGGTGTGGTGGGTTTTGTCTGGTTACATTATTTAGGGCGTGATCAAAAAGATTAGAAGCTAACAAATTATTTATAATGCGCCTTTAACCGGCGCATTTTTTTTGCCTGGATCTTTACCATGCGCATTTATATGCGCATAATGGTGGTTGACCTTTATTGAGGATGTAAATATGCCATCTCTTTATGATGTTAATGCCGCAAAGAAAGCAACAAATTTAAGTATAAACAGCGATTTACTGATGAAGTCTAAGGCGCTGAATATTAATTTGTCAGCGACTTTAGAGCTGGCGCTTAAAGAAAAGCTTGCCGAGACTGAGGCTAAAAAATGGGCTGATAACAATCACAATGCAATAAAAGCCTATAATGAATTTGTTGAAGAAAACGGCTGTTTTGCTGATGAGTTTAGGGCCTTTTAATGGCCCAGTTTGATGTCTATATAAACCCAAGTCGAAGCTCTAAAGGTGCATATCCTTACCTTGTTGATGTACAGCACGACCTTATTGCTGACATTGCTACGCGCATGGTTATTCCATTAGGCAAGTTCAGCCATTTTAAAAATGAGCAGATGCAAGGCTTAACGCCTGATGTTGAATATGAAGGAGAGAAACTTTTATTGCTAACCCCTCAGATTGCATCCATTCCTGCGAAGCTGCTAAAAGATCCTGTGGGTTCTCTCAGTCACTTTAGATATGACATTATTGCCTCTCTCGATTTCGCCATCACAGGAATTTAACGCCAGCGTAAGTGTTGGGAATATTTTTTATCGCGGTTAAGGATTAAAGGGATTAAAAATGAATACAAACATCACAGCTTATAAACGCACATTTGGGCTGATATTAGCTTTTTTGAGTTTACTTTTAATCGCCAGCTCGTTGGCTTTTTATAGTTTTTTACAAACAGCAAGAGGGCCTCTGCATCCGGTTTTTGGTTTAGTGAAACTGATGACAAAAGAGGAAGACTCTAAGCGTATTATTCAAGCGTTAGATTCTGCTGACCCTGAGGCTTTAAAACAATATAGAGACCTCGTTGCTCAGTTTTATTTGCTTAGCGGTGATATACAATTTTCGGGAAAAGTTGAGCAGGCGATAATATCGGGCAAGACACAGCCATTACATGCCAAGATCTACCACCCTGACAATCGCCAGGGGTCTGAACAGGCTCTAGCGCCGGTGATTATTTATTACCACGGTGGCGGCTGGAGTTCTAGCAATATCGATGTGAATGCCAAAATGGCTAAACAGATTGCAACAACCACGGGCGCGGTAGTTGTTACCCCTCAATACCGCTTGGCGCCAGAACATGTATACCCCGCCGCGCTGGATGATGCTTATACTGCGTTAAACTGGGTAAAAGATAATGCCGAACATTACGCCTGGGATAAAAACCGCATCATCGTTGCCGGAGACAGTGCCGGTGGTAATTTGGCTGCTGCAGTGGCTTTATATAGCCGCGATCATCAAGGCCCATTCATTGCTGCCCAGTTACTTGTATATCCCGATCTTCAGCCGTTAGTCCATGACTATGATGCTGAGTTACAGGCGCTAGGTTTGCAACCGGATGCTGAATTTTTATCCGCAGTGGGTAAGGCCTACGCCGGATCGGCAGATGCCCAAGATATTTATTTATCACCGTTGGCGGCAAACAATTTACAGGGCCTACCTCCGGCCTTGGTGATTACTGCAGGCTTTGATTTACTCACCAAACAAGGTGAACAATATGCTAAAAAACTTCAAGAGCAGGGTGTGATTGTTAAGACAATTAACTTCCCGAAAGTCGGGCATGGCTTTATAAGCGTGGTGGGTTTATTAGATGAATCGGATGCGGCAATACAGGCCATGAAATCATTTATCTTGTCTTTATAGCGAATTTAAAGAAGCCTTTGTGCAGCAAAGGCAAGGATTAACCATGTCTCTCCCCATAGATAAAAACTTATTGGCTTTTATAGAGTCATTCAATGGCATGCAGATGCATATCTCTGCAACCACATTGCCTAAATATCGTAAAATGTTGAAAAAAAATGCCGCGCAAGAAAACATTCCAAACGTAGAAGTATCTCTGCAAAGCTTTATTCGGGAAGAGACTGAAGTGAAAATCAAGATATATAAACCACGCACAGGCGCAGCGTTAAAACCTGCCTTGTTATGGATGCATGGCGGCGGTTACATCATGGGCAGTGTTAACAACGACCCCATTGCCGTGGAAATCGCCAAGGCGATGGATGTGATTATTGTGTCGGTAGACTATAGCCTGGCCCCTGAAAAACCTTTTCCCGCCGCACATAATGACTGTTATTTAGCCCTGCAGTGGCTCTATGAACAGGCTGATAGCTTAGGCATAAACCGCGACAAAATTGCCATAGGCGGCGATAGTGCCGGCGCGGGTTTGGCCGCCTGCCTGGTGCAGCGGCTGGTGGCTGAAAAAGGCCCGGAGATTTGTTTTCAGCTGCTATTATATCCGATGTTAGATCATCAACATAATACCCCCTCAGGGTTGATCAATGATTATCCTGTGTGGAATCGACAAACGTCATTAAATGCCTGGCAGATGTTTTTAGCCGATGTATTAAAATGCGAGTTACCCCGATATGCCGCGGCGGCTACCGCGGAGGATTTAACCGGCCTGCCACCCACTTTTATTACAGTGGGACAAGTCGATTTGTTTAGGGATGAATGTATGCATTATGCACAACGTTTGATGCAAAAAGGCGTGCCCACCGGGCTTAACGTAGTACCTGGTATGGTACATGGCGGGCAGTTTTTAGTGCCCGATGCCGCAGTGAGCCAAGATATGAAATCGGCTTATCTTAAGGCCTTAAAAGATGCTCTGATCAGTTGAACTCAGCCCCTCGTTACAGGCTAACGATTCAATCCATATCCAAGGTTATTGCTTATCCTGCATTTTGCTTTTTAAGTCGGCAAAGGGGTTAAACGTTGCAGGTTTTTGTTCAGTCGCGGTGGTACTGCCGTAGCGGATCAGGTTTTCGAATTTGCTATGTTCTTCATCATGACAATAAAGGCATAGTAACTCCCAGTTACTGCCATCACGTGGGTTGTTATCGTGATTATGATCTTTGTGGTGTACGGTTAATTCACGTAAGTTTCTCTGCGTGAATTCACGGGCACAGCGGCCACAAATCCACGGGAATAATTTCAGCGACTGTTCACGGTAACTGCCTTCACGTTTTGCGATGTATTCGCGCTGCTCTGCCAAGATTTTATTGAGTTTATCGGCGGCTGCTTTGTTTGATTCCATTGGTATACCTCTTAAACCATTGCCATCTTTTTTTCTGCCCTCATTCTAAGCCTTGAACGGGTGAAAGATAAAGCTTTTGCTAGGCAAGGTTGAGCATACAGGGACTTCATGCCAGTTCGCGCAGTATTAAACGATAAATGGTCGTGGATGGGTAATGGGTCTATATTGTTTAGTTAGAGGCGCAGCCTAATTATCCCTATTTTTGTGGAGTATCAAAATGCCAAAATTTTATGAGGTTTATGCGGTATGCCCACTTACCAAGGAAAGGGTAAGAACGGAATGCAGGGTAGAGGGGCCTGAGTTTAAAAGAGGCGAAGATATCAGTGGCACGTATAATTGCAGGAAATGTAATCAAACCCATGTATGGCACTGTGATGATAGGGGCATTGTTATAGCGCATGGTACGGAGTGATATTAAAGATGCTTGAAAACTTAAATGGAATTTTATGTTGAGCTGCTTAGTGTTCATAACCAGTCGATCAAACTCCTGGCGCACAGTGATGTAGTTAGCCTGCAATGAGGCTAAGCAACCCTTCCGTATCAATTTCTAAAAACACGCATAAAGCGGGTATTTAATATTGTAAAGTCTGTAGCAAATACGGTGGAAAAGTAAAAATCATTGCCCCGATTAAAGATCCGCTAGTCATTGATAATGATTTTAACCCATTTGGATTTGATCGATGATGTTATTCCGTCGGCCTTTCAGCTATCAGAAGCACCAAAGCCACCCTCTAAGATATATTTCTAGGCCAAGCAATCTCTAGATCGTACAGGTACAGTCCTGTAGAGCTCGGACTGCTTAGTATTTCCCCGTTAGTCCCTTCTGAATTAACAGAGTGATGCTGTTAAACTAATTAGAGTTTCTCACTTCGGGTTTCAGGCAGTTAGCCACATTACATGCTTATGCTGTACTTCTAGCATTAAAGGACTTGGGTCTTTATAGGTATTACACCTAAGATTTTGCATCGGCGTAATGTCTAATTAGTGTTTCTTCGGCTACTATGGTTCCGCTATATCAGGGATTTTCCAGGATGGGTGAAAAACAAGTTTTCTATGGAGTTATTTTTATGAGAATCAAACATTTCTTTTCATCGGTTGCGGTGTTGTCACTATCAACCTTATTTATGGGCTGTTTACCAGAGGATGCAGTAACCCCCGGGGTGCCTGATAATGGCTATAGCTATGGGCCGTTTAATGCAGATTATTACTTGGAAGATGACGGAGATTCGACAGGGGAAGGAACGGATGGTAGTAACCCAGATATTGTACCAACGTTAATTGCGTCGGAAGTCGTTGCACAACCTGCTATCAATTATATCTATGCGGATTGGCATGGAATTGATTCATACAATTTTTATTCTGTATGGGAGGGGCCAATTAATGTAACGGGTGAGGCCAAGACGATAGATGCTAACTTTGATGTATCTTGGTCGGACGTGACATTATATGTTGATGGGGAGCTTATTTTAAAATGGAGTAATAGTAATAAGGTTATCCCGCTAACCTTGGATGTCGGCACTCATAGTGTCCGGGTGGAATATCATAACCATTGGCATACCACAGGTTTTAATGTTTCTTTTACTGATTATCAACAAACTACCGTAGCAGAAGCATCAACGGTTCTTGCTTCGCTAGTGGATGAGACGACGGTTATTGCTTATGTTGGCGCTTATGAGTCTGCTAATACATATAACGAGGTTACTGTGACATTGCCTGAGCAGGCTGAGCCGATTCTATTGTTCCTCTCCTCTTATGCTGCTGTGAATTGGATAATTGATAATCCCCATGGTACTGCTGTCGCTGGCATAGGTTTTAAATCCTACGGCCCTGGTTCTACTGTTTCAGAAGCGAGTGGGGCAGCGGTTTATAATATTACCGATATGAGTAGGGAGTATGATACCTTTGCGACAGTGAGTGCTGAAATATCAAGCATGACTGGTAGAGAACCTGGCTATACATACGGTTCATACAGTCTCGGTGAAGCAATTATTCCTAGCATATAACTCTTTTTTCAATAGCTAGGCTAGATCGGGAAATCTAGCCTAGCTATCTGTATTTATATAGATCATTTCTTCGTTTCTGAGGAGCGAATAAGCAATTCTGGCTGTACTGCTTCTGCATTGCACACTACGGGTTTCAGGATTATCGCCACACTACATGCTTATGCTGTGAATTGGTGCTTAATAAGCCTATGGTTTACATCATCAAATGTAAATTGATCAAAAGTAGCGAAAAAACGGGGGTTATTCAACTTCATCGTATTCTTTTCTGCACAACAGGCAAGCCTTGCGTATACTGGCCGACTTTTTCAGTCCCCGTTTTAGAGACCGTTTATGTCCCATGCTTTTGCCCAGCGTTTTCAACAAATTGTCGACCAACTCGCCAACGGCGACAAAAAACAATTTGCTTTATTAACCGGTAAATCGGCCTCACATATTTATAAAATCTGTCGCGGCCTCAGTCGGCCGTCCATGGCCTATTTACAAGAGTTATATGATGAATATCGTATCGACCTGAACTGGTTATTAACCGGTGAACAAAATCAAAGTGCCAACGCGGCTGGTGTGGCCCCAGGTACCGATCTGATCTTTGCACCTATGTATGATGTGCAAGCTTCGGCAGGCTATGGTGCCGCCGTTGATGCCGAATGCATAGAAGATTATTTTGCATTTAATGCCTCTTTTCTAAGCCGTGAATTACGTGTTTCCAGCGAGCAGCTGGCCTTTATCACCATCGCGGGTGACAGTATGTATCCAACACTGCATGACGGCGATAGAGTCTTGGTGGATATGACACAAAAAAATGTGCAACGAGAAGGGCTCTACCTGCTTAATACCGAAGACGGTTTAATGGCCAAGCGCCTTAGCCAGAACAGCAGTGGCGACTTGCAGGTGATCAGTGATAATCCAGACTATACAAACAGGGAAATAAAAATGCAGCAACGCCAGGGTAATGAAGTCAACGGCAAGATTGTTTGGTGCGCCCGCGTGGTTTAAAAACGCGGTGTTATGCCAGGTCATCGATAAAATTTAATCAACTTGGATATTATATAGGCAGGTTCAGCCCGCAGCTTATTCCTGGTCCGATGCTAGCCTGTTAGAACAGGCTAGTTTATCAGGAAAAAATACTTCTTATAGCTCAATGATAGAAATAGACATTATATCTGTTTTTGGTTTTTTACTGATTTCAGGGGATTCATCAATCCCCACATTAACTGTCATAACATGGGCATTATAAAAAACAATGCACTTACCTTGAGACTTTCAATTTGTTCGAATCTAGCCGTTGAAACAGTCTTATCAATATGGCAGTTTCCCCCCCACATAAAATCCCCATCTTTACCGCTATAGGCATGCATAGACATTATTTTATTACGACCATGCTCTGACATTCTCTGTGCTTAATTCGTTTAATGGATCCCGTGTTCAACACATGACATAAAAAAACTTACTCGTTTGAGAGGATATTATGAAACGCACAATTCTAGCACTATCGGTATCACTTGCCTCCATGGCTGCCTTGGCCAGTGATTATGAATACTCGGTTGAAGCTTCAGCGCAAGACATTCGTTTTGACAACAGCGTCGAGGCATTGGATCTGAAAGATAACACCGGCGGCTCATTGAAATTCAAGGTAGAGAACGATAACAGTTTCTACTCACTGGAATATGGAAAAACAGATGCGACTACAAGATCAGCAGCAACAGATTCAGGTTATCCTGTTGATCCTGATTTTGGTATGGCACCTCCAGGCGCTGATCCTGGTTTTGATCTGACACCTCCAAGTCCTGTTGATCCTGATTATGGTTTTACACCAGCTTTTGACCCTGATTATGGCGTTGAACTAGCCGATACCAGGAATATAGAAACAGAAACACTTGAAGCCCTAGCCGGTTATAAGTTTCTCAATAATGATGACATCACACTTTCTGTAATAGGGGGTCTGCGTCAATATCGATCTGAGATTAACAGCGTGATTGCTGGAGGTAAATTTACAACCGAGAACTGGACCGAAGTGGTCATGGGGGTTCAGGGTGATTATCATTGGGCGGATAGAAACACCTTGTCGGCCAGTCACCTTGAATCCGTAAACGGTGCCTCACAGGTCTCCAAAATTGAGAACAAATACACCTTTGATTCTGGCATGAGCCTGGGTGCGGGTTATAAATTGCATAGTTATGAACTTGAGGGTGATTCCGGCTTAGAAATGAAAGAGAAAGGCGTATACATATCTGCAGGATTTACCTTCTAATCCCTGGATAGGGAACACGTTATAAACAGCTGGCCAGTCCAGCTGTTTCTGTTTTCAGAGGCGCTACTGATGAGCTTAAAAGCTTCAAGGCATTAGCCTTTCTCGAGATTATAGGTTCTGGCCAAGTTGATATAGAGAGAGTTGCTTAACAACGCATCGCGGGAGAGTTTAAAACCTATGCAGTCATAGCGATGGCCATGGTATTTCAAACCTTCCTTCTTGCCGGATAAACGTTGACCCACGGCCACACGTTCGGCACCCACCAATTCCAGCAGGCGTAGACCAAAATCGGTACGTGCCTTGATACCCACCCAGCATTGTTGTTTCTCCTGTGCGGCGGCAGTCAATACATAGGCATTCATATCCGCCTGAATTTCACGTGTGCCGGAATAGCCACTCAAGGAATAGATATCCCCGTCCTCATCGCTTTGCGCCAGATGTTCAATTGTTAGTTCGTGGTCGGCGATTTCAAACGTCAAGACCGCATCCAATATCTGTGGTTTTAAACGTAAGACAAGGGAGTGGCCGGCCCAGACTTCTCCTATTTTATAATAATCGGCCATCGTCGACGGAAATTGGATCAGAGGCATCAGCTGGTCAATATCCCAAACATCACGGCCTCGACTGAGGTTGACCTGATAACCCGCTACACGCTTGGCAAACGATTCCGAGCCCTCGGCAGAGACGGGATACTTCTCTACTTCCAGGCGTTTATCGGCATAGGGGTGTGCCCCCAGCACATGAGAGAATTCCATATTGCTGTCCAGCAAACGTTCAAAAGCTGCCAGAGTTGGTAGCTGACGAATAGCGAAACCGCTATCGGCTAACAGGGTGTGAGGTTCATCTTTGAAAAACTGCATCAATAACACCTGCCGGGGAATGGAGGGGCTGATCTTGCCTAATTCCCAGCGGCTGATGGTTTGACTATCAATATTGCTGAATTCAGCATGGAAATCGAATAATGCGCCTACCATCTGCTCCTGAGAAAGGCCTTTTTCAGCCCTGCGTATAGACAGATATTCCTGAATATCCTTAAAAGACGTTTGCATCGTTTCCCCTCATTAGGCATGGCCGTTTAAAAAAAATGCTTGGCATGCCCTGATCAACACCATGATAAATGACTTTAATAGATCACTCATTATGCCAATTCAGCAGGGTAGCATAATTATGCATTGGGTTTAATGCCGCTTGCACTTCAGCGGCTTTGCGAAGGACGCGCAGGGATACGTTTTATCTAAAGGCATGCCTTTTATCAGGCATGGAAACCCTTTTATGTTAGCAAGGAGGCCGGAGTGCCTATGCATATTTCGCTGGCGCCTTGTGTTGTGTTTTGTGTCAACGCTGCTGTAAGCCTTGTTGCGGTAGTCGGTCTGGTATCGGCCAGCAATGGTATCACTCTCATTTCTTAGATAAGGAAAAAACATGCGCATCAACTCACGGGATTTTCTATTAATACTGGCCACCAGTTTCACCGTTCAAGCCGAATCTGTGGGCAAAAAACTATCTGCTTTAAGTTTTGAGGCCCAGCCTGAGCATTTTCACTATGCGCCCAATGGCAAGGTTCAGTTGATCACCATTTATCCGGCCAAGCCATCTTCTATGGCCAATGGTGATTTTAATCAGCGTGTACAGCAGCAAGGCATCTGCCCGTTATCGATTACCGATATCGATAACAAGGCCTGGTATGCCCCTGTATCTATGGTGGAGTCTGAGATGAGGACGCAAGTTGAATCGGAGAAAAATATCCTCGGTTGCCAGGTCGCCGGTGATTATGACGGCAAGGCGGTTAAACAGTGGAAGTTGAAGAAAGAAGCCGTGACCATCGTTGTCGACGGCAACGGTGAAATTCTATTTATTGAATACGGCGTATTGAATGATAGACAGGAACAGCAGGTATTAGATTTACTCGGTTAATGGATAAGCTTGTGCTGAGCATCTATTGATTGGGTTCAGCAGGCTATAGCAATACTCTTCTGGCGTCATCGGCAATAAAATTTATTTAAGCGCCTTACTGGCGCTTTTTGCGTTTGTGTCTCATTCCCTGTTAGGCCGCTGGTCTTCGTTGTTTCTGTATGCCATCACGTCCTATCAAGTACTGGATACCGGCACCGAGGCATTGATACTGTACGCGGCCGTACAGATCAGCATGATGACCGCGGGCATGTCGATGGGGGGGGAGATTACACGCGTGGGAATGGGGCGGGCTGGCCATCACTGACACCGCCTATAATTTATTTTCTCCAGCCTTTTTACTCGTGTTGATGCCGCTGGTTTTTATCGATGCCTATCCCTCGGCGGTGGAGTGGATTCTGATTTATGGAAACTGAAGAGTGCCTTTGATACATGGCAAAGGCTGACCTCTTGGTGGCGTTAAATTGTGATGTTAGAACGTGTAGCCCAGTGCAAACAGGCCGCCGTTTTGGGTGATTTCCATGCCACCACTATCGAATTTATGCCAGCGATAACCCGCCTCTACATAGACGCCGCTGTCGAATGCGTATTGGGCTTTGACATCGGTTTGCTGACTGCTGCCACCTAAAAAACCTGCGGTGTGTGCTGCGGTTAACGTGGTGCCTTTGAATGGGGAGTAATCGGCCTGCAGGCCTATGGTGACTTCTATCCAGCGAGAATTCAATGTGAAGGGGATGGCAATGTCGGGGGTTAATGGCTTGTCACCTATATTGATACTTCCATCTACGACACCATCTGTCACTATGCCGTCCAGGATGCTGCCATCACCTGGAGTCCAGGGCTTACAACTCCCGAAGAAGCAACTTTCCAGATTACCAGAAAAATAAAGCTCACCCGATAAGCTGAGATTCGATAGCGTCACATCGACGGTTTGATCATACTCTCTGAGACCGCCTATCACATGCATCTTAAAATTTCCGGCCTCTATAAACTTATAACCGGCCTGATATTCTGTAATGCGTTGGCGCATGTCTATATAGAGATCACCTTCTGCTGGCATAGAAGGTGTGACTTGCAGATCACCTTGAACACCCAGTCCAAGTCCAATCAGTGCCCATGATGGTATTGTAATTGGTTTTGTAAGGTCAACAGCATCACCAAGCGTCAGCCCGTCTCCTATAGGCTCATATTTTCCTTCCCACACTTCAATCTTGTGAAACCATTTATCACCCTGCCATTTAAAGCCGAAGGTGAAATAATTTGTAGCCGCCTTGTATAAATCTTGTACGTTGGCTTCGATGTCTGGAATACCTTCACCGCTGACTTTCAGGTTGGTGGCATGAATAGGCAGATAGAAGGAGAATTGTCCTTCCTGCGTTTTATCAGCTTCGGCATAAGATTGTGCAGCTATCAAACTGCAGGCGGTGAAAAGGATTTTTTTCATAAGTCTCTCGTCTGGTTATTTTGTCATCGTTACTCCATTGAGAGTTAGTGTGCTGAAAATGTGGGCAAATATTCAGGGCATGCCTATATGAAATTAATATGACAATGCCCACCCTAAATTTAGAAAACGCTACCTAATTCACGTTTTTTTTAATAATTATCACCGCTAGCCTCGTATTTCATCACGGCGAAACCGTTTATTGGCTGTTGCTGACCTGTTCGGTGATATCTCCACTGAGCAGTGGGCCATCCAGCGGGTAACTGATGCGTTTGCCGGTGGCCTGCAGTTCTTTAAAGTTGTAGTTGAATTGGGTATAACTATCGCCCCATTGATAGCGCATATAGGCCGTGCCGCTTTCGGGGTGTGTAGTCACCGTGTATTCGGTGGCATAAGCTGTCATCTTGCCTTTCAGTTTGCGGTTAGGGGCATCATGGGGAATCTTGAAGGTCGCGGATTCCAGTTTTGCGATGCCGTTGATGATGCTGGTGGGTTCTTTTAAATGGGACAAAAAATAATGGTTATGCACAAACCGGTCTTCGGGGTTGATATTGGCAGCGGTGCCTAAACGGGTCTTTGCACTGTGTTGATCGGCATGACCCCACTGCGATTGGGCCTGCTGCAGATTATTCAGATGCTGCTGAAAATCCGGCTGATTGGTCATCACCGTGTATTGACGGCCATGCCAGATTTTTACCTCGCCATCTTGCATCTCTATGATCGCAGAATCACCACTGACATCCTGCAGGCTGTAATGTATCTTCAGGCTGACGGGAGAATGAATGGAGCCATCTTCACGCAGTTTCATCCCCGGGATGGCTGCAACGGCTTCGGCGACTGTGGCATATTGTGAAACAATATGCTGTAACAGACGTATGCTGCCGATGGCATCGCTATCGTCTTCTTCAGGAAGCTCCATGGGGCTGAAAAAAAGAATATTCCCGCCCAGACCTTTTTGATTATAGGCATCGGCCAGTAAACCACCGTAGCCTGCGATACCGGTAACCGCATATTTTGCCTTGGCAGTATCAGCATTCTTGGCCAGTGACAGTGTGTACTCATGTTGAACCGGATAGTTTTCCAGAGTGGGGCGGGTGGCCTCCATCCAGTCGAGTGTGCGCGAAACAAAGATGCCCTGATCCGTATCCCATAACAGGCGCGAACAGGCCTCGGCGTTGAAGGCTGCGGTGACGATGGTGCCGCCGATCAAGATGGTCAATAATTGTTTTCTCATGCTATTACCTTTTGGGTGTAGGCTGAGTTAGATTCGTTTGCTCTAGGTTAATGGGCTGTTCTGTGTAGCCGTGGCAAATCGGATAAAAGCTTGAATAAAGCCTCGCGGCTCTTGTCGGCAGCCGCACCGATCGCGGCAGATGAGGTGATATGTTGCATATACGCAGGATCTAACAGTGTGAGTTTGCTGCTATCTTGTTCTTTATATAGGCTGAGACTGATGCACGGCAGCATGGCCGAATAATGCCGGCTTTGTTGCAAGATGGCCTTGCCGACCTCTGGCAGGCACAGTTTCACCAGGGTGATGCTGCCATTGGCCACTTTCTCCGGGCCATGAACCTTCCAGCCATGTTGCGAGGCTGCCTGCAGTAAATCTACCAGCAATGCATCGATGGATTGCTCTGTTTGCCAAAAGAGAAAGGCAGGATTTTCAGCGCTTGTAAACGCATGGCCGGATTTATTCTGATCCCGTAAATCGAAGGTTACCCTCTTGTTATCGATGGCTTTGAGTTGCATGGCGATGGCGTTTTCGGGAATACGTATATCGGTCTTTGAACCCAGGCGCAGTTTCAGCACATTATCCACCACGGCACCCGATTGAGACCAGGGCATGAAATGGCTTTTTACCACGTCTATATTCCTGGCCTGAACGCGTGTTCTTGAACCGTCTTTCAGCATGAAATCGATATAGGGGATATAGGAGGCTTTCGATGAGCCGCCGCCGCTGACATAAAGCGTTTTTACATTGTCGTCGTCGCTGTCCAGTAATTCATAGTGATAATGGTTGGTGGACGTACGCTTGTGTAAATCGGCGATGCCGAAGTAAAACGAATAGAAACCCACGGTCAATACCATCGAGGCGGCAATCAGGGCAATTGCAACCGGCTTATTGATAAAACGTGCGCCTATATCCAGATTGAATAGCCTGTCCAGGCTGTAACTGCCAGTGCCATAAATCAGCAAGGTGATGGAGATTGCAAAACCCAGGGCCGACATGGTCCACTCATCCAGGCATTCATAACCCATCCAGCCAAAGATCAGCATCATCGTCATATTCAGCACGGCCGAGCCTATGGCAGCCAGGCGGGTCAACAGGCCCAGCATCAGGCCCAGACCCACGATTATCTCGGCTGTAGACATCATATACACCGCCCATTCGACCAGATTCGGCCGGTAAAGCAGCCAGTGAATCAGCGGCTCTAATGGTGAACCAGGGGCTGCGCTGACCAGCTTATTGGCCAGGTGAGCAGCATGTTCGATATCATGTTTGATGGGGCTGTTAATAAAGCGCCGCCAGCCTCCCATGAAAAAAACAAAACCCATGCTAAAAGCGATGGCGCGAATGGCCAGATCTTGATAACTACGATTCATCGGAATTCCTTAATATTAGGGGGGCAGGCAATGGCCTGTCTTTCTACGCTATGCTTCAGGCGGTGTTTTTCATCGGCTGTCGCTTGATGGCTGATCATAGGGCTCTCAGTTCTTTGTGTATGACATCACTATAAATCTGAGGCTGTGAAAGAATCAGGGCATGGCTGGGTTTAATTTCGAATTGGCATGCCTATACAAAAGGCGGGCCAAGCAGTATTTCCGCTAAGCTAGGCCAAAAAATACAGGCTTATTGTTTAACATATAGATGCGGGAATAACTGATCGGCACATAGGGTGAGTTTAAGCTGTGATTGTTTAGGCAAGCTTGTTAGGAAGCGTTTACCTACTTTTCACAAATGCCTGCCAGGACTACAGGGCTTCTTTAAAATTGTATAAATCAGTATTTAATGGGTAATACACGACGACTCTTTATGGCTAGAGGATTTTTTAGCGGGTATTTACCCCTTAAAAGCACGCCAGAACTGCAGCAACAATATTGACGGGTAAATGAATGAAAATTCATAAACTCCCAATACTTTCATATTTCTGTCACATTCGCCTATTACTATCTACAGCCATTAGGGGAACCATTAGGGGTAAACTTAAATACAGTCGCAGACGACAGATATTCGCTGAGCAGGGAGCTGGCAATGATTTTTTTGCGGCACCTTGAAATAGTGAGTAACAATGTTAAATAATTTAATCTCCCGCAATTTACCCACATTGGGTTTTGTATTACTTAGCTCTGCTGCATATTCAAACGCAGAAACAAAGAACTCAATACAAACAATACCACCAAGCAGCATCGACAATATCTCAGAATCGCTAAGTGATAAAAAAGACGATGCTATCAATACTGATGACTTAAGCAGTAATACCCGCAACAGCACAAATGCATTTTCCGATGACCCTCTGAATAATCTCAATGTGTATTACGATGATTTAACCCATTTCGCCACTACCGATGGCAATACCCATCTAAAAGTTGAGATGCGTTTGCAAACCCGTTTTAGCACACCGTTTGATGGCAATCCCAGCAGCATTGACAAACTAGAGGAAGATGCCGTCAGTAATATGCAATTAAAACGTGCACGTTTCAAAGTAGGCGGCCACTTCTATAAACCGTGGATACAGCTAAAATACGAATATGATTTAGTGGGCAGCCAAACGCTGGATGCACGCATCACATTAAAAGCTGCAGATGAATTTCAATTCCGTTTTGGTCGTTATAAAGCGCATTACAGCCCCGAACGAGTCGCCTCATCCAAAGATCAACAAATGGTAGATCGCTCTATGGTGAACAGTTACTTCACCCTGGATAGACAGCAAGGTGTCTCTATTTTAGGCCGACTGAATAAAGGCACAGCCTTTGATGTGAGCTACTGGGTCGATGTGTTTAATGGCACAGGCAGAGAAGGCAGTAATGAAAGTGAAGACTTTATGTATGTGGCCAGATTACAGTCCAACTTCCTGGGTGAGCAAATCGAAACGGCTATGGGCGATTTAAAGTTTAGAGACAAACCCGCCGCGCATATAGGTATTGCCGCAAGCACCAATAAAAGCCGCTATACCAAATTCAGCACCAGTGCACCGGGACAATTAGAAGGTTTTGATGAACACATGGAAGCCGACGGTTATCATCTACAACAATGGATGGTCGATGCTGCATTTAAATATAACGGCTTTTCTTTACAGGGTGAATACCATGTAAAAGATGTCACCGACCAATATAATGAAAACTTCACCGGGACCAAATCGATGAACGGCTATTATCTACAGGGCGGATTTTTCCCCAGTGTATTCTCCAATAAAATTTCTGATAAATTGGAATTCACCACACGCTACGCGCAGGTTAACCCCGATAGCAGCATGACCGGCACCGATCAGGAACGTGAATATTTAATTGGCGCCAACTGGTTTTTTAATGGCCACCGGAATAAATTAACTGCCGATATAGGCCGCTACGCAATTGATGATGCGCTTACAGGCATGACAACATCAGAGAATCGCATCCGTTTGCAATATGATGTCAGCTTCTAAATCGCATAAATCGTGCAAAAAAAGAGTTTCCCATATGTCATGGCATATACGTTAAACCGCCAGCTTTCAGTTGCCAGGGCCCAAGCGCCGCCAGCTGATATTTTTTCTAGTCTAAACCTATGACTCTCAGTAGGGATCAAACTCTGACTTGATCTTGATGGATTGTGAAATTCCTGAGATGGCGCCAATACTGATTCGGGAAATGGAACGGGAGAGGGGCATTGTTGCTAGCCCCATCGTGGCATAACTGCGCATACTCTTCAAAAGCGTCTGGATGACTGTATCGAATACGGTATGAATGACGATATAAGTAAGACGCTTAACTATGAAAAAAAGTTGGATAAACTTGGCATTGATTGTCGCTAATGAAAATTACATTTCAACGATGGGTTAATTGCAGCCGTAGTGATTCTTCTGCATCATATGTGATAAGCCTATTCGTCCAATAGTCATATTAAGTGGCATGCTGTACGGGCTTAAAAACATCAAAGTGCACTTATCTTTCTTAGGCCGCTACCTTGGTCTAAAATTAACAATGTAATTCGTTGTAGGGTCCTCGGCTGTAAGCACAGAAACATAAACTTTTACAGCATGGCGGCCGTTCTGTTGCAGGAGGTCATTGCTATGAGCACAATGAGCGTACAAGGTTGGTGTAAGCCAGAAGGCAGCATTAATCCGGTTCCTATCGAATCGATGTACTTCGAACTCACTGATCAAGAACACGAGCAGCTTGAAGCCATGGAAGAGCAGTTGTTAATGCATCACGAATCCGAAGAATTTTTGCCTGTAGATGCAAAAAAATAAAGCTGGAAATGTCCGATGACAGTGGTCCGCTCTGGGTTCTTCCATAGAGCTACCGCGGAACGCTCATTCTATAATGGCGAGTTATGGAGCGGAGTATTTGTCACTTTAGTAAGAGGTAGTATTAGGTACTTGAAAGGTGACTACTGGCAGAATAATCTGTTGCTAAGAAAAGCTGAGTTATGCAAAGAGAACAAGTGCGGGAGCCCGCACTTGTTGATTCTGTTAGTTACAGGACGAGTGGCTATTACCTAAACGGTCTATCCAGGCTCGAATGAGTTCAACACCTTCTTCATGAGTGATATTCCTGGCAATCTCGGGCATCTTGTCACCGGCTTTGGTGGTCTCCAACCGATATAATAATATAGATTGGGCTGAACCACCGGGGGTTATATCGAAGCTTAGTGAGCCGCCGCCAAAGGCAACCGGTTTTTTACAGATGCCAAACTTATTAATATCTGTCTTGATATCGCGCCAGTATTCCATATGTAAGCCGGTATTTGAGGCACCACCTTCAGGGCGATGACAATGGGCACAATTAATATCTAAATAAGCTTTGGCATAACTTTCCAAAGTTTCATCACTTAATTCGCTTAAGACTTGATCTTCTAAATCCTCAAATACCGGGGCTTGTAATACGCTGTTTAGATCGTCTGGTAACCCGGTTAAAAGGCCTTCTGCTTGCCAGTGGGTTAGCTGGTTTGTGGTTTCATTAGGATAAGTGAAATCGCTGTTTAAGAAACGCGCTTTAGGGCCTATCAACGTGATACGGCTGATATGATTTTCATCATTAAATTGATGGCATTGTTTACAGGTATTCATATCCGGTATTTGGTAGGTAAAATCTTGTGTTTGCCCTTTATGGATAATTGATACAGATCTGCTGCCACCGGCAATCGCCAGGCTGGCTTCATCCTGTGCTTCATTCCAGATATAGGGTAAACCTATCCAGCCCGCTTCACGATGAATCATCAGGCGTGTTTCAATTAAGGTTTCATTGGCTAAACCACGTGAGGCGGTATCGTCAGGTAAGGCGAAGGTTTTTGCGATAACGGTTCCAACAGGGAAGTCGAAGGCTTCTGTTGCATGGAAAGTGGCCTGTGTGCCTTCTGGCATATAGATCAGGCGATATTTTGACGCATATTCAGAAAACAGTGGAGTGGATAATGCGTAGGGCATAGCGCCTGCAACGCCGATGGTGGGATTACTTGGGCTTTCAAATAAATGGTAGGCCGAGAGTTTTTCACAGTTCTCATCTAACAAGGCTTGCCAATTAACACCTGTAGTCTGTTGCTCACAAATAGCGGTGCGGTCATCATCACTGCCACAGGCAGTTAATGCGACGGTTAACGTTGCTAATAAAAGGGATTTCAAATTTTTCATAGAATGCACATATGGAGGATTACAAAATGAAAAAGGAGGGTTGCCCCTCCTGATAAACGGCGAAACGGTTATTCGCAGTTCATGTCGTCTTTTCCACAACCGTATTCAACACCATTGATGGTGACCACGGCAGGTGCAAGGCTTTCTAACCCGTCAGGGCAATTTAATAGATCTGTTGCTACCATAGGCTGAGGATTAGGTAGGGTAAGAATAATTACCTCTCCTTGCTCGTCTTTCACATCCTTACCGTCTTCATCCTTTAGTGTGTCTTGGTAAAACGCATCGGGGTTAGCTGGGTTTACATCAAATAAACGGCCACTCGTTGCATCGCCATTATTCATGCTACAAATGCTATTAGAAAAAGGCAAAATGCCAATCGCTTCTAGTTCACCTGCATTGGCTAATAACTCTCCCAAACCATCGTATAAAATATCCGGCATTTTACCCTGGCCTTCATTCAGGCTTTGGAAAGAAGGAATGATGACATCTTCCACCAAGGCGCCTCTAGGATTGGCTCCAGTATTGGTGATGACGTTATCATGCATATTGATATTCTGAGGTGTTGGTGACCAGCCGTCAGCAATTGCCGTTTGTTCGGTTTCAGTTAACGCACCGGCTACCTGGAAATCGGCAATAGCGATACCCGAGGTTTCATTGTTCTCGATGGTGTTGTTGAAGAATTCAACATTGCGGGTAGCTAATACAATCATGCCTGTACCCGGTGGTACGATATGTACGCCGGCGGGGTTATCACTTGCGTTAGCGAAGTTGTCAGCATTATTGTTACTGGCGGTATTATTAAATACACGTACATCGGAACCGTAGTTGCCGTTACCAATCGGTAGATCAAAGATCAGTATGCCGCCGGTATTGCCGGTAGCGGTATTGCCATAAACATCGGCGAATTTGGAGTTTTCAATCTCGATACCGGCCACGTTTTCAATCGCTGTGTTATTACGTACGATAATATTTTGTGACTGGCCTACATAAATACCGGCATCGGCACTGCCACGTACATAGGAATCTTCGATTAGAATATTTTGGCATTCCACTGGGTAGAATCCGTAAGCGCCATTATCCGAGTCTAAATCACCTAACCACTGCGCACCCATGTTTTGGATTTTAATGCCATCAACATCTTTTAACTTGATGCCGTTATTGGCCGCTTCTTGCACGGTAAAATCTGTTAGCGTGATACCTTTGGCATTCTCAATAAGTATGCCATCACCACCGGCAGAAAGGGAGAAATCCAGGATGGTTTTATCTCTACCTGCACCTGTAATGGTGATGTTTTCAATGATTACCCCATCACCATCATTATCACCGTCAAACGTTAGTCTGTCGTTAAAATAGAAGGTGCCTTCTGGCAAGATGATTGTGTCACCTGATTGTGCATTGATTAATGCTTCTTTAACCGTGCTGGTAATGTCGTTAGTGTCTTTGATGCGAATGGTACGAGTACCGTCATCATCGTCGTCGCTACAGCCAGCCAGTGCTACAAAAGCTAAACCCATTACTGCGGCCGAAATAGATTTCGCCAATGGAGATTTAGTAAACATATTTCATCCCTTCAATTTTAGTTTAAATATGGCTTCCATCTGCAATTAGCCGTGTTCAGATAAGAGATCTTCATCACACTATATTGTGTATTTAAATATCTTACGGAACCAGTTTGTTAACTATCGCTCTAATACGGAGACTAACGATTGTCATTAAATGGTACGAATTGCAGTATGGAGCAGTGAAATTTTCACTTGCACGATGATAATGGCAGGATTAGTTAAAACAATGGCCTAAGGTGACATTGTTATATATGTATTGTCGTGAAATGATAGTGGTGTCGAATTATCGCCTCAGCTTATTGCTGCCTCTAAAGCCTTAATGAAGCAAGTATTTTTGAAAGGTATAGATACATGACTCATGTTCCCTCGATTGCCGCGACCCTGGTGAAATCTCGACTTCGCTATTGGCAGGCAAATGGCTTAAGCCTTGCAGCCTTGCAAGCTCAAACATCTATTGACTTATCTGATCTTCAGCCGCTGGATAGAGTTGAATTAATAGAATTTAATCATTTATATAGCTTTGCCTTAAGCCAATTAAAAAATCAAAGCATGGGTTTGGAGATCGGTTTACAAACGGTGTTAGGTGATATCGGTTTGCTGGGTGCGATGGTGATGTATGTCCGTGATGGCTGGCAAACCTATGAATTATTAGTTGAATACTTTTCATTGGTGAGTGATGGGCATGATCTTACGTTAACGCGAACGGATGCAGATGTTAGGTTGTTATTGCTAAAAAAAGATAATTCGTCGTTGAGTAATCATTATATCGATTCAACCTTAGTCTCGATTGTACGCCTGAGTAAGTTATTACAAGGCAGTTTTTCTGAGGCTAATTATGTTTTGAATTTAACGCATGATGGTCATGGTGTGGCCAGTCGTTACCAAGAAATTTCTAATGTGACGGTTAATCTAAATCAATCGCGCAATGAGCTGGTAATACCCGCGGCAGTGTTAGATCAAAAAAATCCCAATCATGATGTTAAGCGCCTTAACGATGTTTTACAGGAGGCCGATGCTTTATTGCTCCGTTCTCAGCGTGTTGTGACATTAAGCTTCGTGAAGCGTAAATCACGAGATATGTTGTTAGAGGGGGATTTAACTCAAGTAGGATTGGCTGAGTGTTTACAGTTAAATATACGTAAATTGCAGAGGATATTGCAGCAGTACAATACAAACTTTCGCACAGTTAAAGAGCAAATAAAACAAGAAATTGCCTGTGAATTGATTTTAGACAATCAGCTAAATATGAAGGATATTGCTCATTTGTTAGGTTATGCAGAGCCAAATGCATTTTTTAAAGCGTTTAAGCGTTGGACCGGTTCTACCCCGGGTGAATTTAAAGCGAATAATCGCACTTTAGAGACAAGTTGTTAAAACGAAATAACTGTACCTAATAAATAATTCCTGCCTTTATTCGGGATATTTAATGTTGTTTGCCCGTTGTCAGTTAAACCGAGATAATCTTCATCTAACAGATTGTCTGCTTGTAAGTACACTTCAATCTTATTCTCAAAATGATAGGCCCATTTCCCACCGAGAATAAAATAGCTAGGGATAGTGATAAAGCTTTTATCGGCTAATTGATCTTCTTTTTCACTGTGGTAATAACCATGAAGACTGAGATTATATTGATTTTCACTGAAGATGATTTGTGCAGAAAACAGCGTGTCAGCTTCTTTCTGTGGTTGTTGATGTAATTTAAAGAAGTGACTGGCCTGGGTATTAAAATGCCAGTGTTCACGCCAGAAAAAATCCAATGAAGATTCAATGCCCGATAGTTCCAGAGACTGGCCGTTGGTGAAAGTTTCTTTATCATCGCCATTAGCAAGCTTGCCTCTAATCACATTATTTTTAATTTGGCTGTAATAAGTGCCTAATGAAAAAATCGTATGTTTACTTTCATGTAACCAAATTAATTCTGTCGTTTGAATGGTTTCCGGTTTTAAATCGGGATTGCTTTGAACTCGGCTATTGTTGATGATATCCGTTTCACTGATATTGGGGGCTCGAAAGGCTTCACCATGTAGAATTTTTAATGCGTTACGGGTATTCCACTGCCACACAAGCGCGGCTCTGGGGCTGATGTTGTCAATGTGTTGATAGTGGTCGTAACGTAAACCCAGTGTCAGAAATAGGTTTTGCGGTAAATGGCCTTCATATTGTAAAAATGCAGCCGAGCTTCCTTTGCTATTGGGTTCAGAAAAAGTGGTTTTGAAGTCTAGAGCATTTGATGAGGCGATAGGGAACGCTTGCTGCTGTAAAGCGGCAACATCGAAGTTGCTAAAATTATTACCTTGAATCAGTTCTGGTTTTCTATATTCCAGCCCCCATAACCAATCACCGGAATTTAAAGTGTGCCAGTGAGTCCAGTTAAAGCTACTTTCCTGATCTTCAATAATCGCTTTAGTAATTAATGGCGAGGCACTGGCGGGTTGACTGATAGTAAGAAAAGCCCCTGTAGCGCTACGCTGAGCAACAATTTTCCTTTCTCCTTGCTGATAGCGCAAATGGACTTCACTACGCCAGGATTCAGTAAATTGATTCTCATAGCTGAGGTTGATAGCCGTATGTTCTTTTTCATCGCGGTTAATATCATTACCGATATTATCCGAGATAAAATAATCCCAAGCTTCAGAGCTGGTGTGATAAATATCTAAAAGCCAGTGTTCACTTCTGAGTGTTAGTTGGAGGTCCGTGTTTTCTACCGGATCTTGAGTGGTTAATTTTGATCCATTTTCATCTTCAAAGGTATAGTGTTGGCCATCATCTTTTTGATGATAGGCAAAAAAATTGGCCGAGAATTGGCTCCAGTCTTTATAACTATGAATTTCCCCGCCGCGATTATTTTCTGTGCCGGCAAACAACTCGAATTCATTTTCTTGTTGGCGAGTGATGATATTAATAATACCCATAAAGGCGTTGGAACCATAAATTGCTGAACCCGGGCCGCGAATAAACTCGATTTTTTTAATCCAGCTTAGCGGGATTAACGCCAGTGTTGAGCCTATTCCACCCGTAAAAGCATTATTTGCACGTCTTCCATCAATCAATAATAAGATTTCAACGCCAGTATTTTTTCCTCTCACTCCCATATTGTAGCGATGCCCACTTGCTGCTCTGCGGGTACTTTGAAAGCCGGGTACATAATTAAGCAGTTGATCTAGGCTGGTTAGCCCCAGTTTATTGAGTTGCTTTTGGGTATATATGGTGGCTGACGCAGGCACGGTTAATCGGGTTTTTGCTGATCGGGTGGACGAATTTATCTCCAAATTCATCAATTCATCGAGTGACAGGTCAAAATAATTGACATCGGCCATAGCAGGTAGAGGCCATAGCAGAAAAAGACTGATGACATACACAGGCGATATCTTGACGAGTGTCATAGATGAGATGGATTAAATTTTTTTTGATTTATATAGCTGTTTTAATGCAAGATATTTTTCCACTGCTTCATTTTTTCTTGCAGCAAAAAATAATCACTGACATCTTCACCAGCAGCACTTAATTGAGAAATTTCCTGGCTCAGTTCATCTTCATTAAATTCCAGCTGTTGGCCATATTCGCTGTTATCGATAAACCCGTGTAGATGATTACCTTCATCATTAAAACCCACATAAATAACTTTATGACTGTTCATTTGGTTTGCACCTTTGGCTATGTGATCTGTGTAAAGTATAGGCCGGTAGTGAACGCTGTGTTTGATAAAATAAATATAAAAGCATGTTGTTTTTATACGTTTTTTTAATATGAATTTATATCTTTGGCGGAATAGTCACCTCACCTTAGGTGAAGAGGGAAATATTCAGAAAAAAATAAAGAACTGAACCATACTCAACATCACTATGCCGTGTAATCTGTATTTGATTATCAGGTTTAAAATCATGCCTATTTTTACTGAAAACAAAAAAATTATTGTTGTCGTAAATAGCATCTTCATCAAGTGTGCCTTAGGTTTATGTCTGTCTTTATTGCCTCCCTTAAGCTTGGCGGATTTAACCGATTTAGCCGGATTATTTAATACGGAATTGGAAGAACGCTCGGCGCAGGCGAATCAAACCACCTATAATCAATTAAAGGCGGGTGGTTGTACCGATACGCAGCGAGGGCCTTCTGCGGTTTGTGCCGGTAATACGTTTACGGCCTGGGATATCGTGCGCGAAGTCGTGCATACCGCGAATGAAGTTTCTAATAATGGTCCCACTTTATTCAGCTTAGGTCTGGATTTACAAGGGCTGGGATTTACCCTGCGATGGACCGCCGGCGAAGAGTTCAGCACGCAGGGAGATATGTCCGATAGTTTTATAGGCAGTCAGTTATCCGGCTTGGCGAGCCGTATCTCGGCGTTAAGACACGGTGGCAGCCGCTTTGCATTAAACGAGGTTTATGATGAAGGTGTACTGGTGGCGACCGCAACATTAAAGGGTGAGCGGCCCAGCGGCGGCAGTGCCGGTGATGCTGATAGCGGGGAGGCTAGCGGTTGGAGCCCCTGGGGCAGTTTCTTGAATGCGAGTTACGGTTATGGCGATAGAGCACCTACCGAACGTGAAGATGCGTTTGACTTTGAGGGTATGACAGTCAACGGCGGGGTCGATTACCGTTTTTCCAATCGGCATGTATTGGGGGTGATGCTGGGATATCAGCAAGAAACCCTGCAATTTGATTCGGCACTGAGCATCGTTGATGGCGGTGTGGATATGACCGCAATGTCATTGCAGCCCTTTTACCTGTATCAATCCGAACGCTGGTATTTTACCTCGTCTATAGGTTATCAGCAGATGGCCTTCACTATGGATAGAAGCATTCGTTACCCGTCCTTAAACCCGAACGTGGGAAGCACCGATACCGTCACTATCAGTGATGCCGATGCAGGCTCTGTAAGCAGCTCTAGCACTGTGGGTATGAGTTTTTTTATTACGCCTACGTTGACCCTAGAACCGTATTTTTCGCTGGATTACCGCCATATCACGGTAAACAGTTATACCGAAGAAGATATCAACGGTACCGGTTTTAATCTTGTGGTAGAAGAGCAGGATTTACCCTCGTTAGAAACCGCCTATGGTTTAAAGTTACAGGCAGTGTGGCAGCCTTCTTTTGCGGTGATTATTCCTTATATCGATACCCAGTTTCGTATTCAGCATGAAGATGAGGCGCGGGATATCAACTCATATTATTTTAATGCCACAGACGGTTTAACGGATATCGAGCAGGCTTCCTTTTCTTTACCTACCGATGCGCCAGATGCGGTGTATCAAATTATTGTGATAGGCCTTTCCAGTGTGATTCGAGGGGCTAGCCAATCTGATCTAAGTTCGCAGGCGAGTGGGGGGATTCAGGTGTTTATTAACTACCGCCATTTTCTAAATTTAGAACATTATAATCAGGCACAGTTTAGCGGCGGATTACGTTATGAATTTTAATAGCGTAAGCGTCTTTTTTATTTGTCTGCTTGTGAGTTTATCGGCCTGCGATAATCTCTCCAATGTTGATAAACAAGAAGATGCGCTACCTATAGCCAGCGCTACGGTGATTGGGGCTGTTCTTAGTGCCAGTAATAATGAATCACAAAAACGCTACACGGTAAGGGCCGGTTCCGAGGTGCTTTTATCGGGTAAAGACAGTGAAGGTGTCGATGACCCGCTGTTTCAGTTTAACTGGCGCCAAACCGATAACAGTGGCGTTGTTGTGCAGCTGATTGAACGTTCACGTAATAGCCGTGTGTTTCGTGTACCCGATGTCACCGTATCAACGCAAATGATATTTGAACTCACAGTAGTTGATGCCGATGGGCAAGAAGATAGCGATACCTTATCTATCAATATTGAACCCTTGAGTGACAATAATCGCTTTCTGGAATTTCCTCTGACCACCTCTAATCACTACACGGTGATTCCAGTGCTGAAGCAATCTTATTCAGCCACCACAGTGCTGCAATATAGCCTGATCCAGAGTGTGTGGGTGAATTATGCCGATAGAAATAGCGTCGATGGGCTCGCCAACAGACCGGTGGATTTGATGATTGCAGAAGCTGCGGTTAAAACCGGTGAATTCCCGGTTATTAGCCAAATGCAGGGGCAAACCGTGCAAGCGCTTAAATCCAATTATTTATTGCCACATATCAGCCTGCGATTTCCTGCGGTAGATATCGATGATATCAACAAGCTTTATGAAACTGAAAATCGGGAAAAACAGCTGGATCTATATGCGTTAAACAGCCTTGAAACCTCGGTACATCATACACTCAGTTTCACTGCCGGTGAGTGTCAAAATTCTGCAAATGAGCTTGTGGATTGTGAACAGGCTTTTGTCCTGCTGTTATTAAATGTTAACGGTCGCATTATCCGTTTAAGTGATGGTCTGATTGCAAAAAGTACGTTGCAAGAGTTAGGTGATGATAGCCCTGACGATGTGACGCAGCAGGCCTTTGAAACCAAGCGTTCGGCGCGGGCCTATTATGCGGCGATAGATCCCGATAACAAACGCACAACACTCAGCGACTGGTTGAACTTGGCAGGTTTTACCGATGCTGCGGGTAATGCGATTCTGGATAAAAGCCAATATGCACAGGGGTTGTATCTGAATAATTATGATTTGGGTTTTGCCCGCGATATGGTTATTCGTGTGGATGAAAATACGGGTAATGTCTATTCCTATGTATTGAATTATACATCTATGGAAGCGGCGCTAAAAAATGGCAAACCCTTAGCCACTGTAGTGATGGAATTTAGCCCGCCCGATCAAGATATATCTAAGCCACCCTTTGTAAAATTCTTTATCTTTGTTGATGATGAGTTGGGTGATCAAACCCGAGTGCTGACGTTTAATTTTGATGGCCGTGGTGAGAAAACCGTACCCAGTGTTTGTGTGACCTGCCATGGCGGGCGACCTAAATCATTAACAGCCGATGATACATATCCCGATTTTGGTGATGTAAATGGCAGCTTTATGCCCTGGGATTTAGACTCCTTTTTATTCACCGATGCCGCAAACCCCAAGCAAATAGATCCCGATATTAATCGCGCCGTGTTTAGTCAGGCTTTGCTACAAAAATATTCAAAAGAGAATCAGCAGGCCCAACTACGAGCCATGAATGCAGCCGTGCTGGCAACCTATGTGAATGATGCAGAGCGCTTCGCCGATAGTAAGGAGTTGATTCATGGCTGGTATGGCAGTGAAAATGTAGACGCATTAACGTTGCCAAACAATGAATTTGATGGATCCTATGTGTTATCAGGCTGGCTAGGGCAGGAGGATTTATATCACCGTGGTTTTGCTCAATATTGCCGCGCCTGTCATATGCAAATATTTGGCTCCGAACGTTTTGGCCAGTTCGCCGACTTTGCCAAGGTGAAAGAGCAGATAAAAAGCCTTATTTTCAGCGAAGGCCAGATGCCGTTAGCCCGCTTAACTGCCGATAGATTCTGGATTAATTATCATGGAGAGAAAAGTGCGGCCGAAGCCTTCGCCACCTATTTTGATATTACCGTAGCCGGGCAAAAACCCGGCAGCCCGGTGATAATAATAAACGGCGGTGAAATTCTCACCGCATTGGATAGTAGCTCACGAGAAGCATTGTTAGCCGATGGAATCTTAACCGCAGATAACCCGATTCTTAATCAAGATACGGTAAGAATTGATGCCTCTGATAGCCTGAATGCAAGCACCTATGCCTGGTCGTTTATCGACATGCCCAGTTCCAGTACCGCGGTGTTATTAGGTGCCAATACCGCATCGCCGTCTTTCAATGTGGATAAACCGGGCCAATACCGGCTGCAATTAATTGCCAGCAATGTGATTGCTGACTCTGATCCTGTACAGGTACTGGTGGATGCTGAACCGTTAAACCCTAAAAAAGTGGTCGCAGGGCCTGCAGCTATGATGGAGGCCGCGACGTTTATTGTGGATAAAAATATTCTCCAGTTTATCGATCTGGATTCAATAGACGAGGACATTGTTTTTCATATCACCACAGTGCCTGAACATGGCCGCCTGCAGTTAAACGGCAGTGATATTACCCAGTTTACGCAAGCCGATATCAATGCCACAAATATAACCTATAAACATGATGGTGCAGAATTCGCCACCGATACGTTCCGCTTTATTGTTAACAATGATCTTGTGGTGGCTGATACCGATGAAAGCTTTGCCTTTAGCTTTGCAATTCAGGCAACTAATGATCGACCGCTGCTAACGATGAATGAAATCTACACCGTAGCAGAAGGTGGTGTTGAGATTATTAGCCCCAGCCATTTAACCTATGCCGATGCCGATCACGGCGCAGATGAGGTGATTTATACCCTGTTAACGCTGCCTGTTAATGGCGAGTTACGTTTAAATGATTTACCTCTTTTTATGCAATCACAGTTTAGCCAATTAAATATCAATCAATCTGAGTTGAGTTATGTACACGATGGCTCCGAAACCACGGTGGATAGTTTTAGTTATGCCGTGGCAGATACCGCCGCCGCTGTTGGAACCAGTAACACGGATTTTTTAATTGCCATCACCAGCATTGCCGATATTCCCACCGTAGTGTTAAAGCCACTTTCTGTGATTAGCGGCCGCACGGCTGTATTCACCGCAGCCGCGATTATGAATGTCGCCCCTAACGGCAACCGCGATGAATCTATTCAAGTGTTTGATAATGATTCCGATGCGAGTCAAATCAATTTACAACTGGTAAGACTACCCACCGAGGGAGAATTAACACTTAATGGCACTGCGATGAATACGGCTACATTTTTTACCCTGGCCGACGTTGCAGCAGGTTCATTACGTTATCAAAGCCAACAAAATTTAAGTGAAACAAACCCCGTGGCCGATACCTTTAATCTAAAAGTGATTAATGCCGGGCTGCCGGTTTTGGATTTACAGGGTAATACGCTTATCGATATTGATGATGTAGGTGATGTACTCATAAGTATATCAACTGAGGCGGCTACCGATGGGCCGATGATTACGGCTTCCAATGTCATCTTAAACGGTTTGTCTGTTTTGTCGAATAATACGGATGAAACCTGGCCCGTTAATACCTTGGCTAACAGTGTTGTTATCGACACCGCGATGTTGAATGTCAGTGATACCGATAACACGCCGGCTACAGGTTTTACTTATATCGTAATGGCTTTGCCAACCAGTGGCAGCCTGTTTTTAAACGCCATCGAACTTTCCTTAAACGATACCTTTACGCAGCAGGATATTGATGACAATCAATTAAGTTACAGCCATTTATTATCGGGCGTGCCGTTGCAGTTAGTCGATAGTTTTAGCGTGAATGTTACCGATGATGATGGGGTGACGGAGAGCCAAGTTGTGTCGATAGAGAAACGGGTTTCTCTGGAGCACGATGTTAGAAAGGCCTTTAAACTGCTGGCCGTTGATGAGGTGACACGTTGTACCGGCTGTCATGCGCCAGCAAGTAGTTGTGGCGTATTCCCCGCAACCATTTGCTGGTTAAACAATGATGGCACGGTAACCTTAAATAATCTCACTGGACTCAGTTCAGCCACAAGAATTTATTTGTGGCCAGCCACAGATAATCATATGGGGGGAGACTTGCTTACGGATGGCGATTTGATTTATGAAATTCTTGAGGCCTGTGTTAATGATGGGTGTTTCTGATGTTGTTTTTTATCGTTAAACATAAAGCATTAATTTTTACACTGTTATGCCTGCTGAGTGTTAAGGCTTTTTCGGCATTACCCGCCAGCTTTCCAAAGACTTGTGAAGGTGCTTGTCATGGCGGCATAGATTTTACTGAAGCCAATGTGAATGTTGCAGGTAGGGTATCTCCTGGTTTTCCGAACTCATCAAATATGTATGTGAAAGTAACGACCGGATCGATGACCGATGATTGGGATAATTTTTTAGGAGCTAGCGCTGTTTCAGCAAGAACCGATTTATTCAACTGGATTGTTGATATTGGGGAGTTTGATGGTGATACGGTACTCAACGGTGATGATAATTGCATCAATG
>JABSRQ010000238.1 GCA_013215055.1 Pseudomonadales bacterium | reverse complement strand
TAGAATATCTTAAACTGGTATCGTCCGGTATATCAGTTGATTCCATTTGATCAAGTGATTCCATTGTAACAGGTACCCCGTCCACCAGTGGATTAGCATAATCACAGTAAGTGGTCTCTTCAATCGTGCCACAAATGCCATCACTAAGAATACTTTGGTATAAAAACCCGCCTTCTTCCCGTTGATCATCTTTCACATAACTTCCTTGCACTAAGAGGAATGAGGTTGTGCTATTGGTTAGCGTAGCAGCCGTGATCGTATAAGGATTTTTAAGTCCCAAATTATTTTCCATAAACCCCTCCATCTCGGTATAGGTATTAACAAGACTGTTAAATTCGCCCTCTTCAGATAACAGTGTGAGGCTGCCTATGCTGGTTTGCAGCGGTGCGACTTTGACCATTTGAATATTACCAACCCGTATCGTGTTTCTGTGGCCATCTTCAATGCTAGATTCTTGGTAATCGCCACTGAGCTGCTGATAATTGATCTCTTCATTTTGGTAGAGTTCCAATACGCTATCACTGTCATCATTAATGAGTTTTCCATCGATGAGTGTCCAAATATCGGTTTTATCGGGATGTATGCAATTGGTTTCATATTGATTGTTAGCCACTAAACGCATCGTACAAACTTCTTTATAACGACCGGTGATTGTGATGCTTAAAAATTCTTCATCATTGATAGGCGTTGAGGTCTGTTCAAGGTTATAAGACAACACTACCCAAGTGCCTTCAAGATTCTCTGCTGCTTGAAAATCATTTAAAATTATTTCATGCTTTTCAAAAAAAGCCTGGCCATCATCATCGGCATTGTCAGTAACAATGGCCTGATCATCTCTGGGATTCCACTGTAGAACATCCGCATAATCAATATTGTTATTGCCACTGATATCCTCGCTTAAGCTATTACCACTGGCCAGTTCTAATACCATGGTGATTTGTGCAGCAGATAAGTCTAATTCCTCTTTACCGTGCAGCACAACATCGGTGATGTTTTCCGTAAGTTGGTTGATTTTCCAGTCAGAAACCTGAAATAAGTCACTGCCTTTAACGATGGATCTAACCGGTTTTTCAAGCGGAGTGGGGCCGTCGATAATGCCGTCATCATCGATGTCTATATCAAAGCCGCCGGTGGCGGTGAGTTGATAAAGCGTATTGTCGTTTTTGACACAGCCGGCAGGTAAGGTGAATGTGCCGGCAATATTGATGTCATCACTTTCTTTAGTGGTGACTTCACATAGAATGGTATGCGATGCATCGTATAGCGCTTGCACTGTCACTTGAGCGGCAATAACCGGGCCTAGCAGTACTTGGCCATTATTGGGCACGCCACCACCGCCTGTGCCTGTACCATAGAGGCCTCCATCACCTTCACTGCAGCTAATACAGAGAAGACTGCATAACAGGCCCAGGATAAAAACATTATTCTTCATGATTTTCCTTCGATAGCTTTTCAACGTCGCCTTCAAAATAATAAAGGCCAAATCCAATGCGTTTTTTATTTTCATTGTCATCGCTGGCTTGATTGTTTTCAGTGAACCACTTATTTAATTTTTTTAAGGTTTTGAAAACTTCACGTTCACTGTATAACTTAAATCTTTCCGCTTTTTCATCACTGATATTCTTATAATCGACCACCAGCTGTAGGCGGCTTTGATCGTCAGATACACAATTAAGGTTGTGATCAATGGTGTTCAATAAATCTGCAGTAGAAATACCTAAAATCTGTAACAGCTTTTCATCGCTTTGATGTGGCACATAGGCGGTATTAATCAGTTCAATCTCATTGTCTTTATTGACTGATATTGAGCCTGATTGGCGTAATTCATCCAATATAGCACGTACGGGCATATCGCCACTGTAGCGTTTTACCAGTTGATTAAAGCCAAACTCGGCTTCCATGGGCAGTGTGAGAGGATTCCCAGCATTATCGATAAAATCGGCGTCTTGCGTCCAGCCACTGATTACCCGTGCGGCACGGCTAAGCTGCTCAACGGCAAAGTCATCATTTTCTAAACGTTCGCGAATATTATTAACATCTTTTCTGTGCATGCCGGTTAATACACAGACTCTAGCTACGCTCTGTTTACGGCCTGCTATTCTAAAGTCATTTTCAGCGACATCCACATACGCTAACTTGGCTAGCTCGGAAAACTCGGCATGTGAAACGCCATGACGCAACAGTACTCTCACCAAGGGTTTAAGTATGCGCAAAACCGTATTATTTAGAATGCGTTGTATTTGGCTCATGGAGTCTGACATTTAGTTTATTAGGCTTTTATCGAGTATATTTAGTCATCGGATCTTGAATATTGGCTTATTTCATACAGCCAACGCATCTACTAAGTTTAAAACGATAGCTGAAATATTGGCCATGTTAGGCCCCATAGACAGTGTTAGTTGACTATCATTGTTACCAATAATGCTGAGAAGCATCAAAGCATCCCCTGTCAGTGATATGCCAGTTTCAACCCTTTCAATGCTTCAGCTCATTTCTTCCATGGAGATTGTTTGGCGTCATGTATAGTCGTTGGAAACCATCACCCTGTTGCCACTGAGATCATTGTCATTGCTGCTTTTTGCATAGTTATTGAGATCAAACCGGTCTGTTCTGGGATCAAAAGTGTGGTTTCAACTTCGCAGCCAGCTATCGCCAAAAACAGCTATTACATATTCATAGTGGCAATTCTTTTTTTTATTAGAGTGAGATGACTATACACTTAAACTCTTTAATTGTGGGATATTTTCCATATATGATCGTTATTATTAGATGTAAATATTTTTATTGTGTTGATGGATTACTGTTTTAATCATTGATATATGTGCTGTCGATTCTTCCTAAGTGATTGTTTTTATTTTATTTTCTTACAGTTTTTTTATGTTTGTGGGGGTAGTGATGTCAATCTCTTGTTATATGGGGAAAAAGATTAAGGTAATAATTGTGATCTAATCAAAACCGTTTAGCTGGTATTTACCTATTAGCCCTTACTTGAATAACAGGTTTTGTTGTTAGGCTCGCATTCCACTCTACTAATCTCAGGCATATCCTTAATCAACATCGCAATTCTATACATCAACGATTTTTCGAATAGCTGCTTAATAGCTCTTCGTATAGAAGGTGATACACCTAAGGTGTAAAAATTGCCTGCTTTAATCGTGCATCGGCATCTTCGGTGTGGCTCTATACTGAATTGAATGATAAGCAGCTAAGCTTAAGATGATTTTAGTAAAGTAGATGTTCTACAACTTTCCTTACACTAGCCTTTTTTCGGGCTTAAAGGTGTGGCTTTTAATGCGTTTAAAAGTCTCTATTTCCATCTTGCTTGCCATAGCGTTGCATTGGCCATTGGCCATTGGCCATTGGCCATTGAGCCTGGCAGCTGCGCCAGATAAGCCGGATATTAGAATCTTGACGATCGGATTCCCACCCTATGGTATTCAATCCAGAGGCGAAGCCGCTGGTATTTATTATGAGCTTGCTAATCGTCTAGCTCACAGAGCGGGTTTGCATGCTCATAATTCTATTGCGCCTTATGCACGTATTAAGAGTGAGTTAATGTCTGGTCATGCCGATATGACCATTATGTTCAAATACGAAGAACTGGAACCGTATGTGATTTATATTTCCGCGCTACCGCCATTAAAAACCATTGTTATTGGGCTTAAGGGTCATACATTTGATTCGGTAACAAGCTTGCACGGGAAAAAACTGGCCTATCTGCGAGGCGCACACTTCAGTGATGAAATCGACCGGGATGATAAAATTTTCCGCTATAGAACCACCGATTTTAGCCAGGCTGTAAAAATGCTATTGTCCGGTAGAGTTGACGCCGTGATAGGGCCTATGGATCCAATCATCAGTGCGGCCGTGGTATGGAGGTGTTCGCAGAGCCTTTAGTTGTGGCAGAGCGTACGCCTTGGGTTCAGTTATCGAGAAAGAGTGTTGGTCGAATCCCGGTAGCGAAACTGAAGGCCAGTTTCGATGACATGCATGATGAAGGTGTGATAATACATCTGCGTAAAAAATATCTAATCCCAGTAGGCAGGGAATAAGATTCAGCCAGCCTATAGATTTGAATAAAGCCTTCTAAGCGGGGTTCGCAATTCTCACCATCAACGATTAATCGAATATCCGCGTGTTGGTTTGCAAGGCATAGAAGCAGATGATATGACGACTAACCCGTTCTTGCCGGTTGCGTCATTGACATAGCTTCAAGGAAGGCTTCTTAGTGATAACCGGTGGCAGTGATTTTACTCAGCAGAAGAGTCGTGATTTTGTGTTGAAGGCTGAAAGACATGCTGCTGTCATCATTTCATGCCGTATTTCTACTGTGCGATGTGCTTATGTTTAAGCTGGAAGGCTTAGATTAGTTTGAGTCACTATCGTATGCCTAGAACAACATCTGCGGGCAGGTTTTGGGGGGCCGAGGTTACATCTTGCCAGCGTAGGTTAAGGCTGGCCCTTGATAGAAAAGCCCTCATGGTATGGTCACAAATATCCATAATTTGGCCATTGAAGTCGGGCAATGTGTTATCCCCCGTGGCTCATTTTATCGATGTTAGCTAGATAGTTAGCCTGCAATCAGGCTAAGCGGGTGAATAAAAATATCAATCATTGGCATAATGCTTATAGCACTTTATTTAATCTGATCAAGTAAATCTGCGGTTATCCACTGAGACGTTTTTATTATCGGCATTGTCGCATTTAACAATTTTTCGACATCACTATGGGCAATACTTCCATTTTCAACGCCACCTAAATAGGAAAAGATAAGTTTGATTTCGGTCTCACCTGCCTTACTCATCGTTACACCTTGTGCAGCACAAATCTCAGTTTTAGCCGTTAGAAGGTTAGCGTAAATGAGCTTACCTTCAGCATCTGCTAACTGAAAAAGTCTATTAAGCGTCGTTAAGCGAGCTGCGTCACTGACTTCCGTACCGTTCAAATCGAAAGTTAAGCCGCAATCGTGGGAGGTACTTCCCGCGTCATGTAATCGTTCCAAGTCGATGCCACTTCCCGATTGTTCAACTGATATCAAATGTGCAACAACCCCGCATGCGTTAGTGGCGCAACCAAAAACCTCGGACGCATGCTTCACATCGCTAACTGAGGGCGTCAGGGCGCCCAATCCTGCAATTGGCAAGTCATAAATACCCGAGCGTTCCAACATTCTTTGAAAAGGGCAGAGAATTTTGACATTTTCTTCGCGTACACCGCCTACTTCTTCCACGTTGGGGTATTTATCGACCAACGCTTCTCGTGTCGGAGCAAGGCCAGTAGGCGGCAGAACGAGATCGCAGCCAGCCATGAATAAGCTTGTTGTCAGAAGTAACGGAAGCAAAAGTCTGGATGATGGCATTTATATTTCCCTTAACGGTCGTACTAATTATTTTTCTTATAGGAAACCAAATTACCATGAACAGAATAAATAGGCCATGATCAATTTTTGTACGCGGGTGAGCACATAGTGACAACGTAGTGTCGCAAGATAGCGTTAGTGACTGTAGATGTTAATGGTCTGATGGGCTGGCTAGGAGAAAGCGTGTTGAGTGAGGCTGGGCATAAGAAGGTGCGAGTTCATGACTGTCATTGTCGCATTGATGCGATATCAGTTTAGAGTCTCGCCTTTAATAGTGGTAAAGCTAGATCTATGGCGTTTAACCGAAAAGAGGCTTAACTTGTAAGACCTTATCTTTGTAAAAATAGTAAGAAAGCACATGTGGATCTAGTATTTCACAGGCATGCTGAATGGTGCTCAAATCATGTTTTTTTAGGCCTGGATATCAGGTGGTGGGCATGGGGGCGAGGTAGCTGAAAGGCTGTCGGAATAGGCGTCTCAGTTTTATTCGAGGGGACTAAGGGGTTTTAATAATGAGTGTTTTTCTGGAATATTATCAGCAACAGATTAAAATCAATGCAATGACTCATAGTCCCCACTATGTTCTTTATCTACCCCTGAAAACACTACGGCCATCACCGAAATAAGCCGTTTATGAGCCGTCACAATGACGGCTGTAGCGGTTAGTTAAAAACGAAGTATTCCGCACTAAAATCCAGCACATCTTCACCAACAATCTCCTCAACGGGGTCGTTTTCCAGCTCTTGCTTGAATGTCTTGTAGGCCGCGACATTAATCACGATATCGCCATTCTCTTCCACCAATAAAACGCTGTCATCCTTAACGGCTTTTTGTATCTTCTTTCTCTGGTTATTGGATAGGGCAATTTCTTGAATATTCATAGGTTTCCTGGCAATTTGATCATATTGAATACAAATAGCTGTATTGTCTGATTTTGATACGATGGCATTATACAGCAGTTTGCATGGACTCGTGGCTACAACCGCATTTCAGCGTGAATAAATTACTGCTGCATATTCCTGGGAGGTTAAGCGAAATCACATTGCTATCACACAGCTACAGACTATCAGCAGTAAACTGCCTGCTAAGTGTCAGCTCAGGTGTGGCATCGGATGGTTAGATTGTTGCGGCAAAGCATTGTATTTAACAAGTTAAGAAAGCCTATAAAGACTGCCTCAGGTATAGCCGTAGGCGTTAATTACACCTGCTATAGACGTCCATATCCACATGAGGTCTATATTGTCTGAACAGCGCAGGCGCTATTCCCGCTATTCCCGCTATTCCAGCT
>JABSRQ010000237.1 GCA_013215055.1 Pseudomonadales bacterium | reverse complement strand
GGCACTCGCTGAATGCCAAATAACATAATGCCTAAAAAGGTGGCTTCCAGGAAAAAGGCGGTCAGTACTTCGTAACCCAGTAACGGCCCTGCGATATTGCCTACAGTTGCCATAAATCCTGGCCAGTTGGTGCCAAATTGAAAAGACATGGTAATGCCGCTGACCACACCAATAGCAAAACACAGGGCAAAAACTTTGACCCAAAAACGGTAGGCACGCATCCACACCGGATGGCCGCTGATATCGAAGCGAATTTTAAAATAGACCAGATACCAGCACAGGGCGATGGTAATGGCTGGGAAGAGTATATGAAAACTGATATTTGTGGCGAATTGAATTCGCGATAATACAAAGGCATCCATGGTTGTACCTCATTACGTGAAAAAAAATGTGTTATTGCTTATCTGTCTCGGTTTTATCGCCTAATAATTTATCCTTCAGGTTTAACACCTTGATCGCTCCGCTACCGAGTTTCATCAGGGCCTGTAATTTATCCGGCCCCAGGCTCTGCAGTTCATCAGCCCAACGCATAAACATATCCAGTAGATCGTGAATATCACGCATCTGTTGCAGGGCATAATCATCATCATGGTTGTCCTGGGCTTGCATCAGGATGTCACGTAGCAGCGACAGGGTAGGGTCTACTTCGCGTTTGCGCCGTTCATCGAAGACGGTGCTGGCCATATCCCAGATGGTACCCAGGGGCTGGTAATATTCCTTGCGGTCACCGGGATAATGCTGCACCTTGACCAAGCGCCAGGCCTGCAGCTCTTTGATCGCCATGCTGACATTACCCCGTGATACACCCAGAGTTTCCCCCAGTGTGTTGGCATTCACAGGCGTTTCACTGAGCACCAATAACGCGTAAATTTGCCCTACCGTGCGGTTAAAGCCCCAGCGGCTGCCCATTTCACCGAAGTGCATGACAAAATCTGATTTTTTCTCGGATATATTCAACGTTTTAAACTTTCAGTAACTTCTGAAAGTTCAGAATATGTTGATTTATATCACTTTGCAACCGTTTGTTGCGGGAAGATACACAGAGCATCCAGGGATGGGACTATCACTGGAACGGGTAGTGGAAAGCATTAAGTGTGCAAGAACCTCAGACTAATGCTTGATGCTGTCAAAGTGGGCCGTTATTATTTTTGTTTTTTTTATGGGGCTGTACGACTTCCTGTACTTTATTAAGTGTCTGAAATGCCGTTATTTAATGTGATATGAACATTATCCCAGTACTTCACCTTCATTTACCCACATATGCACAGCTAGTTTTTATGGAGTAAGTTAACCGGCCAGGCTAAGGCGGGTTAGTGTCAAAACCATCCGGTCACATTTTTGATGCTTAGGTAGATAGTTAGCCAGTAATGAGGCTATTGCAGCCCTTAACATCAATTGCTAATGGGGCTTACGGAAGTGACGGAAGAAAATATTGATGAAGTGAATGCCTACTTACAAGGGCAAACTGAATCTGATCCCCTTAGCTTTGATACATTAGTGCTGAGTATTAAAGAGACTGCGTCTGTGGTGACGCAGAATTAGTCCGATAAAAACGTGCAATCTTCAACTGATGATCAAAATGAAGAAACGAGCTCTGGTGGCGGCAGCTCTTCTGGAGCATTCAGTTTTTATCTATCCTTCTTATTGATGTTGATGCTATTTAGAGTACGCTCTTCTTAAAGCCAAGATGATAAAAGCTACTGTGAGCCTTCTTTCAGTAGCTTTTTTATCTCCCAGTTACAGCGTTTTATTTTCATTACGATAAATTGAAGCTGGCTAAAGCTTGTTGCAACTCTTCCATATGTACCGGTTTTTTTAGGTAGTCATTCATACCAGCTTCCAAACATCGTTGTTTGTCGGTATTCATTACATTGGCTGTGATGGCAATGATAGGCAGTGAGTTAATCTGTTTATCTGAATTTTTTCTTATTTCGGCAGTGCATTCAAAATCGTCCATCTCCGGCATCTGCAAGTCCATCAATACACAGCTCACCTGTTCTTTGGCAAGTATATCCAGTGCCTGTTTGCCTTGATTGGCCAAAAGACAGCGATAATCGAATGACCCCAAGGCTTACCTACCACTCTCCCACCCAGGCAGAAATACTGCACTATACTTTATTGATTCTTGGCAACGTCATTCTGCACGCCCATGTGTAAGTCCTGTCAGACAAAATTGTGGCTCTGTATCGTCGTGCTATTATGCGCCATCCCAACAGTATTGGCATCCATACCTGGCGATCAAAAAAGCAGTGATTCCGTCCTCTACCTGGACGATTCGCCAGTCATCAAAGTGGACAAGACAACCACCCCAATGGATCTGACACCTTTTGTTCAAATATTGGAAGATCCCGACCGTACATTACAGCTGTCCGACATCGTGTCTCCTCGCTATGCGTCAAAATTCCAAGCTCTGGGGCGGCCTCGGTTTACGATTAATAATCCTGCATCAAAATATTGGATCAGATTGAATTTCCTTTTGAATTCGGAGCTGCCGTCGCAGAAGATGGTGATCTATTTGCCCTACAGCACGCCGGATGTCATTTCAGAAATAAATTATTATGAGCCCTCTGCATCAGGGGAATTCCGTACGGTGGAAGCCGGTCGACTTGAGCCATTTTTAGGCAAAGAAATCACGACGCGATATTTTGCCTTTTATCTTACGTTAAGCCCAAATCAACTGAAATCGGTATATTTTCATCTCGATCAAAGCAAACTCGGGGCCTCCGTGCCATTGTATTTTCAGCTGGTTAGCGAACTGGATTTCGCTCATCAAAACGGTAGGTTGATGACCGGAACCGCAACATTTTACGGGATTATGATGGTCTTTTGGCTCTATAATTTCTTTCTATTTATAACCATTCGACAAACTCTGTATTTTTATTATTTACTGTTTTTACTTTCATCCATTATCTTACTGTCGAGTGGTAATGGCATTTTAGATCAGTATTTCTGGCCTAGCTCCCCATCGCTAAACCTGCCGGTATTTCATTTTTCGTGGTGCCTGAGCTGGATAGGCTACCTTGCATTTATCAGTCATAGTCTCAAACTGCCAGAAACCATGCCCTTGCTATATAAAGGTTTCACTCTTTTGTATGCAGGGTTTGCTGTACTGATCGCCACTTACCTTATCGCGGGTCGGACCCCGACGCTTATTCAACTACGCGCGATTTTATCGGTATTCACGCTGCTTTTGGTGTTGTTAGCCACCTTGCAAGCGGCCTTTCGCCGCCAGCCAACGGCTAGTTATCTATTGATTGCGGAATTTATTTTCATCAGCCAGTTCTTGCTAAGAAATTTGGCCATCCTCGACATATGGGAGGAACCTGGTGAGTTAATCTTGTGGGGCTCCCCTGTTGCGATGGTCGCTGAGGCCACGTTGTTGTCGCTAGTCATCGCCGAACGAACCCGTATCGCCATGCGGGAGACCTACGAAAACGAAAAACGAGCGCTACGAGCCGAAGCGATAACACTACAAGCCGAAGCTCTAGCGATGGAGGCAGAAGCTGAGAAGGAGCGTGAAATGGTCAATGCGCAACAAAAAGTGATTGAAGCTCGTGAATCCAGTCTACAGCTTAAAAACAATTTCCTTACAGCCATTAGTCATGAATTACGCACGCCGATGAATGCCATATTAGGCGGTCTCCAGGTGGCCCAACAACATCCGCTGGAACACCTGAAATCACCGTTGGATATTGTGCAACATGGCGCTACTGACTTGTTGCGCTTGATCAATGACATCCTCATCCATACGGAAGTTCAATCGGACAATATCCGCATTAACGCCGATAATATTGCGATTAAACCGTTATTAGATTCCCTACACCAACGTTACCAGACTAGCTGTAAGGAAAAAGGCTTGCGGCTTGAATGGCTTGTTAATCCGGCAATGCCAGCATGGTTATCTGCGGATGAAGAGAAAATCGTTATCATACTGGTCAAACTACTCGATAATGCGGTTAAGTATACAGAACGAGGAGTTGTTAAATTTACCCTAACGTGTGATCAAGGCAGAAGTCCTTGGCTCTTGCAGGCTACCATCCAAGACAGCGGAATGGGTATTGCCGAAGAAGAACAAGGGGCTATATTTGAAGCCTTTACACAAAAGGAAAGCGGATTTCAACGAGGGTTCGGCGGTTTGGGTCTTGGCCTTTCAATTTGTCGTAAGCTGATAACAGCCTTGGAGGGAGAGCTATCACTGGAATCATCGCTTGGAAAGGGCTGTTGTTTTAGCGTCACTTTAGCCGTTGAGTCAGGTGAAGCTCCGCAGCTTGATTCCGTGAGAATGTTGGCTTCTGCAGAGCTACCCATCCTTGTAGTAGAAGATAATCTAGTTAACCAAAAAGTCATGCAGATGATGCTGGAAAAATTGGGTTACAGCTCAATGATTGCGAAACATGGCGAAGAGGCACTCGAAGTCTTAGACAAAGAAACTGTCTCGCTAATCCTGATGGATTTACAGATGCCGGTGATGGATGGCTTTAGCTGTACCGAGGAAATACGTAAGCGTAATGATGATATTAAAGATATTCCTATCATTGCCGTGACGGCGAATTTGATGGATGCTGATAAAGAACGCTGTATTCAATCGGGAATGAATGATTTTCTCAAGAAACCGGTGCAGTTAGAAATTTTGCAGGCGAGCTTGTCTCACTATGTTGAAGCCAGCAAGCAGGCCTAAGTGTCTAGGGTAATTAGACCTCTTCAGGGAGTTAATTTTTCTTATACCCAGAGTAAGCGTTTGCCGTTAAGGAAAGCGCTAACTACCGTGTTGCGGACGAAAAATTGGTAGCTGAAAAAGCCAGTCAAAGTCGTTAAGACCTGACCCCAATGCTCTACTAGGCTAACCTGTTAGGCTAGTAAATTCTAAAAACCATTTAATGGGCAAAGGTGCTTAGGCATTTCGATGGTAAATACTGAGTAGGAAAACGATTTTTTTGTGCTGTGAAAGAATTTAACAGCTTGTAGTTAAATCTTATTCTACTTGTACCATGCAGACATTATTAGGTAAGTTATTACGGAATTTCCTATTAAAAATTTCAGTGAATTTGGGGGAGGGTTACCTCTCGATACCCCCCACTGAATATCCGGGCAGATTGCCACATACAAATTACCATGAAGTGAGTTGAAGCCATGGTCAATGTTAGTAAGTGGGTCTTCTATTTAGCATCCTTGTAATCGATGACCGTGTTTGAATTAGGCGTGACGTAAGTTAATTGATTACCGTTGCTATCGAAAGTTGAAGTAGTATTTATCTCAATGGTGCCATCCCCACCAAAATCTTCGCTATAAGAGCTCTCATATCCATTACTATCGTAGCTATAAGTAAAAATATAATTTATGTTTCCATCTTCAAGATAATTTATATGGCTTAACATATTATTATTAGCATCATAGCTGTAATATGAAATAGACCTAATAACGCCGTCAGCGTTATAGCCTGTGTGCTGCGAGAGTATATTTCCTTTGGCATCGTAGCTATAAAAGCGATTTGGGAATTCATCTTCATCGTTATCAAAATAGAAACTCTCTGTCGAAATATTTCCATTATCATCAAAAGTATAACTGACTCGATCATCAACGATACCATCTGCATTTGAATCCAATTGAGGTGATAATTGCTTACCTTTATCATCATAGGTATACAGCCAAATCCACACCGGCTGGCTCTCATTTTTACCAATACTATGTGTTAAAAGGTTTTCATTATCATCATAGGTATAAGTATTAACCTCATCAGTTTCACCATCACCATCAATATCCACGATTGATAACAGCATGTTTCCATTGCCATCATATTTATAGCTATAGCTGCTTATTGAATCAGGACGACCATCGCCATCGGAATCAACAGCTGTCGTTAACGGATTGCCGTAGTTATCGTAAGTCTTAATACTTCCTCGCTCAGCTACATCGTCGCCATCCTCATCCATACAGCTTGTTAATTGATAGCCGCTATCATCATAGATATAACTATCAAATACTGTGGCGTAATATCTTTTAGAAAGGTAAGGTCCCCATGCAAAACGCTTAAGGTTGATATCGTAGCTATAGCTCGAACTTGGATAAGAAGGCCCTTCAATTTTGGCATCAAAGGATTCATCCTTGTAAGTCAATAACCTGCCTTTTTCATCGTATGTATAACTATGATACTCGTTGGGCACACCGTCACCATCAGAGTCATAGCTTCCTGACAAAACATCCCCCTTTTCATTCAATCTAAAGAAGTTAACCTCCCTATAGCGATCCAATGACACAGATTCAACTGTAATGTCTTTAGCAACGCTTGCCACTTTAGTTATCGACGAATCTTCCATAATACTGCAATCAATGACGATCGAGTTCTCATCAGAATCAGAACTGCAACCAACAAAAATAGACGTGACGATTAGGGGGATAAGACTATATCGATTCAAGACGAGTACCTGTAAATAATTTGTTAGCATGTAAAAGAAAGAATTGAATGATAACTCAGTAGGCTAACAATGTTTATTAGTGAACTATTTTAGTTAAGTAGAGAGTCACTCTCAATGATAACTATCGGCAATAAGGCTCTATTGGCCAAATATCAACGTAAGACAGCAGCCATTCAAACCATGCTAATGAAGATATTTACTATTTCAAGATTTTAGTGAATAGGGGGTTAATGCCGCTTATACTCGAAAGCTTCTACTTATACAGTTTTTGAGGCAATGTCATTTAAGGGGG
>JABSRQ010000236.1 GCA_013215055.1 Pseudomonadales bacterium | reverse complement strand
GTCATATTATCGGCGCAGCTATTTACACCGTTGAAGAACAAGAAGTCTCATCAAGAGGTTTATTACCCCCCACCGAAGAATTGCGTTTTAAAACCCCTATTTATAAATTCCACAGTGATAAAAGCAGTGTTTATGGCATCAACAGTGATTATATTGTGCATTCCAGCCCAATTGAGTTTAAAGGCGTGGTTGCCGGTTACGCCATTGTTGTCTTTTCACAAGACGCATTAACAGAGCAATTCCAAGAGCAACTTTATACAAGCCTGATCATCACCGCGCTACTTTTATTGGTTGTTACCCTGGGAACATTCTATATTGCCCGAAAATTATCCACCCCCATCAAAGACCTTATTTCAGCAACCCAAAGCATTCGAGAAGGCAAGCTGGATCAAATTTCAGACCGAAGAAATGATGAGCTTGGCAACCTTATTGATGCCATCAACACCATGAGCCAAGGCCTGATTAGAAAAACGGAACTGGAAGGCATGTTGAACCGATTTCTAACCAAAGACGTGGCCAGCAAGGTTATGGACCAACTGGATCCGGTTGAAATGGCCGGAGAGCATGTAGAGGCTACGGTCTTCTTCGCAGATATAGTAGGCTTTACCAGCATTTCTGAAAATATCGCGCCTGAAGAAGTGCAAAAACTATTAAATGAATACTGGTCATATTATAACGCCTGCGCCCGCTTCTACTTTGGCACCGTCGATAAATATATTGGTGACTGCATGATGGTGGTTTTTGGCGCACCATCCGAGGACCCCAAGCATCAATACAATGCAGTAGCCTGTGCTATATTAATGCAGAAGTTAACCGAAAGCTTAAATAGACGGCGCAAAGAAGAAGGCATCTACCCCATCGAATTACGCATTGGCATCAACAGCGGCACGATGTTAGCAGGCCTGATAGGCACCAGTGATCGCATGGAATACACCGTTGTCGGAGATGCCGTCAACCTTGCATCAAGGTTATGTAATGAAGCCGAAAGTGCACAGATCATTATCGAAGAGTCTCTATTTGATAATGTAAACCCTCTTCACGCCTTAAAAGTTGAAGCCTTTAAAGAAATTGGTGTGCGCGGTAAATCAGAAAAAGTGAAGATTTACAGTGTCACGGATATTGAACACCCCTATCAAGTCGTCATGGATGATTTGATTAGCGATATACTGAGCCAAAAAATATAACCATGTTATCTATAATAAGCTGCCCAAACGTTTTCATTATCAAACCTCATGCCCGGTTTTTTATGTTGTCCGCCAGCGTCTGCCTATTTTCAGCCTGCTCAATGCTTACCCCCAAAACAGCAGAGTCCGTCAACAAGCTGGTAGCCACCGAACAATATGAGCAAGCAATTACGCTATACGGGAAAATCCCAGCTACCGAGCAAGAAAAAATTGACATCAAATCCCTGCAGCAGGCCCAAGGGAAATATCTCAACAAGCTTCTACAGCAGGCAAAAACACTGCAGAAAAAACATCGCTTTTATGACGCCGAAGACACGCTTGAGCAAGGTCAAAAGAACTTACCCAGCAGCAGCGAAATACAACAGGCTATAGCAGCGCTTAATACTGCCAGAACCAGTTATAACGATAAATACCAGCAACAGCATGATACAGTCTATGCCAACTTCCTAGCTGCAGAAGCCCCCATCCTGGAAAAACTTTTAGCCAGCCAGGGGCAGGAACGCAGCTTTAAAAAACATTATCAGGCACAGGCAAAAGCAAGACTAGAGCACGCCCAGATTATTGGTCAACAAGGATTAACATCTCTGGACGCTGGCTTTATTAAGACAGCGACACACCAACTCAAACTTGCCGAACAATTACAAAGTGATGAACAATGGCAGTCCGCACTTAATGCCATCAAGAAAAAAACCTACCGTAAACGCAGTCAAAAAGAGCATAAACGTGAACAACAACAAAATAGAAATAAACGCCAAAAAGCTCAAGCACTGGCGGATCAACAGGCACAACAACAAGCTCAAGTGAACAAATTAAAACTATCCTTTGAAAAACAGTTAAGTGCTACGAACATCATCGGCGCACAAAAGATCTTAGAAGACATCAAGCGTAAAGATGACAAAAAACACGAAACACAGTGGATCGATACCCACAATAAGAAGCTTGAGACATTAATATCAGCGCAACTGGCTACAGATTTACACCAGGGGCAATCCTACTATTCCAACGGCCTGATAGGAAAAGCGATCGATACATGGAAAAATGCACAAACCTATGCACCCAACAATAGTGAATTAAAAGAGCATATCCGCCGCGCCGAAACATTCCAGGCTCGCTACAAAGAGCTTAATGCCAAATAACAAAAATGTCTCGTCCTGAAATAGATTGACGTTTTTGTTGGAGCCAGCTTTTTAGCTGGCTTTTTCATGTATCGCATTTGGCGTTTGCATCCCCAGGCTCAAATGCGGACGGTAATTATTGTAAATATTCACCGATTCTTCAATCAGTCTCTTTAAATCTTCAAAGCTCTTGCATCGACATAGAAGAAACTCCTGCTTTAAAATCCCGTTAATCCGTTCTGCTAACGCATTCTGATAACAATCATAACCATCTGTCATTGATGGCTGAATACCTTCACTGTCCAGCGCTTTTTGATACAGCGACGAACAATATTGCGAGCCACGATCAGAGTGGTGAATCTTTATTCTTGGTCATAAATCCCTCGTTAGGGTTTGACCAATTGAGCCTGCCATGCGTTCTAAGCCAGACTAAAACGGTGCTACGCCCTTGTATGCCATAAAAAGTCTGGGCTTGTTTATAGGTCATATCACCGCTTTCGACCTGCTCAACCACGGACAATTTAAAGCCTAGCGTATAATCACGTTGTGTACGTTTTGGATCTATAGTTTTCGAGTTTTCCATAAAATAAGCTCACATTGTGTAAACCTATTTCCGGACGAGACAGAATTAAGACCAAAAAAAGGGCTGCATCTGCAGCCCTTTTTTATTCAACAAATTACCGCTATCTTCTACCCATCTTTCTTAAGCTATTAGGTGTATAGAACTTCGCACCCTTAGTTTTTGCTGCATAGTCAGTAGGGCGTGTCTCATTAACCGCACGCATTGCAATATAAGCACCGGATTGCAGATCGTAGTTAATTTGAGCTCTGGCAATAAAGCCTTTTAAGTAATAATCATATACCGTGTTATTTAAACCTACACGCCATAAATCACCACGACCATCATAACTATCAGTAGATACAATCAACCAGCTATCTTCATCCATATAAAAACGACGTTTACCATATACATGGCGCTTACCTTCTTTCAGTGTTGCCTCAACCACCCAAACACGATGCAACTCATAACGCATATAGTCAGGGTTAACATGTTTGCCCGTTAGCAACTCTTCATATTTAACTTTTGGATCATCAAAACGGTAAGAGTTGTATGGAACAAACTTCTCTTCTTTACCGATTAACTTCCATTCATATCTATCCATGGCACCATTAAAGCCCATGCTATCATCAGCAGTCATTAAACCACCTGGCCCGATAGGTGTATCATAACCAACATTGGGTGCACGTTTTACACGCTTGGCACCTGGAATATAAACCCAAGCTTTACGTTCATGTTTAAATTGATCAACCGGCTCATGCACAACAACCATTTCACCTTTTTTACGTTTTGGCTCTACCACTTCATAAAAAACAAAAGCTGCAATATCACCTAAATCTTCTGCAACAGCTCCGATAGCGTGCTCGCCGTAAGAGTATGGAGATTCGACCATTAATTTACTGCGAAAACGCTGCATATTACCATCTGGATAAACCGCAATTTCATCAAATAAAGAATCAGCCACCGGCATAGGTTGATTCATACGGGCATTCCAAATGATCTCTGCACCGTTTTCAGGTAAAGGAAATGGCACGCTACCGGTGAATTTCTGCAAACCATCAATACTGCCGACCAACTCAGAATTACCTACATTCCAAGCCGTGCGTTGTTCCATTTCTTCGCTATAACGAAAATCACGGTGACTAGGATAAATAACCAGTTTATAAGAATCTGGGTACTTGTTTAATAATGCAATAGCGCCATCGGTAAGCTTATCTTCGTACTTAGCCATATTGGCTTTAGTAATAGTGAATAAAGGCTTTTCGCTGGCATAGAGGTCTGGGTATACATCACCCGACTTAACATAGGTAACGCCCTCTGGCACACCTAAAATAGAGCCCGTCCAAGCAGGAATGGAGCCATCTGCGTTAGCAGCAGGATTTGCACCCATTGGCGTTAGAGAGCTACCAAGCTTTTTCGCCTCATCTTTAGAAATTTTTGCTTGTGCAAAAGCAGGCACGGTTAATAGCACTGCAGGCAATACAAACTGCCCAAGAACCCTGTGGATTGTCTTCATCGATAAAACACCATTTATTGTTATTTGCATGTTTGCTTTAATAGCAAAAAACAGTATTCATCATACATGACTAAAAACCTAGCATTTTCTGTATTTATTCCAAAAAAGCATTAAGAATCAGGCATCTTATAACCAGACTCACTGCCGGGCTGTACGCGCATTAAGCAAAGAATTATCTATTGCACTCCTGGTTGTGCGTAAAGGATTAATATCAAGCCCTCCACGTCGCATAAAGCGCGCATACACGGTTAACTCATCCGGCTTGCAGTTGAGCAGTAAATCATTAAAAATCTGCTCAACACACTGCTCATGAAAACCCTGATGATTACGATATGAGATGATATAAGCCAGCAATGAAGCTCTGTCTATTTCACGACCTGAATAATGAATATAAACACTGGCCCAATCAGGCTGCCCCGTCACAGGGCATAAAGACCTCAGAAGATGACTCTTTAAGCGCCAAACCCCTTTAATGCCCGACGTACAAAGCAAGTCAGCAGCAGGCTGATAAACTGAGCACTCGACATCAAGAGAGTCCAGGCAGAAATAATTATCAGGCTCATCAACAGGGTAATCATCCACCGCAAATAATTTAATATTTACCTCACCCACACATACCGCCGATAAATCACGCTGCATACAGGCAATTAATGCTTTTTTGCAGGAAAAAACCGTTTGATTAAACGAATTTAAATACAATTTAAACGACTTAGATTCAATGATATTTTCACTATCACAAGAAAAATCAAACTGCGCTATCGCCACCCTGGGCATGCCATTCTCGGTCAGCCAGGAAAGTTCAAAAGCGGTCCAGCGGTCAACACCATTAAATGGCAATGGCGACTGAAGTGAAATCTGATCCCGCCCCTGCACTCTGGCAATAGGGAAAAGCAAAGAGGCATTATAATTAAATTGATAATCCGTCTCTTTACCCAGAGGCAAGCCCCCCGCAAAAACATCTTTATCCTTCATTATTCACGTAAACCTTTTCCTGTGTTTAACAAATACATACATATAGCCGTCAAAAGCACCGTAAAAACAAAAATCATGATAAAAGCGGCCGTCACATTAATATCCGAATGACCAAGAATGCCAAAACGAAAGGCATTCACCACATATAGAATCGGGTTTAACTGCGACACGCCCTGCCAAAACGTTGGCAACATATCGATGGAATAAAACACGCCTCCCAAATAGATTAGCGGGGTTAATACAAAAGTAGGCACTATAGAAATATCATCAAATGAATTGGCAAAAATTGCATTAATAAAGCCCATCAGAGAAAATAAAACTGACGTCAAAAAAACCACACTTACCGTCACCCATAAATTATGAACCTCAAGCGTCGTAAAAAAGAGGGATAATAGTGTCACCAAAAACCCTACCGCCAAACCTCTCGCTACACCACCTAATACAAAACCAGATAAAATGACGTAATTAGGCACAGGGCTCACCAAAAGCTCTTCAATATTATTTTGAAATTTGGCCCCAAAAAAAGAAGACACCACATTCGAATATGAATTGGTAATCACCGCCATCATAATCAAACCCGGCACAACAAACTGCATATAATCAAAGCCCCCCATCTCACCGATGCGCGAACCAATTAAATTTCCAAAAATAACAAAGTACAATGCAATCGTAATGGCAGGAGGTACAAGCGTCTGCACCCAGATACGCATAAAACGCCGAATCTCTTTGATCAATATTGTTTTAAAAGCTATCCACTGTAGATGGTATGGCATTAGTCGCGCCCCCCTTCAACCAATTTAACAAAAAGCTCTTCCAGGCGATTACTGCGATTACGCATGCTCAACACATTAACCCCTTGCTCGGTTAGCATAGAGAAAATAGCATTAATCGACTGCCCTTGGACCACCGACACACTGAGGCATTGCTCATCCTCTTTAACCCAGTTAAAACCTTCGAGCTGAAGAGATTGTGGCAAAGTTTGTTCAGTATCAAAAATAAAGGTTTCTTCTTTCAATTGCTTCAACAGACTTTTCATACTGCTGTTTTGTACAATCACGCCCTTATCAATAATCGCGATATTACGGCAAAGACTCTCGGCCTCTTCCAGATAATGTGTGGTTAAAATAATGGTTGTACCCTGCTCATTAACCCGCTGCAAAAACTCCCATAGGCTGCGACGCATCTCAATATCAACACCGGCGGTAGGCTCATCCAAAATCAACAATCGCGGATTATGAATTAACGCCCTGGCAATCATCAATCTTCTCTTCATACCACCAGATAACATTCGCGCAGGCGTAAAACGCCTATCCCACAAACCCAAGGCTTTTAAATGCTCTTCGGCGCGCACCCTGGCTACCTTGGCGGGAATGCCATAATAACCGGCCTGCGCAATAAGAATATGGATAACCTGC
>JABSRQ010000235.1 GCA_013215055.1 Pseudomonadales bacterium | reverse complement strand
CCCTTATTCTCAAGTCATTCAACGAACCTGCGATCGGCTCATAAACAGCTATCAACCGGGAGCGAAGATGATTTTTTAAAGCCCGCCCCTCATTGCCGCGACATGACCGTTCGCCATCAAGATCAGCCGTATCATTGTCGATACAAATCGATAAAATCCGTTATATTGAAGATTATAAAATTTCTAAAAAAATAGAAAACACTAAAGAAATAGATGCAGAAAATGATTAAATACGGCAGTTTATTTATCTCATTTTCTGCAAAAAAATCTGCCTGCGACAAGCTTGGTAATGAGATAGACAATGCTATCCCATGCCAGAATGAACCATCCTGTAAAGCCTTTTTCATCGTAATGGATACCCACGTTGCATTAACCGCTGTAGTTGACACGAAAGGGGGGCGAAGTTGGTAGGAGATCATTAAAATACAAGCCGCTTTAGCCTCATTCGGGCTGTCTAATCAGATAGAGCATTGTAAGATGAATAGTCTGATCAAGTTAGGAGTGATACAGCTTAAGCCCATGTAATCATTGGCTTCGGGATAGGCTGGTCTTGTACTACTATTCCAAGATACATTCAGAAAAAGATTAATGACTAAAGAGTTTTCAATTATTTATGAACTAATTGGGAAGAGGGCGTTCTTATTACCTGATAGTGGCTGAAGCAGTTAACTTCCCCTAAGGTTTTCTGCTTCAAGAGTTGTGGATCAACTCATTTTCTACCGGTGATGTCCCTAACATCATCGGTATTTTTTTGCCTGCAGGAAATGCTTAAAACTGTTTACTGATGAGAATTTCCACGTGTATCAGTTGTCCACCGCGGAGCTTGGCAGGTCCTATGACCTTGCCAATGATCATCATCATCGCTATAAAACTAAAATCATAACGCTGCTGTAATAGCCCAGTGACTTATCCTGCATCATTCTGAAGTGTGAATGTCTGGACTTGATCAGACAACCAAAGGCTAAAACCACTGTTGAATAGATAAGCCACCATTATTGGAAATAGGCTACAGCCTAAGCTGCAGTCATTCCTGTGGTGTCTGAGTAGGCGGTTGCCATGGAATATGATGCTTATTGTAGAGGTCTTTAATCTGCCCCGATTTTACCAGCCTTGCTAATACCTCAGCGATCTTATCACGCTGATGCATGAATGCAGATTTCTTCGATAGAGCGATATAGCCATCTTCAGATTTAACACGGTAAGAGGCTTTTCTATATTCCTCGTACAGCGCATGTTTCTGTAAAAATTGGTCGAGGCTCACTTCATCGCCAAGGGTTATATCAATACGCTGTCTTTTCAACATATCAAATATTTGTTTTTCATAGGTGACGAAATGCTTTTGTAATTTATCATCTGAATCGAAGGGTTCAAAGTATAGAGCCCCATCCAGCACGCCTATGTTAAGTGCTTTAAGGTCCTCGTAGGTATTTATTTCGAAAGTCGCTGCCTTATGCATATAAAACGCAATGCTGGTACTGTAATAAGGTGGCTCAATATAAGAAAGTTTTTTAGAGCGTTCTGCTGTTTTAGAGAGGCTGCTAAGCAAATCTATTTCGCCAGTCTCCATCATCAATAAACAGCGCTTCCAGGGGCATTCAACAAATTCTACCTTCCAGCCGAAGGGCTGAACCAGCGCTTTAATGATATCTATCTCGGCACCACTGAAATGCTGATCTTCAATAATCCAGAATGGAGGTATGTTGAGTACGCCAACACGTAGTGTTTTGTCATCTTCATCATTGGCACAAACACAGGGTATTACAAATGCCATTAGCCAAAACGTTAGAAATGAGCGTGTCGTATATTTTGAGCTTACAGCTTTCATTTTGTTGGAATGAAAATGAATAAACATTAAGGCTATAGCCCTGTGATGTTTAAGGCCGGTTGTCATCGATTGGAACTCCCTTTGTTGATAGGCAATAAAAGCTTATGTTTATCGAAAAAATCCAGCAGGGATTTACGCGTCAGAGGTTTTTCCAGATAGTCGTTCATGCCCGATGATAGGGCCTTTTCTATTTTTTCATGGGAGGCATGTGACGTTAAGGCCACAATAAAGCTGCTGATGTTAGCGGGACTATTGCGTTCATGGTCTCGGATTTTCTGTGTTGCAGAAAATCCATCCAGTACCGGCATTTCACAATCCATAAAGATCAGGTTAAACGGTGTTGTCTCTTGTTCTTTAACCTTATCGACGGCAGCCTGACCATCTAACACATAGTCGGCGTGAATATGATAGAGCTTGAACAGGCCTTTGATGACGGCGATATTGGTCATATTATCTTCGGCTACCAGTACCTGCAGTTGTTGGAAGACAAAGTCATGAGAATAATTTTCATGACTAAGACTCTGCTGCTCTTGTACCGATTTATAGGGCAGTCTGAAGCTAAAGGTCGTGCCAATGCCGGGCTCACTGGAGACGCTAATATCACCCTGTAACAATTTCAGTAATTGCTTACAAATGGTTAAGCCCAGTCCCGTTCCACCGTATTGCCGGCTGGTATGACTCTCGGCTTGAGAAAAGGCCTGAAAGACTTTGCCTTGTTGCTCCTGCGTCAGGCCTATACCTGAGTCACTAACACTGAATTGTAGCAAGGGTTTGGCATTGTCTGTCAGCGCTTGTACTGACAAAACCACTCGCCCTTGTTGGGTGAATTTAAATGCATTGCTTAACAGATTGATCAGAATCTGGCGCAATCGCAGAGGGTCGCTGATGATAAACGTGGGGGTATTGTCATCGATTTCAGTGAAAAAACTTACGCCGGGCAGCACTTTCTGTTGAAATAAATTCTCTATTTCAACAATCACCTTGGGCAGTTCGAAGGCAATGAGTTCAATTTGCATTTTCCCTGCTGCAATTTTTGAGTAGTCTAAAACATCATTAATAATGCCTTGCAGTAGTTGCCCGGAAGATTGTACCAGGGCTAATTGATGGCGTTGCTCATCGCTGAGTTCTCCGGCATCGAGTACATCAACAATGCCTATCACCGCATTAATAGGCGTGCGTATTTCATGGCTGATACTGGCAAAGAAGCGTCCCTGTGTCTCACTGGCTTTTAATAGTTTCTCATTGGCCTGATGCAGCTCCTGAGTACGTTCGGAAACGGCTTCTTCTAATTGCTGCTGGTGCTGTAATAATTGCTGGCGTTGCTCGGTTACCTGCTCGGCCATATGACTATAGCTCTTCTCTAATACTGAAAGCTCATTCTCACCAGCGCTATCTTCATTCTTTATCGTGCTTTTCTCATCCTCATCCAGATAGGGGGAGAATTTCTGCATCAATACACTGATCTTGTTTAACGGCAGAGACACGGTTTTTTTCAGAATCAGCGAGAATATTAACCATAGACTCAGGGTCTTAATGCAGGCACTGAACAGGGTAATGATCAAGGTGTAAAAGACCTTGTCAAAAATAATCCTTCTGCTGGAGAATATCTCGACGCGGCCGACTCGTTCTGTGCTACCACGGGGGCTGGTATAATCTATATCAAAGTGAAATTGTAAGACGCTTGAGCTATGCCTGTGAATAAAATTATCGACATCGAAGCTGGCTTTATCGTCTACCGTCTTACGATAATAAAGCTCGCCTTCATGCATCAGTAATCCCATTTCAGTGCTGTTGTCATCAATATCGATTAAGCGTATGCCCAATACCTCATGATTACCCATGACACCTCGCATGGTGCCGCGTAGTTGAATTTCATTGAGGTCCCATAGCGCTTGAGAGAAGTTGGGGCTGAAAGTGAACATCAAATGATTCACCTGGGCGATAAGGCGCTGTTCTTCGCTACGATACTCCATAAACATTTGCCCGGCGGTAACGGCAAAGGCAATAAGTAAATAGATACTCAGCACCGCACGCATAAGCTTTCGGGCTAGAGGGGATGTTGAATAATGAAAGTCAAAACCCAGCATGTACAGTCATGGCACAGTGAATAAATAGGGGTGTTGAAGCCCTAAAAATAATGCATATTCTGCTAAGTATAGTCTTTAACGTCATGACCTCGATTAAAGTGTTTCAAAACGATGTTTAATCGCTTACCCCGTTTAACATAGCAACACGTCTACGTTTTTGGGGGATGGAGAGGGAACATGTAGGGCACGTTGTTACGAAAGATGTAGTCTTTATAGGGTCTATACTTCACTGATGCCCACTATTAATTAGCAAGCCGGGTTATTATGAAGTGTAAGCATGTATTGATGCTTTTAATGTTTATAAGCGCTATGTCTTATGGCGCCATGGTTAAGGCCAGCTGTAATAAGGAATTGATTAATGGCTGGGGCATTGAATGGGTACCTTTTGCCATGGGCACGCAGGAAGAGCCCAGTGGTTTTGACCTGGAGATGCTGGTGGCGATTGTTAAGGCCTCCGGCTGCACCATGCGTCATACCGCAACTGAACTGCCCTGGGCCAGACGACTATCATCGATAAAAAATGGCCGTATTGATTTAGCGGTTGGAGCCTCTAAAAACGCAGACAGGAAAAAATGGGCCTATTTCACCGATGCTTATCGCAGTGAATTTATCGGTGTCTATATCCGCCAGCAAGATGTAAAGAAATACGCATCGATGAGTATTGATGACATCATCGACAGTGACTTTATCATGGGTGGTGAGTTTGGTAATGCGTATGGCCAACAGATGGAGGCGTATTTACACCGTATGGGCCCAGAGCGGGTGCATAAACTGATACGTAATGAACAAAATATGGGCAAGCTTATCAAGGGGCGTATTGATGGTTATATTGGTTACTTACCGGTAGAGAATTTATTAATCAGAGAAAAAGGCTATGCGGGTAAAATCGTCATGTTGCCTGCCTTCTTAATCAAGACCGGCGGCATTCATATTATGCTCAGTAAGAAGAGTAATAACATTACCGTGTTACACGCACTGAATGATGGCCTGAAGAAAATAAAGGCGGATGGCACTTATCAGGCGATAGTGGATAAATATAGCCAGCGTTATCAGGTTGATAACTGGTAACTACTTTTACGTTAACAGGGCTTAATAATCATAGCGTGCCTTCAGGTACCACAGACCACCGTTAATACCATGCGGTGAGGTCTCATAATATTTTGCCCCCCAATCCCCCAGGGCCGGATCAAAGTCTAGCGCCTCTGCTTGTTGGTCAAACAGATTATTGGCACCTACCGCAACACTGAATGCATCGCTGATGGCATATTGCACTTGAGCATCTACGGTGATCACCGACGAGGCATCGATGGCAGTTTCATCCCAGCCTACATGCACGGCCCAATATTCGCCATAATAGTTCGCTCGTATAAAGGCGCTGAAACGTGTCCATGTCTGGAATAGCGTCAGTGTTGCCCTATGTTCGGGCAGGCTCTCTTCTAATAAACGCACCTTATACTCACCGGTAATGTCCGAAAATTCACTGACATCGGTTTTATTCCAGTTATAGGCAAAGCTGAATACCGTGCTACCTCGCATTAACTCGGTACTGTAATTGGCAACAATGTCGATGCCCTGAGTTTCAGTGCTGAAGTCGTTGGTGAAGAAATTGACTTCGCCGATCAATGCCACATTTTCTACGCCCAAGGCCTCCATGGCTGATCGTTGCTCATCGGTTGGGGTGATATTATCCGATAGGGTAATGCGGTCGCTGACATCGATGCGATAATAATCCAGCGTGATAAAAAAGTTATCAACAACATAGGTGATACCCAGGGTCATGCTCTCTGATTCCTCAGGACTCAAGGCCGTGCCCCCTAATGTTTGCGATACAGGGTTTAATGCCGGTAGCGTCAACACCTGTGTCAGTTGACCCTCACTGATAGATGTTTGCGTATTGGATACATTAGCCTGGCCCATCGTGGGAGCCCTGAATCCGGTGCTCAGCGATGACCTTATCGCGAATTCCTCCGTGAGCTGCCAGCGCCCGGACAATTTGAAATTGGTAGTATCACCAAAGGTGGTAAAGTCTTCATACCGAATCGCGGCACCTAATACCAGTTGCTCACTGATCTGTGCTTCAGTATCGATATACAGCGCATAGTTACGGCGAGTAAATTTCCCGGAAGAGTCCTCGGTAAATCCTGAAAATCCGTTTGAACCTATGGCAAATAATTGATCGGCTAAAGGCCCAGGCAGATACGATGTCGGATCGCCTGCCATAATTTCGAAGATCTCTTCTCGCCACTCCAGTCCCGCGGCTAGATTCAACACATTGCCTGCATGTATGGGCAGAGGTTTAACAAAATCGATGTTCAGCGTTTTTTCCAGTTGGCTATATCCTCCGGTATAGAAGTCTGTTGGGGAGTCTTCTCCCATGGAGGGGTTAAACGTATTGCGCAAATAAAAGTTCGACGTATTCTCCCCGATAGCGAAGCTGACATCGTATTGCATATCATCCCATTCCCCCAGCCCCCATAAACCTGAGGTTCCTGCCGTTATCGATCTGTCCTCTATATCTCCGCCAAATCTTGGGGTAAAGCCTCCGGGGGAAATTTCATTAAAAGCAAAACAGTTTCTGCCTACATCGGTGCTGGTATCTGCTATCAGCGCATAAT
>JABSRQ010000234.1 GCA_013215055.1 Pseudomonadales bacterium | reverse complement strand
TCATCCGAATTTTCAGGTTTCAGCATTGCCATCGCAACGGCCTCTGCGACTTTAATACCATCAATGGCGGCTGATAATATACCACCTGCATAGCCTGCGCCTTCTCCTGCCGGAAATAAACCTTGGGTATTTAAGCTTTGATAGGTTTTGTCGCGGCGTATGCAAATGGGTGATGAGGTTCGGGTTTCAACACCGGTGAGCACCGCATCATTCATCGCAAAGCCTTTTATTTTTTTATCAAAAACCGGAATAGCTTCACGAATAGCGGCAATCGCAAAATCCGGTAATAACTCGCTTAAATTGCTTAGCGTGATGCCGGGTTTGTAGGACGGGCTTACCGATTTTAATTCGCTGGAGGGCTGATCTTTTAAGAAGTCGCCAACCAGCTGAGCTGGGGCGTTATAATCGTGGCCGCCCATCTGATAGGCTTTTTCTTCCAGTTTGCGCTGTAAATCGATACCGGCTAACACATGTTCCGGATAATCGGTGTCGGGGTCTATGCCTACCACAATAGCACTGTTGGCATTACGTTCTTTACGTGAATATTGTGACATGCCGTTGGTAACCACGCGGCCTTCTTCAGAGGTGGCTGCAACCACGGTACCACCTGGGCACATACAGAAACTGTATACACTGCGGCCATTACTGCAGTGATGTACCAGTTTATAATCGGCAGCACCCAAAATAGGGTGGCCTGCGTTTTCACCAAAACGGGCTTTATCGATGATGGACTGCGGATGTTCAATTCTGAAGCCAATAGAAAATGGTTTGGCTTCTATATAGACCTGCTGCTCTAATAACATCTCAAAGGTATCGCGGGCGCTGTGACCAATGGCGAGCACAATATGTTCACTTTTCAGATGAGAACCATCATTGAGTGTGACCCCTGTGATTTTGCCCTGGCCGTCGCCAGTGTCTTCTCGGTGAATGGTTTCAACTTTTTGTTCAAAACGAATCTCTCCACCTAAGCGCACAATTTCGGCGCGCATATTCTCAACCATTTTTACCAGTTTAAAGGTGCCGATATGGGGTTTACTCACATAGAGGATTTCTTCGGGCGCACCGGCTTTAACAAATTCGTGTAAAACTTTGCGGCCCAAAAAGCGTTTATCTTTAACCTGCGAATACAGTTTTCCATCGGAGAATGTGCCCGCGCCCCCTTCACCGTATTGCACATTGGATTCGGTATTGAGTTTCCTATCACGCCATAAACCCCAGGTATCTTTGGTGCGCTGACGCACGGCCTGACCACGTTCCAGCACTATCGGCTTTAATCCCATCTGGGCTAATAATAACGCCGCTAAGATGCCGCAGGGGCCAAAACCTATGATGATGGGGCGTTGTTGCTCAGCTGTTGGAAATGTTTCACTGGCCTGGGCGACAAAGTGATAGGCTGTATCCGGGCTAGGGCGAACAAAACCTTTGCCGGAAAATTGGGTCAAAACACGTTTTTCAGCCGCCTCTGTAAGATCGATATCCACTTGATAAATTAGCTGAATCTGATTTTTTTTGCGGGCATCATAGCTGCGCTTAAACAGCTGTATCTGCAATAGTTCAATAGCTTCCAGGTCCAGGCGTTTTAAAATAGCCTGCTGAAAATCGTCTTCGCTGTGGTTGAGGTCTAGTTTTAAGTCGTTGAGTCTTAACATAAGGGAGCTATGAGGTCGGCAGGGGATTTTACTGCGAATTCTAGCACTTTCATCGCTGGCATAATATTGCTTTATGTTGTCGTTTAGAAAGCCATAAAATCATCATCGCTGTGATTTTTATCATTGTTTTCAGTGACACAGATTTGAATGGGCGCAGGGCTTTGTTCTGCGCCTTTATCTCCATGTTTAATGGCTACTGAATCTTGGCTAACAAAGAAAGAGATCTTTCAACTCGCTCAGTGGCTTCATTACTTAGCATTGCCCAGGTCATAGCGATATCTTCAACCAGGCTAGCTTTTTTTTAGCATGGCTAAATTCATGGTCGTGACAGCTTTATTAACGTCGGCAATATCGTACTACTTGCTTGTACTGGAATCGGCGATATGTGCCACGATTTCAGAGACTTCCTGGCCGTGTTAATTATTGGAAATATATCGACTTAGCGGCAATTTTTTATGACTTACCGCTGCAATCACCCTATTTTTGTATGCCATCAACGATGCCGTGACTTCAGCTGCAAACCGGTAAACAAGGTGTCATCTGGGATGGGCAGCGGTATATGAGGCATGACCTGATCTTTTTGGGCGGGCTCAACGTAGCGACGGTTATCTTTACACTCCCTGTCATGTGAAAAATAGTCCCATACGCCTTTGGTATCCTTGACCAGGGCCCGTTCGCCACTGCGCAATATCGCTGTGAATGGCGATCTAAATTCGCGGATTATTTATTTGATTCGGTTTGTAAATTAGATCAGCTTGCGGTGGTGGCGTTATGACTCAGTGGTATGGGCTGCGACGGCGCACAGGATGTATTGCATTAAGGTGCGATGGTGCTGTGTATATGGTGGTGCAGAATCAGGTATCATGCGATTTTTATGGTATGGCCAAACAAGCTTGTTCTTTAAAGGCGGTAGATAAGGACGCTGCTGTTTCGGGGGGGGCGCTGACGATATTTGATGTGATGCGAAATAATGGCAGATTATCGCTCAACCACAAATTAAATTAGACCTGAGTTATTTCCTGGGGCTAAAAAGCCGACTATACGCAGGTATTGAATGTAATTATTGGAAAAATAAGTTTGGTATTGATGGCGCTGATCAAAATTTGCCATAGTTTATTAGTCAGGCTAATTTCTAGTCGCTTCTGGATAGTGTTTAAAAGCCGGCATCTTTGATGAATGCCGACTTTAAATACCCTCAAAATTTTAGCTGGGAATCGCTATGCCCACTTCCAAAGCTTCAAACCAGTCCAGGAACTTGCCGACCATTTCACCTTTAAAAATCGCCCCATGTTGAGGGCATAACATATCAACTTCTAACTCTCGAACTCTAGCGATCCAATCATTTTTGGCTCTGTTGGAGGGCATCCAGCGTTTATGGAAGGTTTCCATATAGGATATATGCTGCTCAAAGTCTTCAACAAAAACACTGTAATTACTGTTGGGTAATAGTGCTGAACCAATATCTCCCGAAAAAAGCATCTTGGCGGATGGATCATAGAGGCTGTAGTTACCCGGGGCATGAACATAATGAGCCGGTATCAGCTGAATGATATGGCCGTTGCGAAATCGAATCTCGCTACCTTCATCGGGAACTGTAACAAATTGTTTAACCGCAGCTAAATCAAAATGGGCTATATAATCTTCCCATAGCCAAGGCAGATAGATTTTTGCTTTGGGGCATAATCCGGTCCATAAAGGCAGTGACGATATGACATCTGGATCCTGATGAGACGCAAAAAATGTCGAAATATCACTGACCGGTATCACTTCAGAAAAAGCACTGACGACATGCGCAAATATCTCCGTGCCTCCGGGATCCATGGCCAGACCTTCGCCATCACTGATAATTAAATATTCATTGGTATCGATAATATTTTCGGGTTTTTCAGGGTCCCGACAAAAGATATACCAGCTGTGATTTTCTGAAGAGTAGATTTCTTCTTTAAGCACAGTAGCCTCCTGCTAAATTGCGCTGTTAATGAGATGAATGGCTTCTTTGATTCTATTGGACATTAACGAGGTTGAGCTTTCAATAAAGTCCTTAAAATCATTGAGCTCAGTCGATGTGACTCTGAATTGTTCGCTGTATTGGGGGTATTCTGCGACATTGACATTGATTAAGTTAATTAATGCCGGGATAAAGATGACCGTTTTTTGTAATTCGGCAAGGGTGGCTGTATGCGCACTTAATTGATCCCGAACCTCCCTTAATAGGCTGTACATTTCAGCCTCTTTTTTTTCGTAAATAGACAGGAGAAGGGTATTGGTTTTTACCTCCAGTCCAATTTCCCAGGCTTGATAATACATCTGTAATTGATTAGCGGTCTTGGTGGTCTTGATGGCATTTTTTGCCAATAATCCACCGCTACCCGAGATTAGATTAAGTGCCGCACTGATTTTTGCTGTTAACACACCGATCTCACTGACCAAGGCGCTGAGTACGGGGGCTGCCTCTCCCGATTGCGCGGCCATAACCTGAGCATTGATACCTACGCGATGTAGTTCCGTTGTTCTTAATAGGAAGGTTCTGGAATTTAATGTGAATTCCATGCAGTTTTTATACAGACCTATGACCGTTTCGTTAGGCATGACGGCTCTAGGTTTAGCTTCGGTGCTTGTATCCATGATAGCGCTCAAATGACATTCCCTAAAGGTTAGCTGCTATGCGTAATGGTGTCTTTGGTGTTGAAACTAAGGAAAAACACTAAAAAAGACATTTAGAGTTTAGGAGTGAAGTGAGTAATACGCCAATGCAATCAAATAATGGCGGGGCTTAATTGTATTTATCCTACGTAGTGCTTGCTGCTTATACCTATAACACTAGGCATAAGCAGCATTATGTCATGTTGTAAATAGTCTAAGCTCTATGATATATAAGGGAGATGATCGCGATGCTACTTATACGGGCTTTTTTATTACTGCTGTTTGTTGCGACCTTATCTATCGGATTTTTTCTGATGGATCCTGGCCATCAAACGCAGATACTGAATATCAGCCAGCGCCTGGGTTTTGATATTAATAATGTCTATCACCTGCTGTTTATTTTTTGCCTGGGTTTATTGGTATATGGCGTTGTTAAAAAATGGCTGTCCAGGGTTTTTCTATTGGCTTTAATTGTGCTGGTTTTAGTCTTTGAAGGCACTTATCTGACGGTGGCGGTATTGGATATGGATCATGGGTTTATAGCGTAATGATTAAGTCCGCTTTTTGACCTGCTTTGATGTAGGGCTTAGCTCATAATAACGCGGCCTGTTGATCAACAAAGTTTTTTAAGGCGATTTGTGCAGCCGTCTCTATGGCCGTGAACTCCAGATGGCATTCATTTTTTCCATCCCTATTGCCGCTGCGTAAAACCCTCGCATAAATATCGCTGTTGCCATGGCTAAGCAGGGATAGAGACAGTGTGATCTTGATTTCACTGTGAGGCGTAAGTGCATAAGGGGTGTAAGCGAATAGCCCGCCATAGCCGATATCAACAATTTTGCCTAAATATTCGTGGGTTGATATGCCCTTACCCTGTAAGCAATAAAAGGCCAGTGGCATATCCACAGATATTCTTGTGCTTTTGCGAATATCGCGCTTAGGTGTCTGTAAAAATTCGGGCCTATCAACGGATAAAAGTTCGTACATTCTTACTAGCTGTTTTTTGCCTTTGACCATGAGCTCGTTAATATCGCCAGTTTGAATATAGCTGCGGGATTTCTGGTAGCAATTTTCACTGACCAGAATCTGTCCTCGTAAACTATGGGCTTCAATGCGTGAGGCCAGTTTCACCTCATCGCCAATCACCGTGTATTCGTTATGTAAATTCCCCCCTATATTTCCGGCGAACACAGGTCCTGAATTGATGCCTATGCCCATATATAATGACGGTAAAGCTTTTTCTTTATTTTCCTTGTTGATATTTTCCATCGCTATTTGCATCTTTACCGCGCAGGCTAAGCAGCGTGATAAATCATCTTTTTTTTGTGCAGGCATACCAAATAAAACCATGATGCTGTCACCCATAAAGCTTTCGATGGTGCCACCATAGGACAGGATAATTTGGCTCATTTGATGGAAATAACGGTTGAGTAATTCAAGTACCTGTTGATCTGAATATTGCTCGGCTAACTTGGTAAGGCTTCTAAGATCGGCTAAAAGAATATTAACTTCTTTGCTATCAAAATCACCGATCTCATACTCAGATTTATTAATGATGTTTTGCAGCTGCTGACATAAATGTGCTTGCTCGGTGGCGGATTCCGGGTATAAATGATTTGATTTTAATAATGTCAAAAGATTCTGGTAAAGCGTTTGTTTAATATGCTTTTGCATAAGATAAGCTGCCATTAATGCTATTACACAGATGTTTCCTATTCTATTGCGGGTACATCCCAGAGAGCTTTGTACACGTATAGAGTTATTATAGAAGTGTAAGCGGCGGTGGGAAAATAATTAGATCAGCTAATGCTTATGTTAAGCACCATGCAAGAGGGGAGGCGGCGGTCTATACTGCAGATACGCAGGGGCAGCCTATAGAATATGCCGTAAGATTGGTGATGACAGCCGATACGTTGTTAGATCTTATTCAACAGGCATCCTGTTTACTCATTGGATGAGCCCTATGACCGTCAACACATGTTGTGTCAGGAAGTTAAATTCCTGATTGACTGCGCTTTTCTGCCTGTTATTTTACCCCCTCTACTTGGCCGTTATCGTTGCCTGTGTATAAGACCATCCCTCTTTCATCACTATCAAAACATCTACTTTGATACAGCTGAATTAATGTTTTTCCTGCAACATCAACGCCAGAAACCCTGTCGCATCAACGACGTATTCAGCTGAAACAGTATCAAACAATGAACCTTGATGTGGTATTAAAGACAGCTTTGATTTTATTACAGGCTGTGCATTTAGAACAACTTAAACTACCTGTAGCTTACCGGTGGATTATGACCGTCTCAGTTTATGGCATCAAAAAACGCAGAAACGCGTGACGCTGGATTTTAATTGTCATTTTCGTCAACTGAATAAGGCAAATGGTTTTTTATTAGACGATAAGGTCATCATCGAAGTGAAACACCATGACCGCGCCGATCACAGCTGTTGGGGGGGGGGGGATTATAAAGGACTACATTTAAAGGTATTACTGCAATATCAGCAGG
>JABSRQ010000233.1 GCA_013215055.1 Pseudomonadales bacterium | reverse complement strand
AAGTGGGCGGAAGTTTTACAGCAGCAGGCCATTAATAGCCCCATGCTGGAAGGCGCCGATCTCGATTATGCCGAAACCACGCCTGAACTGGTTGTGAGTGTCGACAGGCAGCGCGCCGTTGAGCTTGGGATCAGAGTGGCCGACGTTGCAGAGACGCTGGAGGTGATGTTGGGTGGCCGCAGTGAAACCACATTTGTCGATCGCGGCGAAGAGTATGATGTCTATCTCAGAGGCGATGAGAATAGCTTCAACAGCAAGGCGGACTTGAGTCAAATCTACATGCGTTCCAGCAAGGGTGAGTTGATCACACTCGATTCGATAACGCATATCGAAGAGCTGGCCTCGGCGCAAAAATTGAATCATAGCAATAAGCAGAAATCGATAACGCTTAAGGCTAACTTAGCTGAAGGTTACACCTTAGGCCAAGCCCTGGACTTTCTCGATGCCAAGGCGATTGAGATCTTGCCCGGCGATATTTCGGTGAGCTACACGGGGGAGTCGAAAGATTTTAAAGAGAATCAGAGTAGTGTGCTTGTGGTATTTGGCTTGGCCTTGTTGGTGGCTTATCTGGTTTTAGCCGCTCAGTTTGAGAGTTTTATCAACCCTATGGTGGTGATGTTTACAGTGCCTATGGGGATATTTGGCGGCTTGCTAGGCCTCTTCCTAACCGGGCAAGGACTGAATATCTATAGCCAGATAGGCATGATCATGCTGATCGGCATGGTGACCAAGAACGGCATCCTGATCGTGGAGTTTGCCAATCAGTTACGTGATAAAGGGCTGGAGATAGAGCAGGCGATTATCGATGCTTCGGCTCGTCGTCTGCGTCCTATTCTGATGACTGCATTGACGACCTTAGTCGGTGCCGTTCCGTTGATCATGTCAACGGGGGCGGGTTCTGAGAGCCGTATCGCCGTGGGTACGGTGGTCTTCTTCGGAATGGCATTTTCCACTTTCGTGACACTACTGGTTATTCCTGCCATGTATCGTTTAATCTCTGCGAAAACCACTTCACCCGGTTTTGTAGAGGCTCAGCTAGAAGAGGCGATAAAAGCGCAGAAGCCAGCGCTGGAAAACTAATAAAGTGAATCGATAAGAGGATGTAAACCCTGCTAATAGCGATTAGCAGGGCTTTTTTACTAAGCCGAACAATCATCTAAAGCTCAGGCTAAACTTGGCTACGCCCAGTGTATCTCAAAGGACACTGAGAGTTGGATTAGAGCTCGAATATTTATTAGGGGGATTTGTTAATCTAATTCGGTTAGTTTTCTCTTTATTCAAACAATTACAACCATCAGAAGCTGTGCATATATGAATATTATGGAAACGGACACAATTAAAAAATCAACGCAGCTATGGGACTACATGTCATCGTTTGATCAGCAATTAAGATCAGATGCTGTGGTGGTTTGTTGTTCATACGATCTAAGAGTTTGCGACCATGCCTGCAATTTAATTAAGTCTGGCATTTCAGATAAACTCATTCTCAGTGGTAATACTGGAAACTGGACCAAGCATATTTGGTCAACAGCAGAAGCAATCATATTTAAGGAAAGGGCTATAGCAAACGGCATCGACCCAAAGAAGATAATATTAGAAACAGAAGCAACAAATTTTGGTGAAAATATAACTTTATCGAAGGCGTTATTACCCAATGTTAAGGTAGTCACATTTGTAACAAAGCCAAGTGCGCTGCTTAGAGTCAAGCTAACGGCTGAATGTCAGTGGCCAGAAATAAAAGCTTATGTATCATGCCCCCCGGTAATTTTTCCACATGAAATATCAAATGTTGTGGGTATATTAGGTGTTATAAATGAAATGGTTGGTGATATTGATCGTGTCCAGAAATATCCTGATTTAGGTTTCCAAGTGCCTCACACGTTACCCGAGCATATACTTAATGCATGGGGTTATCTTAAAGAACAGGGGTTTACCGAGCATTTAATGCATAGCTGTTGATGCTCTATGCATGCAGATTAGCCGGTAGGCTATTGCTCGCCCAATGCTATCCTGGTGATAAATTCTAATGGGCTGAATACGACATGTGTTGTGCCGTTGATCTAGGGTGTTTTAACTTTGTAGCTCACTTGGCCTTGTTTATGTCGGATGATAGGTTGTTCAGAAGATGCTCCTCTGGAAGTATAGCGATAATGAGTATTGCTGGGATCTTGTAAGGTTCATGCCGTCAAACACATATCTGTTAGTAGCGAAAAATTTTGTGAACGGGTAAGAAAAAGAACAACATAATTCATCGCCTTTAGAAAGTCTGCTCCTGAAACCGAGCAGTGGATACATACTTTCGTTTTATACTATCATTAAAGAGCGTCCCCTTATTAGAACCTGACACACCTTGCGGTATTTCTAATATACTCCCGTTATTTTTTAAAAACGCTTTCACATTCTCACTAATACTTTCACTCGAGCTGTCATTTTTTTGTCCCCAGAAAAGCTCATTATGTATTACACCGAATAGTGATGAGTGGGGTGATAGCGATAATAAAATAGCCCGCTGGTTAAAGCTGTACCCGTACCAGGTTAAAGCCTACCGGCAGGTGTTGGCGGATCGTCCCCCGGCCACAACATACGAAGAACGCAGGGCATTAAAAAACCGCGACTAGCGCGACTAGCGCGGTTATCGTGTGTAACACATGGTATAGCCTGTTTCGTCATGTATGACGCGGGCGATTCTTTTCCTGGCCAGCTCTAGGCTAATAGTCTGCGTACATGTTTCGGGTAGGGGGCGGTGGTATTCTATCCGGGGCAATACTGCAACCTGTTAAAACTACCAGTATCCCCGCTAACCTTAAAATGTTTATAGCGATGTTGCCGCCTTTGGGTGTGGTGTGCCATTGAACGGGGGTTCTTTCCGTCCCGTAAGATTGAGTAGGGTTAGGCGTCATTGTCCACATCGTATTAATGAAAAGATTATCATTAATTTCATATTCTAAGCCGATACCCGCGTGCATATATGCATTATTTTCCGATTCATGCGCGGTGATATTAGCTATTAGCCGAAGGGCCATCTTGCACCGTAGGCATAATCGTAAAATCTACATGCGAATCGAATTGATAATACCCATAGCCAAATTCACCTAGCAAGGTAAAACCGGAACCTATTTCGACAGTAGGTATAACGCTAACTCGAAAGCCGTTAATAGTTACGTCCTGAGCTAGGCTACTCAACTTGTCAGTATATTCATCGTCGTAGGAGTCAAGCCCATAGCCTAGCGTTGTTTCGCCGCGATCCAGGTATTCGACGTTAAACCGTACCCATTTATTAAGGTTATAGGTTACGCCTAATTGAAAGCCCGTGGCCATATCGTCGGAAATTGATTCGGGGCCGTCGCCTGTATAGTTTAGAATCCTTAAATCGCCGTCCATGCTTTGGCCGGTGCTAAGGCCTCCGTGAATAGACCAGGTGTTCGGATCCGCTGCGAAGGTTATCGGACTAGCCAGGACCAGGGCCGCAGCTGCTAGGTTTTTTGTATATCATAGTTTAGTACCTTAGGGTTGTAGGAAAAAAGCCCCCTCCCAGGGGCAAAGATCAATTAAGCGCGTTATGCAGTTCAAGCGAAAAGCCGTTAGGCACATTGATAACCAGCTTTGCTAAACCTCGAAGGCGTTCGCCACCCTCATGCACTACGATAGAAACCGGCAACCTACAAACACCAGTGCAACGCCCGGCCAGGGAGGCACAATTAGTTTTAGCCTGTAAGGTTTCGTCTAACCATGCGTCTAACTCGGAATTACGCACAAACTGTGTGTATACGATTTTAAGCCCGTCGAATGGTGGGTATTTTGTATTAGTTTTTTCAGGAGGTACGGAAACTAATACGCTATCCAGGGCGACGTCTATTTCTACATACCCGGCGGCGCTACTTAAAATAATCATTTTTCTAAATCCTTGCGTGTTTTTGTTGATGAAACCCATTTTTCTTTGCAGGCCGAGTAACCCGATTCGAACACTGGAAACTCGTTTTCGCATTCGACCTCATGCCGGACGGCGGCGTAATAGGCTTGTTTATTGGCGGGGAGTTTTCCCGCTAGCTTCATCTTCGTCATGTATCGTCTTAACACGATCGCCGCACGATGTAACAAACAAAATTACTGCCTGTAGGACTACAACGGTTAAGCATTTATTTAATTGCACTCTGAAGCGCTCCTATTGGGCATGTAGATATCCGCGTGTGTTGTCAGTGCGTACACTCCAGATAAATCAGCGTCGTAGCCTGGATTGGAATCGAAACTGTCGGTTGCATATGCGTAAGTTTCCTCGCTAGTTACAGCGGCTGCGGAAGAATATAATATGCCCATAATCACAGGTCTTGTGTAGTCATACCACTTGTGACAAAGCTTATTAACCTGCTGGTCATTATCGTCTAATTGTATTTAAGGCATGCTGCATCCGGATACAGCCCCGATACTTAATATCAATATATTTCATGGCTTCATGGCATCATCTTTAGGTTGTCCGATACGGACATATAGCTAGATATCAGATTTTTTCGCGCTGTAACGAACTCAGCGTACAATAGAAGCCCGTCAATATTGGCCTGTCGCATGACATCTCGTTTAGCGGCGGCCTTTGTCGGTGGCAGTTTCTCGAACGCTTCCAAGCGCTTTATAACAGTCGAGTTCCCACGCTAGCGCCTGATTATGATCAACCATTAGTACGCTATTACTGATTTGATTCGTGTGTTCACTGGGGTTACACCGCACATCGACGGGATACGTAAACGCACCTACCGCCAGTAAAGTGATTAAATGCTTCAAAATTGATATCCCTCTGCCAGGCGTAGACTGGTTTCATTATCATCTGAGGCAGTCATTTCTACTGCGTACCAGCTGTCGTCTGCGTGTATTAATTCACCCGTAAGCCTATGTTGATATTTATCGCCAATGAATACCGGTACGCTTATTGGTTGCCAAAGTGGTAGTTTTTCTATCTGTTGTGTAGCGTTCGTATTTAACCCGACCTCGTCAAACCATCGACCACTATCCTCTGAGTCGTCCCCTACAAGGCGAACGTTTGCGGTGGATGATGTGTGAGTTAGTATAATTGCTAGCTTCAAAACCGATGCCGAATTGAGAAGGGAACCTAATCTGATATTTCCAGAAAATTCATATTTTTTTAACATTTCCGATTTTTCAGTATCCGCATTGATATCCAGTTTAATTATGGAGTCCAACAATTTAACGCTCAAAATTGCAGTGACACTAATGTAGTAAGCTTACGTATGTATAGTTACTAGTTAGTGAATAAAGTTTCATCGGTGATCATATGATATTGTCATGCCGGAAATAATGGAGTCGATCCGGTTGCGTGAGTGGTTTCATTAGAGTCTTCAGTATATATGTATAACCCTGATGTATTCTTAAAGAGTAACGTGAGTGATGAAAAGTCAGAAAGTCGTGATATATCTAACGATAAATATAAATAACAAATGAAAAAGTGAGGGGTCAGGTTGACGGTGGTATAGAGAGAAAGTTTCTATTCAGGGGTTTATTAAAATAAAAAGAAGGGTGTTGAGCTAAAAATGTAATGTATTTAAAAAATAATTTATATTTCCATATCTTAAGGTTTACTTATGTTCGATCCTCACTAAGAGATGATTTATCTAATTGAAAAAATACCATTTAACGAAAATTTAAATGCATACGATATATTTAAATAAACATTTAAACTATGTTTTTTGGCTGCGAAGAGTCGGAAGGCTATCATTCATAATGATTTCATTTCCATTTTGGTTTGTATAGAGAGGGAGTATTTCAGTGGCTGGTGTATAGGGAGATGGGATTAAATATGTCCAGTTTTTTTATTCCTCGATGAAAGTATCCTTTATTTAAATTGATACATAAATTGATATTTTTGACTATCTTATTTTCTCCAGTTCGCAGGAATAAATACGGTGTATTAATTATATATCCGTCGATATTCCTACGCTATTTAACCCATCTTTATAACCCTATTTTTCATGAGGCGTGAGTGTTTTAAAAGGAGTCGTTCCTGTTGGGATGTGACAGATATATTGTTATAAAAATTTCCTGCTCAGGGAAATGAAAGCGTTGTATATGAAAACTAGATACAACAGTACTGACGGAATAACGTTACATTCTCTGTTTATAATTTATCAAATTAACATGTTTTATTGATTGGAGTTAATTTTGACTAATACACTCATGAGATATTTGGCGCTTTCTGCGGCTTGCATGCCCAGCATGGTTTTTTCTGGATGCAGTAACCTAGAAGAAACTGAGGGTCACTTGGGTTCAGAGACCTATACATCGAAAGCGGAACATGCTGTGTTAAAAAAATGGCAGGCCTTTCAACAAGATGTCGAGACTCTTGTGGAGGGAGGAGATAAAGAAGTGTCCTGTTCGAATATAGGAGGTAAGATTGTTAAGGAAGTGTTTATGTCTCGAATACGAATTTCCTATATCAATTGTCTTTACGAGTATTACGATGAAGCCACAGGTATGAAGGCCGCACTGATTGCAACCGGATCAGTCTCGACATGGGAAGGTGGCGCTGTGTCAGGGCATCTTTCTATTGAAGACTCAGCATCTAACTGGACTGCCGCAATCTATGAGGTCACAACCATAAATGATAAAGGGATAAGGGAAGGAGGGGCGTATTCTGTCGGTTGCATAGGTACCGTAGATGATGATCATGTATGCAAAAAAGATACTAACCTCGCATCCGATGCGAGCACCCTTTTTAAGGCTCCTTACTGGTGCGAATTAGGGGCTAACTGTTCAGCCCACCTCCGCGGAGATGATCATAAAGAAAGGCTGTGATCTAAAGATAATCCATAAGGATTATACTAAGGAAAAGGCTTGCTGGTTTGCTCTAGGGTGGAGGGG
>JABSRQ010000232.1 GCA_013215055.1 Pseudomonadales bacterium | reverse complement strand
CGAGGTTTTACAGAAGTTATCAATGACTATACCGCCGCGCTCACCGATTTCTAAATCTGATTGACGCGCCAGCGCATCTTGAGGGCGTATGCCTGCAGAGAATACGATGATATCGGTTTCCAGGTTTTCGCCATCGGCGAATTCCATGCGATGTACACATTCGTCACCATCAACAATTTGTTTAGTGTTTTTCTGGGTATGTACACCTACACCTAAATCTTGAATCTTGCCTTTTAATACATTGCCGCCGCCTTCATCTACTTGTACGGCCATTAGGCGTGGGGCAAATTCAACCACGTGGGTTTTTAATTCTAAATCATGCAGGGCCTTGGCTGCTTCCAGGCCTAATAAACCACCACCAACAACAGTACCTATTTTAGCGGTTTTGGCGGCTTCGGTAATCGCTTCTAAATCATCGATGGTACGGTATACAAAGGTGTTTTTGCGGTCATGACCAGGAACAGGAGGAACAAAGGGGAAGGAACCTGTAGCCAGAATCAATGTATCGTAAGCGTATTCGTTACCACTTTCAGCTTTTACGCTTTTGCCTGCACGGTCGATCTCGGTGATCTTTTCGCTAGTCAGGCAGTTGATCTTGTTATCTGCATAGAACGCAGACGTGCCCATTTCGATGCCAGATGCATCACGGGTTTCGAACCAGGCCGTTAAATATACGCGGTTATAGGCCGGTAATGACTCTTCACCGATAACTGTGATGTCGTACTGATCTTCTTTGCCAGAGGCCAGCATCACTTCGATAAATTTGTGAGCAACCGGGCCGTTACCTACGATTACGATTTTTTCTTTTTGCATGATGACTTCCCAAATGGTTTCTTTTGCAATAATACACAAGTTACATAGCAACTAGTATGCCAGATGCCAATATCTTATTCTATCTTGTTGTTTTTTAGGGTGAAAAACAAGTTGCGCACGCAGATAGTGCATGCGTTGGTCGTCTTTCATGCACTTTTTTGGTGCGGTGTTGTTTGTTAGTGCTATATAGTTGAAAATTCTAATGAAAACTCAAAATCAATGTTTGTGTCTTATATTTTTTATAAACATATGTCGTAGGTTAAAAGATGAGGCTGTAATAAATGTTAAACTCGCTGACAATGGGAATCTCCATCAGGTAATGATGGATTGCAAATATACCATTATAGATTAAAATTTGTACAATTATTTTTTGTTTTTTTATCAGGATCTACTTTTTGTGGGTTGGCCTGGTAATTGCTATAACTCATTCTGAGGGATAATGTTGTCCCCATTGATATGCAATGAAGCAAGAAACAAACCGTTTTGATAGGTAATAGATATGTCTTCAGAAAAGTTTTTGGTGTTTGATTTTTCGGATCCTAAAACCCGAATTTTGCATTATTCATGGCTGGCATTTTTCATCACTTTTTTTATGTGGTTTTGTCATGCCTCGTTAATGCCTTTTATTGTTGAAACTTTTGGTTTAAGCATCGCAGAAGCCAAGGCCTTGTTATTTCTTAATGTGGCATTAACCATTCCTGCACGTATTTTTACCGGCGTTTTGGTGGATAAGTTTGGTCCACGATTGATGTTCAGTTTATTGCTGGCCATCTCGGGTGTGTTTTGTATGTTTTTTGCCGTGGCGCAAACGTATGAGCAACTTGCAGCAGCACGTTTTCTTTTAGGTTTCACCGGTGCAGGTTTTGTTATTGGTATTAGGTTGGTAACTGAATGGTTTCCTGTGCGCCAGGCAGGTGCTGCTCAGGGCATATACGGTGGCTGGGGTAACTTTGGTGCCGCTATTGCCAACTTTGCGTTACCAGCAATGGCGGTGGCTTTTTCATCCATAATAACCGATGGCTGGCGTGGCGCAGTGGCCGTTGCCGGTATTGTTTCTATTGCTTATGCGTTTGTTTTCTACGCCAAGGTGCGTAATACGCCCAAAGGCTCTACCTATTTCTCACCTAAAAAAATGGGCCCTATGGAGGTGACCAGCTACGGTGATATGGTGTTATATGCGATTATGTCGGCACCGATTGTTTTGGCTATTGCGATTATTTGCTGGCGCTTATCACCTTCAGGAGTGTCTTTATTAAGTGATACGGCGACCTATATCATCTGGGCTGGTTTGGCGCTTTGGTATGTCTGGCAGGTAATCAGCATTTATCGGAGTAATGTAGCAACCTTAAAAGAAGGTGTGCCTGAATTACACCGCTATAAATTTAAACAGGTAGCGATGTTAGACTTAGCTTATATGGTGACCTTTGGTTCTGAGGTTGCCGTGGTGTCTATGCTACCGCTGATGTTTACCTCTGAGGCTTTTGGTTATACACCGGCAAAGGCGGCCTTGTTGGCTGGTTTCTTTATGGCCATGAACCTGATTGCCAGACCGGGTGGTGGTTATTTGTCGGATAAGATAGGCCGTAAAAAAACCTTGTTGATGACAGTGTTTTTATCCGCTGTCGGTTATGCGGGTATGGCGATGATCACGCCTGAAAGCAGCTTTGCCATGATAGTGGCGATTGTGGTTTTTAGTTCGTTTTTTGTGCAAGCCGGTGCTGGTGCAACCTTTGGTGTCGTGCCTACGATTAAACGTCGATTAACTGGGCAAATTGCGGGTATGACGGGGGCTTACGGTAATGTGGGGGCGGCTAGTTTTCTGTTAGTGAATTCATTTTATGAACCTTCCATTTTCTTCACCGTGATTTCAGTTTCTTGTGTTGTGGTGGGTGTATTGTTGCTGATTTTCTTGGATGAACCCAAGGGCCAGATTGCCGAAATATTGCCCGATGGTACGGTACAGCTGATTGATGTAGGTTAAGTTAAGGGGCTTGTCAGAGGCCTTTTTTAATAGGCATAATAATAAAAAGTGGAAATAAGATGGAGCATTTGAAGTCGGGTTTGCAAGTTTCTTGTGCGCAAATTTCTCAAGCCGGTGTAAAAGAGGTAAATGAAGACTCTATCGGTATTCGTATTCCTGAAGGTGGCGCGCTCACCCATAAGGGTATCGTTGCTGTGATCGCCGATGGCGTGTCTGCCGCAGAGGCAGGGCAGGAGGCGAGTCAGGCCTGTGTGCAAAATCTGCTTTATGATTATTACTGCACACCCGATACCTGGACGGTGCCCAAATCGGTATTGGCCGTATTAAATGCGTTAAATCGTTGGTTATACAGTCAGGGCAGTCATTTACCTGATAATCAAAAAGGTTTTGTCACAACCTTGTCGGTGGTGATTTTTAAATCGACCACGGCGCATATCTTTCATATTGGTGATTCTCGTATTTATCGATACCGAGATCGCCAACTTGAGCAATTAACTACAGATCACAGCAAACAGGTGGGTAAAATTACCTATCTGGCCAGAGCTATGGGCCTGGATACCAAGATTCAGATGGATTATCGCAAGGAAGAGATCAAGGCCGGTGATAAATATATTTTAACCACCGACGGTATTCATGATTTTTATAAAGACAGTTTCTGGACCACTTTGCTGGATTCAAGCACTGATATGGATCAGGTTGCCGCCGATATGCTTCAACGTGCGTTAAGTGCAGGCAGTAATGATAATTTAAGTTGCCAGATTCTTAGCATCGATGGTCTGGCCGCATCGAATATGGATGAGACTTATAGCAATCTGTCTAATTTACCGTTTCCGCCGTTATTGGAAAAAGGTCAGATTATCGATGGTTTAAAGGTTGAATCAACCTTGTATGAGAGTAATCGTAGTCAGTTGTATATCGTCACCGATATTGAGACGGGTGAGAAGTCGGTGATGAAGACACCCTCCATTAACTTTGAAGATGATCCTGCCTATATCGAACGTTTTATCATGGAGTCATGGTTGGGGCGAAAGCTGCGCCATAGCAAGCTGGTTAAGATTGTTGTTCCCCGGGTAGAGCCTACGTGCCTGTATTATCTGATGGAGAATGTAGAAGGTATTACGCTGCGAGAATGGATGGATAAAACCATGAATCCATCGATCACCTCGGTGGTACGTATCACCCGACAACTTGCGCATGCACTTAGGGCGATGCATAGGCAGCAGGTGATTCATCAAGATATCAAACCTAGCAATATCATGATTGATGAACATGATCAGATTAAGATCATCGATTATGGTTCTTGCATGATGTCGTCTATGGCGGAGTTGCCCAAGCCTTTTGAACGCGAGATTGCACTCGGAACCGCCAGTTATTCAGCCCCTGAATGCCATTTAGGCAAAAAACCGGATACGCGTTCCGATGTTTTTTCACTGGCGGTGATTTTGTTTGAGATGTTAACCCGTAAAGCGCCTTTTTCGGGTAAATTAGATGATTTAACAAAAGAAGCCGATATAAAAAAACTGCATTATCAATCGGCCTCTGAAATTAACGCCTATGTGCCGTCGTGGTTTGATTTAACCTTGCAAAAAGCCATGAGTATCAACCCCGATGATCGCTATTATGATGTGGATGAGTTTTTACATGATTTGGAACACCCCAACCCCAAATTGAAAAAGCTGGCGGCTAAGGTGCCGGTGATGCAGCGTAACCCGCTGCGTTTCTGGCAGACGATTGCCGCGCTGCAAGCCGTGGCAATTTTATTTTTACTGGTGAAATAAACGCTAATAAAGGCTATTCTAACGCCTAAAATTAAACACTAACGATTTTCGGGATTGAAAACCATGTTTAAAAAAGCCACTTTTACCACCTTTTTGCTGTGTGTTGTGTTGGGGTTAAGCGCCTGTAGCTCAACCAAGATGCGCGATGTTTGGCAAGATGAAAAATTTTCCAGGGGTGATGATAAGGATATGCTGGTGGTGGGATTTACGTCTAATGTCACCAATCGCATGGTTTTTGAGCGTGAGTTTGTTTACCAGTTAGAGAAGCGTGGTGTACAGGCCAAGGCCAGTTACAAGGCTTTAGGCAAGCATATGGCTGTAAAAGAAGAGTTGGTTGCTTATTTAAAGGAGCATGATTTTTCCTATGTGATGGTCACCTATGCGGGGAGTCAGGAAGTGGATAAAACCTATATTAAACCCACGGTTACTAACTATGTGACTAATGGTTATCCCTATGCCGGTTACGGTGCCTATGGTTATGGTTATTCCAGCTTTGGCGGCTACTGGGGCGGCAATGTGACCACGATTCAAACCCCGGGTTATTTTGATGAGACGACAAAAACCATCTTAATCACCTCTATCTATGAAGCTAAAACCGGAGATATCGTGTGGACCGGTCGTTCATCAACCTTTGAGGCGCAATCAGTATCTAGAGTGACCGATGAAGTGGCTAAAGTGGTTTGGGATCATATTCAATAAACGGCTCTCGCTGCGAGTGGCTTGTCTATCGCCGATTAGCAGTATCCGTTATGATGCTGCTTTTTTTTGGGTGTTCTAAATGCGTAAGATTGGAATTGTTATCCTGGCTTCGTTTGTCATCGCCATCATTATCAAATTATTTGTTGTTGACGATGCCAAGCCTGATATCTCAGAGGTAAGTCTACAAACCCAGGGTCTACCTTGGCAGATTCAAAAAACCGAAAAAGGTTTCAAGGTTTTCTCCATTGAGCTGGGTGTTAGTACATTAGCCGAGAGTATTACCTTATTAGGTTCAGATTATGAATTGGCGTTGTTAGCCAGGCCGGGTGAGAGTGGCAGTGTTGAGTTGTTTTTCTCTCATTTCTCAGCCGGGGCCTTAAAGGGCAAGTTAATTTTAGTGGCCGAACTGGATAGTGTGCAAATCGCAGCGCTGATAACACAGGCTGTAAAAGTGCAATATTTGGAGACAGGTGCTAAAAAATATCGTTTATCGCTTAAACGTCAAAAAGCGTTAATGCCTATACCTGTAAAGGCCATTACCTTTGTACCTGTGGCAAGACTCACTGAAGAGATGGTTTTATCCCGTTTTGGTCAACCACAAAGTACCAAGCAGATGGATGAAAAAGTGAAACATTATTTTTATCCCGACAAAGGTGTGTTGGTGATTATTAATTCGGCGGGTAAAGATTTTGTCGAATACAGCCTGAATAAACATTAACGTCTTTTATTAATTCCCATTAGAAATATACAGCAATCAAGGAATGTCTTATGGCCCAGAACAGCTTTCAATTAAAAGGCGGCGTGGTCACCTCTATTATACTCGAGTTAAATGAAAACAATCTTGAGGCTTTTACCGCGTTTTTGCAGCAGAAAATCCATCAGGCACCGCAGTTTTTCGCCAATAGCCCGATCTTGCTGGATATTCAGAATTTAGAGGATGTGCATACTGATTTGTCTCTTTATATCAACCAATGTAGAGACTTAGGTTTGCAGCCTATTGGTTTTAAAGGCGATTGCTCCGAGGCACATAAAAATAGCATTGCGGCAATGGGTTTGAGTTTGTTAAATAATAACGCCACACGTGGGGGTAATGCCTTGCCGGATGTTACTGCACCAGTAGCACCTGCACCTGAAATAAGAACCGTGATCGAACAGCGGGTAGAGACGGTGATTCAGGAGAAGCTGGTGCAAAGACCCAGTAAGATTGTTCGTAGCCCGGTGCGTTCGGGCCAACAGGTGTATGCGCAAGGTGCCGATTTAATAATTTTATCGTCAGTGAATGAAGGCGCCGAGGTCATCGCCGATGGCAATGTACATATCTATGGAGCTTTAAGAGGCCGGGCCTTGGCCGGTGTTCAGGGTGACAGAAGCGCACAAATATTCTGCCAAAGTATGGAGGCCGAGCTGGTTTCCATCGCCGGTGATTTTATGCTGCATGACAGCATTGATCAGGCTTTGCATAAGACAGCCGTTAGAGTTGAATTACGTGAGGAGACCTTGCAACTGACTTCACTTTAATGAATACTTTGTCGGTATTTTTTTAATTAAGTCAAAGGCGCATTTTCAAATTTGAGAACTGCGTTTTGCATGTTAT
>JABSRQ010000231.1 GCA_013215055.1 Pseudomonadales bacterium | reverse complement strand
GGCCTGTTAGACAGTGAGCTTTTTATGGGCCTGCTGTTTATGGTGACGTTAAGCATTATTGGCATCTTCATAAAGATTCTGTGGCATATTCATGAAATTCCGGTGCATAAGTCCCAACATGATAAACACATCATGGCGTCGGTTATTTTTGCGTTGTCGTTATCGGGTTTGTTGATAGATAAAGCATGGTGGGTGTTGGCCATTTTTATTGCATTCACGCCGTGGGATCTCATCGGTAAATATCTATCAAAAATCATTCATGTAGGTACCCATACCGAAGGAAAAATCGCCGATCAACGTGATAGGCAAGCTGCTGCCGAGGTAGAGCCTTCATGAAAGAAATAATGATCCCCTATGTATTGTTGATCTGGATACTGGTTAAAACCGGTGTGATGCCATGGAATCTGAAAACCCAGTTCTGGTCAACGTTCACCGGTGCTGTGATTTTGTTTTTATTGTTCTCCAGTTCCCGCTTCTGGGCACCGGTAGATCTGAGTAATTCGTCTACGATCAGGGCACCACACGCGGTATTGTCACCTTTATTTGCGCAGGAAGTGGATGAAGTTTTTGTCGATCATAATCAGCTGGTTAAGAAGGGCGTACTTTTATATACGCTGGTAGATGACGCAACGGCAAGCTCCATAGCCGCTATCGATGCGCAGATTGCAGAGAGCTATGCGCAGATTGCGGCTATCGAGGTACAGCTAAGCAATAATCGCAAGGACTTAAAGCGTCAGAAGGATTTAAAGAACTATGCCTCTGAACAGAGCCGGGACCAGTTAACAGCCGATATTCAGTATGACCTGGCCAATATAAAGGGCTATTACGCCGGTATTGAAAAGCTCAAGGCACAAAAGCTGGAGGCTCAATACCAGAATAAACTAAAGAAGGTGCGTGCACCATTTGATGGCCAGGTATCGACCGTAAATATCGCCAATGGCACACGCACGGGTAATATGCATTTGTATGACTTGTCCAAGAAGTTTCTGGAGATGCGTATTCCGGACCAGGCTTATAATCATATCAAGCCGGGACAGTTCGCCGAATTTTATGTCAATGCGTTGCCGGGCAAGATCTTCAGGGGCCGTGTACATTCCATCACTACCAGTACCGGTGAGGCGGCTATACAGGTTCGGCAAGGCTCGGAACAGGTACGCCAGTTTATGAAACAGAATCAAACCAGTCATGGCCGCACCGTACTGATTGAATTTATTGAACCTCCAGGCATTAACATTCCATTAGGCTCAACGGGCTCGGCCTGGATCTCGGCAGAAAAACCCCATCCAGCGCTGGGTTTCATGGATATCATCGGTGCAGCCACCGTGCGCTTGGCATCATTAAAAGCCTATTTTGGCGCGATGTAAGCACTATAAAATGAACAGAAGTGACCCGCCAGTATTGAGAACTGCCTATGTTTTGGTTTTGTCGCATTTTGGCTCACTTCCTGCGCCTTAACACTTGGCGCTAGATCTGGACCAAGTTGCGACAAAACCGAGATGCATCATCGTGCTTCTTTCTCCCTCATCCGATAGCCAGAAAAAGTCCACGGCTATAGAGCCCATTAGAAGAGCTGCCACAGTTAACATTAATATCGATTTATTACTCATAATTAACCGCCCGCAATCAGGTTTCGTCGCACTCTAGAATAAAAACCAATGTGAGACTTATCTCAGTCTTACTGAGACTGCTGACGAGTAAATTTGTTCCAGTACAGGCGGGCGTGCCCAAAGATATACCCCTCTGTACTGTTAATAATATCGTCTGAAAACCTTAATATACGGCTGTTTCTGGCTAAAGTACCCATTTCCCAGTAAATGGGCGATAAACCCCAAATACGTCATAAAGCTGTCATGTAAATCATATAACTTACCCGCTTAATATAAGCATGAGCTTAAGCATTGATTATAAGGAATGAATACATGAAGTTCGAAGAGAATGTAGAAGATATGCCGTCTAAAATGGCAATAGAAATGATTTCCGTAGTAATCATGGTCATCGCAATTTTCGCTGGAAATTGGAATTTTATTGTTTAATTAATTGAAGTCGCACAAAATGAGGCAGAATTTTTATGGGGGACAAAGGGTATTCTTGAAGGCCATTGATGAAAACACATGTAAATCATGTGAAGGTACAGGTCTCAATAAAGATCTAATAGGACGTTTCAAGTCAGAGCCTTGTACGAATTGCAATGGTGCCCCATACTCTAAGCTAAGAAGAATAGTCTTCTCCCGCGAAATAAAAACAAAGACGTAAGAAGTATTAACGCGAATCTCCAAATCATCTTGCCAGATTTTTTTTGGTTGGCCATTTGGATATTCGCGCCCATTTCCTTGAATTGGGTCACTCTACGCCTGAATAGGCAGTATGTTCAGGCCTTCTATAAGTCTCCAATAGTGGCTCCGGCAAGTCGTTGTGAGTAGATTTCTTGCCTCTTGGAATCCGTTAATTTAGCAGGCCTGCCAAACTTGACGCCATTCTCCTTAGCTTTGGCTATCCCCTCGGCCTGGCGTTCAGTGCGAAGGTCATTCTCAAATTCGGCAATAGAAGCAAGCATATTAAACAGCAGTCTACCGGTAGATGTGCTGGTATCGATATTCTGATCCAGTACCAGTAAATCTATATTCTCGGTTTGAAAGCGTTTGGCAATTTGTGCCAGGTGAACGACTGATCGAGCCAGACGGTCGAGACGGGTGATGATGAGAGTGTCGCCTTCGCGAAGGTAGTTCAGACAGGATTGAAATTCGGGACGGTCAGCTGTGCGCCCGCTTCTCTTCTCTTGGTAAATCCGGTCGCATTCTTCCTGGTTCAACTTTTCGAGTTGAACTTCCAGGCTTTGGCCGGTAGAGCTGACACGAGCATAGCCAATTCGAGACATAAGCTATCAAATCCTTTAAGAAGTTTTGATTTAACGCTTATGATAGTAGTTTTGAAGGGGTAATTAGGTGCCTATCAAAAAGTATACATTTTGACAGTAGGCAAAGGCCGTATCATACCTGCAAGGGGTTAAATGACACTACCTATCAGGCCAGCAATATGACTCTAAAAACCCTCATATAATCGGCTTTTAATGGTCTATTTCAATAGGCGTGTCTACGTTTCTCTATTTAATGTGTATTACACTTATTAATCAATGACTTACATGGTTCTGTGATACGTTGTAACACAGAATGTTGCCTTGTGTTATAACGTAGCACGGGCTTGTGCTGCGTTATAACACGCTCAAAGCCAATGAATACGTCATTGTTCTCTGTTTTACTAGCAACTTTAGTTGCGTATGGTATATGCGAAATATTGGTTAGAGTAAGTGAAAACTCAGTCGTGTATGTGTCAGGTTAAAGATGATTTTATGGGGCTGGTAAAAGCTGTTTTTTCTAGCTCAAAAAAGCCATATTCCCTGCAGGGGTATGGCTTTTAAATGTGGAGTTCGCCGCTTTGCGGCGGGGCTGGTAGGAAAAGGAATTATCGTGCCCGGGGTTTGAATTCTAATGGTATGAAAAACGTACGCTCAGAAATTTGGTGAGTAGTTTTGTTGGTGCCTATTTAGAATAGGTGAACTTAGTTGAAAGGACATGTTCGTATAAATTACACAGCTGATAAGCTGCTTTAAGAGTTGTGTAACTACTCGCTTATACCGAAGATGTTAAACCATCTTCGGTATAATAAATTCATGGTAGGAGAATAAACATGTCGAATAAAAGCAATGAAAAGCTGAAAAACGCGCCAAGTACCACGCCAGAAAAATCTGGTAAGAAGCGAGGGAATAACGAGCCTAAAGGCAATAACAAGCCTAAAGGCAAGTAATCATATAGATTATATGAGGTCGATATCTATTTAGTTTAAAACCATTTAAAGCGAAAGGTATTAAAAGTAATACTTTATATAGATGCTCTACAGGTCAATGTATTAGGTGTTTATTTATCTTTTAGTAACGCACTATGCGTTGCATGTGAAAATGTTTTTGATGTGATAGGACTTCCCATAAAATCTATTGAAGATCGAAGGATAGATCCATTTTTGACTTCTGAGTCATTATTAGCGAGAATATGTATAAAGGGTGCAACAGAGATGCAAGAAATTGCATGACATCCCACTACCACTTGTGGTCGAGGCTGTGCCGGTAAAGGTGTATCTGGATACCAGACTTGTTCTGGCGAAAGCTCCGATTTAGGGGCTTTTGTTATTTCTGGGATATGAGGAATTACTTCCCAGGTAATGTTCTTCCTTGGTGAAGTGCTGTTAAAACCTTCATAAACCCTACCTTTCTTTTTTTCCCTGTATCAGCAGGATATGCACTAGTGATATGTAGACGCATTTTTTTAATGCTTTTAAACACCGTATAAGAGATCAGGTAGTTAATCTCTTCGCCAGCACTGTTCATTAGCTTGCAAGAGCAATACTGATCTCTGCCCCCGCCGTGGAATGTATATAGTTCAGGAAGCATTGGTATTAACCGTGGTAACTCTAAAGAGAGATCGTACCTTTCTTTGTGGAAGTGCCTTGGGTCTTTCTTGTGTTGGAATAGCAGCACCTCGGCATCATTACCGTCTTCGGTTTTAGCAAAGCAGTGATGGCTGTAGGTTACATATACATCATAGGCTTGGCTTTCGCTCTCATATCGCACTTTATGGGCGTTAAGGTGTTCCAGAGATAGCTCTGCTCCTTGGTATGTAAAACAGCCCCAATTTTGAATGTGTGGGTCGTTGTGGCCAAAGTTAAATACCTGGCCAGCCTTTTTATTGCTCATACTTCAGATGCCTCCAGATGTCCTCGTCGTCTTCGACCATCTTCATTCTTTTTTTGTTTCCTATTTTTAGCCTCATCTTTGGCCATCGGTTTAAGCTTTTCTATTAGTCCTGATAGGTCGTATCCGTTAAGCAGGGAGGGGGGGCGTAAATACTCCCCCATATTACACGTGTTTTTATAACAGAGAGCGCAACACTGCCAGTGTGCACTTTCTCAGAAAGTTCTACGGTGATAAATGCGTATTTCAATAATTTTGTTAATGTTGTTCCCGTGGTTACCATTAATAATGGGAAATGCCAAAAAGTATGAGCGCGACTATTAAGAAGAATGATGCGAGGGTAAGGGGAAATGGAATAATTGATGCCTCGATTGTCGAAGGGGGATAGATAGTATTGCATTTAGCGGTGGTGATCTGGTATCAATACCTGTGGTTGGTATAAATATATATAACAGGATTATATGTGGCGCAGAATACGTTGCATGTCGGTTGTTTTTTATATATTGTTATGCAACACAGTATGCGTTGCATTAATGATGGAGAATCCCAGTGATAATAGTAGTTGGAGGTCAGAAGGGCGGTGCAGGTAAAAGCACAGTTGCCTGTAATATAGCTGCATGTTTAAGTGAGAAATCCGATAGCGTTTTAATTGTAGATGCCGATTATGGTCAGCCATCAGCTTTTAAATGGGCTGAGCGTAGAAAAGATCTGATTGAAGATGGTGAGAACATTAAGCCTATTGAGGCTGAAATACAGCAAGGCAAGATTAAGAACAGTTTGCGCAGTAAAGGCGAGAAGTACGATTATGTGATTGTTGATTGCCCTGGACGATCATCTACTGAATACCGCAGCGCACTCCTCGTTGCTGATCTGAATATCATCCCTATTGCCCCAAGAGAAATTGAGCTTGAAACCTTAGAAGAGGTTTATAGCATTGTTGATGATGCCAGAGATATTAATCCAAAGCTGAAAGCTATAGTGTTGCTTAACCAGTGTTCATACCACCCTCGTAATAAAAAGGCCGATATTGCTGCCGAGACATTAACTGAGGCTGATCTATTTCCTGTGCTGAATGCTAGGCTTTGCCGCAGAGACCCATACGGTGATAGCTTTGATATTGGTGCTGCTGTTTGTGAATGGGACAACAAGAAAGCCATAGCTGAAGTTTCTGCTTTGATGGCTGAGTTGGAGCTTTAATCATGGCAATATCTAAAAGTGCACGAATCAAGGCCAAAACTAATTCTATAAAGAAACCTGAGGCTTCAAAGAAACCGGTTAAAAAGAACAGTACTTTAACTGGTGGGCATCAGATGGGGATCAGATTCACTGGTACAGAATACGATCAACTTGATCAGCTAACAGATCTTGTCGCTGCCACTAGAGAAGATTCCGGCGATGCAAGTAAGGTCACAAGATCGCTTATTATGCGGCTAGGATTAGCTATATTAAGTGAACCTTCAAATCAAAAAAGATTAATAAAGTCTGTGTCTAATAAGCTGGACGCATGATATATGCAGGGTCTAATTTAAATTGTGCAACACATAATGCGTTGCATTAGTGGGTATCAATGATGAATGCTTATCTTTGTCACTAAACGAATTCCCTGAAGTTCTTTAGCATATGCTTTCGTACTATTGGGATTAAATCTCCGGTCCCCCAACTAGATTAGCGGCTTGTTAAGTTTTTAATGCATACATCTAATGTACTAATTATTAGACCTTTTGGATGTTTGTTTTTGTAACCGTAGATGTCTGTACTTTCCCACCTAATACATTAAAGTCTCGTTGATACAAAGGCTTGAGTGGGATAGATGCTGTTGTGTTTGATTTGCGAATGCGGTAAGTTGGCAGGCTTGTGGATGCTGCTTATCGTTTTTTTAGTAGCAGCTAAAAATATAAAAGAGACGAAATAAAGAAAAGAATTGAATTCTGGGTATCCCAGAAACCACAAACCCCACTAGATAGCGGGGTTTGAATGGTAACTGACAAAGCAGTTTGTGTAATCTTGGCCGAGGACACATATCTGTAAACAGATGCGGCAATAATGCCGTAGGGATTCCTCTACGTCAAGAATTATCCCCTCATCTATTTGTTAGTGCCTTGTGTTTCTGATCTCACAACAGGGTAGTGACAATGAA
>JABSRQ010000230.1 GCA_013215055.1 Pseudomonadales bacterium | reverse complement strand
ACACTATCAAACAATAGTGCGATACACGCAATCCCTAACGCTACTGTGTAGCGATGTTTTGATACAGGATTTGCCTACCACCACCCTCAGAAAAAACAGCACGCATTCTCTTTTTCTGCCCCAGTGTGAACATATACATGGCGTCATCATTCACATAATCCATAAAGTTCATGGTGATATCGGTGCTATCGCAGGAAGACTGAGGGTAGGTCGGATTACGGGCATACTGTGATTTGGCCGTAGGTGTATCATCAACCAGATCACTGGAATCACAGCTGCCATTGGCTGCAAAAATATGCTTAAGGTTTAACCAGTGGCCTATCTCATGGGTGGCGGTACGCCCCAATGCCTTGCCATCCTCCAGCGGAGGCAGAATGCCAAATGCTCTAGCGTCAATCACAACGCCATCCATGCGAGCATCATCATCAAAGCTATTCGCATAACCCAGCAGCCCCGTTCTGCCAAGTCGGTCAGACAAATCGGCCACCCATATATTTAAATACTTATCCCTGGGCCAGGCATCCTGCCCACCCTTGGCGGTGAAATACAAAGCCAGCTCTTCCACCGGCACATCCTCTAAACTTATACCAGACCAGCCATCAACCTCAGTACTAAAGGTTCGTGTACTACCATCCGTTGCTTCCCCCATAGGATCAATGCTGGCCAGTTCAAATTCAATATCCACATCGGCCACCAGAGGGGCGAACTCATCGGGTGTGTTTATATAATCAGCATTGAGCTTGTTAAAGTCTTCATTTAATACCCGGATCTGAGAATGAATTTTTTCAGGGCTTATATTTTTTTCATCAGTGGCATAAATTACATGCACAACAACCGGTATGCGAATAACCTCATCGGCAGCTGGGGCAGGATCATGAGCTGGAGTTTTGTAAACATGATCATCGTAACATGCCGATAGAGTCAGTGGAAAGATAAACAGGCATGCCGCCAGTTGTAAAAATCTCATACGCTAATCCCTTAGGAGACTAATTGAATGTGTAACGATTCTACATCCGCAGCTTCTGGCTGTGAGGCGTAGAACCCTAAAAGAGGGCTATTAACAGGGGGTGATATGGAAGCCAGGGTGTAAGCCCGCTATAAGCTTAAACAATGAAACCTGGCGAAACCCATATAATAATCGTTAGGCTGTATTGACGGCCTTTTTGATAACGTGCTGTGCTAACGGCTTTGATTAGGAATATATTCCCTTTCATGGTGGCTGGCAATTGTAATACATCATTTATGGCGGTAATTCTCAGCGCTATGTTTAATAGTTGATAGCGGCGATTGCGTTTAAGCCACTTCTTCTTATGTCTTATGCTTACCTGTTGTTATAGGGTGTGACTCAAACTTAATCTGACACCCACTCAGTTAGAATACGATCTAATCGTACAGCGGGAGAGAGTCAGGTGCGGGCATTAGCTTGATTTGAATGAAGAGGGGATCTAGTAAAGCGGCCATTCAATGCCGCTGCGTAGCCTTGTTATAGCATTTCATCTTTTTGAAGACTAAGTCGGCTTTTCTTCGTCGACAAGCATGTCTATGAATTTTGCAAAGCGCCGCTGTCGGGTTTCGGCTTTCTTCGCACTTATCAATCCGTACGCGATGACATAACGACTCGATTTAGTCAGCGTTTCAAAAAACTGTTTTGCCGCAGGCTTGCTCTCTAGAGCTGCCAGGAAATCCGCCGGAACTTTCATTTCACTTGCCGCATAGGCGTTCTCCCACCGGCCGTCTGCTTTGGCGGCACGAACGTGCGCTAGTCCTGACTCCGTCATCCGGCCCTCGTTTATCAAACGCTCCACATGCTCTGCGTTCCTTTTTGACCAGTTGCTTCGCGCGGATCTTGGTGTGACCCGCTGGAGGTAGGCTTGCTCATCGATTGACTTCTTGATGCCATCGATCCAGCCCCAGCACAGCATCTCAACCACAACATCGTCCCAAGTCACGCTAGCAATGCCCGTCTTTTTCTTGAATATCTTCACCCACAGTTCACTTTCGATGGCGTGATTCACCTCAAGCCACCGAGCTAGGTCTTTCGGCGATGCAAAGCTCATGATTTTTTCTGGATCGGGTTCAGGCATAAAACTAGATTCTCTTCGGCATAACGCTAGGTACAGTGGAGTTCGGTGCTTGTCTGTTGTTAAATCATCTTTCGTAATGGTAGCGACACGAAATAATCGTTAGCTTATTATCATCAACTACATAAACTATCCGGTTTGTGTCATCTATTCTTCGTGACCAAAAGCCTGAAATATTTTCCTTTAAATCTTCAGGCTTACCAATGCCTTCAAAGGGTGAACGCATTGTATCTTTAATAAGCTTATTTATGCGTTGTAGCGTCTTTTTATCCTGACCTTGCCAATAAACATAATCCGACCAAGCTTCATGAGTCCAGGATAATAACTCAATCATCAACTAATCCATGATCTACAGTCTGACTCTTTCGGTATTGTTTAATGGATGTATCTAGATGAGCAGCATTGGCTGGGCTTTTCAATAAATGGACAGTTTCCATCAATCCATTGAACTGATCTAGCGACATAACTACCGCATCATCTGCATCTCTGCGGGAAATGATTGTGTAATCTGCATCATTAACCACCTGATCTAAAACACTTTTTAATTTATTTCTGGCTTCAGAGAAATTTATTACTCTCATAGTTAATCATCACTTATGTACAATATATAGTCTAAGTATAACTTGTACGGTATGTTGTTCAAGTGCAGAGGTTCTCAAAGATTTAACGCCGGCAGCAACTGCAGGAAAAACAAGTGACAGTTTTGACTGTCTGATTGCCTGGCGTGTGGTTAAATGCTTCACTTTACAATGCGCATGCTCATGCGCATAATGTGATATATATATAATCTTGAGGCTGTAACAATGCAATCCCTTTATGACATGGATGCACCTAAAAAAGCAACAAACCTCAGTTTAAACAGTGACTTACTGATTAGATCTAAGGCATTAAACATTAACTTGTCAGCCACATTAGAACAAGCCCTTAAAGAAAAACTTGCCAATATAGAGGCTGAAAAGTGGTCAGGTGAGAATAAAAATGCAATAAAAGCATACAATGAATTTGTTGAAGAAAATGGCTGCTTTGGCGATGAGTTTAGGTCTTTTTAATGGCTCAATTTGACGTTTACAAAAATCCTAGCCGTAATACAAAAAAAGCTTACCCTTACATTGTCGATATCCAGCATGAGCTTATTTCTGACATAGCAACACGAATGGTAATTCCGCTAGGCAGGCTCAATCATTTTAAGAATGAACAGATGCAAGGGCTAACACCTGATATTGAATATGAAGGCGAAAAGCTTTTACTTCTAACACCACAAATTGCCTCTATACCTGCGCGCCAACTTAAAGATCCAGTAGGCTCTTTAAGTCATTTCAGAGATGAGATTATTTCATCGCTCGATTTCGCTATCACAGGCATTTAACGACGGGCTCAACTGCGTAGCGAACTGGCGGGAATTTTGGCACAAAATGCGTGACAGTTTGCGGAGTCAGATGGCTGGTTCTGGTTATACGATTCCATCTAACACAACGTTAATTGATGAGACGGGATACACTGATCCATCAAGGATAAACTCACTTTTCTCAGGCGATATATCAATCTTATAAGTTGTCGCTCCATCTGGATATCGAGCAAGTGTCATCATAATTAATCCTTCTGACTCTTTGGCCTCACGTAGATCCCAGTCACTATCAGATAAATCGAAAATGACGGTTCCAGTTTCTGTGTCGGTAAGGACAGGAGAGTATACCCAGTGGGACATCCTTCTTGATTGAGGAGTCGTTTCCACCTTATATCTCTCATCTTGGAAATACTGTTTAGACTTCTTCATACTCTCGACCGTATAACAGTGTTTTTCTATGCTATTACCATCTAACCTGCACCAACTAAGATTGCTAAAGCTGTAGCAATGCCAATTAATACAATAACACCTACTAACGAAACGACAAAAACTGTTATTTTCGATGCCTGTTCATGGTCGCTTATTTCATTTTCTGGATAATGACCAAAGCTTAAAACTCTGCATATTGGCCAGCCAACATACCAACCAATAACCTCAAAGAAAAACTCCAAAATAAGCCAAATCAGAGAACGAATAGCGAGGCTAATCACTTTCAAAATCCCCTTAAAGGCTCCTTCTGCTAATTCTTCCATTTCTTAAATTACCTTCGGCACAGAACGCCCTGGTTATGCCATCTCAACTTTACATTGAAAGCAATTATATTTAGATCGTATATGAATATACTTAACATCTTTGTTTTGAAGAATATTAATACACTCTTTTTCGATATATGAGCCAGAAATTACCGCCCCAGTTTCATATATAATCCAGTCTTTTTTGTCATAACCTCTGATGATTGCAGGATCTAAAAAAGCAAACCAATCAGGAAATATGTCACTTGTATAATGATGACATTCTTTCTGATGCAAAAATATAGGTCCTGTTTCTGCATAAGGCTGCTTAACATCGAAAGGCATATATGCAAGAACTAACATGCTTTCACCTTCTTCAATAAGCTGCAAGCAGTGACGGCATGGGTTTGCTAGGCCTTCAGCAACATGATTTTGGGGGATATTGTCATATGCATCAGCTCCGCCGTTACGTAGCTCTGTTACCTTTCGAGTTGGTATCCCTTGTATTTTAAGCTTGATAATAAAGTCCCTTTTTGATGATTAGATAAATTTCTGGCTGAATAATCTAGCAGAGTGAAAAGAGATTTTGCCAATTTATCAATCTTATAACGACCCGAATCTTGCTAAGTTTACATTTTTATCAATTTCCAGACGGTTTAAAGGCATAACGCCTGCATCATTTGCCGGAGGTCAAATGCATGCACTTGTTATGCGCTGGTTGCCAATTACATTAAAATAATCCATACAATTTACAATCAGGCTCAACTACAGCAATCTTTTTATATGAATAGAAGATATCTGAACTAGTCATTAATGATTTTTTTGACAGACTCGATATTTTCTCTTTGCTTTCAAGTAATCTAGGGGCAAATGCTGAACCTAATAATGATTTAATTGTTTCAATTTCTTCGGGTTTTGTGATGGTAGTAATTATATTTAGGCAATCTAACTTACATGTCCCTTCAGAATCAAGACTTGGATCTCTAGAATACTCATTTCTTCCGGTACAACGGAAATTAGTTATTTTATAGGTTCCATCTGATTTAAACTCAGTTACATTAGCAGCTCCAACTTTAACTTTCTTTAGAGGCCTCATTCCCCATTTACCAACTAATAAATTGCTACTAGCATCAGAATAAAAATTTGGGACATCTTTGCAGGCATGGACACTTTCAATTGCTTGCTGATAATTAGGGGCCGTAGTGTATTTTGATTTATACAAGTTTGAATTCGAAAACCAACTAATTTGTCCCTTCGAGTAAGGTAGTTCCGAGTTTTCCTTTGAAACCTCAACTGCTTCGACAACTAAACCTGAATCCCCAATTTCTTTTACTAACCACAAAACTCCATTACGCCCATCCTTGACTCCATTAACCCAGCCGTCAAAAGTAAACTCTCTATACTTTTCAACAATATCGCCTACTTGAATTTCTTTATTTTCATCAGTTTCACATAACGATATTGCTTTACTCATTCCACCTGGCATCGCTCCACGGCTTACATCTTTACTGCCTTCTCTAATCTGAGAGCAAGAAACAATAGCAGATACAGTCGTGTACCTAGTATATCCACCATTCACATAATCCTTATCTTTATGAGATTTTGGCGATGCTTTTTGCTTGTAGATAACATTATTGTCTTCACATAATGACTTTGCTTTCTTTTCAACTTTCTTCTTCATTTTGTCTATAGAAGCAAAGCTGTTACCAGTCGCAGTAATCTTGTAGCTACCATCATCGAGTTCATGAACTGCAGCTGGAAACCAGGTTGCACAACCGGACAATAAAGCAACAGCAAGTAATGGGGTATATTTCATAATTAGGATTAAATTTTATTAGATAGATTATTTTTTAGCGGACCATTATATCAGCTTAAATTTACCCAGTGTATGTTACAGGAGTGTAACTAATTCAGCGCATAACAGTGTTTTTCAACGGAATGATTCGGTGTATACAGCTATATATCGAATCATGCGGTGTAATGAAGAATAGTGTTCTAATGGGGGAAAGTTAAGCACCCATTAAATATTCAATTATTTAACAGCCTATTTTAAGAGAAAAATGAGTTTTATCAAATGGGCCATTAGATGGGTTTTGACACTTAACCGCTGTAAGATTTGATCGCGTTCAATTTGGAACAGTGACAGATATAAGCTTGAGTCACTACAGGTTAACACTGCTTATCTGTAGCCCCAAGCTGTTCTGCATCAGCGCCAGCAGCTTAGCCACCACATCCTGCGTGCTATTGTCATCCAACAGTATCGATACCATCACCCCGTTTTTTTCAGGCTCAAACAGCGCATTCAATATTTGGGCAGAATATTCCGCAGTAACGCTAGCCCTAGATTGAAACCAATAGCTCGCGGTTTGTTCAGGCTCACCTACGTGTAAAAACCGTACGGTCTTACCATCCCCCAACAACCACGTGCCCTAAAACCCCAGCGCATAACCCTAGCTGATATAACAATTGTGAGGTTCATGCTGTGCGCGCCAGTAGTGGCTATTAACAATTAACAGATCTGCCGTTAACCCCCTCAAAATCAAAGCGGTACTTATTCGCCTGTGCCTGCTTACTGCTAAAAAATCGATCTTCAACATCCGTGAGCGCAATGCCCTGGCTGTGCAGCGCTTCAGGCAGCACAGCCGCCGCAGGGCTTGCCACATCACCGGGTGTATAAGGCTTATGGAAAAACACCGCGAATAATAAAACAGCGATAAAAAACAAAGCCGCCAGCCAAGGAAAGCCCGCAGAGGTAATAGCAGGATTAACCGCAGCTTTAACCCCAGCGTTAACGTCTGCTTG
>JABSRQ010000229.1 GCA_013215055.1 Pseudomonadales bacterium | reverse complement strand
ATGACAAAGTTAGTCACATCAACCACAGGATCAATAGAGCGTACACCACCGCGACGCAACTTCTCTATCATCCATAATGGCGTTGCCGCCTTTACATTGCCCCCCTTAACGACCCTGCAAACGTAACGTGGGCAATCTACAGGCGCGTCAATTTTGGCCTCAAATATCACATCAATGCTTGGGGCAACCGCAGGCGCATTAATGGCGGCAAGATCCAATTTATTTAATACACCTACTTCTCTGGCCGCACCTAAAACCGATAAACAATCACCACGATTGGGCGTTAAATCAATATCGATAATATTATCATCAAGACTTAGATATTCACGGATATCCATGCCTGTATCGGCAGCCTCTGGCAGTTCCATCAAACCATCAACTTGATCTTCCATACCCAATTCTGAAGCACCACACATCATGCCAAAAGACGGCACGCCACGTAGCTTGGCTTTTTTGATTTTGAAATCACCCGGTAATATCGCACCCACTTTGGCAAAAGGTGCTTTTAAGCCGATGCGCGCATTGGCAGCACCACAAACCACTTGCACAGGCTCATCTTCACCACAGACAACCTGGCAAACACGTAATTTATCTGCATCCGGATGCGCTTCAATCGCAACAATTTCAGCCACTACCACACCCGAAAACTCACCCGCTACGGGCTCAACCGCATCCACTTCAAGGCCAGCCATGGTGATTTGCTCAACTAATTCATCAACTGAAAGCGCAGGATTAACCCACTCACGTAACCACTTTTCACTGATTTTCATATTCTTTTCCTTTTTTACTGGCCATGTATTCTTATCACAGCCCTACTCTAATTCTTTGATTATTTTTTTAGTGCGGTGGGCTTTATTTAAACTGACCCAAAAAGCGCAGATCATTTTCAAAGAACAGACGTAAATCATTGACGCCATAACGTAACATGGCTAAACGCTCAACCCCCATACCAAAGGCGATGCCGGTGTATTTATCGGTATCGATATTGGACGACTTAAAGACCTCAGGATGCACCACACCACAACCCATAATCTCCAACCAGCCGGTATGACTACATACACGACAACCTTTACCACTACACATCACACATTCAATATCCACTTCCGCAGAAGGCTCGGTGAACGGGAAATAAGAGGGACGGAAACGTACAGCTAATTCTTTTTCGAAGAACACTTTTAAGAAGTCTTCAACCATGCCTTTCAAGTCGGCAAAGCTGACATCTTCATCAATCAACAAACCTTCAACCTGATGGAACATCGGCGTATGGGTTAAATCTGAATCACAGCGGTATACACGACCTGGGCAAATCACACGAATGGGTGGCTCCTCATTCTCCATAGTGCGCACTTGCACAGGGGATGTATGAGTACGTAGCACCGTATGCTCATTAATATAAAAAGTGTCGTGCATGGCGCGGGCAGGATGATGCGCCGGTATATTTAAAGCTTCGAAATTATGGTAGTCATCTTCGATTTCAGGGCCTTCGACGGTTTCAAAACCCAGATCGGCAAAAAAATCTGAAATACGTTCAATGGTTTTTGTGACTGGGTGTAAACCACCCGCCTCTGTACCACGCCCAGGCAACGTCACATCAACGGTTTCTGCAGCCAGCTTTTTATTAATCTCGGCTTGCTGCATGGTCTCTCTGGCAATATTGATTTGCTCGGAGACCTCTTGTTTAACTTTATTAATCAAAGCGCCAGCTTTTGGACGCTCTTCATTTGAGAGTTTACCCAAGCCTTTTAACAGACTGGTAATTGAGCCTTTTTTACCCAAAAAGGAAACCCGAACTTCATCCAGTGCGGCCAATGAATCGGCAGATGCGACGGCATCCAGCGCTTGCTGTTTCAGGGCGTCGAGGTTTTCCATTGATATCTCTCTAAATTCTTTTTAAACGGTTTTTCATCTTATCTACCAAGTTTAAATCTGACCACCTGATAGTAACAAAAAAGGGGAAAGGCAAGGCCTTTCCCCTTTCGGGTATGTTTTCACATACTCAAAAGTTACTTAGCAATTAAGCTAAAGCACCTTTTGCTTTTTCTACTACAGCAGCAAATGCTTCTTTATCATGTACAGCAAGGTCTGCTAATACACGTCTGTCCAAAACGATTTCCGCTTTTTTCAGGCCGTTGATAAAGCGGCTATAAGATAGACCGTTTAAACGGCTAGCTGCATTGATACGCGTAATCCACAAAGAACGGAACTGACGCTTACGTTGACGACGGTCACGATATGCATATTGACCGGCTTTAATTACCGCTTGCTTGGCTACGCGGAATACACGAGAACGTGCACCGTAATAACCTTTAGCTAGTTTCAGAACTTTTTTGTGTCTACGACGAGCAACAACACCACGTTTTACACGAGCCATAAGAATATCCTCTTAAAAATAATTACTAAAAACGCTTAGTTGCGCAATAAACGGTCGATTAAGATTTTATCAGATGGATGAACCATGCTGGTACCTCTTAATTGACGCTTACGTTTAGTCGTCATCTTGGTCAGGATATGGCTCTTATGGGCGCTTTTACGCTTATAGCCATTAGCTGTTTTTTTGAAGCGCTTTGAAGCGCCACTATGTACTTTTAACTTTGCCATTGGTAACTCCGCATTTAGCAAATAAATGTATCAATTAAAATAAACTTTCACTTCAAGAAGATCGGTTTACTTTTTCTTTTTTAATGGGCCAATAACCATAGTCATCTGCCTACCTTCCATTTTCGGAAATTGCTCAACAGAACCTAGCTCGGCTAGATCGGCTTCAACTCGCTTTAGCAAGTCCATGCCGATGTTCTGATGCGCCATTTCACGACCACGAAAACGTAGTGTTACTTTGGTTTTGTCACCCTGCTCTAAGAAACGTACCAGGTTGCGTAGTTTTACCTGATAATCCCCTTCATCCGTCCCTGGGCGAAACTTAATCTCTTTTAACTGAGATTGCTTCTGCTTTTTACGGGCAGCTGCTTGCTGCTTCTTAGCATCAAAGATGTGCTTCCCGTAGTCCATCACCTTACATACAGGTGGCTCTGAGTTCGCCATCTGCACAAGATCTAATCCCGCTTCCGCGGCCGCATCACGTGCTTGTTGAATTGGAACAATACCGACTTGTTCGCCGCCAGCCCCTACAAACCTTACTTCTGTGGCTGTAATTTCATCATTAATCAGGGCTTTCTTACTGTTAGTTTTTCCACCTTTGATGGTGTATTCCTCCAAGCTATTAATGTAATAGATGTTTTGAGCTTTGAATTACTCAGCTGCATCCACTTCAACGCGACCGCGATTAGCGATATCTTTTTCAATTAATTCTACAAACTCATCAATAGTCAACGAACCTAAGTCCTGACCTTTTCTAGTACGAACCGCAACACATTCAGTTTCCACTTCTTTATCACCAACAACAAGAAGATATGGAACCCTCTGAATAGTATGCTCGCGAATTTTAAACCCGATCTTCTCATTCCTCAAGTCTGAAACCACTCTAATTCCTTTAGATTGTAGTTTTTTTGTCACTTTTTGCACATATTCTGCCTGCGCATCGGTAATATTTAAAACTGAGACCTGAACGGGCGACAACCACGTCGGGAAAACGCCTTCATAATGTTCAATCAAAATACCAATAAAACGCTCAAATGAACCTAAAATGGCTCTATGCAACATCACAGGAACTTGCCTAGAACCATCTTCAGCCACATATTGTGCATCTAAACGCCCCGGCATAGAAAAATCGACCTGAATCGTACCCATCTGCCAAACACGACCAATACAATCACGCAGCGAGAATTCGATTTTAGGGCCATAAAACGCTCCCTCTCCCGGCAATTCTTGCCAATCCAGACCTGCGACATCTAACGCATCCGCTAAGGATTTTTCAGCCTTATCCCAATCTTCATCTGACCCTACACGCTCATCCGGGCGCGTTGATAAACGATAGATTAAATCTGTAAATCCAAAGTCTTCATAAACCTCATGCAAGAATGCGATAAAAGACGACACTTCCGACTGGATCTGCGCTTCCGTACAAAAAATATGTGCATCATCCTGGGTGAAACCACGTACACGCATAATGCCATGTAAAGAACCCGATGGCTCGTTACGGTGACAGGAACCAAACTCGGCCAAACGTAAAGGCAAATCACGGTAGCTTTTTAAGCCCTGGTTAAAGATCTGCACATGGCAGGGACAATTCATCGGCTTAACCGCAAACGTTCTGCCTTCATCCGTACTTAACGTAAACATACCATCGGCAAATTTATCCGCATGGCCTGACTTTTCCCATAACGTAAGGTCCACCAGCTGCGGAGTTTTAATCTCTTTATAATCATGACGAATCTGATGCTCACGCATATAAGATTCGATGGTTTGATAAATCGTCCAGCCTTTGGGATGCCAGAAAACCATACCCGGCGCTTCATCCTGCATATGGAAGAAGTCCAGCTTTTTACCGATTTTACGGTGATCACGTTTTTCGGCTTCTTCCAGGCGACGTAAATATTGCTTTAACTGTTTTTTGTCTTTCCAGGCGGTACCGTAAATACGCTGTAACATTTCATTATTGCTATCACCGCGCCAATAAGCACCATTAACCTTCATCAACTTAAACACACCTAACTTACCGGTGCTAGGCACATGGGGGCCACGACACAAATCCATCCAGTCGCCCTGCTTGTAAATAGACAGTTCATCACCCTCAGGTAAATTCTGAATAATCTCAACCTTGTACTTTTCACCCTTGGCAGTAAAAACGTCAATCGCTTCTTGTCTAGACATCACAACCCGCTCAACAGGCAGATTCGCTTTAACGATCTCTTTCATCTTAACTTCGATGGTATCCAGATCTTCTGGGGTGAAATGACGTTCTGAATAAGAGAAATCGTAGTAGAAACCATCTTCAATAGTTGGCACTATAGTCACTTGAGCGCCAGGAAAAACAGATTGCAAGGCCATAGCCAATAGATGAGCGGTAGAGTGACGAAGAATCTCAAGCCCCTCTTCGTCTCTATCGGTGATAATACCCAGCTCACTGTCAGCGGTCATCACAAAAGAGGTGTCAACTAATTCGCCATTAACCCTACCCGCTAAAGCTGCCTTAGCTAAACCAGGGCCAATATCGGCAGCCACATCGGCAACGGAGACAGGATCATCAAAAGAACGGCTAGAGCCATCGGGAAGAGTAATAGTAGGCATATATGCTCCACAGTGGTGATCAATACGAAAGACCACGTGTTGTTTTGTCAATTTAGCTGCGCAATTTACCTGCTAAACATCAGATTTGCAAAGTAAATCGAACATCTAAACCGCAAAGAACGGTAAAAAAATGACGTGGAACATTTCTGATTAAAAAACGATCCACGTGAAACAAAGAATTAGAAGGAATAAGAAATATAGTTAGATATTATAAAAAGTCATAAAGAAACACCTTAATGCCGATGCCCAGCATGGCCGTCAACACCACTATCCCCTTGAGAATCTGCCTCATGGGCTTCTTCAACCACAGGAGCCACTAAGGAATGCTCATCGTCAAGATATGACGATGCAGCAGCTGCCTCGGGGTTTATCGCAGCCTTTTCTTCCTGGCCACCATGTTCATGATCATGCCCATCCCCACTGACCTGAGGCAAAGACATCACACCCAGGCCATAACGATAAACAAGCTCCCCGCCTTTAAAAGCCGTTAGAGTCACCAATAACAATGCGGCAAGCCAGAAGCTGGCCGCAACAGACTGACGCCTCATAGGAAGAAAATAAAACAACAAAGCGCCAGCAAAAAACACCGATGCAGTCGCAAAGGCCCAATTACGATGATCGGTCATAGCCATATGCGACGGTGCATCATGGCCAACACTGTAAAAGGCCTGTAAGCCTGTTGCCAAAGTCGCCAATAGCGACAGTACACTCAAGGCGACCAGCCAGGATTGAACTGACAACGCCATTGCATTGAGCTGCAAGGGTTTCTTCAGCCACAGACACAGTTGTAACAGGCCTGTAAAAAACACCAATACAACGGTAAAGTGTACAAAGATGGGGTGTAGATTTGGAATGATTTCCATTATAATTTACCTATTATTTTTTAAGTTTAAAACCAGGCCTTAAGGCCTATAACTAATTGAGTTTCTGACGTTTGTGCGTCTATGGCCGCTGCATAAACGGCGCTATTGCCATAAAGTTTTGACCAATTCAGCCCGATATAAGGTGCAAATTCTCTATACACCTCATAACGCAACCTCAATCCAAACGCCATATCTGACAAACCTGAACCCGTACCACGGTTTTCATCATTCTGACCATAAAAATTAAGTTCAAGCTCCGGGCTTAGAATCCATTGCTGAGTAAGCAATAATTCATATTCAGCTTCCAGCCTCAACGCAACATCGCCTTGTTTGGTAAAAAACAACGAGCTATCTAGCTCGAAGTAATACGGCGCCAAACCTTGTAGCGCTATCACCGCCCAGGTTTGTCCAGGCTGAGGTTTAAAGTCGTGTTTCAGCCCCAGCTGAATATCCCAAAAGGGGGCAATAGCGCGACTATAAAGCGCCTGAAGCTCAGCACCTTCTATCTCGCTATCTACAGCCTCACCTTCTGTTTTAATCCAGAACTTATTTAAGTCATACCCCAGCCAGGCTTGTGCGGACCAAGATGCAGCCTTCCCTTCTTTAGCATCTAGCTCTAGTTGATCTAACATAACTTTAGCCAACAGTGGGTCATCTACGGCCTCAGCCATGATTGCAGCGGAGTGACTCAACCAGGAAGCCGCTATAACAGGCAGCACTATCTGTTTTATTGATTGACGAACTTTCATCATTTACCTCACCACCACTTTTCTAAACATGCCGGGCATATGAAATAACAGGTGACAGTGGTAAGCCCAGGCACCGATCGCATCGGCAGTAACGAGATAAGTGACCTTTGAGCCTGGATGTACCAACACCGTATGTTTACGTGGAATATAATCCGCATTACCGGCTTCCAACT
>JABSRQ010000022.1:8177-65297 GCA_013215055.1 Pseudomonadales bacterium | reverse complement strand
ATGTGAGAGTAGGTCATCGCCAAGCTTTTATTCTAAAAACCCCAATAGATTATTCTATTGGGGTTTTTTTATGGGGGAAACCCCGCTTTTTATTGTGTGGGCCGCTGCGCGGTCCAGCTACGCAACAAGTTGCTACGCGTTCAGTCCAACTCATTGCTGCGCAATGAAAACCGTTGGTCTTTACCCCCATGTGATGCACATATGAATAGCAGCGGCTAAAGATTAGGCAATAAAAAACGACCGTAGTCGCTTTATTGATGACTGATTAATCGGGCGGGTTATTCCCAGTTAAGAGCGCCACCCGTTTGATATTCAATCACTCTAGTTTCAAAGAAATTTTTCTCTTTACGTAAATCCATGATTTCTGACATCCATGGGAATGGATTCTCGGCGCCTGGGTATTGCTCAGCAAGGCCGATTTGAACCATGCGACGGTTGGATATGAATTGCAGGTATTCTTCCATCATCGCTGCATTCATACCTAAAACTCCACGTGGCATAGACTCTTTAGCAAAATTAATCTCAAGCTCAGTGCCTTCGATAACCATTTGGGTGATTTCTTGCTGGAACTCAGATGTCCACAGATGTGGATTTTCCAGTTTGATCTGGTTAATTACATCAATACCGAAGTTCAGATGCATCGATTCATCGCGCAGGATATATTGGAATTGCTCGGCAACGCCGGTCATCTTGTTTCTGCGCCCCATGGATAAGATTTGAGTAAAACCGCAGTAGAAGAAGATACCTTCGGTCACGACATAGAAGGCAATTAGATTACGTAATAATTCCTGATCGGTTTCTGGAGTTCCGGTGTTGAACGTAGGGTCACAGATTGAGTGTGTATGTTTAAGGCTCCAAGAAGCTTTAGCTGCAATAGAGGGGATTTCTCTATACATATTGAAAACTTCACCTTCATCCATACTTAATGATTCTACACAGTACTGGTAAGCGTGGGTGTGAATGGCTTCTTCAAATGCCTGGCGTAATAGATATTGGCGACACTCGGGGTTGGTGATTAAACGGTAAACCGCCAGCACCAAGTTGTTTGCAACCAGAGAATCGGCGGTAGAGAAATAACCCAGGCTGCGCATAACAATGGTGCGCTCATCGTCAGTTAAACCATCTGCTGATTTCCATACCGCAACATCTGCGGTCATATTAACTTCTTGTGGCATCCAGTGATTGGCGCAGCCATCCAGGTATTTCTGCCAAGCCCAATCATATTTGAAAGGCACTAATTGATTTAAATCGACTCGACAGTTAATCATCGCTTTTTCGTCAACCTGGATGCGCCGGGCACCCATTTCAAGTTCTTCAAGCCCTGGAGTCACATCGATGTTTTTAAGTGTTTCTTTAGCTTGTGTTACCACATCATTGGCACTCACCGGAGCAGCCATCTTGGCTGGGGCTTGTTGCACTGGTGCCGTAACTTCAGGTACTGAAATTTTAGGTGTCGCAGGCGCTTGTGGCTTTATTTCGGTTTTAACCGGGGCTGCAGGCGCCGCAGGTTTGGCTTCAACAACGGTGCTATCGTCTTCGTAATCATCCCAACTTAGCATAATCTTCCCTCTATTGCGTATTTGGTAGCTAATGGCTTAACGGAGCTGAAACTTGCCTTATTGGCAAGCATCACATTCCGGGTCATCAAGGGAGCAAGCTTGTGGCACAGGGGCCGGGCCTGACGCTGCTATTGGCGCCGCAGCAGATGCACTTACCGCGTTTAATGCACCGGTGTTAATGGTGGATTTTTCGGTAGAGGTAGCCGCTAAAGCTCTTAAATAATACGTGGTTTTTAAGCCGCGATACCAGGCCATACGATAGGTGATATCGAGTTTTTTACCGTTGGCATTACTGATATATAAGTTGAGTGACTGGGCCTGATCAATCCATTTTTGTCTGCGTGATGCGGCATCAACAATCCAGCGTGGTTCCAGTTCAAAAGCGGTGATGTATTTGGCTTTTAAGTCTGCGGGGATACGTTCAATCGCTTGTACAGAACCTTCATAATATTTCAGATCGTGAATCATCACGCTATCCCATAGGTCACGCTCTTTAAGATCACGTACCAGGAACGGATTAACCACGGTGAATTCACCCGACAGATTAGATTTTACATAGAGGTTTTGGTAGGTAGGTTCTATCGATTGCGACACGCCGGTAATGTTGGCAATGGTGGCCGTGGGTGCGATGGCCATAACATTGGAGTTACGCATGCCTTGGATTTCAATTTTTTTACGTAATGCTCGCCAGTTTTGTGTGCTGCTCTGATCCATCTCGATGTATTGAGCGCCACGATTTTCTACCAGCATCTTGATGGAATCCAGTGGTAAGATACCTTGCGACCATAAAGAACCTTCGTAGGAGGCATAAGCGCCACGCTCGGCGGCTAAATCGGAAGAAGCACTGATCGCAAAATATGAGATTAACTCCATAGACTCATCGGCAAACGTTACCGCTTCTTGTGAGGCATAAGAGATATCTAATTTATATAACGCATCCTGGAAACCCATCAAACCTAAGCCAATAGGGCGGTGACGCATATTAGATGTGTGTGCCTGCTTAACGGCGTAGTAGTTAATGTCGATAACATTATCTAATAAGCGAATAGCGGTTTTAACCGTTTTAGCCAGCTTGGTGCGGTTCAATTCACCGTTTTCAATGTGTTGAGCCAGGTTAATTGAGCCTAAGTTACAAACTGCAATTTCATCATCGCTGGTATTTAACGTAATCTCGGTACATAAGTTAGATGAATGAATGATGCCTGCATGTTGCTGCGGTGAACGAATATTACAGGGATCTTTAAACGTGATCCAGGGGTGACCGGTTTCAAAAATCATGCCCAGCATCTTGCGCCATAAATCTTGTGCGTTAAGGGTCTTGAATAACTTGATTTCACCTTTGGCTGCTAAACCTTCATATTCTTTGTAGCGCTCTTCAAATGCTTTTCCATATAAATCATGCAAATCAGGTACATCGTTAGGTGAGAATAAGGTCCATTCTCTATTATCGACGACACGCTTCATGAATAAATCAGGTACCCAGTTAGCGGTGTTCATATCGTGTGTACGGCGTCGGTCATCACCGGTGTTTTTACGTAAATCTAAAAACTCTTCGATATCCATATGCCAGGTTTCAAGGTAAGCACAAACAGCGCCCTTACGTTTGCCCCCCTGGTTTACTGCAACAGCGGTGTCATTGACAACTTTTAGGAAGGGCACGATACCTTGAGATTTTCCGTTGGTACCTTTGATATGTGCGCCCATGGCACGAACGGGGGTCCAGTCATTACCTAGACCACCAGCCCATTTAGATAACATTGCATTGTCTTGCATAGCACCGTAAATACCGTATAGATCATCGGGTACGGTGGTTAAGTAACAAGAAGATAGCTGCGGACGTAAGGTGCCTGCATTAAATAATGTCGGTGTAGAGCTCATATAATCAAATGAGCTTAATAGTTCGTAGAACTCAATGGCACGGGCATTGATATCATCTTCTTCCATAGCCAGGCCCATCGCAACACGCATAAAGAAAATTTGTGGCAATTCAATACGGACTTCTTCGCTGTGGATAAAGTAGCGGTCATACAGGGTTTGTAAACCCAGGTAGGCAAATTTTCGATCACGGTCGGTGTCTATGGCTCGGCCTAAGCGTTCAATATCAAACTTTTTCAGCTCGGGGCTAAGTAGTTCTAATTCAATGCCTTTACTGAGATAAGCGCTTAACGCTTTGGGGTAGATCTTACGCATATCTTCATGCGTAGCCGAGGCACTTAGGTTTAAGAATGACAGGGCTTCACGGCGTAGTTGATCCAATAGCAGGCGTGCGGTGACATAGGTGTAATTAGGTTCTTCTTCGATCAGAGTACGTGCGGTCATTACCAGCGAGGTGCTAACATCTTCTAGGGATACACCGTCATAAAGATTTTTTAAGGTCCCTTCGATGATGGCTTTGCCTTCGACAAATTCAACGCCGTTACAGGCTTCTTTAACGATGTTGTTTAAACGCAGGATATCTAATGGCAGACGGTTGCCATCTTTATCAATCACATTGATGGTTGGGCCATCATGTTCCATCGGGTCGGGTTGATCTTCGGCGCGTTGTTTAGCGTGTTCCGCCCTGTAAATAACATAGGCTTGGGCTACTTTGTGTTCGCCGCTGCGCATTAATGCCAGCTCAACCTGATCTTGAATATCTTCAATATGAATGGTGCCACCTGATGGCATTCGGCGCTTGAATGTCGCTGATACTTGATCGCCGAGGATCACTACCGTTTCACGGATACGTGTAGAGGCGGCTGCAGTGCCACCTTCGATAGCCAGGAAGGCTTTTGTTATCGCCACGGCAATTTTTTCTGAGGTGTAAGGGACCACCGTGCCATTACGTTTGATGACACGAATCTGCCCGGGAGCAGTGGTGTGTATATTCTCATTGGCTGGCTTTGCAGCTGCGGGGCTTACCGGTCTTTTTTCGAGGTCTGCTTGCATGAGTTGAGAGTCCGTCTCTAAAGTTCGTCAAATTTGTATGCGTTGCGACTTTTCTTCCTAGCGTCTTTTATTATTACTCAGACTTAACATTCTCTAGGGGGAAAAGTGTTGCTGACCACAACATGTTGGGGTAATTAACAACGTAAACACAAGATAAAGCGGTTTCGAGAAATCTGCAAGCGACAAAGTAGGGGGTAAGCTGTGGATAAAACTTCGCGTTAGTACTTACTTACTAATAGAGCTTTCTGGAATAAGGGGCGGGGTTGATAACGTTTGTGAATGAGAAAGGAAAAAATATTTTAAATAAATATTTTTTTGGCCGTTTTTTGCAACGGTAAATATAGCCTATATAGTGTTTTATTAGTGCATTTTATCTATATATAGTGGTTGTGGCTGATTAAATCCCTATGCTGAAAAGTTTAAATTTAATCTTGAAAGGTAATGATATGGTCGAATACGGGACTGATATTAACTTGATGGCCAAGCTCAATATCTAAATGACTGGGTACAGAAAGTGACAGTGATTGTTGTGATGCATTTTCAACTTGGTATAGCGTCTGCGTACCAATAAATTGTTTGGCGATAATGGTCACAGGGAGACCTTGTGGGCCGATTTTCCAATCGTCCGGGCGGGATAATAATCGATGTTTACCGGTGCTGAGTGTGAGTTGATGAGGGATATCGCCAAAGCCTGTGCTTAATACACCTGTATTATCCTCAGCCGCGGTAGCGTCAATTAATTGTCCTTGGCCAATAAACTCTGCCACAAAGCGGCTGATCGGCTGGTGATAAAGAGTAAAAGGTGTCGCCAGTTGTTCCAGTTGGCCATTGTTGAGTATGCCAACCTTATCCCCAAAGGCGAATGCTTCAGATTGGTCATGGGTCACTAAAATAGCGGTAAGACCGGCTTTTTTTAAGATATCTCTGACCGACAGGCTTAGGCTTTTACGCAACTCGGTATCTAAATTTGAGAAGGGCTCATCGAGCAATAATAGCTTGGGTTCAGGTGCCAAGGCTCTGGCTAATGCGATACGCTGCTGTTGTCCACCGGATAATTCATGTGGATAACGTTGCGCGTAATGCTCCAGTTCAATCAGGCTTAATAATTCTTGCAGGCGTTTTTTGGTTTCAGTCGCTGATTTTTTATTCAGGCCGTAACAAATATTCTCGCTCACGGTGAGGTGTGGGAATAAGGCATAATCTTGAAAAACAAAACCTATGCCACGTTCGGCAGCGGCTTGTGGGCGCAGACTCTTACCCGCAAGGCGAATATCTCCGGCAGTAATGGGCTGGAATCCGGCAATACAACGCAGCAATGTTGTCTTGCCGCAGCCGCTGGGGCCCAATAATGCACATAATTCCCCAGCCTGTAATTGCAGGTCAAGGCCTTGCAGAATAGATTGTTTCTGATAGGCGCTATGCAGGTCGGAAATGTGTAACAGGCTGGTCATAAACGTTTGGGTAATCTCTGATATTTAAGATTTAGCGGCCAGTAACAGAAATTCCATCAGGGCTTTTTGTGCATGCAGGCGGTTTTCTGCTTCATGCCAAACCACTGAGCTGGCATGCTCCAGCATGTTTTCTGAGATTTCTTCGCCTCTATGTGCAGGTAGGCAATGCATAAATAAAGCATCGTCATTGGCATACGTCATTAATGCTTCATTTACCTGAAAACCGGCAAAGGCTTTTTCACGCTGCTTTTGTTCTTCTTCCTGGCCCATGGAGGCCCATACATCCGTGACCACTAAGTCTGCATTTTTTACCGCCTCTTTAGGAGATCGTGTAATAGTGATGCGATCTTTTAAGCTCTCCAAGATATCGGCTTTGGGTTCAAAACCTTCCGGGCAGGCGATATTTAAATGAAAGCCAAACTGTTTGGCTGCCAACATATATGATTGGCACATATTATTACCATCACCAATCCAGGCCACGGTTTTGCCTTTGATAGAACCTCTATATTCAACATAGGTTTGCATATCTGCCAGTAGTTGACAGGGATGGTAATCATCGGTTAACGCATTGATCACCGGGACGCTGGAATGTTCGGCAAACTCTTCAATACGGTCATGGCCGAAGGTACGAATCATGATGATATCTAACATCGACGATAATACCTTGGCGGAATCTGCAATCGGTTCGCCGCGCCCTAATTGTGTATCTCTGGAGGATAAAAACATGCCGTGGCCACCGAGCTGGGTAATGCCTGCTTCGAAGGATACACGGGTGCGGGTGGATGACTTTTCAAAAATCATACCCAGCACATGGCGCTTAAAAGGTTCGGCATCACGAATAACGGCCAGGTCTTTTTTCATTTCAATGGCGCGCTGAATGATTTGATCTAGCTCTTCAGGGCTGCAATCGTTTAGGGTTAAAAAATGTCTGAGGGCCATACTTTTTACTCTTATTTATTTGGCTACGCAGGTCTATGCGGTGAATTAATCAAGCTCTTGAATCAATTCACAAATAACCGCAATCAATGTGTCTGCCTGATCTTGATCGATGATCAAAGGTGGCAATAAACGTATTACTTTGCCAGCGGCAACGTTAATCAGAAAACCTCTATCCATCGCTTTTTGCACCAGCTCGGTACAAGGTTGAGCGATTTCTATACCGATCATCAAACCTAGGCCACGGATGTCGACCACTTTATCGTTTTGGGCCAGTTTCTGTTTAAATTGATCCTGTATATACGTGCCCATTTTTGCGGCATTATCAACAAAACCTGCATCGGTAAGTGTGGTTACTGTTGCTAATGCGGCGGCGCTGGCTAGCGGGTTGCCACCATAGGTGGAACCGTGATGGCCGGGTTGAAATAATTCGGCAGCTTTACCTTGGGCTAAACAAGCACCAATCGGCATGCCATTACCCAAACCTTTGGCGGTCGTGACAATATCGGGCAGCCAGTCAAAATGTTGATAGGCGAAATATTGTCCGGTGCGCCCATTGCCAGTTTGTACTTCATCCAGCATCAATAACCAGTTGTTGGCATCGCTAATGGCTCTTAATTGGGTCAGATAGTCGGCATCAGGTACATTTAAACCCCCTTCGCCTTGAATCGGTTCAACTAAAATGGCGACAATATCTTTATCTTCGCTTAAGGCCTTAACCGCATCCACATCGTTATACGGGCAACGTACAAAACCTTCAAGCAATGGGCCAAAACCTTGTTTAATCTTTTCATTACCGCCAGCGCTTAGTGTTGCCAGGGTTCTGCCGTGGAATGCCGTTTCAAATACGATGATTTTAGGTGTGTTTATGCCTTTATTGCTGCCGTATAAACGCGCCATTTTAATCGCAGCTTCATTGGCTTCGGCACCTGAGTTAGCAAAGAAAACGTTATCCATACCCGAAACAGCGGTAAGCTTATCTGCCAGTTTTTGCTGAGTGCCGATATGATACAGGTTGGAGGTATGCACCAGTTTTTCTGCTTGTTCACAGATCGCTTTTGTCACTGCCGGATGGGCGTGGCCTAAAGCGCAGACACCGATACCACTTAATGCATCGAGGTATTTTTTGCCGTCTCGATCAAACAGCCACACACCCTCGCCATGGTCGAATTCGATAGTCGGGCTACCGTAGGTGTTCATAATGCTGTTGGTCTGAGACATGTTGTTTTCCTTAAAACACAAATAGGCAGCTAAGTAGCTGCCTATGTCTTTTTTATTTACCCTGTTCAAGCTGTCGATGCTAAGTGAAATATTGCCTAGAATCAATAGCGCGGCTTATTTGTGTTGGCTTGATTATATTAAAACCCTAGTGTTTAAAGGGGTTTTAGCCATTTTAGGCATTGGAAATATTTGAATAAAAGGCGTATTTTAAGGTAGTATAGCACTTTACGTTTACACCGATTTAAGCTCGCAATGAAAAGGTCAACCCATGTCTACGCTAGATACCATTAAAGAACAAATCGAAAGCAATACGGTTTTACTGTATATGAAAGGTTCGCCGAATCAGCCGCAGTGTGGTTTTTCACAGCGTACTTCGCAGGCCGTGATGGCGTGTGGAAAACGTTTTGCGTATGTTGATATTTTATCGAACCCTGATATTCGCTCCGAACTGCCAGCTTATGCCAACTGGCCTACGTTCCCGCAGCTGTGGGTTAAAGGTGAGTTAGTGGGTGGTTGTGATATCGTCTGTGAAATGCATGAAGCCGGTGAATTACAAACTTTATTAGACGAAGCCGAACCTGCGGAGTCTTAAGCGATAAATCCTGTTTTCTCGTTTATGCTTATTAAAAGGTAACGTAGTTGCCTTTTTTTTCGCCTGTTATTTATTGGCTTCGCTCAGAGACTGACAAGCTCGCATGGTAGAGGTATAATGCAGCCCCTAAAATTTGCATATTTTGAGTCAACGTTATGCCAGAGCGTGATACGCCATTAAACATGGATAAAATGCCTGCGATGCAAGCAGATAAACGTGTGGAATCAGCCGCCGATTTAGATGTGAATTCCGCTGCAGGTGTCACTAAAGATACTATCAAAACGATTAAAGCCCCACGTTCGTTGTCCGCTATTTGGCCTGCGGTTGCGATATTGGTTTTATGCATTATCGGATTATCGCTTTGGAATAATGCCTTGGTGCAGGAATCCAGAAAACAGCAAGATGATATACTGGATGCCTTACAGCGAATTAGCCGCCTGGAAAATAGCCTGTCTTCTACCGATGAAAGTATGACGCAGTCTTCGGTTGTAATGCAGATACGCTTGAAAAAAATCGAAAAAGATACCAAGGAGCTGACGACCCAGATGGATAAGCTGTGGGCTTCAGCCTGGCGCAGAAATCAAACTGAAATTGCGGCCCATTCTTCACAGATTAACGCATTGGGTAAAGCGCAAAAAACTCAGAAATTGACGTTGGCAGATTTAGATACTCAATTTACTCAGCAACAAAAAAATATCAGTCAATTAAAAGCTGAAAATACCTCGATTGCGAAAAATATCAAAGTCTTTAGCGCCAAAGAAAAAGAACTGGCGAAGTTGAAACCGCAATTATTGGCGCAAATAAAAGCCTCTAAAAACCTGAAACAGCAGGTGCAAGAAAATACCCAGTGGCAAAAATCAAATAATGCTTTCAGACAGCAGACCAATAAAAACTTTGCCCGCTTAGAAAAAGACATTGCCGAGAAACATAAACCAGTCAGCACCCAGCCTGCAGGTACGCTGCAACCGGCCCTTTAATAACAAACGTTAACCCTTCATTGAGTGAGAGAGTAAACCATGACAGTCATAAAACAGGATGATTTGATCAGCAGTGTTGCTGATGCCCTGCAGTATATTTCCTACTACCACCCAAAAGATTTTATTGACGGTGTTAATGAAGCATATGAGAAAGAGCAGAACCCGGCCGCTAAAGATGCGCTGGCGCAAATTCTGATTAACTCGCGTATGTGTGCCATAGGCCATAGACCGATATGTCAGGATACCGGTATCGTCACTGTATTTTTGAAAATCGGCATGGATATTCAGTGGGATGCGACGATGTCGGTTGATGATATGATCAACGAAGGCGTACGCAAAGCGTATAACGATCCGGATAATAAATTACGTGCCTCTATCTTGGCTGATCCCGATGGCGCACGTAAAAATACCGGCGATAACACACCTGCCATGGTGAGTTATGAAATGGTATTAGGTAATAAGTTAGAAGTTTATGTGGCGGCCAAAGGTGGCGGTTCAGAAGCCAAAACCAAGTTTGCGATGTTAAACCCTTCTGACTCTGTGGTTGACTGGGTGCTGGAACAAATTCCTAAAATGGGTGCCGGCTGGTGTCCACCAGGTATCTTAGGTATAGGCATCGGCGGTACGGCGGATAAGGCCATGGCGATGGCCAAAAAAGCGTTATTACAACCTTTGGATATTCATGAATTGCGTGAAAAAGGTGCTGAAACCCGCTCTGAAGAATTACGTTTAGAGTTGCATGAAAAAGTCAATAAAATGGGCATTGGCGCGCAAGGTCTTGGCGGTTTAACGACTGTGTTAGATGTTAAGGTGATGGATTGCCCTACCCATGCGGCTAACAAACCTGTGGCGATGATTCCAAACTGTGCAGCTACACGCTGGACCCAATTTACATTAGACGGCACGGGTCCTGCCAAGTTAGAACCCCCAAAATTAGAAGATTGGCCTGAAGTTGCGCGTGAAGCCGGTGACAGTGTTAAGCGTATTAATTTCCAGGAAATCACCAAAGAAGATGTGAAATCGTGGAAACCCGGTGATGTATTGCTATTAAACGGCAAGATGTTAACCGGCCGTGATGCGGCACATAAAAAGATTGTGGAAATGTTAGATCGCGGTGAAGAGCTGCCGGTAAGCTTAAAAGGCCGCTTTATTTATTACGTAGGCCCTGTTGATCCAGTGCGTGATGAAGCCGTTGGCCCTGCTGGCCCAACGACGGCGACACGCATGGACAAGTTTACTCATCAAGTGTTGGAGCAAACGGGTTTGATGGGCATGATCGGTAAAGCCGAACGTGGTCCTATTGCATTAGAGGCAATCAAAGAATTTGAGTCGGCTTATCTGATGGCTGTAGGTGGTGCTGCATACTTAGTCTCGCAAGCGATTAAAGATGCCAAGGTTGTTGGCTTCCCAGAATTAGGCATGGAGGCGATCTACGAGTTTGATGTTGTTGATATGCCGGTCACCGTGGCGGTAGATAGCCGTGGTGTATCCATACATAACACGGGGCCTAAACTGTGGGCGGCGAAAATTAAAGCAGAGAATATCAAGGTTATCTAAATTGATAGCCATCTCTTTATTAAAGGCCTATTGGAGACAATAGGCCTTTTTTATTACCTGATAAAAAAGGTTTAGGTTTTGGAAAACTTGGCCGGAAAATCGATAGAGAAGGTCATGCCTTTCCCAGGGGAACTTTTAACCGAAATATGCCCATGTAGCGCCTGACTGACCTGGTTATAAATAATATGGGTGCCCAGGCCGCTACCACCATCACCACGTCTTGTAGTGAAAAAAGGTTCAAATATTTTTGTTAATAAATCGGCCGCCATACCCGCGCCATTGTCATTGTAGGTAATATAAATGGTTTTATCTTTCAGGCTGATATCAATGGTAATCGTGCCATCATCTATATGTGCAAAGCCATGAATGATGGAGTTCATGATCAGGTTGGTCATCACCTGCGTGAGTGCACCCGCATCACAAACACAGTGAATTTCTTGGTCACAATTGATTTGCACGTGATGGTGAAACTTTTTTATTTGCGTTTTTAATGACATCAAAATATCATGCATATGATCTTGCAGGGCAATGTCACGCAGACTATCACTGGATTGATCCACCGCAACCTGTTTAAAACTTTTGATTAAACGTGCGGATCTATCCAGATTTACCTGGGTAATATTGGCGCTTTCATCGGCCCGCTGGATAAATTTCTCCAAATCCTCGGCCTCTAATTCACCTTGGTCATAGCTGTTTTTTAAATCTTTTAATAAACCCTGTAAATGGCTGATGGCAGTAACACCTATGCCTATAGGTGTATTAACTTCATGCGCGATACCGGCGACCAGTTCACCTAATGAGGCCATTTTTTCGCGTTGCACCAGTTTGGATTGGGATTGTTCCAGGTCTTCCAGGGCTTTTTGCAGATGTTGATGATTCAGGCGCATACGGTTAAATGCATTGATTTTTGCCTTAAGAATAACCGGGTTATAGGGTTTGGAGAGAAAATCATCGCCGCCTGAATTCAGGCATTGCACCAGGGAGTCGGCATCGGTTAATGAGGTTAAAAATATAATCGGTACCATATCATTGCCGGCGATTTTTTTAATCTCGGGCACGGCCTCAAAGCCATTCATTCTCGGCATTAAGGCATCCATCAATACGATTTGAGGTTTTTCCTTTGTAAACTTTTCAATTGCATCGATACCATCCACGGCGGTGATCACTTCATGGCCCTGGCCCTTGATAATGGTTTGTAGAATCAGGCGATCAGCATCGCTGTCATCGGCAATCAGGATTTTTATACTATCGTTTGAATCAGCGGCGGGTGACATAAAGATAAACCATTAATGCGGCGCATCAGTAAAGCGCTCACACACTTGCTGTAATTGCTGCTGATTAGCCAAAAAGAGATCAACCATTTCAGGGTCAAACTGTGTGCCAGCCCCTTGTTTGATAAAATCGATAGCTTTTTCAATCGGCCAGGCATCTTTATAACAGCGCTTGCTAGACAACGCATCAAACACATCCACCAAGGAAACTATGCGCCCTAAAATATGAATCTCATCGCCGACCAAGCCCTGAGGATAACCATCCCCATCCCAGCGTTCATGATGTTCATGGGCGATGATGGCTGCATATTCCAATATCTTGCGGCGTGAGCTTTTAAGTAAATCATAGCCCATATCCACATGGGTTTTCATGGTCTCCCATTCTTTGCCAACCAGCTTGCCGGGTTTGTGTAATACATCATCGGGAATGCCCACTTTTCCAACATCGTGTAACGGGGCCGCGGCCTTGATACGTTCGGCTTCTTCTTCGCTATAACCATAGGCCAGCGCCAGGATGCTGGTCATCTCGGCGACGCGATAGATATGATTGCCGGATTCTTTGGAGCGGTTTTCAATCGCCTCGCTGAGTATGCAGACAATCTCCCTTTGGGTTTCATCAATTTCGGCTCTGAGCATATGATTTTCATAGGCGATGGAGACATTGGCGCAAAACAGCTCAATCAGGTTTTCATCCAGTTTATTTAATTCCCGATAATGCTGCAGAAATAGCAGATGGTGATTGCCTTGTAATGTCTCGGAATACAGCACCAGCTGGCCGGTTTCATAGATGCTGCGACGTGCACTGACAGCCTGTTCTAATAAGGTTAATACATGGCTGGGCAACTCTTCTTTTTTACTGCCTATAAATTTATCAAAGTCACCCACACCTGCGAGAATATCAAATTGATTTTTATCTTCGGTGGCAGAAAATCCCGATACAGTAACCATCACTGCATTGTTGCTTAAATCAATCAGCCCCATTAGCTGCATCAGAACCGCCGAGGTAAATGTTTGTAAGGAACTGGATTCAAAAATATTGGCCGAGGCATTGATGACCATCTCCAGGCCAATACGATTTTGATCCAGGCGTTTAATATCTTCAAATGAACGTAACGCACTGCACATCAGGGTATGTAATTTAATTTCGGTGAGTTCGGTTTTGTCTTTATAGTCGTTGATATCATAGTCACGGATAACATCTTTCTCGGGAGCAAACCCCGGTTGTCCGGTGCGTAATACCAGGCGGATATGATGGTTTTTAAGTTCTTCGCGGATATATTTAACCAGCTGTAAGCCGGCTTCATCGGTTTCCATCACCACATCTACCAGCGCCAGCGCATAGTTTTTTTCTTTTTTTAACATATCCCTGGCTTCGGCGGCAGAATACGCATGGTAGAGATCCAAGCCGCGGCCCATTAACTGGTAGTCTTGCAAAACCATTTTAGTGACGGTGTGAACCTCGGGTTCATCATCGACGATAAGAATTTTCCAGTTATCCAGATAGGTTTGTGGGGGCTTAGGGGCCGCAGTGGTTTTGGAACCTTTGTTACTTTTTTTCTTTTTGGCAAAGAGGGGGTTTTTTTTACTGGCCATGACCTTTCTCTCTATAAGAAAACTACAGGCAAGCACTCAACCGTGCTTTATATGATAAAAAGTATATGCCCGATGGGCTTATTTTCCAGTTTTTAAATGTACGTTATAGGGCATGAATTTTGCTCTTAACAGGGCTTATAACTGTGTCTATACTACATTGTGATTGCCCGCAATGAGTTTTAGTGTATGTCTAGCAGTTATTTTGTGAATAGGGATGTTGTTACGGTGAAATGTCCGCAGCGCGAATTACCCAAAAACCCTAAGGTGGCGCTGGTGGCCGAAGGTGGCGGTCAGCGAGGTATTTTTACCTCCGGGGTGCTGGATTATTTTATCGAACAAGATTTTAACCCCTTCGATGTGCTGGTAGGCACTTCCGCCGGTGCACAAAATTTGACTTCTTTTTTATTGCAGCAGCCGGGTTTTGCCAAAAAAGCGATTACCGAGCTGACAACACACGATCAATTTTTTCAGCCTCGCCAGGCGTTTGCCGGTGAGGGCGGATTAAATTTAGATTGGTATTTTGCGCATTTAAATCAGGGGGAGTTTCGCCTGCCGCTGTATGACTTGAGTGATAAACTGGCGAAACAAGACTTTGTGATTGTCGCCTCGGATAAAACCCGTTTGACGTCGGTAACGTTAAACCCCAATAGCGCTAATTTGGTGAGGTATTTAAAATCTTCTTCGGCAATCCCGTATTTTTATAAGCCGGATAACGATGAGGATTCACATCTGGTTGATGGTGGTTTAACCGCGCCGATACCGATTCAGCAAGCCTTGGATTTGGCCGCCAATATTATCGTGGTGATTCGTACCGCCCCCAGCCAAGGGCGGGGAGATCAGCTCTGGGGCTGGCGCAGAAAAATGGCAGAATCGGTTTGGGGACGGGTAGAAAAAAGTCTGCGGGATAAAAAACCAAAATATAACGAGATGATTGATATGATGAATCATCATGAAAAAGTCTATAACGAAACCCTGAGCTTGATCGCTGCACCGCCTGAAGGGGTGATTATCATCGAGCTGGCCCCTGTGGATACATTGTCTAGTCGTATGATTGGCAGTTCTGAAAAATCGCTGGATGAAGACTATATATTGGGCAGAGAAACAGCGGTGATGTTTTTACAGAATTTTAAACATTGGTTACATGAAAAATCTGATGATCAGACCCGCACTCAAGCGTTAATTGATGCCTAGCTCATGTTTTCAATCAGAGTACTTAATGCTTTATCTGCAGTGGCAATGACCGCCGCAGATGCGGCGATCTGATTATCGGCTTGCATCAGATTCACCATTTCCTCAGGTAAATTAACCGTATTTTGGCCATCATGAGTATTCAGATTAGCGACATTATGCGCCACCGATTGGGTTTGTCGCAGGCCTGTTTGCATACCTTGCAGGCCGCTGGCTAACGTGCCATTGATCATGACTACACCTCATCTATGCTGAATCCCTATTAAGGTTATCGGCCGTAAATCCTAGTTCTTTAGTTCTTTATCCTCTTTATTTTCTTCATCCTGCGGTAAGTCTAGCTCAGTGCATACCCGATTACGTCCGGCATTTTTTGCTTTATAAAGTGCTTCATCGGCACGTTGAAACACCTGATTAAAATCATCGTCTTGGTGAAACGTTGCCAAACCTGCCGAGATGGTGATTTTTACATGCGAGTCCTTGAAGTGAAACGGGCAGCCATGCACGGTCTCTCTAAGTTGCTCGGCGATTTTTTGTCCATCAGCCAATGTGGTATCGGTGAGCAACACAATAAACTCTTCGCCCCCAAAGCGGGCGATAAAATCGGTCTCCCTTAAGCGTTGTTGCATATGTTTGGCGATAACCTGCAGGACTTTATCGCCAGCATGATGGCCCCAGCTATCATTCACCCGTTTAAATAAATCGATATCGGCTATCAGTACACAGAGTGGGCTTTGATAACGTTGCCAGCGGTTGAGCTCCAGCTGCAGGCGTTCGTCAAAGGCGGCTCTATTGGGCAACTGGGTTAATGCATCGGTTAATGCTTGTTGGCGCTGCTGCTGTAATTCCACTTGCGTAGTCTGTGCTTCCTGCTCCATCACGGTGATGCGTTGTTGCAGGGTAGAGAGTTGTGAGCATAGCGAGTTTTCGCTATGCATATTCTGTGTTTTAAATTGTTTAATGCCGGCCAATAATAATTGGGTTTTATCCTGTACCGCATCTTTTAGGCTTTGTAGGTCGCTGGCGGCTTCTACTTCTTCTTGCATCAAGATGATTTGTTGAGAGAACGTGTTATCGAGGCTAGTGGTAGATTCGCTATTACTCTGTGCGGCCTGGTAAAGGCTTTTTTGAATCAGTTCCAGGCTGTCATTCAGATTGTTGAGATAGTTGCTAAACTCTTCGCGGCTCTGCCCCTGCCAGCTGATTACCGCATGGCTGGTATCTTCCAATGTTGGAATCAAGCGTAGGCAGTTTAATCCCTGATTTAACTGTGCTTCGGCTGAATGAATATAATCCAGCGCCGGGCCTTGAGCTTCGAGTTGCTGAAACAAGTCATTCAGAATACTGGCGATATGTTCGGCGATATTTTCGAAACTGACATTTTCACCCTGCTGATATTTTTGCCGCTGAAAACGAATCGCCGAATCATTAAAGCTTTTGGGTTTACCTAAAGGTGAGGGCTCGGGGTTGTGGCTGTGGCTCTCTAATTGCTGTTGCTGCAGCTTGTCGCCATCAAAAACCTCTTCCATTAATTCATCTAAATCAAAAGAGCTGGTCTGTGCAGGTTTATTGTCAGTGTCACGCTTAGCTGTAGGTTCTGTTGAGGCTGTTTTTTCGGTGCTGTGTTTGGCATGAAATAAAGATTGAAACAGGCTGCGAGATTTTTGCGGGCTTTCTTTGTGGGGTGTAGCCTGCGATGTTTGTGGATTAAATGACAGCAGGATCTGTTTTTGCAACGCAGAAAAATCATCGATAAGCTGGCTGTAGTGCATCTCATCCTGAGCACGCTGTTTAAGCTGGCGGATAAAAAAATCCAACTCTTTTAATTGCGGCTTATTGGCACAAATAGCCTGTAACTGAGAAGATAAGCTGTGCAGCGCCGTGACACATTGCTGCACCCGCTGCTGTTTTTTAGTATCTAAAGCCAGAATGCTGTGTTTAAGCTGTTCAAAATGTTGCTGCAACCTGAAGGTGCTGGTATCACTTTTGAGCATATGTCGCAGCTCATCCAGCTCCTTATCCAGGGTTAAATCCAGGCCGTCGGCGGCCAGAGACAGGCGTATTAATCCGCTTTTTAATAAACTCTGCAGTTGTTGAGACTGCTCTTCGCTGTGTTCCAGTTCATCAACTTTGGCGAGAAATTTCTCGCGCCAGTCACCACTGCCATTTGTGGGCTGCCTTCCCTGTAAATTCATAAACGCTGCTCGTGAAGAAAGTTCGAATAAGTATAGAAGGCTCATGCAGGCTTTGCTTAAACTTATTGCTAGTGAGCAAACGTTTTTTCGCAGGCGACTTAAATTAAAACAATTTCCATCACCGGTTCATGGTGCCAAGTTTGGGTGATTTTTTTAAGTTGATTTTCATTCAGTCCCTGCACAGTTTGTACTTTTCCGCCATTTTGTAAAAAATCATGAATATGCTGTTTAATGGCCAGCCGTTCGGCCTCTTTGCCTGCGTTATTAAACCGTGTGTGCATCATATTGAACTCCCATCTCTTAATGATGCTGGCTATTTTATGCCCGGTTTATGACGCTGTGATGTCGCAGGTATGTCAGATTGATGACACAGCTCACTTGTTGCGACTTATAGTCTATTAATCGATTGTTTGAATCTTGTTAGATGATTATGATCTCAGGCTTTATTGACGATTAGCTGAGCATTGAGAACTTCTATGGAATTATTAGACTTACTTGAAGAAAAAATCATCCTGACGCTGGAGACCGTTGAGCTGTTACAAATGGAAAACGACGAATTAAAACAGGAAGTTGCCGCGCTTAAAAAACAAAATACCGGCTTGGGTAGTCAGCAATCTGAGTGGGAAACCAAAGTCAGCAGTATGTTGAGCCAATTTGATGCCGAAGTGGCGGAAGAATTGGAGTTGCAGGCGGCACAAGAAAGCTAAACTTATATTTATTTAATTTTCATCGGTTTGTTTATTTTGTACCTTCCTGATCTATTTCATTCAAAGGAAGTTATGAATATGTGCTAGGAAAATATTTTCGGGCTTTCTATTTCTGTATGGGGGCCTGATATTTTTCTTAAAGTATAGAAGCCTCTTAATATGATTTTTCCTGGCAGCGTGAACTTGTTAATGAAAAAACGATTCACTTATGTACCTTTATAAAGCCTGATTTTCAGTTTAATTATATATGCTATATAAACGCCAAAAAAATAATTCTCAGACGGACGCCTGTCATCACCATTCTAGCGTTGACATATATTATCCACATTGATCATTTACAATATTTTTCCTACCTTTAAAGATACAAAGGAATTTTTTGACCAATGTAAAAAAATAATTTTTTTTCATTATTGAATACAATTTCATAAGGTTCAGAAAAATAAAAGCAGGGTAAGCTGAAATTAAGTCATTATTAATAAGGTTCCTGCTATGAAAAGTATTATTTTCTTAATAATTGTATCTTTTTCTACCGGTGCACATGCCTATATCGATCCGGGAACTGCTAGCTTGCTTTTACAAGGTTTAATTGCATCCATGGCGGCTGCAATGGCTACCTGTGGAATTTATTTTCAAAAGATAAAAATGTTTTTTGGAGGTAATAAACATAATGTAGAAGATCAAGAGAAAGAACAGTAATGAGTGGTGCAAGCAGCCTTATAGATATGGGTTCATTCAGAGATCCATCTGGGCATGTTTTTGAATTTTCGAACCGAATTTATAGAACCATCAATCAATCTGCCCAGAATGATTATGAGGCGTTAAGAGACTCAGGCTATATTGATCATCTTATCGATGATGGCTGGTTAGTTGATACCAATGAGGTTAATTCCAAAGACGTACCGGCTAGTGTGAGTGAAAACGCTATTTATATTGTTCAGCATAAAAAAGTTCCATTGATTTCTTACCCTTATGAATGGGGATTTAATACGCTAAAAAAAGCGGCAATATTTCATTTAGACTTTCATTTAAAGCTATTGTCAGAAGGGTACAATCTATCGGATGCAACAGCTTATAACGTACAGTTTATCGGCAGTAATCCTGTATTTATCGATTTATTATCCATTCGGAAATACCAGCAGGGAGAATATTGGTTAGGCCATAGACAATTCTGTGAGCAATTTCTGTTTCCGTTATTATTAAGATCTATCAAGGGCATACCGCATAATAGTTGGTATAGGGGAAACCTGGAGGGAATACCACTTCTGGAATTTTATAAGGTTTTACCTAAAACCAGCTTGTTTTCGATGAATATGCTCTTTCATGTGATTATGCAGGCGAAACTTCAGCAGAAAGTTATTAATGATGGATCTATTAATGGCAGTTCATCGAAAGTAAAAGAAAAAGCCAAAATCACCCTGAAACCGCTTCCTATTGCATCGTTTAAACAAATGTTACAGGGGCTTAGAAAGTGGATTACTGCATTAACACCTAAGGATATGGGCGAATCAAGTGTTTGGAAAAATTATCATATAGAAAACACCTATGATATTAAATCTACAGAAGTAAAACGCACGTTTATTGCTGAGTTTATCCAGCTTAAAAAGCCCAAAATGCTGTGGGACTTTGGCTGCAATGTCGGTGATTATTCTGCGTTATCGTTAAAGCATGGGGCCGACTATGTTGTGGGGTTTGATATTGATCAGAACGCGCTTGATCTCGCCAATTCTCGAGCGGAGGTTGAAAAACTACCCTTTCAGGCTTTGTATTTTGATGCGGCTAATACTTCCCCTTCACAGGGCTGGGGGCAAAACGAACGTAAAGGGCTGCTGGAACGAGGTAATGCAGATGTCATCATTGCCCTGGCTTTCATTCACCACCTGGCCATAGGGAGGAATATCCCGCTGGATAAAATTATTGATTGGATGCTAAGTTTCGCCAAGGCGGGAATCATTGAATTTGTCGCTAAAGAAGACCCAACTGCGCAGATTTTATTGCAAAATAGGGAGGATATATTTCCAGATTATAACGAAGATTTTTTTGTTGAATATTTAAGCGCCAAGGCTGAAATACTTAAGTCGACAAAGATTCCTGATAGTTGTAGAACAATCTACGCCTATCAAGTTAAAAACTAATGAGGTCTATCCATCAATGGCCATTTTACCCTCTGATACTCGCTTTTTATGCCCCTTTTAAATTCTTCATAGAGAATAGTCAATTTTTTGAAGTTAGTGATCTTCTTATTACTTGTGTGCTGATTGAATTAGGCGTCATCATATTATTTTTATTATTCTCGAAAATTTATGGTAGTTGGGATAAGTCGGCAGTATTGATTTTTATTATTATTTTAGGTTTTAGTGCCAGCCCGTTTTTAAAAGTTTGGCAATGGTCATTGATATTTACTGTCATATTTATTTTTAAAGTGAGTATACCTAAAGAGTTAAATGTTTTTTCTAATCTGTTTTCACTGTGCATCTGTGCCTTACTGATTCTGACAACCGTTTTTTCTATAAGAGATAGGCCTCATTCTGAAGTTGATCAGTCGCCTTTATTTATCCGCTCTGATTTTAATCAATTGGCATCTCTTCAGGTTATGCACCAGCCTTCAATTATTCATATCGTATTAGATGGGTACACATCATCAGACGCCCTTAAAGGTATATATAATTATAATAATGATCAATTTCATCAAGGCTTGGAATCGATGGGCTTTGTCACTTTTAATAAAGCCATATCCCCTTATAATCAAACATTAGCAACAATGAGCGCCATATTTTTAGGTCGTTATTGGCATGACAAAGATCAACTACCTCAAGATGCAGAAGAAAAAAGGCAGTTCTGGGGTGAAGTGGTTACCAATGGGCCTGTACAGAAAATATTCAATGATTTAAATTATCAATCCCTGTTTGTAGATACGGCTTATCCATACCTAAAGGCTTCCAAAGGTGTAACAGCTATTAAGCCTGCAACAACACAGGCTGATCACTATGATTTTGCCTATTATTTTTTTATTAACACTGCCTTTAAGCAAATAGCATATAAATATTTTTCCAGTAATTCATTGCAGTATTATTTGGCTGTTTTTAATAATGCATTTTCACATAAAAAGTATGCCGAAGTTAAAGAACCATTTTATCTATATCAGCATGTCTTAACTCCCCATCCCCCGTTCTTTTTTGATGCTTCAGGACGTGTTTCATCGGAATATAAAGATTTTATGACTGTTCTGGATGGTGATCATGCTACAGATGGAAAAGACGATTTAATAAAAATCTATAAAATAGCCTATATTAATAAATTGAAAAAAACGAATCAGTTATTGATACAGCAATTACAAGACATCATTAAATCAATATCCGGTGAATATATTATTATTGTACATGGCGATCATGGTGGAGGAGCGCATTTTAGTCAAAACTCATCTAGCGAAACTTGTTTGGTAGAAAGATATTCTCCACTATTGGCGATGGCCAGTAATATTCCCAGCTTAAATAAGGTTATGGATTTTCATCATAAAAATGCATTTAATTTAATTAATATCTATCCCTTAGCTTTCTCCTATATGTATTCTAAAAAATTTACGCCGCAAGACAGTGCTAGCTGGTTTATTCCTTGGGAAAATATCAATCAGTTTGTAGATATAAAAATTCCTGCGACGAGTTCTTGTCTCTTGTAAATAAGAGTAGATGATGAAAATAAAGTTACGCCAACAATATAAAAAATATATTAATCAGGTGATTACGGATGAAAGAATTCGTGTTTATCCAAGAATTATTTTCTTTGTGGTTATTATTTTAACGGTTTTTAATTGGTCACAATTTAATAATTTAATGGATGGTTTTGGCAATGTTTTAGGACCAGACTTCTTGGCATTTTATACTGCAGGTAGGTATTTTAATGAAGAAATGAATGTTTATTTATATGATTTAGCCTGGCAGTTGAGTTTTCAGCGCCAAACAATAGGGGATGAATCATTGGCTCTAAATTCATTTATAAGCCCACCATTTTCAGCATTACTGTATGCACTGTTTAGTTACGATAATTATGTGATCTCTTTTTTAATCTGGATGATTACTGCCATATGTTGCTTGATATTATCTTGCTATTTTATTGCGGCTGAACTTTTTAAAAATAATTATAAAAAAATATTCTTTTGTATCTATTGCAGTCTGACTTTTTTCCCAAGCTATTTGTGGCTTTTTTATGGCCAGGCTACAGGCATATTATTGCTATTATTGAGCTTATCTTTTGTATTATTACGCCAAGGAAAAGATTTTAGAGCGGGTTTTGTTTTAGGTTTATTGGCTATTAAGCCCCAAATTGCATTGTGTTTATTACTGCCGCTTATTATTCAACGTCGTTATAGGGCTCTTGCAGGCGGTTGTCTGGCATTGCTTTGTTGGTCGGTAATTTCTTATGTATTTTTCTTCGATGAGATGATTCAATACTGGGAATTTAAAGCGTTTTTACCTCAGTTAATTTTATTGCCGGGTTATCCTACTTGGGGAGTGACCAGTGTTTATGGTTTTTCACATTTGTTACTGGATGGTCTCTCTATGGATGCGGCCAATAACTTATGTGTTTTTATCACCATTTTAGCATTGGGCTATATTATATTTCATTGGAACAAGGTTACGTGGATACCGGCCAGTCGAGAATGGGATCTAAGTATCGCAGGCAGTTATGCAATTGCGATGCTACTGGGTTTGCATTTATTCTCCTACGATTTAACCTTATTGCTACTTCCTTTTTTTATTATCCTGCCTCATTTTAAAACCTCGGCAGTTAATCGTCTGGATGGTGGCGAAATATTATTATTGACGGCCTTAATTTATCTGTTCGCAATTTTCGGCCCTTATTTAAGTAAATTTCAACTATTTATAACAAGTTCTGAAAATACTCCCGGTTTTGCTATTCAATTTATCACTGTTTTTATTTGTATTTGGGGTGTTGTGATATTAAAGCAGGCCCGAACATATAAGGCTGAAGATTCACAGGAAAGCGCTATGAGATATACTATGAATAAGATGACCGCCTTTAAAACCGAATATTGATCAAAGCATTATTAAGATAAGTGAGTTTAAAACTGATTTAAATACTGGGGCTTATGCGAAAAATTACGGTAGATCCTCGACGTTTATTACAGCACAGTGCTTTTTTTATGTTGTTATCAACCTTGATCACATTATTAGCACTTATCTGGTTTTCAGGTAGCTGGGATAGTTTCTTTACAATAAAGGCGCATACCACTGGATTGAAACTGACATTGGCTATGCTGATCTATACTTGCTTTCCGTTACTTATATTACGTTTTATGTATTATTTTATGGTTTTACTTAAACATGGCAGGAAAGCCGATGTCGCTGTTTTCTGTATCGATAATTTGTTTAATCCTTTTAACTTTCTATTTTTCCCCAGCTTATTAAATATTACAGGTATAACTGCCAGACGGCGTTGTTTGATTACGGTGATTTTATTGTTATTGCTGTATGCGGGCATCTATCTGTTTTTTGTCTAGGGGCTAATGGTCATGAAATTGGGCCTGAAACTGCTTGGGTGATAACTGGCAGCTTTGTTTAAACACGCGGGTGAAATAGGAAGGATCAGTGAATCCTACCTGGTAAGCCACGCTGGACACCGACACCCGGCTGCGTTTCAGTAGTTGTTTGGCGGTTTCAATGCGATATTTGCACACATATTCCTGAAAGGTCATATTAAACTGGCGATGAAAAACTCGCCGTAATTGAAAGTTGGTAATATGGCAAAGCTCGGCAACATCACTGTCATAAATTTTTTCGGCATAATTTTTAATTACATAGCTTAGTGCCATATCCAGCACTGGTTTGTCTTTGCTGTATTTGTAATCATTGCTGTGAACCTGGTTTAAGCCCAAGGGGTCCTCAGCATGTAAGCTGTGCTCTATATCTTCGGCGCGAATATGGCGATCATGCTGTTTTAAGCTGTTTAAATTGGCTTGTATACGTTCTATATGAATCGGTTCTAAAGGTTTATAGAAAAATTCAAAAATATGCTGGCGTATCGCCCAGATCGCCAGCGATTCAGAATGTTCCAGCGTAATAATAATAATCGGCAAGTTGGGGTATTTAGCCGCAAAGCGCGTGATAATGTCTAGGGCATGGTCTGTAGGTTTATCAATCTCAAAACATAGACTATCGATATTACTGGTTGTGATGCTGCACGCCTTCACCGTGGCTGGGTCTACACTGCGCACATTAAAATAATGTTGGAAAGATCCGGCTAAAGAGATACTTGGGCATTGGAGATCTGGAATATGGATCCATAGCAGGTTACTTTTATGTTGATCATCAAGAATAGCATCCCGGCTTCCATCAAGATCAGTGATAAGTGGTGGCTGTACTTCGGGTCCCTCCAAAGAACTCAATTTATTGATCATAGAGTCTTTTCCCCGGCGATACTATAAAGAATAGGCAGGCATCAGAGCTTGTCAATCGCAGGTGAAATAAGTGTGCTAAAGATCGATTGTAAGCATATAGATGCTTGGAATATCACTGCATAAAAAGGCATTACATTCGAGCCTGCTTATAAGGAAAATTCAAGGTTATTGTCTTTGATTTGGCTTTGTAAAATTCCTGCTAGTTTTCGTCAAAATCGTCCTAACCAAAAATGTGAGCAACTTCTAACTTTAGACATGTGAGTATATTTATACGATCAAACTAACTTTTGTAATTAATCTGTTTGGAGAAGTTCGATGAATACAACCATAGAAAACATTGTGGCATTCCTGAAAGATGAAGAAGGTTTAACCACTGTTGAGTACGCTATAGCTGGTGCGTTAGTAGCTGGAACTCTGGTAACCGCATTTACCAATTTAGGGTCTGCGGTAAATACAGAGATTAATGCTTTAACAACAGCGGTTCAATCAGCTCCATAATTTTTATTGGCGGCATGTTTATGCCGCCTTCATTCATCAACGTAAAAAGGCATAGATTGTGTATTTAATTCAATATTCAGATTTAATGATTTTGTTAGTGTTGATGCTAATTGTCATTGTTATTATCGATATTGTTAGTTTTAAAATTCCTAATTTTTTAGTTTTTATTATCGCCTTTTTTGGTCTTGTAGGTCAGCTTGTTTTTTGGGGCTTTGAAGGTCTGTTAGATGGTGGCTTGGGCCTTGTATGTGGTCTTCTTATTTTTATTCCCTTCTATATTAAAGGATGCATGGGCGCAGGTGATGTGAAGCTGATGGCAGCTATCGGTTGCACACTGGGTATAAAAATAACCTTGTTTGCTTCTCTTTACACCTTGATCGCTGGTGGTTTTATTGCACTGTTGTGGTTGGCGGTAGGCGGTGAACTCATCACTCAGTTACGCCGTTATTTCCTGATGAGTAAAACCTTTATTTGTACCCGTCAGATGATTTATATCAATCCAGAAGATGCCAGCATCTCTCTAAAACGATTTCCCTATAGTTTGGCTATTGTTAGCGGAACTTTTATAGCGCTTTTTAATTAAGAAAACCCTAAAAATATTTAAGGTGATGCAAGAATGGCTATCGGCGAAGAAACTCAGACCGCGCAGCATAGTTTAAAAAATAAAATGGCTAGTTGGTTTAAAGACAGTGCAGCAGAACAAATTACCGTGACCGCTGAAAGTCAAGAATTAGAAACCACTATTGAGATAGAGCCTATTAATTCTACTGTGAGTGATAAAGTTCAGGAAAGTGAACAACCCGCCGAATTACATTTGATTAAAAATAATGCGCTTGAAGATGATGTTTTCAGTGCTTCTGCTTCTCCAGTGGTTCCTGTCACTCCCTCTCCTTATCAATCGATTGCACCGGTGCCGCTAACGATAGAAAGCACTAAAGTGTCTGCTCAGCTGCTGCGGGAATTATTACTTAAACATCTGTTTGATAAAACCGTCGCCACCGTAAATGAACTCTCGATAGCGATGGGGCTTTCCGGTTCGATTATCCGTGAATTGATACAGCAATTACAAGATGATGCCTTGTTAATGCTTAGCACAGGTGTGGTGGCCGACAATGACATTCACTATCGGTTAACAGATAAGGGCCATGTTGAGGCCAAAGATGCGGTGAGCCGAAGTGGTTATATCGGCGTCTGTCCGGTTGAGTTATCGGATTATTTTAACATCACTCACCACTTTTCTATTCAGCAATGTTCAGTGCGCAGAAAGGCTGTTTTGGAGCTGTTTGAAGGTTTTATCATTCCTGATTTGTTATTGGATCAACTGGGGGCGGCGTTTAATTCACATCGGCCTATTTTTGTTTATGGCGGTGCCGGTACCGGTAAAACGTATACGATTGGCAAGATGACCAAGCTCTATGGTGATGATTGTCTGATTCCCCATGCGATAGCTTCCGGCGATACCATTATTCAGGTTTATGATCCTCAAATCCATATGCCCAGTGAAGAGCTAGATCAAAGTCAAAGCCCTAGCCTGCGTTATGAGGCCAGTTTTGATCAACGTTTTGTTGCCTGCAGCCGGCCGATTGTGGTGGTGGGTGGCGAGTTAACCTTAGATCAACTGGATGTCTCATTTGATAGTGATACCCGGCTTTATCAAGCACCTTTACAACTCAAGGCCAATTGTGGTGTGTTTATTATTGATGATATGGGACGCCAAGCCGTATCCCCCAAGGAAATTTTTAATCGCTGGATAGTACCCATGGAAGAGCAGATTGATTATGTGGCATTAAAATCTGGCCAACATTTTAAAGTGCCCTTCGATTTACAGCTGGTATTTTCATCCAATATCAATCCTTTAGATTTAGCCGACGAAGCTTTTTTACGCCGTATCGGCTTTAAGATTAAATTCAATTTTTTGAATGTTGATGATTATCGAGACATCTGGTTACAGGAATTAGATAAGGTGAATGTGCCTTTTGATAAACATGTTTTTGGATTTTTAATGAAAGATCTTTATGCCGCCGAAGGTAAAAACTTAGCGGCTTGCCAGCCCCGCGATTTGATCAATACCGCCGTGGCACAAATGGATTATCTGGATAAAGAAAGAAGGCTGGATACCGGTTTAATGCAATGGGCCTGGGATAATTATTTTGTCAACATGCACTGTGGGCATGATGGAAAATAACTAATAACTCAACAACATAAAAATAGGTGGTGACATTATGGCCAAGGGTAGAACTTTATCGCTGATATTAATTGCCGGCGTTATGGCAAGTGGTGCGGCCTGGGTCGCAAATGAATGGGTGATTAAACGTAATGCACCCATCGTTCAAGAAATTAAGGTTGAGGAGCAGCTTGTGGCTATTGCCCTTATTGATATTCCACTGGGCACCAAGGTTGAAGAACAGCATGTTAAGTTAATTTCGTTTCCTAAGGATTATGTGCCTGAAGGCACTTATGAAAGCACCGACCTGGTCATCGGTATGATCGCCAAATCCGATATTTTACCCGAAGATATTTTACGTGAAGGGCGATTTTCAGAACACGATGAAGGTACTGCCCTGGCATCATTGATTGAAGAAAACATGCGAGCCATTACCGTACGTGTGGATGATGTGATTGGGGTGGGTGGATTTTTATTACCGGGGAATCATGTCGATATATTAGCCACACGTAAAGTGAATAAACGTACATACACTAAAACCGTGTTAGAGGTGATTAAGATATTGGCGGTTGATCAAACCGCAAGAACCAATGATAACGACCCGGTTATTGTAAGAGCGGTAACACTTGAAGTAAGCCCCAGGCAGGCTGAAATTGTTGTTAACTCACGTAACGAAGGCACGATTCAGCTTTCCTTACGTAACCCTAACGATGTATATGTCATGGCTGTTAAGGCTAAACCTAAAAAAATAAGAAAGAAAAAAGTAACACCACCAAAACCAACCATCACGGTGATACGTGGAACCAGTGTGGGTGTAGTGAGCCGTTAAAAGAACAATTGATTTTTAAACTTTAAAACTTGAAGAGGTGGACGCTTGTGAACGTAGTTATAAACAAATGTAACAGCATACAGTCGCAAATGTTTCGCTTGATTCTTGTGTTAGTAGTAGGTTTTACAATGCCTGCTGCTGTTGTAGCCGAAATCAGTGGAATGGGTGGGCATGCGGATGTTATTTCAGTATCGCTGAATAAATCACAAATAGTACAGTTAAAAAGGCCAATCAAGAAGATATCTATGGGTAATCCAACCATTGCCGATATCGTTATTTTAAAAGGTAATCAGCTGTATGTATTAGGTAAGCAGCTAGGTACCACCAATGTGTTGATGTGGGATAAAAATGATCAATTAATTAAGGCGTTGGATATCGAGGTGCATTACGACTTAAACACCTTAAAGAAAAAATTAGCGATATTAATCCCACAAGAGAAGGTGGAGGTTTACAACTCACAGGGCGCTCTGGTGTTAAAAGGTGAGGTATCCAGCTTGGCTAATGCCGATAAGGCGTTGCAGATTGCCCGCAGTTTTGTAGCCCAGGCTCTGGCCGAAAAAGATCATGATAAAACCGGTAGAGACCTTCAGGGAGGTGGCGGGGATAGTGACTCCGATGCAGAGGAAATTAATCAAAAAGTTATAAACCTGCTAACGGTAGGTGGCTCGCAGCAGGTCATGATAAAAGTGACCGTGGCCGAGATGTCCAGAACTACGGCAAAAAAATTAGGCGTGAAATTCTTTGCGGCTAACAGCGATGGTAAATGGCTTACCGGTGCGGTAAACGGGGGCGGCACTATTGGTGGATCCGATGGTTTGCATGTCGATTCAATGGGGCTTTTTGCGCGGTACGTGGATGACAATATGCTTTTTTCCATGGCATTGGAGGCGGCTAAAGAAAACGGCACCGCAAAAATTCTGGCCGAACCTACGTTAACGGCGTTATCTGGCCAGAGTGCGAGTTTTTTATCTGGCGGTGAATTTCCAGTGCCGGTGCCTCAGGGGTTTGACAAGATCACCATCGAATATAAGGAATTCGGCGTTAAAGTGAAGTTTTTACCCGTGGTACTCAATAGTGGAGCGATCAACTTGAAACTGGATGTCAGTGTTACCGAGTTAACCGATGTCAATATCATCGATTTGGGGTCCTCTAATTTCGCGATTCCATCGTTATCCAATCGCAGTACCAGCACCACTGTAGAGTTAGGTGACGGGCAAACGATTGGGCTGGCCGGTTTGATCAGTGACAATATGCGTTCGGTGGTGACTAAATTTCCAGGCCTAGGTGATATCCCGTTATTAGGTGTGTTATTCAGAAGCCAGGCTTACGAACATAATGAAACCGAGTTAGTGATTCTGGTAACACCTTATCTGGCCGAGCCTATCAATAATCAATTAGCGAGTTTGCCAACCGATGTGTTTGTCTCCCCCAGTGATTTCGATTTTTATCTGTTGGGCAGACCCTATGGTTCAGTGGATGATGATGAAGAAGAGGACGAACAGACGCCTTTGGAAGATGAACTTGCACCTTCTCCCGTGGCTGTTGATGCCGGTGGTGGTACGCAGGGCACCTTTGGCCACAGCATTGAATAGGAGGGTGACATGAAAGCAGTGAATGATTCAGTTTTAGCCTGCAAGGGGATGACGATGAAAAATTTAATGGTGAGAGGATGTATGGCTGTGGTAGCTGTACTGCTGTTATGCAACTGTGCAGAAACACCCAATTGGACACCGGGCCTGGTTGTTGATGAAATGACGACGTTACAGGTGGCGCATAAAGAGGTGATCGATAATCCGGCCGAAGGTGTTGCATCGGCACTCGATGCTGAAAAAGCCTTAAGTGCCATGGCGGCTTATCGGGCACCGGCCAAGGCCGAAGGGAAATCTCAAAAAGGGCAGGGATTTATTTTTACACCCAGTAGTAAGTAAGTAGGGCATATTATGAAAAGGCAACGTCGATTTAAGTCTGCCACAAGGCAGCGTCAGCAAGGTGTTATTTTAGCCATAGGCATGATCTCTATGGTGGCGATTTTAGGCATCATTGGCCTGGCGTTAGATGGCGGGCATATGTTATTAAACAAAACCCGCCTGCAGAATATTGCCGATACAGCAGCCTTAGCCGGTGCCCGAGTTTATACCGATAATGACGATGTAGCAGGGGCAGAGGCGGCGGTGACAAAGGTCATCGCTTATAGTGCTGCGATGTCGGGTAACGGTATTTTTCAATCGGCTTTATCCAGTGGTCAAATCACACCGTTGATCGAATTTTCACAAACCTTAGTGCCTTTTACTCCTTTTATCCCTTCAGCTGCAGCGCCCGCACGTTTTATTCGGGTGAGCCTAGATAATATGAATATGGATTCCTGGTTTGCGCATATTGTCACCGATACTCAGCTAGCGGTGAGTGCATCGGCGGTCTCAGGCCCCAGCCCTAGCATTACATCCAATGTTTGTGATTTAGCACCGATGATGATTTGTGCAAATACCCCCAAGCCTTACGCTGATGGTACAAGTTATGGTTATCCAAATAATGGTGTGATTGTGCTGAAACATGCAGCCGGTGATAGCAGCCCGATAGGGCCTGGCAACTTTCGGTTATTGAACCTACCTGGTTTGCAAGGCGGGAAAGATTTAAGAGATGCGCTGGCAAATGGTTATGACGGTAATTGTATGAGTGTAGATCAAGTAATGGATACCAAACCAGGAAATACGGTGGGGCCTGTGGTTAAAGGTCTGAATGCACGCTTTGATCAATTAAATGGCGCAACCCCACCCGATTATGACGACAGAGAACCCATTCCTGCATTAGCGTTGAACGATGCAGGTGAGATTGAATTTAAAGGCGGCGGGGTTTATACGCCGGATTCTGAAACAAATATTGACCCGACACTGACGTATCACTATGTAGAGTATCAAACATTTTACGATAACAAATATTCGGATGATCCTTTAGATAATGACTCTCCTGAAAGCTGGCATAGACGCTTGTTGGCCGTACCTGTTATGGAATGTAATGGGGAAGACGCCGGTACAACCCCAATGCAGGTTAAAGGTTTTGCGTGTATTTTCTTTGTCCAGCGAGTGGTACAAAAAGGTAACGAAGCCCAGGTATTTGCCCAGATTGTTTCTGACTGCCATGTTCCAGGTGCATTTAAACAGGTGCCAGAAGTAGGCACGGATCCTACCAAAGTCATTCTATATAAGGATCATCGTCGTGTTGATTCTTAAACCCTCCCGTCAAAAAGGTCTGGCAATAGTGGAACTGACCATCTTGCTGCCGATTCTTTTATTACTGTTTATGGCAACCGCCGAGTTAGGCCGACTGATTTATACCTATAACACTTTAACCAAGCAATTAGAGCACGGAGCTAGATTCTTAAGCCAGAAAAATTATCAAGGTATAGCAGGAGATGCCGACAATGTAGCCGCACTCAAAGCGATGATTGTTTATGGCCATGTTGATATAAATAATGCGGCCTCCGCAGAGCCTATTGTGGTGGGTATGACCGTAGACGATATAGACGTGAATATGGTTGCCGGTGAAAATCTCTATTTTAAGGTGGATATAAATTATACCTACCGGCCTATCTTTGCAGATTCCATTGCAACTTTTGGTTTAGGTGATCCAATTAATATAGCCCTGCCTTTAAACAGCAGTGTGGTAATGCGGGTGATTAACTGATGAAAAAATTAATTTTTTTTAGTGCACGTTCTGGCAAAAAACAATCTGGTGTTACAACGGTAGAGATGGCGATTGTTAGCGCATTATTTTTTATGTTGTTGATTGGCGTAATCGATATAGCTCGCTTGTTATTTACCTGGAATGCACTGGATGAAGTCACACGCCGAGGCGCAAGAATGGCCGCGGTATGCCCGGTAGGTAACGGCAATGAAATAAAAAATATTCAAGATGGCGCGGTGTTTTACGGCAATATTGTCTTTGGCTTAAATCCCGAAGATGTCGTGATCGAATACCTGGATAAAACGGGTGGTGATGTCGGTGATCCGGTGGCCAATTTTACCAATATTGCTTTTGTTAGATCCAGCATCAGCCCCAATTTCCAATATCAGATGTTAATTCCTTTTTTTCAACAACTTCTAAGCCCTCCGCCATTCAGCACTATCGCAATAGCAGAGAGTTTAGGTGTAGCCCCGCCAGCCCCCGCTGGATTCCCCGCAACAGGAGACGTGTCATGTTAAATAATCTCAGTATAAGAAAAGATGATGTGCCCTCTGCTATTGTGCAAAGCGCTGCCTCGGCAGGATTTACCGTGATGCTGCCCAGCACCAATCGGCGATCTCTAGATCAGCTGCTATCCATCGTGGAGTGTATCGCAGGCATTAATATTACCACCAAACAATTAAAGGCTGGTGAGTTTGATCCTCTGCTACATAGCGATGCCGAACAGCAGCCGGATCTATTAATTTATTGGCTGGATGAAAGATGGCAGCCGGAGCTCACCGCATTGATAGAGCATCCTGTTTCGCAACGCATCCCGATTATTATCGTTAGCGATTGTCATGAACAGGCAGCAATGCGTATGGCGATGAAAGCCGGAGCGATTGATTATTTACGCCCACCGTTTGATTCGCTGGAATTACAATCCAGTATTAACGAGCTGATGAATGATCAAAATTGCAATGAAAAAAATGTGACTATTACATCGGTTATCAATGCCAAAGGGGGCTCAGGTGCTTCACTCTTTTCGTGTACGTTAGCGCATATGATGGCCAAACTGAATGAGAAGAAAGTGGCGTTAATTGATATGGATATTCAATTTGGCAGCCTCTGTCATTATTTTAATATGGACTCTAAATACGGTTTAATCGAAGCATTACAAAATGCTTTTGAATTGGATGAAGTCGCCTTAGAGGGTTATATGTTAAAACATGAATCTGGCCTGGATTTGCTGGATATTAAACCAGGCGATTTTATCTTGCCTGAAGATATTCATAGTGAACATATGGATGTATTGCTGAAGTTAATGGCCAAAAAATATGAACATATTGTGGTGGATATGCCCAGACATCTGGATGCGCTGAGTTGTCTGGTATTAGAAAGTTCTGACAAGGTTGTAGTGGTGTTGCAGCAAAGTATTTCACATTTAAGAGATGCTAAAAGATTATTAGATATTTTGCGTAATGATTTAGGTATCGATAAAGAACGCATTCTTGTGGTGTTGAATCGCTATGATAAAAATAATGATCTGAGTTTGAAAGATATCCAAAAAACACTGAATCATCCCGTATCTACCACGCTGCCAAATGCTTATAAAGTTGTTAGTGAAAGCGTGAATCAAGGTGTGCCACTTTACGATGTGGCCAGTCGTTCACCTATTATTAAATCCATGCATAAAATCAGTAATCAGATCATCGACCCCGACGGGCAAGAAAGCAGGAAGAAAGGCTTGTTTAACCGACTTTTTGGCTAAGATGACTTTGATATTGATGAGATAAATTATGAACAATAATATTGACAGTAATGTGTCGTTAGAAAGTGAAAATCCGCAGGTGATGAATACGGATGTGGATGACTTTGTTGATCATCAGGCGATGATTCAGGACCGGCAATTAAATGAAAGTGAGTCGCGTTATAAGGATGATATTCACAGCCAGTTATTAGAGGTGGTAGATCTGGCACGTATCAATACGCTCACTGAAGATGAAGCCAGATTACAAATTCGACAGATCACTCAGCAGTTAATTGATGAATCATCTTTGCCTATCAGTACGCTGGTACGTAAAAAAATTGTTTTACGTATTGAAGATGAGGTCATGGGGTTGGGGCCATTGGAGCCTTTGCTGGCAGACCCCAGCATTGCCGATATTCTGGTTAATGGTTATAACGATGTATATGTGGAGAGAAATGGCAAGCTGCAAAAAGAAAACTGCCGTTTCGATGATGAAAATCATCTGCGCAGCATCATCGATAGAATTGTATCCGCCGTGGGGCGCAGAGTCGATGAATCCTCACCTATGGTGGATGCCCGGTTAAAAGACGGATCGCGGGTGAACGTGGTGATTCCACCTTTGTCCATCGATGGTTCTTCGTTATCGATTCGGCGTTTTACGGTAAAAAAATTATCTATCGATGAATTGGTAAAAAACCAGGCGATATCGGCACCGGCGGCAAAGTTTTTGCATGCGGTGGTAAAGGGGCGTTTAAATGTGCTGGTTTCAGGGGGTACGGGCTCCGGTAAAACGACTTTGCTGAATATTATGTCGGGTTTTATTCCTGAAGATGAACGGGTGATCACGATTGAAGATTCGGCCGAATTACAACTGCAGCAACCCCATGTATTACGGCTGGAAACGCGGCTTGCCAATATCGAAGGCAAGGGGGAGATCAATCAACGTGACCTGGTTAAAAATGCGCTGCGTATGCGCCCGGATCGCATCATTATTGGTGAGGTCAGAAGTGGCGAGGCCTTCGATATGTTACAGGCGATGAACACCGGCCATGACGGCTCGTTAACAACGATTCATGCCAATAACCCCAGAGATGCATTGGGCCGGGTTGAAAGCCTAGTGACCATGTCAGGCATCGATTTTCCGATTAAAACCATACGTAAACAAATCTCGTCGGCGATTCACATTGTTGTGCAGGTACAACGCCTGGAAGATGGGCAGCGTAAAGTGGTTAGCATTCAGGAGATCAATGGCATGGAAGGCGATATCATTACGATGTCAGAGATTTTTAAATTTGAACGCCGCGGTATGGATGAAAAACGAGTCTTGGGATGCTTTGTCGCCACGGGTATTGTGCCGGGTTGCTTCGATGCATTACGCCAACGAGGCATCGACATCAGCACGGATATGTTTGATCTTCCTAAATTCAGGTGAATGTGATGAGCAATGAAATGATGCTGTTTATTGGTTTGATTTTTTCGGCCACCTTTTTATTGATGGCCGGTTTAACCATGCCGGTATTTGGTGAGAATCGCAAAGCGAAAAAGCGTATTCAGGCTCGAGTGAGTGAGTTAGTCAAATCAGATCAGAAGGGCACTGCGGTGATGGGATTAAGAAAAGATGCGCTGGAAAATTTATCGCCATGGGAGAAAGATCTGGAATCACTAGCCATTTTTATGCCGTTAAAACGTGCCATAGCACAATCGGGTGATCATATTCCGGCCTATCGCCTGGTGGCTATTGCATGTGTTTTTTCGATATGCGCTGCAGTGGTGGCCTGGATATTGACGCATTTTATTGTTCTGGTGCTGATCGCCGCATTGGCTGCAGGCGCAGTACCTTTTTTGAAAATTTACCGCGACCGGGATAAGCGCCTGGATAAATTTGAAGAACAGCTGCCTGAGGCTCTGGATGTTGTTAAGCGTGCTCTGCAAGCAGGCCATCCGTTTAATGCCAGCTTAAGCCTAGTGGCGGAAGAAATGGAAGATCCGATTGCTGGTGAGTTTGAACAGGTCTTTGCCGATATTAACTACGGTAATAATGTGAAGTGGGCTTTGCTGAGTTTATTAGCCAGAGTACCCAGCGTAAATGTTATGGCCGTTGTTACCTCGGTGTTGATACAGCGTGAAACAGGCGGAAACCTGGCCGAAATCCTGGAAAAAATCAGTTATATCATCAGGCAGCGTTTTAAATTTCATCGCAAAGTTAAAACCATGTCTGCCGAGGGGCGTATGTCGGCGTGGATATTATGCCTGGTGCCCTTTGTACTTTTTATCATTATCTGGCTCACCACACCCGATTATTTAAAGGTGCTTTACGAAGATGAGTTGGGGCATAAATTAATTATGTATTCTGCCATCGGCATGTTCTTTGGCATTATTTGGATTCGTAAAATTATTCGTATAGAGGTGTGATATGGACTATTTATTACATTTATTATCGGTTTATATTGAAGATGAAGTCGTTTTACAATATCTGTTTGTGGTCTTGGTTGCGTTAACCGCTTTTGCGGCAGCGGGCAGTATTATATTTTTGCTAACGCCGCTGTATAACCCCATGCGTTATCAGTTGGCTAAAATCGCGTCATCGGGAAAAGCCGATTACGACGATTACCATGATGATAAACTCTTTGATATTAGCTTTTTAAAATATGTTGAAAGCATCGGTAAATATGTTTTACCTAAAGATATGAAGGAACGTGATTCCGCCAAGGCAAGATTGATACATGCAGGTTTTCGGGGCGAAGGTAGCCTGCGAATGTTTTATGCCATCAAAACTATTTTGTGCATTATTTTAACGCTGCTATCGTTTCAACTGGTTAAGTTTTTTCCCGAGTTTACTTCTATTAAAGTGATGATGTTTATCGCGGCTTTTGCGTTTGCCGGTTTATTGCTGCCCAATATGGTGTTATCACGTTTGGCCGAAGCGCGGATTAAAAAAATCCGACATGGCTTTCCCGATGCGTTAGATCTTTTTGTTGTGTGTGTAGAAGCTGGGCTGGGTTTGGATGCAACCATTCAACGGGTTGCGGTGGATTTAAAAATCAGTCATCCAGAATTATCTGATGAGTTAGATCTGGTGGTGGCGGAAATGCGTATAGGCATAGACAGGATCACGGCATTAAGAGAATTGGCATTACGTACCGGCCTGGATGAGATTAAAGGCCTGGTGGCGTTATTAAATCAATCGGTAAAATTTGGTACCGGCATCGCCGAGACGTTACGCATCTATTCTGATGAATTCAGAGATAAACGCATGCAAAAAGCTGAAGAAGAGGCCGCTAAAGTCGCGACCAAAATGATCTTCCCGCTGACACTTTGTATGTGGCCTGCATTTTTTGTGATTGCAGTAGGTCCTGCGATCATTAAAGTCATGAACGCTTTTCAATAATTTTGAGGTGATATTATGAGTGCAACAATAAAGCATAACATGAAGTCATTATTAATTTGTCCTCTGTTGGTGGGGATCCTGGTCATAACAGGCTGCTCTTCGACGCAGGAGCGTGAAGAGGAAAAGGCCTGGTTAAAAGCGCACCCTCTTTATGAAGGTAATGATGCGGCGCTGTTTGTTGATGAAGAATTCAAAAAGGATGAAGATGATGATAAAAAGCAATTTATTATTAAGGCTGATGCCTCATTGGCTAATGGTGATTTTGATGTGGCCTTATTCGGTTATTTAAGAGCGCTGCGCCTGGATGAAAATGATAAAACCATTTATTTCAAGATTGGCCTGGTGCATGAAAAACGCAGAAATTTCTCATTAGCTGAAGTGGCTTATAGAAAGGCGATCTCTCTGGATGGCGAATATATTTCTGCGATAGAGCGAACCGGTAAAATATTGCTGAAACGTCGTAAATATATTTCTGCTCAGAAGATGTTTAAGCAATCTATCGATCTGGATCAGCTGCGGCTTAAAGATCGAATGGCAGAGCAGGAACGCTTAAAAGAAATGGAACTGGCGGCCAGAGATGCGGCTAAGGGTGATATTGCTAAGTTAAGCAAAGAAGAAGAAGCCTATAATGCCATCAGTGCACAGGAAAAAGAGGCCATCATGAAACCGGTTTTTTATATAAAAACTGAGGCGGTTCGCTCCTATGTGTTGAAAGAATATGCGTTAACCTATTATGATAAATCATCACCCTTATATGCCTACAACGGCATGGCGGTGATTGCCGATATGGATAAAAAACATAAAAAAGCGCAGCAGTATTATAAATTAGCCAAGGTGATTAATCCTCGTTCAGCGATGGTATTTAATAATGTCGGTTATTCATTTTACCTGGTGAATGATTTGAAAAAAGCCGAAGAGAACTTCAATAAGGCCATCTATCTGGATAATGACTATGCCGAACCTTGGCGTAACCTATCCCTGATTTATGTACGTAAAGGGCACTATAAAAAAGCCGTTAACTTGCTAATTTCAAAGTTTGATGATGAAGCCTCGGCTTATAATACGGTTGGCTATATTTGCATGTTAGAGGGTAAACATGAACTCGCAGAAAATAATTTCACCAAGGCGATAGACCTATCTCCCGTGTATTATAAGGCCGCCAATGAAAATAGGGATAGAAACCGCGAGCTGTATTCAAGAACGATTTATGAAACGCTTACACATTATTAGAATTTGATTGATCAAATCACCATTATCTTATAATGGTGATGACTGGTAAGAATCTGTATTGCAGGGATTAGCATTATATGTTGAAGGAAATACTGTAACTAGTTGTACTCAAAAGCTTCTATAAGCTTGCGGTTATGAGTGATAGTAAATCACAGTAGACATTGAGCAACCTAACGATATTTAAGGTGTGTCCATGTTTAACCTGAGTCATCTAGCCAAGATTTTATTTCCTCTATGTCTTTTATTTCTATTATCCGCCTGCGGTTCCGACGAGGATGATGTTTATATTGATGCCAAATCAACCAGCTCTTCATCGGGGAAGTTAAGTTTTGAAATTGTATCTAGCGAACCTGCCTTAGTCATAAATAATGTAATCCAAGAATATGAAGTCAGTATCACTGCACGTGAGATTCCTGGTGATGATCTTTTAACGATTGAATTTGATACTGAAAGTGAGGTATTGATTACCAGCATTACCTGGACTTTCCCCCCAGATGTTACAACATGGCTCACACCCAAGGTCATCAAAAAATTTGATGAGCCTAGGGAGGTTAGAATACGGGCTGTCGTACAGACTTACGAAGGGGCTTTTATAAGCTATCTAACCATAAAAGTATTTGATCCCAATCAAGCTGCAGAGGAAGGGGGCCTCTCTTCAGAGGAGGAGGTAGTCTCTACAGAACAACTTTCCAATTTGGTCGTTAATTCATTTGCTATGGATACAGAGTTAACACCTGGAGGATTGGAAACACTTTCGGCTATTATTCAAAATGTGGGTGATGGGGATTTAAAAGCAGAAGGGTATCTACGTGTAGGTTATTATTTGTCTACGGATCAAACGATTACCGTAGATGATATTTTTATCGGTGAAACATCTATTTTGGTGAGTGATTATTTTACGCAATCAGATGTTGAATTTGGATTTGAATCACTCAGCCCCCAACAAAACTACCAATATGACCATCAACTTCTAATCCCTGCGAATATTCCAGCGGGCAGCTATTATGTGGCCGCTTTTGTGGATGATTTGGATGTGCAAGGCTGGTTGGACTTTCCCAGAGCTACCGATACGGTTGAATATACTTTCCCTTCCCCATATGTAGTGGTGGATGAGTCGGATGAGTCGGATAATATTCGAGTGTTAGGCGCGTATCAAGTCACGGTGGCTAACTCTCCTTGTGATGATGACAGTTTTGAAGCTGGTAATGGTGATGATGTTAGTACAGATGCTACCGTGATTAATGTAAGTGACACTCAGTTGCATAACTTTTGCTTTGATAATGCAGACTGGTTGAAGTTTGATGCGGTAGCTGGACAGGTTTATAAAATTTCCGCACAAGTGTCGGGTATTAACAGCAATACCCAATTATTTTTGTATGACAGGGATGCCTCTACCGCGCTTTTATTTAATGACGATATTGGTACCCACCCCAGCTCAGAAATTGTTTGGGAGGCGCAGTTTAGCGGTACTTATTTTATCAAGGTAAGAAATGTATCCAGTGCGGGGCTGGATACGGATTATCGTCTTAGTTTAAATGTCAGCACCATTTCTCAAAAACCTAATTTGGTGGTTAGTTCGTTTGCTATCGATGATGAAGTTACACCAGGCAAGTTAGAGACCATTTCCGCGATCATTCAAAATATCGGCTCCAGCCCGTTGGAGGGTAGTTGCATGCTGAATGTGGGTTATTATTTATCCACCGATTCAACCATTACCGTTGATGATATTTATATCGGTGATACCAGCATTATTGTTGGTGATGCTTTTTCTCAAGGCGATATTGGTTTTGGCTTTTCATCATTAAGCCCCATGCAAAATTATCAATATGTGCATCAGCTAGCGGTCAAAGGTAATATTCCCAGCGGTACTTATTATGCAGGTGCCATTGTGGATTATATCGATGTTTACGAATGGTATGTTTTCCCAAGAGCGATCGATACCTTTGAATATGCTTTTCCGGTCTTTTGTACCGTCGATGAATCGATTGAAACTGACAATGTTAGAGTTATCAGCAGTCCGTTAGTGACTGTGGATAATAGTGTTTGTGTCGATGATGGCTTTGAGAGTGACGATTCCAGTGTTGAGGCCACATTAATCAGTGATGGTGATATGCAATCCCATAATTTCTGTTTTGATAATTCTGACTGGTTGAAGTTTGATGCTGTTGCAGGGATTATTTATAAATTCACGGCTCAGGTTGCAGGCATCGAGGCCGATCCGCAATTAATTCTTTACGATACTGATGCCACATCGCTTCTGTTATTCCATGATAATATTGGCAATGGAGCAACAACCGATTTAGCTTCTGGTTCAGGAGCAAGTGCTGAAATCGTTTGGGAAGCACAAACCAGCGGCACCTATTTTATCAAAGTTAGAACGGCGAGCTGTGATGAAGACTTGGACAATAACTGTGATACATCTGCCGATGGCGTGGGGCTAAATTCAGAATACCGTATCAGCTTCAATACCAGCGAGAATGCGGCACAGATGGTGAATTTAGTGGTTGATGCCTTTGCGATTAATAATGAGATTATCATCGATAATGATCTGCTGTTTTTAACCGATCAAGATCGCACCGATCAAATTGTCACGCTGGGTGTTGCTGGGGATACCGTAACCATATCGGCGACCATACAAAACATAGGTGGGAAATTATTGAGCGGAGATGGACGCATCAATGTAGGTTATTATTTATCCACCGATAAAAACGTGACGGTGGATGATATTTTTATTGGTGATACCTCGATATTTGTGGGTGATGCCTTCCCTAATGCCGAGTATCGCATTGATTCATTAGCGGCATTACAAAGTTACCAGTACAACCATCAGCTATCGGTGAAAAATAATATCCCAACAGGGACTTATTACGCGGCCGCCATCGTCGATTATGTTGATGAGTTAGATTGGTATGACTTCCCGCGCTTAAATGATCTGATTGAATATTTATTCCCTGAGCATACGGTGATTGAAGAATCTAACGAGAATGATAATACCCTGCTCTTTAATCAGACCTTGATAGAGATTGATGATTTAGTTAAATACCAAGTGGCGGTGACTAACACCACAGCCGTACCCAATGATGTGTGTATTGATGATGCTTTTGAGACGGATGATAACGCTACGGATGCCACATTGATTGTCTCCGGCGATGTGCAATTACATAACTTCTGCTTCGATAATGCCGACTGGATTAAATTTGATGCCATCAAAGATCACAGTTATCGCATTACCACTGCAAACATTGCCTCCGTGCAGTCTGTGCATAGAGTGGTGGATGTTGCCCAGGCTCTTATTCCTGCCGATGTCGTGCCTAAAGCTGCAGAAGCCGATACACAATTGATTTTGTATGATGAAAATGCTGAAGCTATCCTGTTATTCCACGATAATATCGGCAATCGCTATGTCTTTGATGAAGATGAACAGGAATGGACGGGGGATGCAAAGACTGTAGATTTGGATAAGGGCACACCCGTTAATGCTAATTCTGAAATTGTCTGGCAGGCAGCTTCTACGGCTACCTATTTTATCAAGGTACGTACCACCACCTGTGATGAAGATCTTGATGCCCATTGTTCACAATCACCGGATGGGGTCGGTTTGGCTACGGAATATACCATTAGCTTCGAAGATCTAAGTCTTTAATAGTTTTCATGGGCTGGCTTCGCGATCCCATGAAAACGGTTTGCTATAAAGGGGAAATTGAACGCTCTAATGGCACATATGCAAGGTGAGTTGTTCTAACTGCATCCACGGAGATTCAGATTTAATGCCTTTTATCGATTGGTCTATGCTACGGGCGCGGCGCAATAAGGTTTCTAATTTGCGTAACGGCAACCGTGAAAGCGCTTGTTGAAACAGGCGTTGGCGTGATTCAAAGACACGTTCATTACGCATCACTTGTCCTAGCGGCAGGCCCTGTTGTTGGGCAAATTGAATACGATGTAAGGTGCGGATTTCTCGGGTTAAGGACCAAAGAATTAACGTGGTTTCTATGCCTTCAGATTTTAAACCTTGCAGCGTGCGCATCGCCGCCTGAGGATTGCCCGACAGGCATTTATCCACCAGATTAAATACCGTATAGCGGCTGGAATTACTGATCAAAGACATCATCATAGTCAGGTCGATGACGTTATCATTGGTTAATAAACGCAGCTTTTCTATTTCCTGTTTGGCCGCTAATAAATTGCCTTCAACATTATCGGCAAGAAATTCTACCGCCTCATCGGAGGCTTTCAGGTTCTGTTCCTGCAGGCGTTGTTGAATCCAGCGTGGTAACGCGCTGCGTTCAATTGGCCAGATGGGCACGGTAACACCCTCTTTTTCTACGCTTTTATACCATTTGCTGCGGGTGCTGGCGCCATCGAGCTTAGGTAATACCAATAATAAAATGGCATCGGGGCTGGGTGATTGTAAATATTGAGTGATGGCTTCTGAACCGTCTTTACCCAGTTTGGCATTTCTAAAACGAATTTCGATCAGCTTTTTATCGGCAAATAGAGAAAGGCTGTTAGCGGATAAAAGCACGTCATCCCATTTGAATTGGCCTTCAACATGGAAAACTTCGCGTTCGCTAAAGCCTTGTTGGCGGCACTGGGCTCTGATCAGGTCGCAACTTTCTTGCACCAGCAACGATTCATCGCCGGAAATCAGATAAATAGGCGCGAGGCCTTTTTGCAGGCTACTCGCTAGCTGTTGGCTTTTCAGTTTCATGTTCGCAATTACAGTCTGGCGGGTTGTTGGAGATAATTTGAGTTTGACGTAAAACTTGGGTAGCTATTTGTTGGCGTAATTCGGAAAACAATAATTGTTTCTCATTATCTTTAGAGGCCGCCTGGGTTTCATCACCCTGGAAAATGGTTTCCCTTTTCACTCTAATGGGCCCGTAGGTCATATCGTTTTCTGCATCGCGGTGATGCAGGAAAAAAGTCACTTCCAGGGCCAGCATAAATTCATCCTGGCTTACCGATTGAGTGGAGGTTAAACGTCGTTCGCTAATACGTTCGCTGCGCAGATCTATGGTCCATGGTGCTTGAGCATTAAGCTCCATGGCATTTCTTTCTGCCGCTTGCTTAACCGCAATGCCGGTATCACCATAGCTGTCTTTGCCGGTGATAGAAACCTGGCTCAAAGCACCTTCGATAGTGTTTGCGCCTTTTAGCTGAAAACCACAGCCTGTTATCACCGCACAAAGCAGTGATAGCAGAATATAATTTTTCAGGGCTGTGGCTTGTGTCATAAAAGGCCTTTCTGGTTAAGAGTCAGCTTAATTGGCAACAATATTCAGCAGCTTATTAGGCACCCAAATAACTTTACGCACGGTTTTCCCGTCGGTAAATTTGTTAACATTCTCCATATTGTTGGCTAATTCAAGCATGGCTTCCTGGGTGCTATCAATAGCCACTTCGACTTTACCACGAAGTTTACCATTAACTTGAATGACCACTTCAACTGACGACTTAACCAGGGCTGCTTCATCGACTTCAGGCCAAGCTTGATCGATAACATCGTTTTCATGACCAAAGGCATGCCATAACTCATGACAAATATGCGGCGCAATCGGTGCTAATACCAATACCGCAGCTTCTAAGGCTTCACGTTCAACAGCAGCGGATTGTCCGGTTTTGTCTTTAAGCTTGGCGACATCATTGGTTAATTCCATAACCGCTGCAATAGCCGTATTATAAGCATAACGTTTGCCATATGCCTCTGTGACCTTGGCGATAGTTTCATGAGTCTTGCGACGTAAGGCTTGCTGATCTTTATTTAATGCAGCAGGGTCCAGATCGGGCACATCGCTAAGCTGAATATTGTTATAAGATAATTTCCAGAAACGTTTCAGGAAGCGGTTTGCGCCTTCGACGGCCGAATCATTCCATTCTAACGATTGCTCTGGGGGTGCGGCAAACATCATAAATAAGCGTACGGTATCGGCCCCAAACTGATCGATCATATCTTGTGGATCGGCACCATTATTTTTCGATTTAGACATTTTTTCGATGGCACCCACAACAACCGGTTTACCATCGGCTTTTAAAATGGCCGAGGCGATAGCGCCCTTGTCATTTTTAGTCAGCTCTAATTCATTGGGGTTGTAATAGTCTTTTGTGCCGTTATCCAACTCTCTGTAATAGGTTTCCGCAATTACCATGCCCTGGCACAATAAGCGTTTAATGGGTTCGTCGGAATCCAGCAAACCCATATCACGCATTAATTTATGGAAAAAGCGTGAATATAAAAGATGCAATATTGCGTGTTCGATACCACCGACATATTGATCAACCGGTAACCAGTAATTGGCTTTGGCGGGGTCTATCATGCCTTCGTTATATTCTGGGCTACAGAACCTGGCGTAATACCAGGATGATTCCATAAAGGTATCAAAGGTATCGGTTTCTCTCAGTACATCCTTGCCTTCATGGGTGGTTTTGGCCCATTCCAAATCCGATTTTATCGGTGAGTTCACGCCATCCATGACCACGTCTTCAGGTAATAACACCGGCAGTCTATCGGCAGGTACGGCAATTTCACCGCCTTCGGGTAGGTTGAACATCGGGATAGGTGTACCCCAATAACGTTGGCGTGAAACACCCCAGTCACGCAGGCGGTAATTGACCTTGCGATTGGACTTCTGGGCTAATTTTTCATCGATAGCAGCTAATGCATCGTCGCAGCTTAAACCATTAAATTCACCAGAGTTTACTAAGATACCTTTTTCGGTATAAGCCGCTTCTTCTACATTAATCTCAGCTTTGCCATCGGTGGAGGTGATCACCTGATTGATAGGCAGATTGTATTTTTTGGCAAATTCCCAATCACGTTCATCATGTCCGGGTACTGACATCACCGCGCCTGAGCCGTAATTCATCAAAACAAAGTTGGCAGTCCATACCGGCACTTCTTTTCCTGTTACTGGATGAATGGCTTTGAAACCGGTATCCATGCCTTCTTTTTCCATGGTCGCCATATCGGCTTCGGCCACTTTGATGTTTTTCTGTTTATCGATAAAGGCTTGTAAGTCGGCATTCGTTTTCGCCGCTTTTAGCGCCAGAGGATGTTGGGCGGCAACTGCAACATAAGAGACCCCCATCAAGGTATCCGGGCGGGTGGTGAATACGCTTAAGTCTTCTTCGCCGTTCATAGAAAAAGTCAGTTCCAAACCTTCAGAGCGACCAATCCAGTTTCGCTGCATGGTTTTGACTTTTTCAGGCCATTCATCCAACTGATCTAAATCATTTAATAGCTCTTCGGCATAATCGGTGATCTTGATAAACCACTGTGGAATTTCTTTACGTTCAATGAGTGCACCGGAGCGCCAGCCGCGGCCATCGATGACCTGTTCGTTGGCTAAAACGGTGTGATCTACCGGGTCCCAGTTAACCGTGGCCATTTTTTTGTAAACCATGCCTTTTTTGTAAAGCTCGGTGAAAAACCATTGTTCCCAGCGATAATAATCCGGTTTACAGGTGGTCAGTTCTCTGTCCCAGTCATAAGCAAACCCCAGCGCGTTTAACTGGCCTTTCATATATTCGATATTCTCGTAAGTCCAGCCAGCAGGGGCAACATTGTTTTTTAATGCGGCGTTTTCAGCAGGTAAACCAAACGCATCCCAACCCATAGGCTGCATCACGTTTTTACCTAACATACGTTGGTAGCGGGCGATAACATCCGGAATTGTGTAGTTACGCACATGGCCCATATGTAGCTTGCCGCTGGGATAGGGGAACATCGCCAGGCAGTAAAATTTCTCTTTGCTAGGGTCTTCGGTCACATTAAAGGCACGGTTTTTAACCCAATGCGCTTGAACGGCTTTTTCGATATCAGCTGGCGTATATTGTTCTTGCATAGTTTTTGGCTTATGAGCTGTGCTTGTGCCTCAGGTATGAAGCGACAATGGATATAAAATAAAGGCGGGTAGTTTACCGCAGTAGAGCTGCGCTGTTAATCCCTTAGCATAAGAATCTGCCGATAAACGATAGCTGGGAGGTGTAATCTTTCAGAGGTGGGGGGCAAAAACTCCCCATTTGTTATAGGAGAGTTTTTAACGGGGTTTTTAGTGTTTTTGTATCATGGTGTAGAGTTGGTCTTTTAACTGTGAACGTTGAATCTTCATGCTGCTAAAAAACTGGTCGCTAACAGGAATATTACGCATCTGTAGGCCTCGAACATGGTGATCAATCTTGTGGTATTTTGCGGCTAGCTGGGAAAAATCGGCATTTTCGAGTTTAAGTTGATTGATAACATCATATTGGTGAGGGAAATCGGCGTAAAGGGAATGGTTGATGTCGGGCATGGATGGGTCTCCAAAAGCTTAAGGGGCTATCTCTAAGTTTAGGCTAGCCGACACCAATCACCAGTTTCTGTATATGGTTACGAGTCATTTAAAATGTCTGTTTTTAGTTGATAATACTCTTTAACAACGCCATCACATTGCCCCAACTTTACTATGCTTAATGCAATTGAGGCACTGTTATGCAAAGCACCCATTTCCCGCCAGAAAAAATTCGTAATATCGGTATCATCGCCCATATTGATGCCGGCAAAACCACCACCACCGAACGCATATTATTTTATACCGGCATCACCCATAAAATTGGCTCTGTGGATGATGGCACCACCACCACCGATTGGATGGAACAGGAAAGAGAGCGGGGCATCACGATTGTATCCGCCGCGATTACAGCTTGCTGGAAGGACCATCAGATTAATATTATTGATACCCCCGGGCATATCGACTTCACCGCTGAGGTGCAGCGGGCATTACGGGTATTAGATGGCGGTGTGGTGGTGTTTGATGGTGTACATGGGGTGGAATCACAGAGTGAAACCGTGTGGCGTCAGGCCGATAAATACAAGGTGCCACGCCTGTGTTTCATCAATAAAATGGATAGGGTGGGGGCCAATTACGAACATGCGATGTTAAGCATACGCCAACGTTTACATGCGCCGCTGGCGTTATTACAGCTGCCTTTGGGCGAAGAGCAACATTTTAAAGGCATCATTGATTTATTAACCATGCAGGCCACGGTCTGGCATGATGACAGTGGCAGTGATCCCGTGACGGGGGCTATTCCAGATGCCTATTTATCAGCGGCTCAGCAGGCGCGTGAAACCTTATTGGAAACCCTGGCTGAAACCGATGATGTGTTATTGGAACGTTTCCTGGAGGACGATGCTGATGATGAGATCACGGTGGCGCAATGGATGAGCGCCTTGCGCAAGGCGACGCTGGAAAACCGCCTCTTCCCTGTGTTGTTTGGAGCCTCGTTACGCAATACAGCGGTGCAGCCATTGCTGGATGCGATCATCGATTACCTGCCTTCGCCTGTCGATATTGAAGCGGTAAAAGGCATTAACCCAGATACTCAGCAGCCGGAACAGCGCCTGTTAACGGCTGATCAACCGCTGGCCGCATTGGTGTTTAAGATTGTCTCTGACCCTTATGCCGGGCGTATCGCCTATGTGCGAGTGTACTCTGGCGAATTAAAAAATTCGGCTACGGTATTAAATGCCGGTAGAGGAAAAAAACAAAGAATAGGGCGCTTGGTTAGAGTCTTTGCCGATCACCGAGAAGATATCGATAAAGTGCCTGCCGGTGAAATCGATGCGATTCTTTCGATGAAGGACATATACACCGGCGATACCCTGTGTGATCCCAATCATCCGATCTTATTAGAGAATATTCAATTCCCTCTACCGGTCATCAGCATCGCAATAGAGCCGGAAAATAACAAAGACAAAGATGAACTCGCCAAGGCATTAAGCCAGTTGGCCGAAGAAGACCCAACGTTTAAAGTGCATACCGATAAAGACAGTGGCCAGACGATTCTTTCGGGCATGGGCGAGCTACATTTGGAAATTTTAGTGGATAGAATCAAGCTGGAGCATCAGCTGGGGATTCGTACCGGCAAACCCGAGGTGAATTATAAGGAGACGCTAGCGCGAGAGTTGGATTCGGTAGAGGGACGTTATATACATCAATCTGGCGGGCGGGGGCAGTATGGCCATGTAGTGATGTCGGCAAAACCGGCAGAACCTGGCAGCGGTTTGCATTTTATTAATAAAATCAAGGGCGGTGTCATTCCGTCTGAATATATTCCAGCGGTTAAAAAAGGTTTAAAAGAGGCCGCCAGTTTTGGTGTACATCATGGTCTGGAAATCACCGATATTGAATTTACCTTGCTGGATGGTTCCTACCATAATGTCGATTCCAGTGAGCTTGCGTTTAAAAATGCCGCGGTAATCGCCTTTAAAAATACCTTTATCGAAGCCGGATCTACGTTATTGGAACCGGTCTGTAAACTCGAGGTGGTGACCCCTGCCGAATATCTTGGTGATGTGTTAGGCCAGTTGAATAGCAAACGTTGTGAAATTGATGGCACAGAGTTGATGTTAGATGGCACGCAAACCATACATGGTTTTGTGCCTTTATCGGAGATGTTTGGTTATGCAACGTCACTACGTTCGATCACCAAGGGACGAGCGATGTTCAGTATGGAGTTTGATCATTATGCGGCAGTGCCAAAGCGTATGATGTCGAAAGTGATGCCTCATGTGCATCAGCATCAGACTCCGTCTTCCTCTGTGCGGCATTAGGGTTTTATTTTTGCTAATAGGATGGGTTGCAATGAATGGCGGCTACACTTAAGTAGGGTGTAGTTTAAAACGAGGGGGAGAATATGAATACCGAAATAGGCAGTTACGGTGTGGTAAACCATGGTCTGTTGAGTAGCTTTGAAGATGATTGTGTAGGTAGTCAACCTCTGTTAACCGCAGGCATTGTGGTTAGCCGTATTGATGGCGAAAAGATCTATGTCAGTGACTGGACCTTAAAGGCTGAATTTAACGGTGAGCAACGGCTGGAAAAATTTGAAGAGGCTAAACATAATCAGGCCTTTAATTTTAGTTTTGCCGGTGAGCGGGAATTAAAAGCAGGCGACGTTTTAGATGGCGATGATAATACGCTGAAAATCCAGCTAAGCAAAAAACTATTAGCGCAAAAAGGTGCAAATAGTGGCGTTGAAAAAATACGTCAATTTATGCAAAAAAGTCACTAAATCATAAGGGTTTAAGTTCAGCCTGATATCACCAGTTTCTGAGGAGTTGCACGATGCCAAGTTATCAATTTCAATGCGAAAAATGTGGTAATCGATTTTCTATTGTTGAATCCATGAGTCAACATGAAAAACATCAAGAGAAGTGTCCACAGTGTTCAAGTGCAGAACTTAAAACACGGCTCAGTGCGGTGTATGTAAAAACGTCCAAGAAATCTTGATACGGTTGGGTTATGGCAGTTTAAAAACCACAACATCACGTACAATCGATTCACTCATGCGATGTGGAATGCTGAAGTCTTGCGCGGCTAAACCTTGTTCTGCAAAAGCGCTAATCAGTTCGGCGCGCTTTGGAATATAGCTATTAAATGCCAACACAATGGCGCCGCCGGGTTTTAGGCTGGCTTTCCACTGGGGCAGACATTCTTTTAAAACGGCCAGCGGATTGCGGGTATTGCTGGTGGTGAAATGTTGTATACCATAGGGTAGGTCGCTGACGATTAAGTCAAAGCGTTCACCTTTGAGTATATCGTTGGCGTTGATGGCATCACCCACAATCACTTTCATTGAGCTGCCTTCGGCGTTAAATTCGAGAAACTTACCTAAATCTTTTTTATTGGCCTTGCCGGTAAAACCTTCTTTTAACTGGTGTTTTTGGCGGTGTAATTTTGTCCATTTTTTGAGACTTTGGCGTATCTCTGCCAGCGCTTGGGCATCTTGCTCAATGCCCTTGGCTTTGATGCCATAGCGCATGGCCCAAAGTAGCGTGGTAGCACGGCCACACATGGGATCTAATAGTTTAACTTTACTGCTGTCTGTGGCATCTATGGAGCTGAGACCAATATTGATCAGCAGCTGGGTCAGACGTTCATTGGTTTTGCCGCGGTATTTACTGCCAAAGACAAAATCAGCATGCAGAGGGAAGTCACCTGAAAGATCCAATGGTATATATTTTTCGTTTTCAACGCTAAACAAACCCTGTACAAACGAGAGACGAGTCAGGCGTTGCAGATCATCTTCGGCGCAGCTGATATGGAAGAAGTCCAGGGAACCTATACATTTATATGCCACATCAATATCACCAAAAACGGTTTTTAATTCCTGCTTGGCAACATCCAGATAGTCTTTAAAGTAGGCACTTTTAGCTTCAGGAGAAATGAGTAGGGCAATAGGCTTCAAAGTTTAGCATCCAATCGGTAGGCGATATTGATGGCGCAGTATACCTTGCTTGTATTGCTTAGGCGCAGATTTTTTAAGCCAATGTTATTTGGCCATTTGTGGGCGTAGAAGGGTGTCTTCCGGGCCTAAATTCTCTTTTTTTACCGGTTTGCCATCGCGGCCTATGATTCTAGCCAGACTAAGTAGATCGGAATTAATCAGCAGGCCATTTTTTAATGCAACATCCAGGTTAATTTCAAAGGTGAGTTTGTCGAAGGTGCGTACAATGCTGATAACGCCGCCATTACGGGCAAAACCTTCGACATCGCTGACCGACAGCACATAGATATGTTGCACCGAATTAAACAGAGTGGGTAGTAGATCCTGTTTGTTTTGGCTGACAAATAAGATATGGCAGCCTTTTTTAATATCATCCAGGACATTGGTTTTGATGACCAGCAGGCGTTTATCACGAATGCGGGTACCGTCAACCTGATCGAGAAAACTGCCTAAATTTGCATCGCCGAAGATGCACATCTTTAGCTTATCGTGGTTTTGGGTAAAAGCTTGTTTGGGCCAGCGTACAAAGTTGGCAAAATTAAACAGGAATAACGCCTTCGCCTGGCTATGCTGTTCTTCGGCAAAAAGTGTGGGCACAGACAAGAGCATCAATAGCACGCTGGCTATCAAAGGCCTGGATATGAAGCTTTTACGTAGCGACATCAAAGATGACACGGATACCTCTCCCTGTATCTGCATTGGGGTAATAATGGCTGTGATGGTATTTTTTCTGGCCGTATAGTACCGGAGTTTTTTACAATTTCCATCAGCATTTCATCCTACCTTGCTCTATTAGATAAAACATATCAGTAGTCGGGTATCTGATTGTCGATGAGAAAGGTGCCCAGGAAGTCCATCATCGATTGCTTTTTTCGGCACTTGGCGGTGTTGCGATTGTCGTCATTAGCGCAGTTTTCATCGAGGTAGGAGATGCGTAATGCACTTTCAAAATAGCCTTCTTCACCGGCCTGTTGATTGGATTTTATTTCTTGAATGCTGGCATTGATCTGCTGGTTAAGATCAAGAAGGTCGCCAATCGTAGGTTTGGAAAAATTAGCAAAGTTGTTGATGCTAATATCTTTGCTGTTTAAAGCTCCATTTAAAAATAGATGATCATCTCCTGTTGCAGAGCCTGAAAGTACGACACGTTTGGCGCTGATATCAGCAAGCGTCATGGTTTCCAAACCATTATCATTGTTATCAACTTGTGCGGTCAATGTGGCGGCATCAATCGCGCTGTTCCCCAAGGTTAATGAGCCACTGCTGCTGATAAGAATATCGGCAGCTGCGTTGCTGTTTAGCTCATCTATTTGAATATTGGCATCATTGCGGTTGATGAGCTGAACATTATTGGCATCGTTTATCGTCAGTGATTCTATGATGATATTAGCTGCAGCATCTAATGTGCTGCCATTGCTCAGCGTGACATTATCCAGAATAATATCACCTTGAACTGTGCTGATATCAGCCTCGATGGCAATATTGCCAACTTGAGTGATGGAGCCAGCATCAACTCCGTTACGTAATATTGTTTGCGCGGCGTCTATTTGCAAATGGTTGATGTTGTTTAATGATGTGATATCGAGTGTTGCATCTGCCGATAGCGTGACATCGCCGCCGCCGCTGTTGATGTCGTTTATTTGCATATCTCCAACACTGTGTATATTAATATTGCCATTATTTGTGTTGGCGCTTAAATGCCTGGCGGTAATTTCCAGTGCATTATCCTGTGTGCCAATGCTTTGTTCGGGAGCCTGCGTGGTCAGTAAAACGCCACCCAAGGCTGCATCGATATCGATATCTTGAGGCTGCTGCGATGCCGGGTCGGCATCGAAAATGGATCCCAGGCTGCTGAGAATAACGATGGCCTGATCACTGCTATTGGCCGAGATCAGACCGGTGATGGTGATGTGATCTAAAGCTTGCACGTTTATGCTGCCATTGCCGCTGTTAACCGCAGTATCGTCTGCCATGCTGATGGCGCCATTTGAGGATGTGAGTTGTATATGGCCGCCGCTGGAACTGATCGTAGTGTCACTATTAATAAGAATGTCGCTGCCGGCTAATAGTGAAATATCCCCGTTATTGCTGTCGATGGTATCGTTAATGATCAATTGGCCTGCGCTGCTGTTAATATCTATGGTTGCGCCTGCCAGTGTGGTTTGAATACCGCTACTTGAATTATTCACGCTGATATCACCGCTGGCATTGATGTCAATATTGCCGCCGCTGGTGACTAGGTTATTGAGGCTGATATTGCCGCCGTTATTGGCCAGAGCAATATCACCTGTCGCTACAGTTAATGCGACAATCAGGTTGCTGGTATCAACAGATAATTGTTCACCACTGGCACCCAGTCCAGTAACTGCACTGAGGTTGATATTACCTGCGATGGCTGAAATGTCGGTGCCGGTAGCGCCTGTGGCATGTTGAATCAAGCCAGTATTGCTGATGATACTGATGGCTGTGTCGATATTACCATCGGCGGTGAGGTTGGCGATGATGACATTCGTTAGTGCCATCAGCTTAATGATGCCGTTGCCGGCATTGATGGCACTTACAGCTTGCATATCGATGTTGGCGTTGCTGGCGGTTAAGGTGATATCGCCATCGCTAGAGTCGATAAGGGCATTGCCTTTAAGTTCTATGGCCGAGTTTGTTGCGCTTAAGCTGATGTCACCGCTACTGGATGTTAGTTGGCCGTCGGTATTCAATATGATGCTGTTTATTGCATTCAAATCTATAGCCCCGCTACCACTATTGAGGGTGTTGCCGATGGTGATATCGTTGGCGGAAGTGAGGGTAATACCGGCCGAGCTAATGTTGCCGCTAGTCGTAATATCACCTGTGCTGTTGATGAATAAATTGCCGCTACTGAGCAAAGCTGCCAGATTTATGGCCCCGGTCACGTTAAGGGCAGTATCACCGTTGCTATTGTTGAAGACGATATTATTGGCACTGATTTCTAATGGATTAAGCAGTGTGCCAATGGATTGGCCTGCACTGATGGCACTTAATATAACCGTGCCGTTGCTTGCCGAAATATCCAGAGAGCCATCATCATCTCCATCCAGTAAAGAGCCGGATTCACTACTGATTCGAAGGGCTGTTGAGGTGTTATTACTGGTGCTCAGACCTGTGAGGGTGATGTTGTTGTAGGCGGCAAGATTGAGTGTGCCGGCCCCAGCGTTGATGCTGGTGGCTGCGGCCATGGTAATGGCGCCACCATCGTTGCTGTTATCAGCATCGGCGGTGAGGTCGATATTACCGCCAGCGGAGTTGATAAAAGAGGAACCTTGCAACAGCAGATCGTTATTGGCACTGAGATTGATGGCCCCGCCAGTGCTGTTGATAAAGCTGCTATTAGCGAGAATGATATCGTTGATGGCGTCAAAGGTGATTAAACCTGCGCTACTATTGGCCGAGCCACTGCCTGTGAGGTTGATATTGTTATTGGCAATTAAATTGATATTACCGGTGGTGGTGGTCAGCGCTCCGTCTAGCTGTATATCTTGTGACCGAACAGTTAAATTACCATCGTTAATAGCGAAGTTAGTGCCGGTAAAGGCTATAAACGTGCCGCTATTATTGTCATCGATATCGGCATTGATGTTGATATCAACGCCACTAAGACTGGCATTACCGGTAGTGACAGAATCTTTGGCAAAGAAGTTAAGCTGACTGTTGCCGCTGGCCATCAGTAATAAGGTGGCTGCATCATATGTGATATCGGCTGCACTCAGTACATCATCACCTAGATTGACGCTATTGTTATAGTCGTTGTGAGTAACGCTGTTAAAAAAAGAGCCGCCATTGGTATCGCTGGTATTTAGCGGCCTGGGTGCAGCACCTATATAATAGAGAGCCAGATTGCTGTTATTGCCTTCTATACGAAAATTGGCATCGATATCGATGGTAGAACCTGTGCTATTACCGCCATCGGTGGTATCTATGTTGCTGTTATTATTGAATATCAACAATGGTGTGCTGCCGGAATCCCGGTCTTGAATCGTGATCTTACCCTGGCCTGCGGCAGTGCCAAAACCTGCGGTACTATACGTTGATCCATTAAGTGTGATGCGGGCATCGCCAGTACTATCTTCGCTGCGTGTTTCCAGCAGTATGTCCCCTTGCTGCAGACGGATGTTGCCTACGGTGATATGAGAATTCTTGGTATTGCCGGTGCCACGGACGGAGCTGCTTTTCAGGCTGACATTACCCGTTCCCCCGAGATCGATATCACCATCCACCCAGACGGCACTGTTATCACCAGAGGTTTGGCCATCGCTGATGGAGTTCAAATCGACGGAACCATCGCCTGCTATGGAGACTGCCTTGGTATTGATCCAGCTGGGCCCTGGATCTGAAGGGGAATCGACATGGGCCAGCAGATTGATATTGCCATTTCCGCCTATGGATAGGTTGCCTGTATCTATCGTGGCTTGATCCACGGCACCGTTGGTAGTGGCGTCGGCGGTGATGTTGATATTGCCGTTGCCGATGATATTGAGATCGCCGGTGACGATGGCGACACCTTCACTGTTTTGCTGAACTTCACCGTAGAGGGTGATATTGCCGCTATTATTGCTAATGTTTCGGGTATTGATGGAGATAAATTGATTGGCATTGGCGTTATTATCGTTAACGTTAATGGTGATATTGCCGCTGCCTTGAGAAACAATATTGCCCAGCGTGACCGTCAACGGGTTAGAGGGTCTGCCATATCTCATTTCTATTAACAGGTCGGCGTCACCACTCATCAATATCGTATCGTTTTGATCCATGGAGAAAACCAGGGTATCCAGGGTCAGTCTGTCTCCTACGGAGAAAACAACGGAACCATTTTGATTCAGGTCCAAAACGCCATCGTCGGTCAACGATTGTATGATAATGCTTTCTTTGGCTTCCAGGCGGATATTGGTGTCGGCCGCCAGATTCTCCAGGGCTTGTTCGCTGATGGTGAAGTTATCGTTATCGAATGCACCGCCATTGGTGATATTGCCGTCGGCCACCTCGCTGTCATCGGCTGCCGAGCCACCGTTGATGATGGTGATGGTATCCGGATCCAGCAGCAATGAACCCAGCTTTCCGTTGGGGGCTGCGGTTGTGACTTGGCCGTTGAAGTGCAGAGTCTGTTTGCCCGAGACCTCAACAAAACCGCCATCACCGGCATTTAATCCAGCATCGGCCTTGATATCACCGGTGAAGTGGGTGGAACCGTCGGCCCACACAACCACCTTGCCGCCATGGCCTTCATCGGTGGCGCTGGCATCGATGTGAGTCTGCTGGGAGACAACAGTGGTCTGTGCCGTATGTGCGCCGGTACCATGAACATCTCCGCCCAATAAAACGGTTCCACCGCCCGTTGCCCCGGTGGCTTTTATCCGAGCCTGATCTATCAGTGCGACCCGGTCTGCAAAGATTTCAATCTTTCCACCGCTATCCTCACTTGAACTGGCATCGAGAAGGCTCTGGCCCTGAATTCTGGCGAAATCATCGGCTTCAATCCGAATACTACCCGCCTCGACAGTGGCGCTGATATCTAGTGTGCCGGTGATGTCGATATCTTCGCCAAACAAGGTGATATTGCCGCCGTGAGCCTGCAGTTTTCCGCTATTCTCGATAAGCCCGTTATTGCTAGACAGCACGATGACTCCGTCACGTTCCATCAATGTGTCGGCTTCTATGATGCCGGTATTGTTGATGGCATGGGTGAACAGATCGGCGGCAATATTGCCCTGTATCAATACCTGGCCACCCTCGGCCCGTAAGATACCGCTGTTGCGAATGGCCTCTTTGCTGCCCAGGGTATTGTCCAGCAACTCTCCGGGGACCTGTAAACCCAGGCTGCCGTTGGCATCGAAGCTGACGATAGCCTTAGTGCCACTGGCTAGCGCTATGCTGCCCAGTTCAGCGTTAATCTGTCCCTCGTTGACGATGACCTGGCCTAGAAGTGTGACGGAACCGCCGGCGGCCGCATTGATGGCACCACGGTTGATGACCATGCCCTGAATGCCATTAACGGCTTCAAATGAGTAGCCTTCTATATGATCATTGGCCATAAAATCATCTACCGAGATGTCTAGGCTGGAGGCGACCAGGCCCTGCACATTCACAATGGCGTTTTTACCAAAGACGATGCCTCGGCTATTAATCAGAAACAGATGGCCATTGGCATCCAGCTGCCCGAGGATCAGGCTTTGTTTATTATCCGCAATGCGGTTTAGCGCGACGGCATTGGTATTGGGTTGAATAAAACGTACCTGTTCATCGGCGGAAATATCGAAGCTGTCCCAGTCTATGGCCATCTTCATATCATGTTGCTGTATCACCGTCTGATTGCCGGTGGTATCGATGCTGCCCGAGCCTGCGATGATGTCACCTCCGGCTGGAGCGGCCTGACTGAACTGCGGGTGAGCCACGCAGAGGGTAGCCAGCATGATGGCCTGAGCCAGACTTGTTGGCCGGTAGCCGCACGTCGATACTGGGCTGGAGATGTTTCTGTGTTGCTTGGATAAGTTTAGTATTTTCATGACTTACTCAATCTGCCAAATAAGTTGAAAGTAGGCATGTATGTCGTCGACTTCGTCCTGCCTATAGCTGATGTCGAAGTGGGTGGGTTTGGCGATGGTGAGCTGGGCACTGAGATTTTTCTGCCAGACAAAATTAATGCCGGCACCGAAATCGCCCATGTTTGCGGTCTCATCATTTAAGCCGTGAACACTCTGGTTTTGTTTACCATAGGCT
>JABSRQ010000022.1:0-8167 GCA_013215055.1 Pseudomonadales bacterium | reverse complement strand
ATTTGGGCAGTGGGAAATACCACTGGGCCCTGAATATAGCACCGCTGTCAGCGGAAAACTCACCGGGTTCAAAGGCCAGTAATTTCTGTGCACCGCTGAGAGCAAATAGCTCGGTGGCGGGCACGATATCCTGGCTCAGCTGCCAGCTAAGCATAAAGTCTACATTGTTTGAACCACCCAGGGCAGGCAGATTAAAATTGAGGCCATAGCTGGCATTGCCTCTGATCAGCGAATAATTTTTGCCCTGGCCACCGGGGTTGCCGCTGAGAAAACGGCCTGCATTAATTTCGGTATCTATCGCATACCAGCTGTGGCTGACGCGGTTGTTTCTGTCTATGGCCCAGTTGAGTCCCAGGCCCTGAGAATGCTGGTGTGTGTCGATTAATTCGGGGAATAGTTTACTGTTGCTCTCGGATACATCATCTCTGAATATAAGGTCCAGGCGGTTATTGTGGCTATTGCTGCGGGTCAGATAGCGGTTGATGGTCACGGTTGCTGAGCGAGCATTGCCAGAGAGTTTCAACGCGGCGGTTTCGCTGCCGGTGCCTCTGCCCAGTAGAAAGTCATTGTAGGATAGGCTGCTGCGCAGCGTGGTGTATTTGTCCCAGACCGGGATTTGATAGTCTATGGCACCATAGGTGGAATTCGTCGGTGAGAAGGTTTTTAATACACTTAAGCGTAATACATCGCCGTGACCGCTCAGATTAAAACGCTCTCCTATCGCAAATAGACGGTTCTCGCCGGTTAACGGTGAGCCGTGATTATCGGCGCGCATAACTGCCGACCAGTGCTTCTCTTCGCGGGTACGTAGGTTGATGCGAGTGCTGCCTACTTCTTCACCGATGGAAAAAAAACCAAAGACATTGAGGCCTGGAATATCGTTGGCAAGGGCCATGGCTTCTTCAATATCCGGGCTGTAGATGATCTTGCCCTCCAGGTCCTTAAAGGTTCTGGCGATGATGGCCTGATCAAAATATTGATTGTTATACACATCCACATCGGCCAGATAACCTTCCAGCAGGCGGATTTCTATGCTGCCATCACGGGATTTTTGTTCGGGGATATAGGCGCGGGTAAAAACAAAACCGGCTCTGCGGTATAGGGTGGTGATGCGGCTGGCGATATCGCGCAGGGAATCCAGTGAGAGTTTGCCGTTATAGGCGGAGATGACATCGTTGACCTCCTCTCGTATCCGTTTGGCGGTGAGTCCCTGGTTGGGGTATTCGCTGATATTACTGAGTCTCAGGCCCTTAAATTGTAGGCTGAGCTTTTTCTGAGGCGCAAGAAACTGCTGTTCATCAACTTGGGATGAATCATTTGCCTGAGCGAGGTCGCTTATAGTGAGTGTCCCTACCGACAAAAAGCTGATAACGAGGCTAGCTGTAAACCTGCGTAATTGCATCAATGTGCTTTACCGCTATTGTATTTTTTATTAATTAATCATGCGTTTGTCAGGTATCATTAAACAGTAAAACGTCTAATATTTCAATCTGTGAACTCATCTTGAGATCTAAAATTTTTATTGTGCTAATCACAATCATGTGTATATTATCCAGGATATGATCCTGGAGATCGATGTGATTAATGGAATAATCCACGCTGCGGAACGGCACTATTACCATTATAAAAATAAAAAGAATCCGCCCCCCATGTTTAGATTATTTTCGATGAATACCAAACATAAACTGATAGGCATTATTGTCACCGCCATCAGTTTTGCCTTATTAGCCAGTAGCATTGCTTTTGCGGTTTATGACCGTTATAGCAGTCGTGAGAATATCCTGCAGCAGCAACGTACGCTGGGGAAAATTATCGCCATGCGCAGTGCGGCGGCGATGTCATTTAATGATGTTTATAATGCCACCGCCAATCTCAAAACCCTCAATGGTCATGCCTCGGTAGAGATGGCCTGTATGTATAAAGAAGACACGCTGTTTGCCGAATACCACAAATCGCCATCGACACCAAATCAAGCGCAGAGGAAGTGTGAATCATCCATGCCTTGGCAGGATAATGTCTTGTTTTTAGATCATCAGTTAAGAACCCTTTACCCTATTGACGTGGATAGTGGCCGTATTGGCAGCTTGTATCTGGTGACTTCGCTGGATGCCTTAGAGCGACGTAGCCTGGTATTTTTGGCTTTTGCATTATTGTTTTTTACCTTGGTGGGGGCGCTGGCGGCAGGATTTGCATCCACCTTGATTCAAATCGTCACTAGGCCCTTGCTGGGGCTTGGCCGTACCGCGCAGATTATTACCCGCCAGGGTGATTATTCGGTGCGCAGCAAAAAATTATACGATGATGATATCGGCCAATTGGTCGATGCGTTTAATGGCATGCTGAATACGATAGAAGAGCAAAATACCGCGTTAACCAGCATCGCCTTTTATGACTCTTTAACCGGGCTGCCGAATCGACGTAAGTTCAAGGAATGTCTGGATGAAGAGCTTGCCCGCTGCGATAAAGATCAGGCCCAAATGGCCCTGATGTTTTTGGATTTGGACAACTTCAAACGCATCAATGACACGCTGGGCCATGATGCCGGTGATAGACTGTTGATCACAATCGCTGAGCGGCTATTAAGCTGTGTGCGTAAAGGGGATGTTGTATCGCGTTTAGGTGGAGATGAATTCACCGTGTTATTAAGCGGCTTAGATGGCGAAGAACCCGCGCGCCGTGTCGCCGATAAAATCCTCACCGCGTTGCGCCAGCCTATAGCATTAGGCGGTGAAACCATCACCGTAACGATGAGTATTGGTATCACCATGGCTGCGGCTCAGGGTGAGGATCCGATTGAATTGATGAAGTTTGCCGATATCGCAATGTATAAGGCCAAAGAAGGTGGCAAAAATAATTACTGTTTTTTTAGGCCTGAGATGCTGTAAATCAGCTTTGGCTGCGTTATTTAAAATAAATCCGACTATTAAGCTAGGGATTAATTTTTTGTATTGCTAGCGCAATGCGCCGTTAGTGCTAATCTTTTAAAGACCTAGAGCCGCAAGGCTTTCATTAAGTATCAAGCAATAGCCATGGATGAGCTGTTAATTTCCCCCTGGATCCAATGTTAATTAATTGAATGTATTTGTGCTGTATTCTACTGTTTTGGAGGGACGCGAGTGTCCTCAGAAATACATAAACAACGCCATATAACAATGACGATAAAAAATGTGACGCTGAGCTCTATGCTATTAGGGTCTTTTTGTATTATCCAATGGCTAATTTTACATGTTGTAGCCGCGGTTTCTGCTGTTAATTCCTGGTATGCCTCTATCGTCTGCATTGGGTTTTTAATTATATTGTCAGTTCTGCCTATTATCTTTTTTTTTCATAAACGAATCTTTTTGCAAACCTCTGAAGATCAAAGAAGGTTAAATCTAATTATACTACTTGCATGGGCCCTGCCTTTGTTTTTTGTGTTTGTTTTGAATCTTAATAGCAGCTTGATTCGAACCGATACCATTGATTCAAGTCTCAGTTCAGCGAGCGTTCATGCCGTAATTCCCAATAATAATCAGGCGTCAATAGAGCCGGGTAATCTGGTCTTTGAAGTCCAAAAAATGCATCTTTTTGTCGTTATATTAATTAATTCGATGTTGTCTTTTTTTGTTGTTTTTTTACATTTAAATATTTTGAAACATTTCAAGGTGATGCAAGTTGAACGACGAGAAATAATGCATCAACGACAGGATAAATCAAGATTGGAATCCGCGTTTATAAAGGATATGAGTCACGATATTCATACGCTAATCAATGGTGTGTCAGGCATGTTGCAATCTTTACTCAAAGGCGAGTTGGATGTTGATCAGAGACGTAAGGCGCGTTTTGCCTATTCATCAACAGAGTCTCTATTATCGTTGACTAACGATATGCTTAATTTCCATAGACAGGACTCGATTAAAATCGAATTAGAAAAAACAGATTTCAACCTAAGGGGGTTATTGGAAGATTTGGCTGAAACCATGGCTTTTCAGGCTCAGGATAAAGGCTTGGAGCTAATATTAAATATCGTAGGTATTCATACCACCATGGTTGTTGGCGATCCGGCTCGACTGCGGCAAATGTTAACAACGTTGATTAATAACGCTATTCAATTTACCGAGTCAGGAAACGTCATTATATCTGCGAAGCTGGTTGAACGTGAAAATGTTTCAATGCAGTTTGTATGTTCTGTCACGGATAGTGGAACCGGCATTGATGAAGATAAATTATCGGAGTTTTTTAAAAATAGCCGTTCAATTGATGATTCCGCAGAAAAAAAATACGTCGATTTAGGATTGGGGCTTGTCAAAGATATCTGCCAATTGATGGAGGGGGATATTGAGGTCTGCAGTAAAAATGAACGGGGCAGTCGATTTAATTTAACCTTGAAGATGGGATATAGCTCTTTTGCACAACCGTTTATTGCCCCAGGATCAATACATGATCTATGCATTTTACTGGTGGATGAAAATAGCCGGCAACGTGAAGCATTAAGAGCGCAACTGAATAGCTGGGACATTATTGTTGTTGAAGCAGAAAGTGCCGATTCCGCACTTGTACAATTACAAGCCAGATTAAAATTATCGTCTGATCACTCATCTTGTCATATGTATGATGCGGTTTTTATTAATAAAGATATGCCAACATCGAATGGCTTGGTTTTGGCTGGAAATATTAGAGATGAAAAGCGTCTTTCAGAACTGCCTCTAATCATGATGACGAAGATGGGCGATAAAAAAGAGACAAAGACTTACGCCAAGCTAGATATCAATGGATTTATTAATAAACCGGCGATCACCGAGGATCTATTTAATGTCTTAATAGAGCTCAAAATAAAATCCCACATCATGCCATTACCACCGCTGACCGTTGCGCAAATAGAATCAGAAAAAGACGTTGAATTTGGGATTGAATCTTCAGCGTGTGCCAACATGGGCGTTGCTAAAATACAGTCAATTAGCAAGACTGAAATGAAGCGCTGGCCTGATGAAACACGGATTTTATTGGTCGAAGATAATATGATAAATCGAGAAGTTGCTTTGGATTTATTAGAAGGTTTAGATCTGACTGTAGATGTTGCCTACAACGGCAAGGAGGCATTACACTATTTAAAAGCTAGTGATTTATCCTGTCCTTATTCGCTGATATTAATGGACTGTGAAATGCCATTAATGGATGGCTATGAAGCTTGCCGTAATATTCGTTTAGGTTATGCCGGTATCCAAAACAAGGATATTATTATTATGGCCATGACGGCCAATGTATTGAACGGCGATGAAGAACGATGTAATGCCGTGGGTATGAATGATTATTTGAGTAAACCTATTAATTTTGACTTATTAGTTTCAAAGTTAAAAAAATGGTTAAATCAGGCGGATGATAGTGAACTAATCAGCGCTACATCAAATACAACATATGACAAAGCGTTAGACTATTCACGAGTTGGCACTGACACTGAGAATTCTAATATGGCGTGTGCCATTAATGTGGATAAATCAGCGCTACATTTCAGTATAAGTGAAACTGATGATTTGCTTGAATCCTTAGTCAATGTATTTATCACCGATATGCCCAACCAGATATTTGCGTTGAAAAAAGCGGTGCATAAACATCAGGTCAATGAAATATGCCATTATGGTGAAATGATAAAGGGCGTTGCTGCAAAGCTGAGTGCACATCTATTGCATCAGATGGCAAAAGATATTGTGCAAGCGGCGGTTGATGGTGACCAACAGAAAACCGCTGAGTTGTTACCGGATTTACATATCGCCTATCAACATGTGCATGAAGCATTAAATCAGCATTTATTGGAAAACCCTGGCGAATAAAAGTCTTCGTTTGTTCAAAATGTTAAATTATTGCGACTTTTAAAAGATTCAGTAATCACTTATTCAATGATATCTATAAGCGTGTCAACCGTATAGCCTTTCAGCTTATCACGGCCTTTTAAGGCCCGTAATTCAATGATGCACGAAAGGGCCATTACATGACCCCCGGCTTTTTCTATCAGTTTAATCGCAGCTTTTGCGGTGCCGCCGGTGGCCAGTAAATCATCCACTAACAAGACTTTTTTCTTCTGCGAAAAAGCATCGGTGTGTACTTCTAGTGTTGCCTCTCCATATTCTAACTGATAGCTTTGAGAAAAAGTGTCACAAGGTAATTTTCCCTGTTTACGAATCATCGTCATGCCGCAGCCTAGTTTGTATGCCAGGGCGCTGGCGAGAATAAAACCTCTGGCGTCGATGCCGGCGATGATGTCGGGTTTATTATCCTTGTATAGTTCAGCTGTGCGTTCTACACACAACCTTAGGCCTTCTGCATCGGCTAATAAGGTGGTGATGTCGTAAAAGGTGATGCCGGGTTTGGGGAAGTCGGCAATCGTGCGTAGTTTATCTTTAAGGTCCTGATTTTTTTGCATAACGGGTTATCTCCTTCTTTGAGCTATAAAACCGAGTAGCAGCACGGCGATACTGAATAACACCACCGGCCATGAACCAAAACGTGCCATCGGTGTTAGCCCCTCTCGGGCATAGATTTCACTTTTTAAGATACCGCGTTCAAATTGTGGCAGCTGATCTATGATCTGGCCTCGATGATTGATAACCGCGGTAACGCCGGTGTTTGTGCCACGAAGAATATAACGGCCAGTCTCTATTGCCCGCATCTGCACCATCTGTAAATGTTGTAGTGGGCCGATAGAATCGCCAAACCAGGCATCGTTACTGACGGTTAATAATACATCGGAAAGGCCAGCAGTTTTGGCAACAAAATCCGGGTAGACAATTTCATAACAGATATACGGCATGATTTTTAAATCTTTGGCGATCAACGCTTCCTGGTTTGCAGGGCCTGGGCGAAACTCGGATAACGGCAAATCAAAAAATTCGATTAAACCTCTGAGTTGTTTTTCAAAAGGCACGTATTCTCCAAAGGGCACCAGCTTTTGTTTGTGATAGATGCCTGACGCCTTGCCTACACCTATCATGCTGTTGTGGTAGACATAACGGTCTTCTTTTAACCATTGACTGGGTATGCCTAATATAATCGCAGTATCGGCTTTTTTGGCTTCATCATCGAGTAGGCTTAAATAGAACTCGGATTGATGGTACATGGCGGCAACCGCCGTTTCGGCCCATAAAATAATGTCTTGCTCGGGCATCGCGTTGCTGACCTGGCGGTGGTATTGCATATCTTGATATAAAAAGCGTGGATTCCATTTTTTATACAGGCTGATATCGGGTTGTATCAACGCAACTTTATAAGCTCTGTCAGATTTATTATCGGTGAAACTGAGTTGTTTTAAAGCTAAAGGTGACAGCCAAATGATTAACAACAGTACCACTGGTAGCAAGCCTTGTACGGCCTGTTTTTTTGCTTTGACGGTGTGTATTAGTTCCATTAAAAGGGCTGCGCTAAATGCCAGCAGAAAGCTGATGCCCAAGGTGCCAATAATGGGTGCCCAGGCGTTTAACCAGCCCAAGGTTTGTGAGTAGCCGATAAACATCCACGGGAAACCCGTGAGAAACCAGGTACGTAACCACTCACTTAGTAACCATAAAGAGGCAAAGGCCAGGGCTTTGAGAGTGGCTGGCAGGTTTGAGAATATGCTTTTATAGAGCATTAAAAAAGGCGGAATTAACAGCGCCAAAAACAGGCAGAACATCAGCGTCATTAGCAGCGCCAAGGGTGGGGATGCGCCACCATAGGTGTTCATGCTGATATAAATCCAGTAGCAGCCGCTGATAAAAAGTGCCGCTGAAAAGACAAAAGGATAATAAAAAATCTGTTTGCCCAGGGCTTTATTTTGCAGATGATATAACACCATCAATGCGGCAATCGCAGCGGGTGCGATATCAAAAGGGGCCAGGGATAAGGTGATGCCACAACCCGCGACTATTAATAACAGGTAGGGCGTTAGATATGAAAACCGGCTAAACACGGTAAAACTCCGGGGGAAATAGAACAGCTAGCGCTTAGGCTAGCTGAGGGGTAGAGAGACGTAATAAATGCATGCGGCGATTATCGGCCTGCAGCACCTTGAAGGTGAAACCGTGCATTTCTACGGTTTCATTACGTTGTGGGATATGACCCAATTGGGAGGTGACAATACCGGCGATGGTATCAAGTTTATTATCAGTATTTATTGTCTTGGTATCGCTAATATTATTACATGCCATAAGTGATGTAC
>JABSRQ010000228.1 GCA_013215055.1 Pseudomonadales bacterium | reverse complement strand
CAGAACTCCAATCGCCACCTAGATCGGCCGTCCAGCTTAATTTTGCCCCCTCCATCGAGGTAAAACTGGGCAAACCGTAAACGGAGTATGGCGGGCTTATCCATTGGTAGGCATAACCTACATCGAGGTAATCGGAATACATATACAGAGGTACACGCACCTTACCGACAGAGAGCGATAAGTTTGGTAAAAAGCTGTATGTAGCAAACAGCCAATCAACTTCCGGCTGATAGTCATTGGCGCCATGCACCTTAAACTGCGCGGTAAATGTCAGATTATCGCGCAAGTCTGCATCCATACGCAGGCCTAACTTATTAAAATCACGATATTCGATATCACGGTCTATACCGTGTAAAGCCCCTTCAGATTCATCTGAAATGGCTTTGGCAGAGACAAAGGATGCAAATCCTGAGAAATTGATATCGGTTTCCGCTGCATTAACCGCTATTGGCGATAGCAACAAGCCTGGTATACAACTAAGTACAAATGGCTTAAGGGAGTGTTTATTCATATTATTATTGCCCCAATATTATTTTTATTGCAGGCCGATAAACACTTACATGTGTACCTTGAGAAAGTTGCAGTCACCCACGGGAATACAACTCTCCCTTCCGTGGATCGGCCTGTCCTTTCTATTTGTTTGTGGCTCCTAACAAACGCTTCATTTTCACCATACTCCAGCAATTTTGTGATCTCAATCACACTTTTACTTTGTGTTAGACCATTTATTCAGGCTTTTCTGCTGGCTTATAACCATCAGTAGAATAGCGACAATTTACGACAGCTATGCCGAATAAACAGCACATGTTGTGATTTATTTGCAGTAAAGCAAGCTGCATAAATTGAATGAATAGGCTGAATAGGCTGAATTGAAAGATATATCGGGGGATAAGGCTTATTAAGTCCCGGTTCGATTAATTGTTGATGGTGATAATCGCGATGCCCTCTGTGTCAGGATGGTTGTCGCTATCTCGCCCGTTTTTCATCTGCCTGAGACCCAAGGACTGCAGCAGTGATGTTTTTCTAGCCAAAATCAAATACAAGCGGATGGATAAAACTTCGTAGGATACGCAATGGTGGGATTTATTTTGCAATCTTTATCGGCATCAACGGTGTAAGTAGGGGGGTGGTTTCCCCCCCTATCATTTAAGCCTGTTAGCGTTCAAAAGGTCCGATATCGGCCCCATTTCCCTGTGGTCGTAACGTGCCATCAATCGCTTTCAACGGGATAGTGTAATTCCCCACTGCAGCGCCTGCAGATAGCCCCATATCAACACCTGGGTTGCTTGCAGCCGGAATCTTATCTTCCAGCGAAACGACGTTCTCGTAAACCACTTCAGCACAGATATCTGCCGGCCCTGAAGGGCATATCGGGAAGCCTGCACTGTATTTGATTAGCCCACCCATCTGGTTGTAGTTAACATCAAACTCGAGCACACCATTCGGATCCAGTTCGGTATAGATAAAGAACGTCACATCGGTAGGAGAATGGAACTCCTGGCCGCCCTGAATAATATTATTACGCAGGGTCAGCTTGTTACCCATAGTCATTGCCGGGCGGGCATAGGCGCCGTTGCCAGTTCCTAGACCAAGCAAACCATCACCATTACCCGTGATGTAACTATTAATTACGGTTGCCTGACTGGTATCGTGCGGGAATGAAAAGACTACGCTATTGCCGCCGGCACGACAGTTGTTGACATGTGACGTGCCTGCATAGTCCTCGAAGAATGCACAGTTACCGACGATAACGGAGTTTTCTATATAGCTGTTGTGGCCACTGACCTTGATCTGATTACCGGCATTGCCTTTGGTTTCTACGTTTTTGAGTGTGACGGTGCCATTGATATTGTAGAGTAAATCTATGCCATCAGAGGTATTGTGTGAAATTTCACTGTCAATGAAAACCCAGTCACCACCGGTAACGTTAGTACCGATTCCATCACCATAACCACCGGCGCTCTGAGACCAGCAACCTACGGGGTTGCCATTCAGATCTTCAACACAGCCGTTCCAGTTGATTTTAACGCGGTTAAAAAGCAATTCGCCGCTGTTGCTGTCAACAGCATCTCCTGGCAAATCACCATCCCAGCCGACGCCGCCATTGGCCACAATATTGACATCTTCTAGCTTCCAGGATTTAAGCCCTCCGGCTCTAACGCCAGCATTGGACATGCCATGAATTTTAACGTTTTTCAGCAGAACATTTTCTGCCTGGGCTGCATATAGCCCTGTGCGTGCCCAGTCCCCATACGGGTATTTTTTGTCGCCGGAATAATTGTTTTTACAACGATAGGTATCATTGTTATACAAGGCCGCTTTTTCTGGATCGGCATGGTTATTAAAGCCATGCAGGTGATTTTCAGCGCAAGCCGCACCATCGGTGATCTCCAGACACTGAACCTCAACATTACTGGCGTTGTCGAGATCAAATACAACATTCGACATTTCGACACCTACGAGTCTAGGCGCAGCGGTACATTGCTCATCCCATCCTTGACCTAAAATTCGAGTGGGTTTGTCTGTAGAAGGTCCTGCGGGGACTGATGCCATTGAACAATCATAGGTCCAGAGCTTGTTACATGCATCGGCAGCTAATCCTCCGTTACTTTCGTCATAAACGCCTTCGGTGTATCCCATACGGTAGTCTCCCTGGGCAATGATGACAGTATCGCCACCTTGAATTCTGGCGACCAATTTAGGTGGGAATAACTCAAAAGGATGGCTTACAGCACAATCCTGTTTTGTGCCTGTACCGGCATAAGGCAAATTACTCAGTCCTGAACATTGTGCCCAGCTACCACCCTCGGGCTGGATATAATAAGTCTGTGGAACACTGGGTTCAGTACCAGTACCAGTACCAGTACCAGTACCTCCGGTGCCTGACCCTCCTGTTCCTGACCCTCCAGTTACTGAGCCTCCAGTTCCTGATCCTCCAGTTCCTGAGCCTCCAGTTCCTGTATCCGTTCCAGTTCCAGTATCCGTTCCAGTTCCAGTATCCGTTCCAGTTCCAGTATCCGTTCCAGTATCCGTCCCGGTTCCTGTATCTGTATTCGTGTCAGTAGCTGTGGGATCATTTATCGACGTTGTAAAATAAAATACATGAGCTGCTTTACTGACATTCGCCTGTGCACTCATATCCATGCAGCGCGCATAGAGCTGATAGCTTTGCCCTTCTTGTACGCCACTCCAATGAGCCGTATGTATACGCTGGTCATTGCTGGCCAGCGAGAAGCGCATTTCTTCAAAGCTGGATAATGGTGATTTATCAAAGCGGCATTCGGCAGGCTCATCCGTTAATAATACAAGCTGGGCTCCGGTATCAGCTGATATCTGAGCGCCGTTAGGGAGTGAACGTAAAATCAACGGTTCACGGCTATCAATATAATCAGCAAATGTCACAACCAGTCTCGGACGTAAACCAGCAGTATCATGATTGGACGTTGCTGTTGTGTGTTGAATATTGGCACTATCATTAGCGTGATCCAGCGCCCAGCCCTGATTTTCGCAGCGATATTCCTGAAAGCAGCGCAGGTCTTCGGTGACATCCAATGCATACGCTGTACCTACAGGATCACCGTTGTTTACGGTGAAACTTGACGATTGGGCCAGCGGGCTTTATACACCTTGAAAGTAATCCGCATTTAAATCATCAGGGCTATCAGGGTCGGAAGCTCGCCATTTGGTATCGGGGCTTGATGTATCGTCGCGGGATTCATGATTAGCCCCGGCACGAAAGCCTTCGCCAACTTGCCAGCCGTTAGGGTAGAGAAGCCCCAGGCCGTCGGGGTCGCCAATGCTACGGGCATGTACGGCAGAAGGCGTATAGACATAACCGCCAGCACGATAAAAAGTCAGGGTGGCACTGACGACTTCGCCATAAGCGGATAAATCACCCAGTTCAAAGTGTTCAAGATTGTAACGTCGACTGGTGCCAGTCCAGCGATGGTAATGGGTGGTTGTTGACGTTTGTTGCTGGCGTGAACCGCCAAATAAAACCGAGGTCGCCCCTTGATAACCGTTTATGCCTTGCTGCCATGAAAGTGTTTGCTCTGCACTGGCTTGCGATGCTGAAAGAGTTGAGCTGAGTATAAGTATTAGTGGGATTGCTTGTATCGCCACCTTATACCGTTTTTTTTTATACGTTGTCATCTAACTTCCTTGTTTTGTTAGCTAAAGCCAACAAAGTCATATTAATATTAAGGTAAGAATCCATCATTTTATTGGTAAAGGTTATTCAAAGTGGACTAGTCAAATGAGCCACTTTTATAACGCAACCAATATCGCGGCTATAATACTTCGTTAGCGCGTATTTAGAAAACTGTTTATCCGATAAGCCCTGCTTGAATAGTAGGGTTTATTGTTAGGCTTTTTAGCATTTATATCACCGAATGACATCGCCATTGGGCACTTCAAGGTTTAACGCTATTTGGGGCTAATATTTTTTATACTCATGCAGCTTGAAAGCCTGGCTTTGAATTAAAGCTGTTAGCCTTGATCGTTATGGCGCCTAGGCAAGTTTTCCCTACGTTCGGCTGCAGAAAATGCTGCAAATGCCGCTTCTTCAATAGTTTTCTCAGCTACAGTTTTTCAATATGAGCAGCAAAATGATGCATAAAATTCGTTAGGTTTTTGTAAAAAAATCCTGCATGCAATGCGGGTATTGGCTGTATTAACGCCCAATATTGTTGATTTTTTGTGTACTGCTTGTGATGTGGTGCTTAATCACTGGATGTAAGCAATAGCATTACAAAACTAAGAAGTCTGACAGCGTATTCTGTTAATCTTTGTTGGCTTTGATTGAAGCCATATATTGATCATTGCCCCTGATATTGTGTGCAAGATTCGGTATGGATCAGATATTGATGAAAAGCGGTAGCGAGTAATAACGGATTGACAAATATTACTCAGCCCTAGGCAGATTAACGCCTGCTAATCACCGTTGTTATCTGACCGCAACGACTGGCTAAGCGACAGCTGTGGCTCTGTGGAAACAGCGTGTTGCCAAGCCCATCAATGCATCATTATGGTTATTTCTTGGCTGGGTAATGATTCCACGCTTTTTAAGCGCCAATTCAGTCCAGTCTTCTCGTTTGACAGTATTGGATAAATATCAATATACCAGCGTCCGGCACTAAGCTCTGGCACCTTGGCGATATAGCTTTGCTTGCCTGAATTCTGCAACGTCAGTTGCAGATCCAAATCGCTGTCGAATGGATGCTGTAAATCCAGTTTCAAGTCATCGCTGCCCAGCGGTGTGGCAGATTCCAACGTCACGATCCAGGTTTCGTTATCAATGCGTATGTCGGCTCGTAGCTGCATGGCCCTGGCAGAGTTCATTTCCTCAAAGACATTATTGATGGACAAACCATCTTGATAGTAGTTTTTGGTCACCTCGGAATCGGCCACCTGAAAGGCCATGATCACAAGGAATGAGGCTATGATCACAACCGTAGCCGGTAAACCTATAATAAAACAAAGCCAAAATTGCCTATACCAAGGGGTAACATCCGGGGTGTTCTTGCCATGATCAATGGTGGCTGCGGAATCGTTTTTCATACTGCTCTCTTTTACTACGCTAATCGTATTTGGGGGGAAGAAAAAACACGATTCGATTTTTCGTTGCCCGGTCTGCACTACCTAGAGCATCTATCACAAAATCAATGATAGAGCTTCCCGGTGCTTTAACCTGCAAGCGGTCAACGCTTATATAATTCTCGTTGAGGGCCCTCCAAGATAAGAGGTACCAACTCTGAGCCTATTTTTTCACCGCTAATAGACAGGAAGAAGGGATATTGGTTCTACGATTGAGGAGTAATTTTAAAATTTACTAACACGGCGTACAGATTCTCGAGAGCTTAGAGAGTGCCGAGCATCAGGTTGATCAACTTATTTAACAGTGCCCGCGGCAATCTGCGTATCTCTGCTTTGGTGTCCCTGGGGAGCCTGTTTGAAATACAGGGTTTTAGCTATCACTTCTTGGGGCAATATCTGGATATCTCGCTGGATCTGGCCTTGGATGATAGAAATGTCGATATCGTTATGGCGGGCTTTGATCTGGCCCTAAGAGTTGCCGTTGAGCTGCCTGATTCCAGTTTTGTCGCCAAGAAGCTGCCTAGTTTTAAGGTGATTCTGTGCTGCTCGCCGTGTACCTGTTAAACCACGCTAAGCCTACGCGCCTGCAGGATGTCAGCAAACATAACTGCCTGATCTATAACCCGGCTACTGCGGACAGGCAATGGTTTTTACAAAAAGCCGGTAAGCTCACGGTGTTGCCGATAGCGGGCAATCTGGCATCCAATAACATTGATGTGATTCGTAACTCTGCGTTAATGCGCACGGGTATCACGATGATGCCTGCCGCGATTATTCACCGTGCGTTGCAAAGTGGTGAGCTGCTGCAGTTGTTTCCCCGTTATAGCTAGTTTGAGCTGAATCTGTATGCGATGTACCCCGATAGACGCTGGACACCGAAGAAGACGACGTTGTTTATTGATTACCTGTGTGCCTCTGCAGGCGCCTGGCAGGGTTAGTTGGGGGTTTTTTATTGGGTTGTTATCAAGGGTAAACCTGCGTTTATGCATGGCGTTTCTAGCTTGAGTAACATCAGTTGTGGCTGTATTGAAGCTGGGGTCGGAGATTGCATCTACCCATTCTTAGCTTTAGGTGAATGCAAGATGAAAGGCTTGAGCCCGTTATTCCTTTATTTTTTGTGATCTGTATACTGTAACGCCCCTTAACTGGTTGATTATTTTGACATTAAATCCACTAAAACTTTCACCCTTTATGCAAGTGATGGCTAGCCTTATGCTAGGTGTCGCCGTTGGTCTTTTCTTTGGTGAAGTCATGGGAAAGATAAATTTTATTGGTCAGGTGTATATCCAGTTATTACAAATGACTGTCATTCCATACATTCTGGTATCGCTGATTAGTAGCCTGGGCAGCCTTGATATGTCGGTGGCAAAAAAGATAGGCATCAA
>JABSRQ010000227.1 GCA_013215055.1 Pseudomonadales bacterium | reverse complement strand
AACGATAACAGGCTGACGTTTTTTAACGGTGGAGGTACATCACCGGAGGCGATGCGGTGGGCAAAACCTTCTACTACGGCGGTTTTACCAACACCGGCTTCACCAGTAAGCATCGGGTTGTTTTGGCGACGGCGCATCAAGATATCGACCATCTGGCGGATTTCTTCATCACGGCCTACGATGGGATCGATCTTGCCGTCTTTGGCCTGCTGGGTTAAATCGGTACAGTATTGAGCCAAGGCTTCGCCTTTACCCATGCCAGCGGGTGCAGTTGCACCTGAAGCTTCACCTACATTGCCAGTGCCCTTGCCACCAAAACCATCGGAGGCCACCATTTCATCTTCGTTTGAACCATCGACAATGCCATCGAAGCCGTCTGCCAGATCTTCGACACGAATTTTTTTGAATTCGTCGGAGATGGCGTATAACACATTGCGCAGATTTCTATCTTGTAAAATCCCCAGTATTAAATAACCGGTACGTACATGCGCCTGATTGTAGGCCAATGACGCCAGTATCCAGGCCTTCTCAATAGCTTCTTCAAAATCGGTAGAGAAGTTCATCGCTCCACGTGAGCCTACGGGCAAGGTGTCCATGTAGGAAACTACATCAGAGGCTAAATGCTTGAAACCTTAGTCAATCAAACTGCAATATCAGGAATAATCATCCAATCATGCTGATATGCCTCAGGCATTGTAATTAGAGCCTCTGCAGGACAATATGGAAAGACATCCGTCTGTTTAAAACCAGCTTTCATAGAAAGATGCAGCCAAGCTAAACCTTCAACCCATAAATACCTATGTGCTGCAAAAAACTTAATAGGCGTGGTAAATGATGCTGCTTTTTTTTCAGTTAAAGCATCATAAGTATCAAGAAGCGCCACGAAACACTCCCAAAACTTTGCTTCACCCTTTTCATTCAAGCCCAACAAGGCATCAAACATATCACTATAAAGAGGCTCATCTTCGCATTCTTTTAAAGATATCAAAAGCTGCTCAACTTCATCAGAGACCTCTAGTGACTGCGCCAAAGTTATAGCCAACTTTAGAATATAAAAACGCTGTTTATCGCCAATGGCTTTCAAATCAATTACATCAAACTCATCATTCAATTTTGACAAATGACGCTGTTCCTGAGTAATAACTGCTGAAAACACAGGCGATTCATAGCGTAAGTCAGGAACAGTTTTGAACGTTGATTGGCTAAAGTGTAAATATCGCAACCAGTTCTCAACAGCCCTAGACAAGTTTATAAAAAACTTATCTGGCTCTAAATCAGCATAGATATTAGCTGAAGCCATGATCAAAAAATTATTGCATAGTGACTTACATTTTTCATGGAATTTAGGCCATTCTCCCTGCAGCTTTACAGAAAAGATGTCTTGCTGAATCTCATATACTGCATCATCGCGCATTGCTGATAATTCTATTGTCATAACAACTCCATATTTTAATTAGCAACAAAACCAACGCTTTTACCCTTTGTAGCCTTCTGCTTCTTTTACAGATAAACCTGTAACACCTTCTGACAAAAGGGCTTGATATAACTCATCAGTTAGAAACTGCTTACTCATAAATTGACTGGCACGAAAATAATGATTACTTACATTTTCATCATTAATCACTAATTTATCTGCAACATATATCTGTCCTTCTTCCATAGGGTTCTCAGTATATTCTGTTTTATCCATATCAATTATATGAGCCATTTCAAGAGGATTTAAAATGAAGTACCTATCAACTATAGGACTTTCATTATGATCTAAAAGCTGAAAAGGGAGATACTCAACACCATCTACACCAAACGCCTCAAATACACCCTTCACCTTTTCAGAAACAATTGACATACGAATGGTGTTTGCGACAAAATCATATAACTGAGTACCACTATCATAATTATCAGAAAACCCCATTGAGGCATCTTCTAGGTGCTCATCAATAAGACTTTCGCATTCATGATAACGATATTTTTTAGGACATGACTTGGGAATACAATCAATTACAAACGAATCGTTCACACCCAATGTATTTATAATCCAATATTTTTTTTCTGTTATACTCATAATTTATCTCCTAACACAGCCGGGCCCAATCCCCATATTTTTTTGCAATACCAGAGTCCAACTCTTTGCCTTCTAAAATATCACTTACAATATTTCGGCTACTGCTTACCATTTCATTCCATAAAGAGTCCTCTGTAGTAACTAGCATTTTGAAACACGATGATACAATACCCTTATGTATTCCTTTTTTACCCACTACTTTATCAATCTGTTCCGCTATTTCTCCCAGCTTTTCCTGTACCATTTTTGTATATTCTGGATGGTCTGTAGGATGCTGAAGCAGACTATGAATAGGCACATATTTGTTTGCCCCTTGCCCTGGCAAATTTATAATATTATGACCATGGTTAACGTTATAACTGCTTTGAAGAAGAACCGTCATCGCTGCATCATCAAATACCACATTTTTATTTTTATCTTCTAAATAAAATGCAGATGCTGGAATTATATGATGAGCTTGCCAAGGATAAGGGTATTTTTGCCTAGCATATTTTACCAAACCACTTTTATCTTCAGCTCTCGGATGAAAGTTTCCAACTGGAGCATTACTGAACGCCCCCTCTTCATCATCCCTAAAGCGTTTAATTTCAAACTTTGAAATCTTTGAATTTTCATGAGCAATATGGGGGAAGTCATCATAGATATCTTTTCGTTTATCTTCATCACTTGATAAATGATTGTATCCATTCTGGGCGAAGTCTCCCATCTTCCAAAGCACCGCATAAAGCTTCCCGTCATAAGCAACGTGATTTTTACCACCCTCTTTAACTTGTTTCCTTATTTTTTTCTTTCGCTTACTGACATTTGACTTAACAAATCTCTTAGAGCGCTCTATTCGAGCAACAACACGCTTTTCAGACTCTGTATAACTTGATGCCATAATATCTCCCTATGCGGCTCGCAAATAAATTAAAGCTCTTGCTGAATCAGACTCTACCAGTGGAATTAAAACCTGTTTACTCGTTGCATAATCTCTATTAAAAGCAGCCATTGCCCAAGCTAGAGAAATAGCTCCCATTAAAGCCCCCACCTCTCCTAAACTCGTTGAGGGGTAACGAATATGATTAAAAGGCATATTGGGATAAAACTGCTTACACTTAAGTTGCCATGTTGCCATTTCCATTGCATAAGTTTCACTGCCAGTCAGGTCAGAAAAAACATCTATATGACTTTCTGTTAATGGCGTTTGTGTAGCTAAGGAATTTAGCAAATTGAGTAATTCTTCACCTTGTGGAGGGGCATCATCATTAAGCACTTCTTGTCCAACCACCACTTGAAGCTGATCCAGAGAAACATTAAATGTCTTTGACTGCGTAGGCTCATTACTTAACCAAAACATAACCGCGCCTTCACCTGGCACATAACCAGTTGGTGTGGCATCAGTTTTTATTTTTCCGTCATTTAAAGAGTTTTCAAGGTAGTCAGTTTGCAATAACGAATCCGCAACAACTAATAGGCACTCTTTTTTTTCACCACTATTTATAAGCTGAATTGCTCGCTGTAGTATTTTTGCAAAAGACACTCTATCGCCAAAGGTTCCTGAAAGTTTAAACTTTGGTTGATTAATACAACGAAAAAATCCATTACCCAACTCTTGAAGATATTGATTAAGACGCTGCCTATCAGGAGCATCTTCTAAATCCTCATCTTCTGGCACACACCTCATTTGAGGATCTGCTAATGCAAAAAACACATCAATGTCTTCCGCCATACTTTGTGATGGGTTATTTTCTAGTAAATCATTATAAGCGACGGTAAGCATTTTAATTAATCGCGCTTTGTCTTGATAGCCTTCTAAATATTGCGGTAATGGAGACACAGTAATAGGTGAAGGCTCAGCGTCACCCTGCTGCCCAAAAACTAAATCTGAATGCCCTCTAAATCGATTTATATTGGCGCGCATCGCAGCACAGGTATCATGGTAGCCACCAAAGCTACTGCACATACCAATCCCATTAATACCAACATTTCCTACCATGAACTACTCCCTAATCCCCTAAACCACTGCTAAGGATTCTACACTAATCCCTGGTACTTTGACTGACAAAGCGTGCACATCGTGTGCACCTCGTTGTAAAACATAGTGGCAGCGATAGATTAAACTTAATATCATCTCATCAGCATTCGTAATCACCGTATCCAATTGTAGCGGTAGAATATGATCCTCATGCTCCAATTCCAATAACATCTTAGGCTGCTGCATAGCAGGCAATTTGAATATCAACTTCTGCTGACCTACATTTACAAGGCTAACGGTTTCATTACCAGGCAGGTAAACTGATGTGATCAATCCAGGTGATGCTGCGTTGTGGAACTGCCTGTTAAAATCTTTTGGTAATAATGGGCTTCTGTTTTGTTCCCACTGCTCATCATAAGTGCCTGCATACTGTCGACGCTGCAACCAGTGCGGGCCAACAAAACTTACACCTGCCGGTTCTGGTGTATCGTGAAAGCTTTCGATTAATTGCTTGGGGTTTTCTATTAACGGCAATGCAGCTTCTGCTTGAAACTCACTATCTGGATGATGGTAACCCAGGCCTATTGGATTACGTTCATCAAAAGGATGGCCAAATTCTGTTTCTAGGCTTTCATCTTTGCCGCCAAAGGCATTGGCGTAATCTAACTCTGTTGCTTGGGCAGGTTCTAGTTGCTGTATAAACTGCCCCCCCTCATCCGTTTGCTGCCATTGGCGCTTGCCAAATATTCTTACGATCTTGGAGTAATTACCGACCTGAATACCACAATCAAAAAAATGCATATCAGGCTGTGGCGGTATGGCTTTACCGATTAAAACGATATCAGTATTGAGTTTGACGGGCGCACATTCTGGCTCATATTTGTAACCTGTGGTTTCAGGTTCACCAAAAAACTCCCCCTCTACATTTAAACCGGGCTGTTCTTTTAACGGTGTTAGCTGTCCCGTGGGGTGAATACGGAATGTGGCTTTTAGAACACCAACAAACAGCGGGCGTAAGTTTTCATCCTGCATGATCAGGTGTTCGAAATGAAACGGCGTGCCATTAGTAATGGTTGGGTGTGGCATTAGGCAACCACCCTATTGGCTACAAACCAGCCGCCTTGCTCTATGGCATGTTGCTGCTCTGTTATTTGCGCCCAGCTTTGTAATTGTTGTAACTGCTGCTTTTGCGTGTGTACGGTATCAGTTACTGAAAAGGGTACGTCGCAATCGTAGCGGCACTGTAATTCAAAGCTGGTGTATTTGCGAATATCATGTGGGCATTGGGGGTGCTGCAATACCGTGATGAGATTTTGAGGGCTTATTAATACACCTAGACGATGGCGTTTACCTACGGTAAAACTCTGTCTGAATTCTTGTATCCATTGCATCCATAACTCAGGGTTTTGACTGATTTGCTTGCTGTTTTTACCAAAAGGCTTGTCATCCAAGTGTTTGGGCACTTCACCTTCTTTGAAGGCTTCTAGCTCCTCAGGGAATAACTCTGCTTCGGTGACGTCATCCTCTATAAACACATCTTCGTATAATGGTGCACCTGTTATGGCGAATAACGCTTCAGCAATTGCTGAGGCCTTTTCTTCATCATTAAATAACTGAATCAGCTTTGGGATAACGTCGGGCAAACCGATTAAACCCAGTGCTTTAATGGCATTCACGGTTAATTGTTCGGGCGGCAGTTTATTGACAAATTGAAACAGGCTGCTATCGGTAGCTATGGCCATGGCTTCAAAGTTGACCTTTTCAGGCGCTAAGCTTCCAAGGTTTTGTTTTAACGGCGCAAGCTGCTCCAGTTTTAACAATGCAATCGAGGCTTCATCACGTACTTTCACATCATCAGAATCTAGGTAATTAAGTAGTGTCGTTAAAATTTTTGGTGCAGCAGTGACATCAGCATTGCCACAAGCATGAATAAGCACTGGTGTATCAGCTAAAAACTCATCAGCAATCGTAATGGCCTTAGCACCGGTTTTTATTTGTCGGCTATCAAAAACCGGCAATAATACTTTGAGGTATTCAGGCTTATCAGCAAAAGGTAATTTGCTTAACTCGGCTATCCATTGGTTATTGGTATATTGTGTTAATGCATCAATAATTGCTTGCATGACCTCTGCATCACCAAAATCTATGTTTGCAAACATCAGCATAAATAGTTTTGGATGATTTAACTTGCAATAAACGGCAGTAATGACAAACCACTCACCTGCATCCGTAGGTTCGTATTCTGCTAAAAAGTTTAGGGCTTTTTGATCACCCACGGCTAAAGCATCCACATGGGCATCGAGGCGCTGTTCAAAATCATCAATATCAAGCCAAGTCACATCATTATCGGTGTGCAGGCTTAAACGTTGAGCATAGAGAAATGACGCTTCTTCAAGATGCTCTAAATATAACTGCTGGAAAAAGGTTTGTTTGGTTTCTGCCATGAGGAAAACTTATCTAAACCTTTTCATTACATATAGCGCACACTTTATCAACCGTCACTGAACCTGGGATAACAATGATCGGGCCTTGTAATACGGGCACGGGTGGTGTGTTTTTATTATTATGCAGCATGATATCAAAAGCACGTGGTACGTTTTTACCTTCAAACTTTACGTCCATTGAAAACATAACAAACTCGGATATGCCTTTATTTTTACTCGAGGCCACACCACCACCAGCAGAACCTGCCTCATCACCGGTGCTTGTTTTGAAGTTAGAATCTTTAACGCAGGTCGAGTTACCGTCACAGGTCACTTTCTTGGTGCCCTTGTCGGTATCTGAAGCCATTGAAATGTTCGGATAGGGAATCGGTACGGGGCCACCCGGTGTGGGCGTTTTGCACACATCAGGAAATGCGATGGAGACACCACCGCTGTCTTTATGTACAACAGACATCATATTTACACCGACTGTAACACCCATGTGATTCTCCCTTTTCTCTGAATGGCTTAGTTGATGG
>JABSRQ010000226.1 GCA_013215055.1 Pseudomonadales bacterium | reverse complement strand
CTTTTTACTGTCGATTAACTCGCGTAAGGTATGGCTGCGCTGATAGATATCAGCCATGGTCTGCTTCACATTCAGCTTGGTCACACTTTTCACAAAGGATTCATTAGAACCGTTACGATTCGCTTTGGTCTCGGTTTCAGCATGTACACAGTGAGAAATTTTATCGGTGATGACGGATAAGTTTTCAAAACCCTTCTCTTCAATATGATCATGCCCACAAGTCGCATCGGCGGTAGCGACTTTATCTATTGTTGCCGTGACCGCTCCACAACGTGTATGGCCCAAGACCAATAACAACTTGGCCCCTGCTATACCACAGCCATATTCCATACTGCCTAACTCTTGTTCGGCGGCAATATTCCCGGCAACACGTAAGCTGAATAAATCACCCAGGCCCACATCAAATAACATTTCTGTGGCTACTCGAGAATCCATACAGGTTAAAACCATGGCCTGCGGGAATTGCCCGGTAGAGGTTTTGTCCACCTGTCTGCGAGGGTCACGCATAATCGGCATGCCAGCTACAAAACGTTTATTGCCTTCTTTTAGCATGCTCAAGACCTCTTCAGGTTTCGCCTTGCTTTGAATCTCTTTAGTGGTGACATCGATATAGCTGATCTTATCATCTCTATCATAGTGCGCCTTAAAGCCCAATAAACTCACATCGATATCATGGGCGGGCGCAAATTCTTGCTCAAATTCATGAATCAGGGCGATAATGTCGGAATCCATATAATCGGTTTCTCTGGCATCCAATACCAGCTGCGTGCCTTTCTCTATATTATTTAAGCTCTGCAATAATGCCGCACGATTTAAGAAGGTTAACTGGCTACCTAATTCAATGCGTAATACATCACCACCCACATGGCGCTCATTAATTTTACGTAGGGGATTTTTCAAATTATTGTAAAGAATAAATCCTGCCGCCACGGCCATGCCGATTAAAATACCGCTTAATAAATCGGTAAATACAATCGCCACGATAGTCACGATAAACGGTAAAAATTGAATGCGCCCTTCTGCCCACATATCTTTAAAGACTTTGGGTGTGGCCAATTTAAAACCGGTGAAGATTAATATTGCCGCCAATGCCGATAAAGGAATCAGGTTTAGAATCTGCGGTAAAAACAGCACCGAGACCAATAACAAGACGCCATGAATAAAACAGGTCATACGGGTCATACCGCCGGCGCTAATGCCCACCGATGAGCGCACAACCACCGAGGTGATAGGTATACCACCCAACAGCCCAGAGGTCATATTACCCGCACCTTGAGCAAATAATTCACGATTAGGCGGGGATACCCGTTTTTGTGGATCTAATTTATCCACCGCCTCTAAATTTAATAAGGTTTCCAAACTCGCGACGATGGCAATCGTGATAGCCGCGATATACACATTAGGGTTTGTTAATACGGAAACATCGGGGCTGGGTAATACGGATAATCGTTCCATTATGCTGCCGGTGGATGGCACTTGCACCATATCATCGCCAGCTATTTCCCATAAAATGCTTAATTGCTGTAAGCCTAAAGCCATCAATACGCCAACAATGACGACAATTAATGGCACTGGCAGGCCTATGCTTTTTAATGGGGTCTTATCCCAGAACAATAATATCAATAAAGACACAACACCTATCAATGTGGCACCGGGATGAATATGCAGCGTACTTAATAACAATTCAGTAAACGTATTTTCCCCATTCAATTGCTGGAAGGCCATATCGCCAAACCAGTCGGGATCATGCCCCACCAGATGAGGGATCTGTTTTAAAATCAGGATAATACCGATGGCGGCTAATAAACCTTTGATGACACTGGAGGGTATAAAGATCGCTAATGAGCCGGCCTTCAAAGCCCCAAAGACCATCTGCAACATGCCCGCCAAGACGACAGCCACCAACAGAGCCTCTACCGAACCCAGTATGGCGACCTGCGCCGCAATGATGGCGGTTAGACCTGCAGCTGGGCCTGAGATACTGGTTTGTGATCCACTTAACCAGGCCACCACAATACCGCCTACCACACCCGCGACGATGCCGGAAATCATAGGTACATTGGATGCCATCGCTATGCCTAAACATAGCGGCAGGGCAACCAGGAAAACAACCAGGCCAGCCTTGATATCCTGTGGCAGGGTTTTTAAATAATCGGGATGTTCGGCCATTTTATGGCAACTCCATTAAATAGTGGTCTAAGCGACTTAAATAGAACGATAAAATTAAGAAAAGTTCGGGGATAAGATCATATAAATGTGTTTTTTCCCGAGTATGCGAATGTATGGGCTTAAGTTTTAAACGATGAGCTGTGTTCATCAGCGCTGCCCCCATAACATCTATTCACCTAATAGGCAGATCAGTTAGATCTGTTAAATATTGAACAGGCAAAGATGTTTGGTTATTTTCATTAACTTGGAGCCTGATTTTTTGATTCTTGCAGGCTTTTATATTCGTGAAACTCTTCACACTGTTCATAGCCTTTTACGGCGGATTCAGTTGTTGCCAAACCCACTACACCAATAACAAGATTAAGCGGCGCAAGGGGTTGCGGTACTGCTGCGAGTGCAAGGTTAAGACCTGAAATCGTGTAGCTCATGCCACGTGATTCTCCGAACTTCGCGTACGTCTTGCAGCTAACCTCGTTTGCTGGTGTGGCGCTCCACTCGCTTCTGTCTTCTGGTGGTAATGACTGACAAGCTGCTAAGAATAAAACGGGTGCGGTTACGATTAATTTTTTCATCTTAGACCTCCGCCCTTTTATATTTATAAGAATGCCTGGATTTATTCTTATGGTGACGATTCGAAGGTAAAGGGGCGCGGATGTGATTCTCTACCGGTTCGACTAAATCTGGCGACGCTGGTGCTGTGGGTGCAGGCCTTGATGTAGGTAACTTCTTATTAAACCTAAATGATTCCGCTTGCGCAGGTAAAGCCACTGCGACAGATGAGGCGATTAATGCTGCTACAAATAATTTTTTCATATTCTCTCTCAATGTTACTTGATTGTTTATTTATCTTTCGGCCATTCTTGATGTGATCCATTCATCTATTTCACACTCAACCCAGCCCTTTGAGGCGTTTTTACCAGCGGTCAATGTGATTGAACGTGGGAAAGTTCCAGCCTTCATTTGCACATAGATCTGACGCTCAGAGATGCCGGTTTTTTTTGCCACGCCTGCTATTTTCAATACGTTTATGCTCACTGCTGATTTCCGCTGATTGCTGATTATTTGAGATGAATATACGCTGCTAATTTCACAAAAACATGAGCATGGTCATACTAAAAAAAAAACGGCCATGACTACCTTTGCAAGAAAGAAATAAATATTGTTTTATTGGTTTGCGGATAAAAAGAGGCCCAGTCCCTTATTTGTTTGTTATCCCTGTATTGATAAGCATCAAGCGTCTCGCTGAATAGGGCTCCGGGGAATAAGTCATATCAATGCGCTTTTCCCATGTATGCCACAGGATGGGGGCAGTCTTAAATCTGAGTTGTATTAATCAGCGCAGCCCCCATAACATTTATTTACCTAACAGGAAGATCTGTTAGGTTTGTTATTTTTATTAAATCTGGAACGGGCAAAGATGCTTGGGTATTTAGGTAAGAAATTCTTAACGGGGTAGGCTGTTAGTCTCATTAGAATTTCACACTAGCCGTTTCAGGCAGTTAGCCACACTACAATACTTATGCTGCACTTTTAGCATTGAAGCCATTGGGGCTTAATAAGCCTTATGCCTCCTCACGTAATATTGGCGAGACGAAAGAATCGATGGAGTAAAAGCTAATCTTAATGGCTGCTTAAGCCTCACTGCAGGCTGACGATTATTCTAAGCTGCATTAATCTCAACAGCTGCATTTGACACTTTGGAATCCTAACCGAATACCGAACATATCAATCCTGTTAGTTGTCACTACGAATGCTCCAGCTTAAGCTCCAATGTGTCAATTCCAGTTGTTGGTGCATCTAAGAAATGAATAGGTATTAGGGCTAGTATGAGGCTATTGCAGCCCTAAAATATCAATTGGGGTATACGCGATTTCAGTTTGAAATCGGATGTATGCTTTGTCTTTGGCCAGACATCAGGCCATGAAAGTCCTGAAGTTTTAGCCTTTAACCACATATCTGGTTAACTTGTTAGGTCAGATTATTCTATTAAATAGTCTAAGGGGAAGTGCGGCTCTAGCATTCAATAAAATGCCTAGCGGAGGATTATGACCCCAAGCTGATGATGATTTCCATGCAGTTGGATAATTTACCGCTGCAACTGCAGCGTATCTAAAATATTATTCCCTTTTTGCATAATTCTAAAACGAGCCATTTATGGCTCGTCATGAACGCTTGATGAAACTTAATCAACGTTAAGTCGTATATTATTTCAGAGGCAATTTGGCTCTTTCGCCACTGGCAACATCAATCAACACAATTTTATTTTTCTCTATTTGCAAAACAATATTCCGTATAGCATCAAAAAATAACGCATCAGCAATACCTAGAGGTATATAAATAAGGTTCTCTGACATGGTAACTTTTGACGTCACTTCTGAAAACACATCCAGTTTATAAATATCATGTGAGTCACTCTGACTTATAAATATCTGATTGCTTGAGTCTGGGCAGGAAAGCGCTCCCACTTTTCCACTTATCTCTGTATTCGATAGGGAAACAAGATTGCTCAGCGTTTTATCGAATATATTATAGGTGGATATATTGTCTGATAGCGTATCAACAACACAGCTTGAATCTGAAGGCTGATGTGAGCCAAAACCTGGATTGAAAGTAAAACTGTATTGCTCTTCTGTCTGCAGCTTATTATCGATGCTTTCAAAAGGTAAATTGATCTTGTAAAGCGCATGATCAGAAACGCTGTCATTGGCGTCTATGCTATCACCTTGAAAGAACAAGGCGCTTGCCTCTTTATTAAGAAAGAGGTTTTTCACTATCAATTGTCCTGGGTTTAAAGCAATATCAGATTGTGACAATTCCAGGGTTGTCAAACTTAAGATCGAAAACGATAAATCTACAGCGCTATAAATGTAAAGCAGATGAGCCGCCGCATCGTACTCTATTAAGGCCCCAGCGCCCCAGTCATTGTCATTACTATAAAGCCGTGTGGTTTCACCAATATCCAAATCTAATTGATAGATGCCAGTATTACTTATGAAAAACAGCCTGTTACTTTCCACATCAAAGTAAGATGTTTGAATATGTTCTTTACTACTGGGGGCGCCCCAAATGATGTGGCCTGTTGTTGTCTGGGAATCATTTTTAATAGCTATCCGACTAAAACTAGCATGTTCATCATTGGTGAAAACATGCAGTGACCCGGAATATTCCTGTATCTCTTTAATTGTGACCTCTTCAGAAAATAGCGATTCAGGCAGGGTGGCTTGTTGCTGTCCCATATAATTGTAATAGATCGTATTGCTCTCTTGGCTGGCGATATAGTAACTATGGACGTCTCCAGTAAGCAATGGCGAAGGAATATTGCCACGCCCAGGTACTAGATCAATCGTTATCACATCGGCTTGCAAATCAATAACATCAACCTCTCCCGACTGAGTCATTAATAAAACCTCTGTTTGATGACCGTTAAAAATGTAATCAATAATAATGGTGTTTAACCCTGCATCGGCAATGGCGGCATTGAGCTTATCAAAAGTTTTCACGGTACCGGTCTCAAGAATTACCTGCCGAAAAAATGCCTGATTTTTGTCGTTGCGAGTAAACGTTAAAGCAATTTCCAACCATCCCTGCCCCTCATAATGTCCATAATCAACCTGAACTTTATCGGCAATAATGGCTGAGGTATCTTTGGCGTCAGTCACATAGGTTCTTTCATAGTTACTGCTATATGGATCCAGTTTTACTAATCCGCTATCCGTCGCAAAAACTAATAAGTTTTGCCCTAAAGCAACATCTCTATAATCCTGAAATGCAACACCAGTGCCTACTTGATTCGATGCTATTGTTTTTTCATTTTCACCTTCGCAATCGGTTCTTACAACGTGACCTGGCCAGAAATGAAAGATATAACCACTTCCGCAATCGGTTAGATGTTTTTGTGCCAACCGATAGAAAGACTTTTCGCGTGCCACCACAATACGATGGGAAGAAGCTTCACCGTTCTCATGTGCGGCTGATACTGAAATAGTGGAGTTTGTTAAGGCTTGATCAACGGCCACATCATCTACATGCCAATAACCTTCAGTATCAGAGACCGTTTCCACAGACGTGCCGTCTATATCTATAGAGATATCACTCAGCACACCTTCACCAGCCTCGGTGACGCGTCCTTGCACGGAAAGGGTCTCACCAGAAATCAGACTTCCTTCCGCGGGATAATATATTTGTACAAAATTACTGGGCTTTGAAACCTCAATGATGATGGTCTCTGACACACTACCTCCCTCATCATCAACCGCCTGGGCTTGAAATGAAAGACGCTCCAGCTTATCTACAATAGGCAGGACAATTACATTACTACGGCTATTCTCGATTTTGGCTTTAGCGCCACTGAGCTGTGTTAAATAGACATTAACAAATTCGCCATCAATGTCGGTGGTTTCATAGCTTAACTCTATGCGTTGATTACTGTATCCCTGTGTAGGAGACGTCACCTGTAACGTAGGCAATGCATTCACCGGATTAACCTTCAGAAGATATACTTCACTGCTGATACTGCCTTGATTATCGGTAATCGTTAACTCTATTTCCAGAGTCGATACTCGCTTGCTCACAGGAGAGATAAAACTCAAGGTATCGCTAGTCT
>JABSRQ010000225.1 GCA_013215055.1 Pseudomonadales bacterium | reverse complement strand
GAAAACATAGAATCACAGTCTGCGAAAATGTATCTATATTGGTTTTTTATTTGTGAGAGTTGATCTAAGCAAGAGAAAGTACATGACTATGTCATTTACGCCATTAGTAATTCATTTTAGAGTGGTACCAAAACTTTCATTTTGTCCTTTCCATATCCGTAGTTTGTTTATTCTTTTGCTGACGCCCCTGGTATATTTATCTAGCTCTTCGTCCTGGCCGTTGGCCTGCTGCTCGGCAACAACCACCGAGCCCGAAGCCACTTCAGCAGCAGATACCCGGCGCAAAATCTCTGCATTGGTAGAATCAATCTCCTGGAATACCTCAATATTGATACCCGCCAAGCCTTCACTCGCCTGCTCAACAGACAGTGCATCCACCACATCCAACAGGCGGTAACCCTTGCCCTTTACCGACTCAAGAGCCAGCCCCAACGCATCAAACTTCTGCAACTGCTTCCATACCGCCGCCCGGCTTATACCTAATACACGCCCAATCGCCTCGCCTGAGTGGAATTCTCCATCATTAAGAAGCTCTAATAATTCATCGGGGATTTTTTTAGCCATTGCTATAACCTTAGCCAGATAGACTGGTTTATTTCTTTATACAAGCACGTGGCTGCGGTTCGCCATAAAAAGGGCAGACCTTATCTAAAGCCTTGTACGTCGCCGCCAGCCTCAATAATACACCCGGCTGATGCTGCGCCATACGTCGCCAATTAAGCTGCATAGCCATTTTCACCTGTAATTTTACCCGGCTATATAATATAAAACTTAAATCCGCGGCCCCCGTCTGCACCGACTCATCCCAGGGCCCCAACTCCAACGCCTTAATTAACGCGGCATTAAACTCGGCATCCCGTTCTTGCTGACGCGCCTTGGCCAGAGCTAAATCAAACCAACCCGCTGGCCAAAGAGGCCTAGCCTCGGCCGCTGCCCGAAAATAAATCAAGGCCATCTTTTTAGCCTCGCCGTACTCCGCCGCACTCTTATCACCACTCAATACATACCAGTCATGAATCATCGCCAGGTGGCGCATATACTCGGCTTTTAAAGGCTGTGTAAGCAAGGCTTTTTCGGCACCGCCAAGCGCAGCCTTATAATCATCAAGCGGCAATATATAGGCCTTCTTCTCGGCCCGCTGCTGAGAAAAATAATCCAGCCAACGCTGACTCTGATAATCAAACAACGCCGATGACATCTGCAACCAGGCCAAATACATCAACCACAGCAGCGGCAATATTAATAGCAATAAACCACAGCGCTGTAACCGCGATAACTCCATGCCGCTATCTGACGATTTTTTGCGTCTACGGCGTCGCCCTTCGCCAACACTCATCCCGCAGCCACCGTAAATAAGGATTGGGTTAAAGACTCAGGGTTTTCATGCATTAACATCTGCACCAGCTCTTGGCCTGCTTCGGCGCCACCTGGCAACGAAGCAGCCGCAAAATCCTGCAAGACCACGGCGGCCTCAGCCATGGCCGGTGCACGTTTTAAATTATGTGCATCCGAGGCAATAAACTGCACCGAGCCCTGAGCCAGCAAATACTCCGAAACCTTCTTGGCAGCCTCACCAAAATCGCCCACCACAGAACCCGCCGTTAATTGAAACAAGGCCCCAGCCTTCACCAACTCATCGGCACGGCGCACATCACGCATAATCGATTTATTACGTTCCGGATGCGCAATTATCGGCTGTATGCCCTCTTTTAATAACCACTTCAAAAAAACATCCACCCCCATCGGCACCTGCCCATGAGGCAACTCCAATAACAAAGCCTCTCGCCCCTGCCATAAACCAATAAAGGGAATCTTAGCCTGCTTTAAATCGATCAGAATCTCATCACTGAAACGCACCTCGGCTGCACAGGCTAATGCTATCGGCAAACCGTCATCCGCCACCGCCTGTTGCAGCTCGGTAAATGCGGCCGTCACTTTATCTTGCTGCCAGTCATAACGCCCATGATGATAATGGGGTGTACACACCACTTTTTTTATCCCCTGCTCAACCGCAAGGCGCACCAAGGCCATAGAATCGGCCAGGGTTTCGGCGCCATCATCAACACCGGCAAGGTAGTGATTATGAATATCAATCATGAGAGATAACTGCTGAACGTAGAATGGCCACAGTTTACGCAGCCGACGTGGCTTATGCAATAAAGTGCATATGCTCATAAAAATTTCTGACATAAACCGCTATAAATTCAAATGCATGCCCAACCCAAAATGTACGCCAAATTGACACACAAATATTCTCGCTCTATTATTAACCTTAGAACCTAGGAGTCGTGCATGAACCCAACGATTAAAGACACAAGACTTACCGCCAGAGTCCCACAGGAAATCCAAGAGCTGATAAAAAGTGCTGCTGACATATCCGGCGCTACACTCTCTCAGTTTATTGTTGAAGCCGTCACAGCAAAAGCAAAAAGTGTCATAAGCAGTGATAGAGCTATAAAACTCTCACTAACAGAAGCCAAGACTTTTTTTGAAATACTAGAAAATCCACCAAAACCCAATCGCAAGCTATCTGACGCCATTAAAAGACACGACACCTTAATTCACGATGCAGATTAAAGTACTCACTAAACAACATGATAGAAAACTGTTTGATTGCGGCACTCCAGAGCTGAATCGATTCTTATCTCGCAATGCCAGGCAAGCAGATGAACGCAGTCTATCCAGGACTTATGTACTGACGTTTAACCATGACAATACCATCATGGGTTTTTACACGCTCTCAAGCACTGAAATCCACGCCCCATCAAATAGCAAATTAAAAAATTACCCTCTGCCAGTACCTGCCATTAAATTAGCCCGCCTAGCCATTGATAAAAATCATCAAGGCCAAGGTTATGGCGCAGCGTTATTATCCAATGCATTAAAAAAAGTGAATAATGCCCACCAATCCATCCCCACTATAGGCTTAGTGGTTGATGCCAAAACAGAAGCAGCAAAGAGTTTCTACCAACAATTCGGCTTTATAGAAATGCACAAAGAAGAAGAGACGCTACAGCTATGGCTTCCAATCAAAACCATAAGCCAGCTATTTTTGAAAACTAAGACGTGACGTTATAACGTTTACGCACCCAACGTACCAGCGTCCAGGCGTGTTTAATGCCGTAGTTATAGACTGCAAACGACAGCATAAAGCCCAAAAACATAATCCATTCCCGCACATGATACACCTCACCAAGAATACCCAAAGCCGCATATACCACCGAAAAATACGAAATAATACATAGCGTCGCTCTAGGGCCAAAACCCGCACGCATAAAGATATGATGTAGATGATCTCTATCGGGCTTAAAGGGCGATTGCCCCTTGCACACACGGCGTAAAATAATCGCCGCCATATCCATCAACGGCACCGCTATAATCCACAACGCCGTCTCCGGCCTAAAAGAAGGTGATTCGGTTTGAGTGCCGACAATCAATAGACATAGAACCCGCATCCCCCATAAAAATTTTCTTCACAGGCCCAGGCACCAAGCCTAAGTTAAATAACAAATAAGGTACTAGCGCCATCGATAAAAACGTCACCAATCGCATGGAAAAATGCCGATAGCAGGCTTGCTCTTATGCTTGATAGCACGTCAAGTGGGAAAGTCTTAGCTTATAGAAAAATTATTTGGTGAAATAAGCCTATGTAAAGAGGCGTTTAATAGGCTTAAATATTTTAAAGAACAAAGGCCCGACATCTATTTATGTGCATCTGGGTCTAATATTGGTTTAATTAAACGCTACCCTATAGGGCAAGCTTATGAATTAACACTGTATCCTATGTCATTTTTTGAATTTGTTATGGCCGCACAACTTAAAGCCGTATTGCGCAACATCCCCAAGCAACTGTCACAAACTACCGATATCGCTCCCATATCAATCAAACCCGCTATTAAAATCTGGAAGCCAAGATTAAATCCTCAATGGCTTCGGCAATGACAATGAAATCAGCATGCTTTTGACTTAATTCACTCAATAGATATTGCTGCTGATTAATCGCCTCATCAACTTGCTGATAGATATGATCAATTTCTTTATTCTTTAAAAGACAGTGCTGCTGGCCAAATCTTTGTAAAACCTTCCATTTCGGCCAGCGTTTACTGCCCGTCAAACTTAATGCCATAGTGTCATTAGGCAGATAGGGAGTTGTGCTGACCACATCAAAAATAGGTGCAAGTTGTCGCTGGCAACTCGGCAGTTCACCCTGCTGATAATCACGTAATTGCGGATAGATAACGCCACTATTTTTTAAATGGGCATCACCATTACGCAGGCGGATATTAAGCAGCGTTAATTTAAAAAAATCGGCCAAGGCTTGGCGTTGCAACTCAGGAGATACAAATTGACGAATGGTATGGGTGCAAGATTCCAAACTGGCATCATACTTCTCTTTAGTGCCCCTTCCCTGTAAAACACAAAAATCCTCAAAACCCAGGGGCTGAAAGTTCACATCAATATCGAAGCGTTCACTAATAAAAAGTTGACCATTTTCACTTAAATAACAACTGGGCGTCACCAAGCCGCAGGCCTTAACCACCGACATACAAAAAAATTCATTGGCAGCTAGCTGCGGAAACTCATCGACCCAACTCTTAACAATGAGTTTTTGCGTAAGCAGTGTTCCGCGTATTTTCACCTCCATCAACACCTTTGGCTGCACACCAGCAACACCGGATGTTAGCGCAAAGCGGCTTAGCAATTGCTCAAACAGCCCCGCATCCTGACTGCCTAACAACTCACTCAAATTTGGATTATCCATGAATGCCGATGATGGCGCAGCATTTTCTAATGCGTAGGCTAATCGGCCAATTTGATTGCCGCCCAATATGGCCAACAAACTGAGATCATCACTACCAAATTGCTTGGCCGTGGCACGCTCTAAGGCTTCACGTAAACGCCCCTCTGGCAGATTCATCTGAACAATGGGAGGCAATGCTTGGCTGTGATAACTCTCATTTCGCAGCGGCATGGTAAGCGATACAGCCTCATCGGCGTTTAATTGATAGGTGAAATGTGCCCCGGCTTTATTTTGACTCAGCCTAGCAATAAGAGCCTCAGAGGCTGGCGACTCTTCAAACTCAGCTTTAGCAACCGTGGTTTTTATATAAACATCAATATTGGCCATAAAACCCATGCCCCAGCTTCAGTAAAAAATCGGCAAATCATTCGTTTTCTTGTAATTGATCCAATGTCGGCAAACCATAATTAACCAGACTCAAATCTTTACCCAACACATTCAAAATGCGCTCAATTTTACGAATACCAATATCATTAAAATCACCGCGTTCAATCAGCCCAATCGTCGTCCTATCAAGCCCAACTAATTGCCCCAGATAAGCCTGTGACCATTTTTTTTGCCTTCTAAGTTTGTGTATATTAATACATATTTCATCGATCATTTGATGGTTATATCCAACATTTCAGCGTTTAAACCCACTAATGATAGATATAAGCATCATTACTGGCAAGTTATTTGACGAGAAAAGCAAGTATCCTGGCACACTAATACATGAGCTGCTTCAAGTTGAAAACCCATGAGTTAAAAGCCAGCCGATAAGTGCATCAGCTAGGATTATGAAGTTATAACTTCTACCCCAAACCATAACCCTGCTACTTTAGAATATTAAGACGTGACGTTATAACGCTTCCGTATCCAACGTGCATTAACAACTGCATATTTCGGACTATGTTGAACACCCATTCCGCATAACAGCAACACTTTTCTACGCCTGCCATAAACACTAGAACACGATTAATACTTAGCAACACTAACTAGCTGTCGCTAGTCAACTAAGTTAACATACCCGCTATAAAGACTAAGCAAAAAAAAACGAATCAACTATACAACCCAGTGTTAAAGACTGTAACGCTCTCCCCAATAGATTACAGACATAAAAACACCAATAAAAGCCCTACTGCCAATCACCGTTTGAATCATGATTCAACGGCAAGCATCGATAATAAGAGTATATATAAGTAATGAAATTTCTAGTCACTGGAGCAGCAGGTTTCATTGGAGCCAATACCGCAAAGAAGCTCCTTGAGCTAGGCCATGAAGTAATTGGCTTAGACAACCTTAACAATTACTATTCTCCTGCCCTGAAACACCATCGCCTAGAAAGCATTATCAATCACCAAAACTACACTCATACCAATCTAAATCTTGAAGATAGAGACGGTGTTGCTGATTTATTCAAAACACAGAAGTTTCAACGCGTAATACATTTAGGTGCTCAAGCTGGCGTGCGTCACTCCATTACCGCCCCTTTTGAGTATGTTGATAGTAATTTAGTAGGCACAATGACGATACTTGAAGGCTGTCGCCACAATGAAGTTGAGCACTTAGTCTACGCATCTTCCAGTTCAGTTTACGGCATGAATCCTAAAATCCCCTTTTCAGAATCAGATATGGTGGACCATCCCATATCACTCTACGCCGCAACAAAAAAGTCCAATGAACTCATGGCGCATGCCTATTCAGATTTATACAAAATCCCAACCACCGGTTTACGCTTTTTTACTGTATACGGCCCTGCAGGAAGACCCGATATGGCGCCTTGGCTTTTCACTGAAGCCATATTAAACAACAAACCTATCAAGCTATTTAATGAAGGGAAAATGCAACGAGACTTTACTTATATCGATGATATTGTAGAAGGCATTGTTCGCATTCAAGACGTGATCCCAAAAGAAAATAGCCCTGATAACGTTACCACGACAGCACCTTACAGCATTTACAACATTGGCAACAATAATCCAATCGAGCTTGCTACCTTTATTGATGCCATTGAGCAAGCTTGCGGTAAAACAGCAGAAAAAATAATGCTACCCATGCAAGCAGGCGATGTAAAAAGAACCTACGCCAACATCGATGCGCTAGTGGCAAGCACTGGCCACACCCCCACAGTCGATATCTACACAGGTATTGAAAAGTTTGTCTCATGGTATAAAAGCTACCACGGCCTATAAAAAATTTATAAGCCGAAAATGAAGCTTAAGAAGTGATGCTAAAACGCCTCCCAGCGTACTAGCATCCAAACCTGCTTAACTTAATTCAGTACCCCCC
>JABSRQ010000224.1 GCA_013215055.1 Pseudomonadales bacterium | reverse complement strand
GCACCCGGCGGGCCTGTCAGCGCGATGCGCGCCTGGGCCTTCAGCTGCTTGACCGCCTTGCTTTGCCGGGAGCCGGGATTTTTTATCGCCTGGGCTTCATCCAGCACCACTAATTGCCAATCCTGTTCCATTAACCAGTCCTGGCGTGACAGCATGCCATACGTGGTCAAGACCACATCCAGCTTGTCGATAGCGGTAGGTAATTCTCCTTGAGACATGGCCTGCCATGTTGTCTTGTCATTCATCGCCGGGTGCACAAAAAGGTAACGCAGGCTGGGCGCAAACTTGTCCATCTCCTGCTGCCAATTGCCCAATAACGATGCCGGCAGCACCAATAGCGATGGTTTAACATCGCGTTTGCGTTTATATTTCAATAACAGGGCAATAATCTGCAGGGTTTTCCCCAGCCCCATATCATCCGCCAAACAAGCCCCCAGCCCCAGCTGACTTAAACGCCATAACCAGTTCAGGCCCACCTCCTGATAAGGGCGAAGTGTCGCTAGCAGCGACTTGCCTGCAACCGTAGCCGGTAATGACTCGGGTTCACGCAACTGCTGTAAAATTTGACTGAGATTTTTATCGGCTCGCACAAATGACCACTGCGGGCTGTCCTGCACGCGGGATTGCGTGGATAAATCGGCCGAGGCACCGGCCAGCAATCGCATGCCTTCAACAAAACTCATGCCGTCTTGCCCCTGTTGTTTTTCCACCGACTGCCAGTGAGCCAGCGCCTGTGCCAACTGCTCCCTGTCAACCTCCACCCACTGCCCCTTTAATAACAGCAGGCCGTCATCGGCATCCATCAAGTCCTGCCATTCCTGTTCGCTGAGGGTCTGCTCACCCAATGCCAGCTCTACCCGAAAATTCAGCAGCGATGATGCGCCCAGCGTATTTTTAGCCGCAGTTTCCAGCCGCACACCGACTTGTGGTCGTGCACGTTTCTTCCACCAATCCGGCAGCCGTACCACCACTCCACAATCCTCATAAAGGGGCACATCCTGCATAAATTCATAGGCTTGCTGCGGAGTCCATGCCAACGGGTGATAGATATCCCCGGATGCCACCAGTTCGGCGATCAGCGTGCTGGATTTTGAGGCCAGATGCACTGGCGACAGCAGGTTGATCAGAGCCTTCTTGTTGGCAGCGCCGGCATACTCCTGCAGCGCCTTGCCCAGCGCCTGGTGGCGAGTGGAATCCTGTGCTGCATAGGTCGCCATAAAGGCAAACGGATAGGCGGGATCTTTCTTGTTCTCCACCAGATGGAAGCAGACTTTGCCTGCCGCATGCCACTGTTTGGCATGCAGGCTCAGGAAAGCCGTTAATCCCTTGCCCTGCTGTTTCACCTGCTCACAGAGCCAGTGGTCCAGTAAACACCAATAGTGCTGCAGCACGGCCAGGGAAAGATATTCGGCACCGGGCATAGGCGGAGCGCCCTTTAATAAGTCGGCCAAGGCTGGCAACGGCTCTATGGCCTCAAGCTCGGTGTCAGTGGAAACTGTGGTATGGCATCGTTCGGTCAGATAAATACAGGCCAGCTGACGCCAGAAAACAAACGATGGGGATAAACCGTTTTCCTGCGGGCAGGCCGCCAATAAAAACAAGGCCTTGGCGACATCAGCGGATAAAGCCTTGACGATGGGCTTGATGAGCTTATCCGGCAGCGCGGCAGCAGCAGAAGCTGCTTCTTCGTAGCTAACACAGCGTAATTTTCCTGAGGGAGAAAGTGCGACTTCGTAAAACATGCAGTCAGTAGCTCATTAGGGCATTGATGTAAAAACAGTCAGGTAATCTAGCGGGTATTTTACCTAACATATTGGCGTTACCCTAGCCTAAATAGGAAGAAATCTTATTTAGCAATACACTGATGAACATAGACGGATAACGCGCCTTAGCGATACCGAGTGGTGGAAGAATATTTGATAAAAATGCTATATATGTCGAGCTTAGCTGGCTAAAACCTGATTTCATGGTGCTAGCCACTCGTCAGCACTTGATGCGCTTTGATCGTGTACAAACTGGAAATATATCAACTTAAGCTCCAGGCACAACACAGCAGAAACTTTAACTAACGGCTATTCATACAAGTGAACTGAGCATTATTCTTGCAAAGCGTCTAGACGGTCTTTCTCCAAAGCCCCATATCCATGGGTAAACAGGGTCCGGTCATTTATCGATTCAAAGCGCCCTACAATAACGGCACCTGCCATGTGGTGTCTGCCCTCTGGACTTTATGTCAAAGCTCGTCGCCTTGATACCTCCGCCACGACTAACCCTCACCCGTTATCACGGGATCTTTGTAGCTAATAACAAACTCAGGCCCTTGATCACCAAACCACACTGGGTGTTAGCCTGACAGACATAACGCGGTTTTATGAGGGTTGCCATATGATCTTGTCATAAACACAGGTGTCGTCGTTCCCAAGAACACGGAATTTTATATGCAACGAACTCCAGGCCCAAGCCAGGCTAATACGCTCAGCTGGCCTGATTAACGCATTCTTTTGATGATTTTTCAGCAAGAGAAGGCTACGACATTCACTTGATGAGTGGATGAATCTTGGATTTCCTTATTAATAAAAAAACTCCTGTCGCTGATGCTATTTATATCATCTTTTATTTTTTCGGTTTAAAATCAGCTTTTCAAATACACCAAAAAGGATTTTTGTGGATTTATTTCTATCCCCCCTGCGTCACTCTTCAATGCTTTTTCTCGTTATCTTATTTTTTTTCCCAACAGTATCGGTTGCTGCCATCTATCGCTGGGTAGATGACAATGGCAATGTGTTATTTTCAGATAAAAAACCTGAGCAAAAGTTAGCGGCGAAAGAGATGGATTATGCGTTAAAAAATGCACCAAGTATCGATGAAGAGGTGTTACGCCAGCGCCAGCTGATGCGAGAGCATCATCAAGAACGGCAACAACGACAAGCTGAACTTAATCAGGAGAAAAAAGAACGCGCTCAACAGAATAGAAAACGCTGCAGAAAAGCCAGGAAAAAAATGGATAGGGATAAACAAGCGGGCACGTATTATAGCTACAATAAAGACGGTAGCCGACACGTCTGGTCTAATGATGAACGATTGGCATATCAGGCTGGTTTAAACAAAAAAGTGAAGCGTTACTGTCATTAGCGATTGTGGCTACAGAGGTTTCACCTGCGTCAATGCTGGGTGTTAGCCGCGGCTTTATGACTGCTGCCATACGTCAGGCATAAGCTGAAAAGGGTTGTTAAACGACTTATACATGAAACGATGGGGAAGGTTAGTTTTATTGATGTAGAACGTGTAGGTAAAACACATTGTTTCGAATAATGAATAATCCTTTAAAGGTATGTTAGTATTTTTTCTGTCAAGGGATTGGCTCTGGATGGATTGATTTATAAACGATCAAATGCGCAATAAACTTGGGCGCTAAATCTTTGGGAAACAAAGGATAATACGAAAAAAACTTTCTTATTAAGATACTTAATCAGCAATGAATAATTATAAGTCAGCTGATAGTGATCTCATTTCAAAGACATGACGTTGTTGTAATCATTAAAAACTAATCAAAGTCGCGAAGAATTAATTTTCTACCAGATAGGTTTCGCTCGCAAGTATTTTGCGATGCTATCGGGCAACTAAATTCTGGAGAAAGATATCCATTACCTCAAGATAATTAACCGATGCCCTGGAAACTATTAATAGTGGAAATTTTAGAATCCAATGGAGTGTCTTTGAGGATGCAACAAAGCGCATTGAGGCTAGGAACGCTGTTTTTATTGCAGTGCTTACTGACTTCTTGTTCGACGCAATATCATAGTGTAAACACCCCGTTTCTTGGCTGGACAGGAGGCTATTGGGATGCTGAAGGGCCAGGTAATTTGGTCGAAATTGGATTTAATGGCAATGCTTTGGTAACTACACGAAAAGTTGAATATTGGGCGATGAGAAGAGCAGCCGAAGTTTGCCAACAGAATAAAAAAACCTATTTTGTTATCTATCCGTCATTGGAAAATGCCGTTGCTGATGATCCGGTAGAAGTGGTTAGTGCATCAAAAACCATGGGCAGGGCAAGCACCAGTTTTTATATCCTGATGGATGACATGCCCAGTCAATATGCGTTAAAAGCTTCTGATGTTCTCGCCAGGTATCAGGAGTAAAATACATGACATTACGACACAGAATTAAAGAAATAGCCTGCTTCGGCCTATTATTTTCACTCAGTGCTTGCTCTATGTATCCAAGCCTTCAGCTCGATGATAATTCCAAGAAGGTCACTGAAATAAATACACGTGATGTCAAGGGTGGCTGGCTTTGTTACCGTTGGGAGAAATATTCATTGGATGGCGGTAAAGATCAAAAGATCCTGATCCCAGTTGGTGAACGAGTAACAATTGGCGCTGAGATCAGCGGTTCAGACGGGTACATGAATTATAATTGCAGAACATCGATAAGCTTTATTCCACAAGAAAACACACAATACCATGCAAATTGGGAACTGAAAGATAACAAGTGTGCAATCGGTGTCTATCAAATCAATCATAAAAATAAATCTGGTATCGACTTTGAACGCAGTGTTCAAAGAGGTGAGTGTTAGTTGTAAACAGGGGAATAACAATGTTTTTTAGAATAATAATGTGTTTTGTAATTTTATCGATTTCATTCGGTGCAAAGGCCAATTACCAAGGGGAGTCAAAAAATAACAGCCGCTGGGGATTGCACCTGGAATCATTTCGTGTCAATGAGGAAACAGCAAAACTCTATGGTATTAGTGAAGATAATTATGGCTTGGGCTTCGACTACACAGCTGAATTTATCAATTATCTTAACCTAAATATTGGATTAACTTTTTTAATGGTTGATGATGAAGCAGAGTTTCAACAACGTGTGATCAATACGCTTACTAAGGCAGAGTCAACCAAGTCATCATCTATAGATGGTGGTGCCATTAATATCGATTTTGGGCCCAAGTATTCTTTTCTTGGTGATGACAGGGTGACCGTTGGTTTGAATTTTGGTTATCGCTATATTGATGTTAATAGGAAAATCAGTAATTGTGAAGATTGTAGTTCTGAGTCTGTCGGTATTGACAGTGATACCTATATAAAACCCTTTATTGCATTCAGGCTAACTCAAAGCTTTATGCTTGGGTTGAGTTATATGAAATATAGCGATGAGCTGGGTGCAGATAGTACCGCTCAGCTAAAATTTGAATGGTTAGCTGGAAAATAACCACCAGTTCACGCAATGATTGTGTTTGTTAGTCAATCACCGATTGAGCCCTGTATGAAATGGATTCAATCGTATTTTTTCTGCGATGTCCTCGACGACTTTGTTATGTTGTTTTCAAATGATTCGGGGCGTTGCGTGCACTAGCCGTTTCTTAAATGTCTGTATTGATCTCCATAGAAAAATATAAAGCTCAGACTTGCTTAGACATGGGTTGATATCGGTTAAGACGAGATCGTACTTTCTCTTCCGATAGTGAAATACAGCTATTGGGTTTGGATTCAATCGATCATGCCTTGTGCTGATGGTAAGTTGAATTATTGTGAATAATTGATAAACGTTGAATGAAAATCTCCGCAACGGAGGAAATAAGTGAGTTACTTCTTGAGTAAGATAAGCGTGATATTCAGGTCTCTTGTTGCTTTACCTATCTTGGTATTGTCTTTTTTATTTGCCTCGGCTGCTAGTGCTGATAAAAATGAGGATGCCTTATTACTGTTAGAGATCTTCGGTAATGTTGATTTCGATTTCACCTTTAGGAAGGTCGAATACGATTTAAATGGTACGGCGTTTCCAGGGGAAGACTCAGTAAGCTTCTATTATCAAATGGGTGATTACGAACCTAAAATTGTTAAGTTGCCAGCCGGTGATTACTATATTAGCAAGATCGCGACTAGCGCTTACGGCTATTCCAGTGTGTCGCCTCAATATGCAAAAAAAATCAGTATTTTGCCGGGCGCTGCAAACTATTTAGGTTCTATGAAAATAAATGCTAATTTAGGTCAGAATGAATTGATTCAAAAGTATTATGACGACTCTGATAAAATCAGAGGCAAGCTTACTAAAAGAGATCTAGCACTTATTTCGGGCTATAAGTTTCATAACCTGAAGATGGCTGATATTGATACGAGCACCAGTGATGAATATCGTTTTAAATCCGCAAAGGATAACTCGCAAGAAAATGTGTGGGCGGATTGCAAAAGATACGCAGCCGTAAAGGAAAAAAATAAATTTATAGGAAAAAAGAGAAAAGACCTCGAGCCTATTTATGAATACCTTCGCCCAATGATTTACTCTTATGTGTTCCGAAAAAAGCGCTATGGTTCTTCTGTCTATGGCGAAGTGAGCTTTGATTTCTTTATCACACCTGATGGAAATGTCTGCGATGCAAAGATTGCTAAATCCGAGTTGAAGCATAAAGATTTGGAAAATCTCCTGCTAGAAAAATTTTCTATGATCAATTTTGGTAAGCGCGATGTCGCATATATGCCTGCGTCTTTTAAGATTTTTTTGAAGCGATGATCAAGTAAGTCCATTGTCTTGGTTTGAGGATGTGTGTCTGCTTTTAGCAACGAGATTATTGGCGATTAATGCCGAATATTTCAATAAGAAGGGCAGTAAAGAAGCTCAGGGACAGATCTCTTATTACTCGATAAAGTAAGCTGTATCCTTAGAGTTATTCGATTAAGTCTGAGTTCGTAGCGCTGAAAGCTGGGCATCTATTGTTGAACGGCCTGGCTGTGAATAGGGCGGAAACTGAGTAAAGGAGCCTCCTAGCTCAAGACCTTTATTCACGCCATAGGTGGTTTTGCTAATGGAAATATCTTCCATTTCCGTGCCCATTATCTCGATTACGGCAGTTTTTTTTCGATGGTTGGCTGATTTTTTATTTATCGACGGTGATGGATAATAACTCGTCGTATATTTCCGTATCACCCATTATCGAGATGCTCATTTTTTCCATCTTCATATAATCATCATAGGAAAGGTCTTTTTCACCGCGATTATTAGCAGGGGCTATATCGATGGTTATTTTTCTGCCCTGATAAAGATACTTCTCATAAACCGTGAAGTCCCTGTTTGTCATGGTCAGCGAAAATTCCTGGCCGATGGCCTT
>JABSRQ010000223.1 GCA_013215055.1 Pseudomonadales bacterium | reverse complement strand
TTTCAGGAATAGCATATTATTTTATTGCGGCGGTCTGAAAATGGCTCCATGAGCTCCACACAGATCTACGAAGAACCCTTTAAATAGTCTGGGATAGCCCCTTCTTTTGAGAAACTTTTGTTGATAGCCGGAAGGATAAGATCATCTGTTGTAGCTGTCACAAAATTAAAATATGAAAGTACGACATGTTTAAAATACTCTTTATTTTCGACTAATATAGAATAAAGATCTGTTGACTGCATTGCCAACATCTGCTCTACATCCGAATAATTTGTTTGAGCGGTGTTAGCCAGTTCTGGCATTTCATTATGTGGTGCTGATAATGTTTTTGTAAACATAGGTATATCCATGGTTATTATTTATTGGTGTCTGTTATCTAGGGGTTATAGAAATAACATATGTACTAAATCAGTAATACTGAGATTAATATAAGAAATTTATTATCCTTGTTAATTCGTCTAATCTACATTTCTATTTCGCTGCATAAGTCCTATTAATTTCACTCCATTTGTTCGAATTTTTTTACAGAATAACTTTTATCGTTGATCCGATATGTATATATGGAAACAAGCTCAACCTAGGGATAAAGCCAGAACAAACATCTCACAGCCTCAATGTATCTGATGTATAAGTAACTATAAATAATGGTAAGTTCCGTTAGTCAAAGCATGGTGTTTCGCATCGGAAAATAAGGATTCATTCCGGTTGTGTTATTGAATATATTTTTTTAAATATAAATATATAACGTTGGATATATTGAGAACTAATTCCTCAGGAAGTTTAAATTCCTGATAATCGTTATATATCAAACGCTACCGTAAACTGGCGCATATAAAACAGATGATTTATGAAGGTGTATAATATGGCGATGATACCGATGAACAGTTTTTTATCAGGTATGCAGAAATGAAAATACGGGAGAGATCTTGCTTATTAGCTCAATAATTAAACATGTTGAAAATAATTAATTTTCTTGTCTGAGACACACGGGGCGTGATTTTTCGCAACGTGTTCCAGATTTGGCACCTAACACCAGCCATCAGATAAATTTCTGATGAAGCTTTGGTCTTAGGCCCACAGTTTGATACTGTTTAAATAATTAATATACGCTCGTGACTTGGCGCCTTACCCTCAATAAAAACACAATCCTTGAGGGTGATGAGGCATTTTTCATTGATACGAAATCGATGATTGGCGCTGAATGTGCATTGCGTAAATATGACCTGAATCCATTTATCTCCATCCCCCAACCATCGAGTATATGGCGATTCAAATTCTTGCGACGTCAACTTATACACCCGATGCGGAAAAAATATTTTCATACATACGGCTAATACGCGATATTTTCGTCTCATTCAAAAACTCTTTTTTAATGGTGTTAACATCTTTCATAAGGCCATGCTTTACGGACTTGCTCCAGAGTGCAGGAGTCTCCATGGCTCAAATCCGCGACACCTGGCTTTCTTATACGTAATCTATCCTAGTGATCAGAGCCAGAATGGGGGTAGCTAGAGAATAGATAGCTTCTGCTCAGAAGCTCCTTCATGCTCTCGCTTTATTTAACCCTGTGCCTTGCTCTAATAAATTTCGACACGACGATTATTTTTTCGCCCTGCTGCGCTTTCGTTCGTATCCATAGGATCTGACTCACCGCGTGACCGTGTGGCGATATGGCTCACATGCAGGCCACTCTCTTGCATATATTCCTTCACCGCAATGGCCCGATTTAGCCCTAACGTCAAGTTATAGTCCTGATCACCAATATTATCCGTATGCCCCTCTATAAGCAGGGCCGGCGGGTGAGAATCGATTAGAGCCGTTAAACTATCGAGAATATAGCGGCTATTTTTTGTCAATTCTGAGCGATCAACATTAAAGAAAACCCGGGCGATGGGGCCATCCATGGGATCTACAATATTGTCACGATTCACCAGGAATTCGACACTGGCCTGCCTCAAACCCAGACGCAGAAACTGATGCTGTAACAGCTGACGGTGGCCGATGTCTGCGATCTCTTCGCTCTGTACAGTGGGCCCCTGATGTAAATGCACTATATGGGTCTTCCCCACCGTTATCGTATGTCGATAGCTGCTATTCTGTTCCGCGCAATAGTAGCTGATGGCGTTTAATTCCTGTGGCGCAGCGCTGACTGAAGCGCAGAAGCTCGCAACGACGGCCAATAACAGAGAGTCTTTCATTGCTTGTCCAAGTTTATATAAGTTAGTGTAAATGGCCGATTTCTTCGGTAATTAGCTCGAGTATTTTATCGAGGATATCTTCCGGATTTTCGGCTTTGAAGACATTTTCTTCACCGGCACAATCAACCAGCGCCGTATTTTTATCAAGATCATAATCGAAGCCCACGACGGCAATTTTTGCATGCACCGGCTTGCCCGACGCGGTCTCATTAGCCAGCTCTTCCCTGATTCGCTCACACATGCCCTTATCGACCAATTCCTGACTGTAGGTTTTATGCTCGCGCCAGTCGTCACCGTCCGATAGGATGATGATAATCCTGCGTGGATTTGTACCTTCCATGGCCATCTGTGCGGCACGAATAATACCCTGATAACTGGCCGTACCATGGGCTGCCTGAAATGCGTTTAATTCGAAATTAAAATCATCGAATTCATCCGTTAAAGACAGATCATAAAAATAGGATTCATCATCATTATTACCATCAATGCATCTTGTTTTTTCTTCGAATATTTTAGTGATTGTTTTGTCGTAATCCGGTTCATTCTTATTACTATCCCATAGCAGTTGATCCACATAACAATTCTCAGACCTATGGGTATAAAAGTTAAAGCCGGTCAGTGCCACCTTGTTGTTCGACATTTCATAGCGATTAAACGTCTGCAGTTCATCTGTCACCAACTTGACAACCTCATGAAGCTCTTTAATCTTTTCCGAACCTCCAGATCTGGAATCATCCATAGAGCCTGAATAATCGACAACCAGAACAACATCCACCGCCTCACTCTGATATTTTCGCGCATGAGAACGCCCTGCGACATGGAGTCTTTCACCAAAGCCTGCCGTGACGTCGTTGCCGGGAAACCAGCTAAGAAATTCGGTGCTTGCCTCCAGCTGATATTCCAAAAAACGCATGGTATTCGGATCGTTCACATCACAGTCGTCGTTCTTGCCACAGGAGAGCTTACTCACCACAATCCTGGAGACATCATCCATATCCGACAGATATTGCTCGATATAACCCTTGGCAATGCCGATGTTTATGCTGCTACCGCTGTTGCCATCATCACTGGTGTCTGTATTGTCATCATTATGCGCCGCTATCGACAGTACCGCGGCTTCCAGCGCATCACCGAGGCGCGCTTTGGCCTGCAAGGCCCGGGCACCATCGGAAGCCAGCGTAAACAGGCCAAACAAGGCCGGAATACAGATGGCAAACAGGATGGCCGCATGGCCTCTTTGTCGGGATATGCTCTTCATCGATTAACGCCCTATGATCACCGAACTGGATGAGACACGAGTGTAGTTTTCACCGACCAATGCGCCAAACCAGTTATCGCTGTCATAACAAAGACTGACGCGGTATAACGCTGACTGTCTATCCCATGAAGTCACCACAGAGAGATGTTCCAGTTCGTTCAAAGACGTGGCAGGCTGGCAATCTTGGCCAATATTGTAGGCATCCCGTGGTGCAGCCGAGGTGAAATCAGCTTTTTCAATATGAACACCCAGCAGGCTCTCGTCAAAGGCTGCCAGAGTGCGCTGCAGAGACTGCTTTAAAATGACCTGCAGCTGTTCGGCATCCGCCTGTGTCACGTTATAATCTTCGTCATAAAACTCATTACGTTCTTTCAAAATGGATACTCCCGAATAAGACAGCCTATCCAGCTTGCCCTTCAGTGACAGTTTCATGATCACATCGCCGCTAAAGACGATGAGCAGGCTAAACACTACACCCACGATGGCAAACTCGACGGAAAAATTACCGTGTTGTCTTGTTCTGTACACGCTGTCTTTCATATTCCTGCACCACAAACATCTCCCGCGAGAAAATGCTGTCTAGATCCGTAAAGTAGGTAAACATCGGCGTGAAGTTATAGCTGATGCGATAGAGCGCGATCGCCGATGCACTATCGCCACACTCTTTGCTGATCTCACCCGCATCGTCATCCGCAGTACATTCGATGATATCTTCCAACTCATCGATCCCGTCCAGATACTGTATCGAGATCCTGAAATTATCGGCGTTGGCTATAGCGCTCCAGATGCTGGAGTTATTATCCTTTAATGCCGATTCAAACAGCGTTAGATAATAGTGTTCATCTCGCACATCACCTTGTAACGCCCCATCGCCTTTTTTTGCCTCGCGTGAAGCCTCGGCAATGGCAATATCACCGATAGCCGAGATATACGACATATAACTCATCTCGGCCCAGGCCATACACATGATCCAGAAGGCCATAAAACCGAAGACAAATTCGATGGCCGCAACACCACGCTGGCGGGTTCTATTCAGTAACATCGTCTTCATCGCAGATTAACTACCGGCCTGCAGATCATTTTCCGGCTGCAGCGTCTGCTTTTTCAGATTCTGATACACTCGCATAATCTCTTGCACCGACATCTTGCTGATCAACAGCCGCTTTACCTGCTCGAATTCTTCCAGCCTGGCGTAGGCAATAACCAGATTAGCCTCGACCTGCTCATCGGCCTGGCCTTTCTGATAGATAGGAGCCAAGCGATTAACGGCCCGTTGATAATCCCCTTCAAGCATATCCAGTACCGCCAGATTGTTTTTAATGACAATATCGTCGATAAAATACAGCCTGGCCCGATTGAAGTTTTCTCTGGCCTGCGCCGTTTCACCCAGCTCCACTAACAATATGCCACGCAGATTAATCGCCTCTGAATTGTCGGCGTCGATGTCCAATACACGAGACAAGGCCTGTTCGGCGACAGAAAAGTTACCCCGTTGATACTCGGCCTGAGCGGTCATAAAATAGTAGCTGGAACGGTTTTTCTCATCCTTGCTTACGGTTGCCAGATAAAACAACGCCGAATCGGCATCACCCAGCTGCAGATAGCTATCGATCAGTTTTAAGCGCATCTCAACAGAATCCTTTTTGAGTAATTCACTCTTATACAGATTGATCAGTTGTGAATAGTTTTGCGTCTCTATAAACAGTTTCTCCATAGACTCTGGTTGCAAATAATCTTGTTTTTTATCGGTCCCGGTTGAACCACAGCCCGATAAAAATATCAGCATCGCCACGCTTAACATTTGGAATATATTAGACACCGTTCATCATCCTCATAACACCCGGTGCTGCAATCAGAATAACAATCGGCACCATGATAAATAAAATTAATGGAATCGACATTTTTGCCGCCATCTTTCCAATTTTCTCTTCGACATTCAGCATCTGCACTGCACGAATATCCGCCGACAAGGTCGTCAACAGCTGGTAGATTGAAGACCCGTATTGCAGACTTTGCTTTAACGTCATCACAAAGCTGCGCATCTCACTACTGGGTACACGTATGTACAAATCATCCAGTGCCTGCTCCAACCCAACAATTTTGGCCCGCTCATTGACCTTGTTGAGCATATGCGAAATATCTGCATCAAAGCCCTGCATCTCTTCGCTCAGGTAGTTAATGGATGCTTCTATGCTCATGCCCGTCTGCACACAGATGGCCATTAGATCTAACAGATAAGGTAATTGACCAGATATCTTTCTTTGCAGCTGTTTACTGCGGGCAGATAGATAGGCATCCGGCCCAATAAGGACAATAATCTTCCAGAGAGCAGCACAAATAACCGCACTGGCTGGGCTTACGGATAATTGCAAGGCGCCAAGGCCAATAACGACTAGCCCGGCAATCAGGGTGATATATTTAAGCGGCCTATAATAGCCGGCCATATTGGTAGCATATAAACCCGCAGCCACAAATTTTTTCTGAAGCTCTTCTTTATCGGGGCTTAATTTACCCAGTATGCGCACAACAGTGCCGTAACGTTGACGACTCTGGCTAAGATTAAACTGCTGTAGCCTATGCCTGCGCCGCAGGGTGAAAAACAGCAGCGATAACAGTGATCCCAGCCCCGTGCTAATCAACAACAACATGAAGAATGTTTGTGTCTGTGCTTGACTCAACCAGGGCGCCATTATTTCACGCCCTTCATTAACAACCAGATAATACCGATACCTATGCCCTCACTGACCAGCATGTAATACAAGATCGGTCGACCATCCGGGTTATGCATCACAAACGCATAATTTTCCGGGCTTAAAAACTGCAACACAAATAAAAACAGAAACGGTATAGCGGCAACAATCTTGGCTGACATACGCGCCTCGGATGTCATTACAAATTTTTTCTTCTCCATTGCATGGGCATTAAACATCAGGCGATTCAACCTGCTCATGACCTCTTTCAGCTGACCACCACGTCGCATATTGGCACGCAGGGTAATGATAAAAAACTGAAAAGATGAATAAGGAAACCTGTGGCAAGACTTTCTGAACACAGTATCCTCCGGCTCTCCCAACTGTAGACGTACACTCATCAGTTTAAATTCTCTACCCACCTCATTATCAAGCTGCTTACCCACATAGGCGATAGCCTGAGTAATACTTTCTCCGGCCGATATCGCACTGCTCATCAGGTTCAGCGCATCGGGGAAGGCACGATCAAACATCGCCTTCTGACGTTTCTTAAACCACTGATAAGCGAAAATGTAACCGCCGATAACCACACAGCCGACGATAATCGCTGCCGAGGTTTGAAAAACACTCTGATTTAACTTAAGCCCGATAAAGACCAGTGCCAACGTGAACACCAACACTTTCAATGCCGCCAGCTTGCCAAGATTTTTCTGCAGCTTATTGATGTGCTGACGTGCAGCCTGGCCTAATGTGCGGTTATTCAGGGACTGAAGATCAAGCGCTTGTTGCTGATAGCCCCAAGAGTGTTCATAGAAGGTTGGGCTGGCCTGCTCTAAATAAGGGCTGTGCTTTTTCCCCTGCTTCAGAGCGGCCCATAGAACTAGCAATCCGATAATAACCAGTGCACCGTATAACATCACGCCAGCCCTCCGAAGGCAGCCTGCAGCTGATCCTGCATGCCACACAAGCCGGCCTTC
>JABSRQ010000222.1 GCA_013215055.1 Pseudomonadales bacterium | reverse complement strand
CCTGTTAAAGAGGATATGAAACCTGCATTGTACTGGCTTTCATCTTATTTGTTATGACTTGCTTTGGCCTTTGTTCTTCATCAGTTAAAGCCAAACGCAGGGGGCTGTTTTTTTGTTTTGTATACAATTAAGCCCAGCTTTATCCAGGTGATGGGGCATAAGGGTAGGGGGGGCTGGACTCACATTGTGCATGCCGCCTTGCATGAACAGGCCAAGCTGCTGGGGGATGATGTAAAAAACTCTGGGTCAGATCTCATAAAAACTCGGGATTAGGTCTTACATTTGACACGCGTAGATGAGGTGCTTTAGGGGGATTCGGTTTTTTTAACGAGTTTAAGACTCTTGCGTGCATTTAGCGTCTAGTACCTTATTAAAGGAGCTTGGCGTTTTATGTAAAGTTGCGGTGCGTCAAAGGGGCTTTCAAGATTATTCATTGAATCTAACCATTATCGTTAGAGAGCAGGCCGATTGCATCTCAACTGAGCCTGTAGGTACATCTTAGGATGTGAGTAAAGGCAATACCCGCAGCAGGCTATTGCTTTGATTGCTGTCATTTTTTATTGATGGCTGTGGCATGAGGATTTTTCTGTATTGCTGCTGCCAATTTATGTCATATCGATTAAGCTATGTCTCTTGGTTCACTGCCCAGTAAGAGTCTTTGTTAATGTCTTTACTCTATCGTCTTAAGTCCTATGCGCTCTGGATATCTGTCAGTCTGTTACTCTGCTTGCTAGTGGGTGTGATTCAGATGTATGAACGTGAAATCACTCTGGACGGCGTGCGCAGCATAGACTTCAAACTGGTTCATCACCTGCTGGATAAACAATCCAAGGCGGATAAAGCCGGTGTAGAGGCGATTGAGAGCGCCCTGAATACCCTGACCCGCAGCAATGGCCAGGTTTTATTCCCTCTGGCAGTGATAGGTAAACGTGGCTGTATAGAAAATGGGCAAGGCCCGTTTCAGCGTCATCTCTGTGCCCGTTTCCCCAACGCAGAAGCCTTTGAGAAGGCGATTCCCGCCGCAGCCTTAACTGCGGCTGATGGTGTGCGCTTGATGAAACTGGGTGAGCAGTATTTTATGTTTCAGCAATTACAGGCATCTGATGCCTGGTTGCTGGGCATGGCCGGGCAATATGTCTATGCGGGTAAGGATGGGCTTTCCCGCCTGGCATTCTTTCTGCGTTATCGCATCGATGATGGTTTATTTGACACTGCTGGCTTGCGGCGCATGGCGAATAATAGCTGGGCCTTATGGTTGTTGATAATAAGTATCTCGTTGGCTGGGGGCTTAACGCTTAAACTAAAACACCATGCGCATCGCAGAAAATATCTCTCACTAAAGCAGAAACAAAAAGACATTCAAAAAAGCTGGGTGGCATCGAAGGAGCAAAGCAATGCCCTTGCCAATCAGCTCAAGCAAAAAGACCATCTATTAGCCGTTAAAGAGATAGAGTTAGACGACCTCTATGAAGAAAGCCATTCCCTGGAGCAGCAGTCTAAAACCAGCCAACAGGAACAGCTGCGCCTGGAGGATGAGATCACTGTTATTAAAAACAGCATAGGTGAACTGGATTATGAACTAAGGCTCAGTGAGAATCAGGTTTTATTACTGGAAGACAGGGAAGAAGAATTACAGGGGGCAGACGATAAACAGCAGCGAAAACTCAGTGCCCAGGACAAGAATACGGCCTCCGTTAATGCGCGCAGAGACTTGGAGCGTCTGAAAAAACTCTGGCGTCTGGATCAAAAATGGTCACGGCGCCAGCAAGCCGAGGCGGATATCGCCCCCTGTGATGGCAAGACTCCATTTACGGTGACTCAGGCATTTATCGCCTTCGAAAATCATATCGAGGATTGGGTGATTTCTCGCAATCCCAAGCGTGTAAATGAAGAAAACTCATTTTATAGCAATATCGAGTATTTATTTAAGCAGGGCCTTATCAGCCCGGATGATAAAGACTTGTTTCATGGTTTACGTATACGCCGTAATGACTGGTTTCATCAAGGCCATCAGCCTCCCGCTGCCATCGTCACCAAGTTGCTGGATTATCTGCAGGGCAAGAATTTGAAGCCGCTATTATAACGATCATTTTTAACTCACAAATCGCAGACCAGCTGAGAGTAAGCGACCGTTGAATTTGTGCTAGCGTAACTTGGATAAAAAGGCGCTGAGTGGGTATATGTTTCTTCAGCTACGGCGGTTGATGACTTTCTGGCATCTCAAACCTTAATAGAAATAGTCATTCCACTATCAACGTTGGCCTTTATTTTACCACCACCTTGCCACCAATAATCTTAAACGCGGGAGCACCACGTACCAAGGTATCCCTGGCAAAAACGGCATGACAACTGGGGCAGGTACAGGGTTCTGAGGTAAAGTCTTTGCTAATGCGCTCTTTAAAACACTTCACCAGTGCACCTTTACCCCCTTTACGGTATTTAAACAGCGGGGCTTTGCATTTAGCACAAAAGATATCGACAGTTTTTACTGGGCCTTTTTTATTAGGTTTTGCCATATTTACGTCATTTAAATAGGATGGAGTTTTTTCTGGTTTTTGTTGTATTGCAAAGCGTATAACAGGGATTCATGGCACCATTCAACTACAGGCAGATGGCGCATGGGCTGAAGTATAACTGAACGGCAGGAAAGCGCTTAAGCTTGTGTACTGTGCGTTTAGTTGCAGTAAAAAAACTTAACTAACCCTATTTCTAAAGCTTACTGGGTCTATCAGCTTTGCGCCAGAGCCGCTTGCACACGAGCACTGTGGGCCAAGGTGTTGGGGAAATCCTCTCCGGGGGCGGATTTGACCCAGCCGGCGAAGCCGACGCAGGCCGCCAGATCGATATCCGCCTGCGAGATGTTCTCGCCTGCCAGCCAATCCCGCCCGGCTAGCGCTTTCTCTATTTCCGGCCAGGCATAGTTAAGGCGCAGCTTGCCGCGCTCTACCAGGGCTTCAATCTGGGGTACGTCCAGCGGGCCGGGGAGCGCACGATTGGCGAAACTTGGGCTGCGGTTACGCAAGGTATCGGCGACCGCTATCATGATCATGGCAAACAGTTTGTGGCTCCAGCTTATAACCAGTGCCTTTTCCAGTGCCGTTGTGCCCAGCAGCGGTTTTTCAGGGTAGAGGGCTTCCAGGTAACAGCATATGCCGATGACTTCTGTCAGTACGGTGCCGTCGTCCAGCACCAGGGCCGGCACTGTGCCTGCAGGGTTGATCTTGAGGTAATCATCCCCCAATTGCTCGCCAGCCATCATATCGATTTGCGTGGTTGCAATGGCTATTCCCTTATAGGCCATGAAGTCGGCCAGTCGCTTGGGGTTCGGGGCAGGGTCAAAGGTATACAGTTTCATGGCGGCTTATCTCTTGTGTTTGATTGAGCGCTCTCTATGTTAGATGGAAATTTAGCCATATTCCAGCCTCTAAAAAACTCGGGGCCAGGTCTCACATTTGACAGCTCGTAGTTGGGCTACTTTAGGGGTACTGCAATTTTTAACGAGTTTGAGACTGTTGCGTGCATTTGGCATGGTAGCCCATTAAAGGAACGTGGCGTTTTATGTCAAGCTGCAGTGTGTCAAAACCAGCCTTTGAGGTTAATGTCCCATTGCCACATTGGTAGTCTTCGCAGACGGTAAAGTGGCCATTAAGGTAGAATTGGCCTTGTTTACATCTGACCTCACATACAACCTTAGTTGCTAGTCAAAGATGCCGTCACCGCTAAAAGTGACCATTAAATATTCAACAGTGGTGGTCATAACTAAAGCTTATATTTGTTGTAAATCATGAGTTTCCAATTAATACTGGCTTTGGGAAAGGAGTCTTGGCACTTTTTTACAATGAAAAGAAATGGGTAAAGTGCTGGATGAGTATAAAGAATATATCGCGATGGATTACGTTTCTAATCTTAATTTTTGTCATTGTGTATTCTCTATGGGGAGAAAATGAAGAGAAAGTACCTTGGCTAATCGATGACAATGGTTTTGAAATTTCCGACTATGGCGTTGCTTACGCCATTTTGATGGCTAGATATCAAGACCGTCAAGCTGATCGGTGTTCCCATATTCTTTACCTCAAACCCATCTTTCCCGCTGTAAATATATATTCTTTTGCTAATAAATTGCAGCTGGATCTGCTCGAAGAAATATCCCAATTACGTAAAGATGAAGACATAAAAAAAGCCTGCGAAAATGAAAAGTTGTTAGAGTTTATAGATAGCTACAGAACCGAATATTATGATGAAGATGGAAATATATATACCGATCCGTATTATTCAAAGTTTATGATTGGAAATAATTTTTCTCAGTATGATGATCAATATGATGCAGGTACCATGACAATCGCTTTTGATCTCATAGATAATGAAAACAGGCGTATCACTATAAAATTGATGACATTCAAAATGGATGGTTTATACCCGACAGGGGAGTTCAAGGAACGAGATGTTAGAAGTGCTCGCTTTGAAGATGAGATGAATATATTTAAGTTTTTTTCTTGGGATTCTGATTCCAAAAATAATTAGCCCTTAAACTAGAATAATGACCGATTCTGTCTCTAAAGAGGCTCTCAGTACTCTTCTAAAACCCAGCTAAGAAAAACTTTTCAGTGTTTCTTATGAGCACAGAGAGAGCGTTGAATCTAAATCCAGTTGTGTCAATTCGGCTGTTGATTCATTTCAAAAATGAACCTATACAGCAGTTTCTGTGAGGTTGGCCCTTCTGTGAATACGTCAGCTTTTTTCATCTGTTAGAACCTAAGGGGATTAACAGGGGCTGACGTTAAAATATTGCCCTTTTTCTCTACTGAGTACCTTCATTTTACTCAGCGACATCGACATGTTGTACTTCATCAAGGTGTATAAGAATTGAGGCTAATAGCCCTTATACTTTAATAGATCTTCTATAGTGGCAGTATCTTCTTAAGTATTTTGAGCGGGCCAGCTAAGGCCTTGCGCGCTCTGTGTGGTTTAAGCATGGCGAGGTTAGCGCTAGCGACTTCATAGCCGGGATCTATCTGCAGGGATTTTTCAAAATATTGCCTGGCCAGTTCTATCTTATCTAATCCTACATGGCAGATGCCGAGATTAGCGTAAGATTGTGTATGCTTGTTATTTTTTTCAATCACTTCTTGGAAGTGGACTATGGCCTCATTGAGGTTGTTTGCTTCCATGCACTGCACACCCTTATCGAAAACCCGCTGCTGTTGCAGGTATTGATCCAGATTCAGGCCGTCTTCCTGTGCATTGCTCTCCATGTTTTTTAGCATATCGTTAGCCGTTCTCCACATCTTATCCTTAAATGTTGAGTATTTGAGCACCTGTCGGAAGGCAACAATCATGCCGCTGATGTCTAGCAGGCTTTTATAGGCGACACCCATATTGAAGTGGGCCTCGATAAAATCAGGTTGTAATTGTACGGATTTTTTATAGTAATCAATCGCCTCTTCATTAGCGCCTTTACAGTCATAATAGGTCGCCAAGCCGTAATAGATATATGCATTGGCTGGGTGTTTAGATTGCAGCTGATTAAGAGCATCCAGGCCTTGTTGATGTTGACCGCTTTCAATAAGCTGCATGGCATCATCGACCTTATCCTCTATGTCGGCATGGATTCGGCGTTGTGATAACGTGAGATGCTTTTTGTTCTTTAGTTGGCGTTTTTTTTGTTTTTTCGCCTTGTCAGCAATTTTATTTTGTTGATTGTTATTTTTTGTAGCCATACATTTTGTCCTGCCGTTAAACGTCGGCAGGCCTGTTATTTGAAGTGGATATTTTATACTTTGCTGTTAAATGCCCGAATCTTATTAGCAGGGACATCCCGCTTATGATGCCGACTCTAATACAGATTCTTCATCAGCTGCAAACTTAAGGCCCTCAGACAGGTATTCCTGTGAGCCCATTTCTGTCAGCCGGCTTCGCACCCGCTCAAATTCAAAGGTTAAACTACCCTCTGTGTAAAGTTGCTGCAACGGTACGCAGCTGCTGAGATAGAAGCGGATACCTCGTTCATAAAACTCATCGATCAGTGCAATAAATCGGCGCACGGCGTCATCCTTTGCTGCATACATTACCTCCCTTGCACCCGTTGTGGTTGCGCCGAAGCTGCCATCTTCCGTGCCTCTAGCCAGAATATGTTCGTATTCTTGGCCGCTTAATGACGGTACATTTAACAGTAATACCGTATCAAACTGATCGGCCAGTTCTATGTAATCAAGGTGGCTGCGCGGCCCTTCACAGAGTTGAGAGAAGCTAAAGCAGATGCTGCGATGGTGACGCGATAAAAACGGCAGCTCCCGGCCCTGAATTGGAATCGTTGCCGCCGCCAAGCCGTCATGCGGCAACGCTAATCGGTTCATCAGCTGTTGAATCTGTGTGCTATAAGGCGCAAACGCGTCTGTTATAGGCTCTACAAAATAATTCTGCGCATAGGCTAGTTCACGCAGCCTATGGTCTTCCGGCCCAGTTAAATGCATGCTGAGGGTAGCGTTTTTAATCGCCGCTATCGCCGGTAGAAAACGTTGGCGCTGCAGGCCATGCCAATACAATTTTCCAGGCTCGGTATTGCTGGTTGCCACCAGTACAACCCGATACTGAAATAAATATTGTAAGAGACCCCCTAGCAGCATCGCATCACCGATATCGGCCACAAAGAACTCATCAAAACATAACACCTTGTATTGTTTACTGAGGTTTTTGGCAATAATTTTTAACGGGTCAGCCTGCCCGGAAAGCTGATTTAACTGCTGGTGAATCGATGCCATAAAGTGGTGGAAATGTTGACGCAGACAATGTTCCGGCTGTAGGGATGCAACAAACAAATCCATCATCATGGTTTTGCCACGGCCCACTTTTCCCCATAGATACAAGCCCTGAATCACTTCACGATGAGCCCGGGGGTGCTGTAACTGCCCATAAAGCGCATCCAAAGCCTGAAGTGCGGGCTGCTGGCTAGGGTCATTATCCAGCTTGCCACTATTTAGCAGCTGCATATAACGTTGCTGGGGACCCATTCTATCGGTGAGCATCTGTAAGACAGCCGTTATTTACGAGGCGCTATATTAACACGTTTTGTTATAGACCAAGGTTGCATCTGCATTGAGGGGGGCATTTGCAATCCATACAAGGTGTGCAAGGT
>JABSRQ010000221.1 GCA_013215055.1 Pseudomonadales bacterium | reverse complement strand
ACGGCAGCAGCAGATGATAGAGAGCGTGATGCGCTTCATCGAGTTCGATAAAATTGATTGTATGCCTATGAGTGAATACAGCCTTTAATGTGATGAGGTGTCCGGGCTTAGTAAGCCTGGAATATCACTAGCCCGGTTTTCAACTAGCGCATAATAGACCTTCGGAATCAGCATAAACCTCGCTGTTTCCCTCTCCCCTCAACTTATTCAAAAATCCTATTAATACAATTTTTTTAATCAATTTCACCGTTAAAAGCCACTGCGTTAATATTTTAAGCGTTAGAAAAATCTAGCGATTACCTTCATTTATCAATGACAGGAGTTCATCATGAAAACATACCTACAGATCACCCTTAAGGTCGCAGACGAAAATAGAGAAGCTGCTGCTGGCGTGTATAAAAAATATTTAAATCCGTTTTTAAGCTCGGTTGACGGTGCTGAGTCTAAATCTCTTTTAGTTCGAGATGAAGACGTTCAAGTACTGCATGGCTTTTCATCCAAGCAAGCAACTCAGGCGTATTTAAACAGTGATATCTTTAGCAAAGGTGTTGTCTCTGAGCTAGCTCCTCTGTTGAGCGCAGATCCAGAAGTTCGTATATACGAAGCGCATTAACAGCCATGTGGTTTACGCTCTGGAAGGTTTGGCAGCGATCAAATCATCCAGAGTTAAAGCTTATCTAGTCGAAGCAAGAATTAAAAATGAATAAGCAAGAGAGGGTTTCCCATGTTAAACATGAATTTTTGAGCCGCGAGTGGTTATCGATACTCAGCAGCAAGCCTGGAAGGCAAGTGGGTAACAAGGCATTTGGCACAAATATTTGTCCAGAGAGAGAGACGATAGAAAAGGGTATATGCCCTGCATACTGTAAACACTTTTATTCACTACTTATTCAAAAGTAGAGCGGGCTGTATCTGCTATTCTTGATAGGTTGATGATGAGGGTTTTATGAAGGCCTGCATTCGTTTATTTTTATTCATTGTTATATCTTGTGCTGTTGAGGCTCAGGATATTAATTTACAATTTGCTGGCACCGACTGGTGCCCTTATTCCTGCGTTGATGATAATAAACCGGGTATTATGACGGAATACGGGCAGTACATTTTTAGTGAAATTGGAGGCTCGCTCAGTGTAACGTTGATGCCTTGGAATAGAGCAATGGTGAGAGCGCTCAACAATGAAGTCGATGGTCTTATTACAGCCTCTGCATTAGAAGCCAAAGGCTTAAAGAGGACAGCCATTGCAACGATTTATTATCAAATGTGCTTTTATGTTTTGCCTGAGAGTGACTGGGAGTACACAGGCTTAGCCAGTATAGATAAAATCATTTTAGGCGGTATACAGGGTTATTCCTATGGCGAGCCGGTAGATGCATATATTTCAGTCCAGAGAAATAATGTCCGCCTGATAGCAGGCAATATTGAGATGCATTCCCGACTAAAAACAATGTTGGAGTTAAATCGTATTGGCGCACTCATAGCTGACAAACAGGTATTACAACATAAAATCGGCAATAGCTTGAAGCAGGTAGGGTGCCTGGACTCCACTGCTCTGTATTTTGCATTTAGCCAGGATATAAACCAATCGCTGATAGATAAAATAGATATTGAGCTTATAAAGGATGAAAATATTCGCCAGTTACAAAAGATCATCGATCAATATACGTATAAAGAATAGCTCTTAGCTTTTTGAATTGATCTAACTCTTCTTCTTGAAGAAGATAGAGTTACCCGTTTTGTTAAAGGTGTAGAATCTTAGATACAAACAAAACAAAACAAAAAGCCAACTCTCAATGATTCATACTAATAAGCCTGTTATATCGTTTACCAGGCTGCTATTAAGAGAACATCAGTCCTTTCGGGTATAAACCTTAAGAGTGAGAGCCTAAAGGTAAATTGTGCCTGCTACAAAAAATTGCTTACTCTGACAGCTAGTGTCTAGCTAAAAATAATCCCGCAATCATTAACGCCATGCCAGTTGCCCTATGAAAAGTGATGGGAGATGCTATGGCCCCTAACAGGCCAAAGTGATCAATGACGACAGCGGCGATTATCTGGCCGCTAACAATAAAACAAATGGCATTAGCCACTCCCAGCCTGGGTGCCAGGTAAGTGATAGCCAGCACGTAGCTAGCAACGATAAAACCACCCGCATAACTGAATGCCGGGGCATTGGAAAGTGCAGATAAACTGGGTAGCGGAATGCGATTAACCATGGCAAAACTTGCAATAAACAGCAGGCCGATGACAAATAGTATGAGCGCCGAGTAAACGACGCTGCCTAGGCTCTTACTCATGGCTGCATTGGTCGCAGCTTGCACAGGGATCAATGCACCGGTAAGTACGGCTATTATGGGTAAAATCATCCACACTTCACTATTCCCCCCTTCATCTTTTTGCCAGTTGTCTAAGCTTGCTAACCTGATCAAAACCAATACCCCAGTTATCGGTATTCACTTCATCGATCACCACGCAGGTAGTGGCCGGATCCTTGTTCAGCACCTCTACCATCAAGCGGGTGGTGCCTTCGATGAGCGCTTTTTTCTGCTCGCGGGTAACGCCTTCGTCGGTAATTTTAATATTAATGTAGGGCATAGTTTTTTCTCTATTCTATTAATTTCAGTTAAATACGTTAGCTTTCAGGCTTAAATCTAGGCTACTTCTTTCTGGGTTAATGCGATTAATGTCTGTTCAAAGTATTCAACAGAGTTAGAGCCGCTCACCAACGTGTTTTCGTTAAAAATAAACGCAGGAACACTGGACAGCCCAAGCTTCTGTACGCGTTTTTGTTTATGCAGCAGCGCTTGACTCACTTCATCTGATGCCAGCGCTTTTTCTGCCAATGATCGATCCAGCCCCAGTTGTTCAGCCAGATCCAGTAATATTTGGGTATTACTGATATCCAGGCCACGCTTAAAATAGGCATCGATCAACAATTCATTCATGGCCTGTTGTTTGCGATGGCCTTCACTCCAGTGCATTAACTTGTGAGCCTGATTGGTGTTGTAATAATGAGTGCGCTTGGAGAAGTCCATGGTCACGCCGGCTTCTTCAGCCACGGCCAACAAATTCCTGCGATAGTCCTTACGCTTGGCTTCACTCCAACCGTAGCGCTGAGCCAGATGCTCATCGATTGACTCACCTTTTTCAGCCATGCCCGGATTAAGCTCTGAGGGCAAAAAATGCATATCCGCTTCAATGTTTAAATTATTAAGTGCCTGTTGCAGGTTGGCGTAACCGATTGGGCACCAAGAGCAAACCAGGTCGTGAATCATTTCTATCTTGAGAGTTTTCATTAAACTTTTTCCTTTAAATTAGTTTGTAAATCTGTGTACATCTTATTAACGATCAACCAGCGGCCGTCTTCTTTTAACAGCCCCAGAAAATCCACATAGGCATGGTCGAATAACGGGCATTCCAGTTTCACCATAGCCTGATCTTTTATGACTTCTACCGACAGTAACTTATAGCTAAAGGGATGCCCCTGTTGCGCCGGTATGGGGCGGGTGGCTACCGCATCCAGCCAATCCTGAAGGCTGCGGCGCAAGCCAGGCGCCTTCAAAAATGCATCGGCATGAAAAATGGCGCGCAGTCTTTTTGTATCACCCTGGTGTAAGCCATGAAAATATTCACCCACCACAGCCATGATGGATGCAAATTCATCCTCTCCAAAATTAGTGCTTAACTCAGTACTTAAATCAGTGCTTTCATTACTGGCTGCTGTATTTGTCATGAATTTTCTCCTCTTTGTTCAGCAGCTTTTGGGTTAATAAGGCTTGGGGGCTGCTGCACTTCATTTGTGTAAATGACGGGTTACACCGTTAATAAAAATCGGCGTTAATAAAAGTCAGGCCGCGGATTGTTTTTGTTCGGCCGCCAGGGCACGTTCGAAGCTAGGCATTTTTAAAACAGCTGCCAGCATTTTTTGGGTGTTAGGCCCCATCTCAATCTCCACCGGAAAACTGCCACCCCAACGGGAATACACAGTTAACATGATGTCGGCAGTGGAAGGCTGATCACCGCCCAGGAATTTTTGTGTTGCCAATTGATCTTCAACCACCTGCCATAAATTATTAATGGCAGCGGTCGCCACTTCGAAGGCTTTTTTCTGTGTTTGCTCATCGCTGATGTGCTGGGCGATAAAAAACAAACGACTGTAAGCCGGGTGCATGGTGGCATTGGCAAACATGATGTCTTGAATGGCCTGGTCACGGGCATCCCCAGCTGCTGGCAGCAGGGTATTTTCATGTTTGTTGAGCAGGTGCAAGATGACGGCCGCCCCTTCACGGCGTGACGTTCCTGTTTCCTTATTTACCAGAAACGGCACGGTGGCCACCGGGTTAATTGCGCTAAAGTCTTCTACCTTTTGCACGTCGATGATTTCAACTGCTTGATCCAGTTCGTGAAGCACCACTTGTGTGGCCAGAGAGCAAGCATCGGGAAAGTAATAAAGTGTGTACATGGTTTTAATCCTTTTAATGAATCTGTTGTTTAGTGGCTGTGGTTTAAAACTCAGTTGCGACCACATGAAACAAGTTTAGGGATTTAGTTTGTGCACATATATAGCTATAATAAGAACTAACTGTTTTCAATATGGAAACACTCTTTACTGCTATCTTCTCTGGATAAAAATCTATTATGGATAAACTGCGCGCGATACAGCTGTTTGTACGCCTGGCCGATTTGGGCAGCTTTACCCGGGTAGCCGAGCAGACCAATGCCTCCAAGTCCATGATCAGCAAGGAAATCAGCCGCCTTGAAGATGCTTTGGGAGCACGCCTGTTGCACAGATCCACCCGTAACGTGCAGCTAACCCATGTGGGTGAGGGCTATTTGCAACGGGCACGGGAAATACTGGAAAAGCTCGATGATGCCGATAATTTTGTGCAGGATCTGCAGCAGAATCCTCGCGGTAAATTAAAGATCAACGCCCCCATGGCTCTGGGCATCACCGATCTTTCCAGTTTGTTTGCGGATTTTATGCAGGCCTATCCCGACATTGAGCTGGACATTCATCTGGGAGATGAGAGTGTCGATCTAGTAGAGCAGGGCTTTGATTTGGGTTTCAGGGCCTCCAGTCGCCCCATAGACTCCAGTTACGTGGGGCGGCCGCTTACCCGCTTTAACTACAACGTGTGTGTGGGGCCGGATTATTTAAAAAACCACCCACCGCTGAATTTGCCGCGAGATTTAAAAGACCATAATTGTTTTGTATACAGTTATTTTCAGGGGAAAAATGTCTGGCCCATAGAAGATGGTGTGGCGGTGAGCGGCACACTGAAGGTGAACAGCACCATCTTTATGATGGAGGCCATTAAGCGCGGTCAGGGGGTGGGGTTTATTCCAGATTTTGTTTGCCGTGAGGCGTTGGAAAAAGGTGAGGTGGTTGAAGTATTTGCCAATGCCCAAAAGCCGCAGCTTACCCTTTACGCCTTGTACCCGGCTAGACACTTTGTGCCGTCAAAATTGGTGCAGTGCATAGAGTATCTTGAACAGTGGTTTGCCAATAAAGAGTTGTAGAAAAGTCCTCGTCACCAAAAGCGTTACCAATGATTTATTTTTAACCGATACCTGCTCCACTGTAGGACAGCACCGTCTGAAAGCTTGTACTCCTTTTCCTTGGACTTTGCTTGCATGGAAGCAGCGGTTAAGCGGTTCTAGCCACTTTAGTAACACCACTAATGCTACTCCTGCACCAGTGTTACTAAAGAATCTGGATGTTACCCATTGCTATTGATTCTTACAGGCATAAAAAAAGCCTCAATCCCTTGCGGGGTGAGGCTTTTTTATAACTGCTTAAACTTTATTGGATTGCTTAAGCAGTGATTTGGTGGAGTCGGCGGCCTAATAAAAATACCGCTAACAACCTGAAAATAAAGACTTTATTGTTTTATTTTCAATCCTGTGTTCTGTTGACCTTGGTTCCACTAAGTCTTGTATGACGTTTTATACGTCAACTCATTCTGACTGCTCTATTAATCTTAAGCCTATGCTCTGAAGAAAGAAACTTAATTTAATTCAATTTATAAATGTATTTTTAGCACATAGCTAATGTTTTTTGGCACACTAGAGTAGGGAATATAGCGCCTTAGAGGGAATGTGATGATAAAAACAATATCGAATATTTATAGGAAGAAAAACGAAAACTTAAAGGTTTCTACAGATCGTAAGGGAGGAAAGTTATGGTTTGGGCATCCTCCGAAGCTTTTAAAAGTTGAAGATCTTAATGCCTGTGATGTATTTTTTTGTGGTCCAGGTGAAAAAATTAAGAAAAGCGAATTAATACAAGGGTTTACTGCAGGCGAATATGTGCATTGTGCGTTCTATAAAGGGGACGGTAGAGTTGTTGATATGATAGGTTCAGGAATTAGGGAGCAAAGCCTAGAAGAATTTTTGGGATGTTATTCATATATTGCTGTTACTCAATGCCCAGGAAGTGATGAAGATAGAGAAAAGCAGATTTCATATGTTGAACGCTGCCAAGAAAAGGGGCTTGGATATAATAAAATTGGTGCAGCATTAGTTCCTTTTAAGGAATATAAGAATATCAAGGATGCATATAGCATAATATTCGGTAAGCCGTTCAGACCTAGAGAGGGGGCGATAAAGATTTCAGAAGCGAAAAATCTTTTCTGCTCTGAGTTTATTCTAGAATGCTTCAAGGCAGGTGATTACATCCCTGATGATAACTATTATTCATCTGACTTGTGGTCACCTAACGGACTTGCAGAAGAGGGCATTTTTGAGTTTAGAGGATATATGTCTGAAAAAGGGTTTGAAGGTGTGGATGCTGGAGACCACTTTTTAGAGGGCAATTCTTGGCTTTTAACTGAACAAGGACAGAAACAACAGATTGAGCTTCAGGAAGAACTTAAAGAGCGTGTAAAAGAAATAATCAAACAGCAGAATAGCTCAAAGATGTAAAAAGTTTCCTGACTTGGTATTTGGAACTAATAACCTGGCAGCAATAACCGTGCTTAACTGCTTGGCTAGTTAATGAGTTATGTGAGTCTATAAAAAATCGGTGTTCACAATACTTGCTCATAGCTCATTAACTTGTGAGGGTGTAAAACTAACTGTGTAACTGCCCGTTTTAAAGATGAGGAGCTAGCTGCTCCTCAATCTCAATCATAAAAC
>JABSRQ010000220.1 GCA_013215055.1 Pseudomonadales bacterium | reverse complement strand
GCTTCATCAACACCGCGTACTAAACAAAGGCCGGTGGTTTGGGCTAGATAACCCAGGGCTGCAATAAACAACAGGGCAATGATGAATAACAGCATGTTGGTTTGTCTTTAATAGCGTGGGGGGATTTTTGAACGGTGGTTTAACTGTAGCTGAAATTAAGGCATTTCTGCGGTGTCATACGATTGCTCCAGCTATTTTTAATCGCAGTTGGGTCCTTCTTCTTCGAGAGGGCGCGCTTCCATTTTCGGGGGCCATGTTTACGGAGAAAACGGTGCAAGAAAACAGCCGTTTATTGCCGTTTTATTGGGAACTTGGTGAAGATAAATAATCAGCAGAATATTTGTGTTTAATATTTTTTATTACGTTAGAATAGTACTGTATATATAATCAGATGTATTAAGCGATGCGTTATTGTAGATGTTGTTTTATTGCTTATTAGATCGTTAATTTATAGTGCTGGATCGCTGCAATAAAACGCAGCGATTCTGTAAAAGTATTGTTGTGCAACTGATATTTATGAGACGGGCTGTTAATCATTGTATTGAGGCGCGTTTTGAATATGACAGTATTTGCATGTCTTCGTAGTTGATATCTCAACATCATTGATGTGCATGAGCGACGGCTAGTTTTTCAGCCGATTTATCTTATATCCTAGCCCGCAGAGTAAGGGAGATTTTTATGCCTGATAATGATCTTGTTTTATACACCACCGAAGATGGTAAGGCGCGTTTTGTTTTGCGTGAACAAGGGGGGCAGATTTGGCTTACTCAGCTTGAAATTGCCGAGCTTTATCAGACGAGTAAGCAGAATATAAGCAAGCATATAAAATCGGTGATTGCTGATTCTGAGCTGGCTGAAGGGGCAGTTGTCAACTCTAAGTTGACAGCTGGTGCGGATGGTAAAGAGTACCTGACAAAGCGCTATGCGCTGCCGATGATATTGGCGCTAGGCTATAGGGTAAGATCAACCCGTGGTACACAATTTAGGCAATGGGCCACTCAGCATTTATCAGAGTTTATGGTTAAAGGCTTTGTGATGGATGATGAACGTTTAAAAGAGCCTGCCTGGGATTATTTTGATGAGTTGTTGGAACGTATTCGTGATATACGTTCATCGGAAAAACGTTTTTATCAAAAGATTCGAGATTTATTCACGTTATCAGAGGACTATGAAGCCCATCAGAAAGACACAAAGTTTTTATTTGCAGAGGTGCAAAATAAACTGTTTTTTGCGGTAACAGGTCATACGGCGGCAGAGCTTATTGTTGAACGGGCAGATCCGAATAAAATAAATATGAATTTAACCAGCTTTAAGGGCGTAAAGGTTCGCAAGGCAGATATTGTTATAGCCAAGAATTATTTACAGGAAGATGAGTTAAATCACCTTAATCGGTTAGTTTCTATGTTCTTCGAATTTGCTGAATTACGTGCTCTACAAAAGCAACACTTGGTCTTGGCGGATTGGCAGGCTTATATCGATAAATTCATGGATTTTAATGAACAGAATTTGCTAAAGAACCATGGCTCGGTAAGCCATGAAAATATGAAATCTATTGTCAGTACACGTTATACGGAGTTTGATAATAAGCGCAAACAGCAAGAGGCTATCCATGTGGATAATCTTGAGATTGAGGCTTTAGAGCAGCTGGAAAAGAACTTAAAGAAAAAATAAAACCAATAATGCGAGTTATTGGTTCTGGCTGTGAAATGAAGCTGAATGTTGTGAAAATGTTAACCGAGTCGTTAAAGCCAGAGGTCTATGATGCTGTATTCAGTCTCATTTGTTGATAGCGTGACAGATTGACTCACTGAGTAAAAGGGCAGTGTGGCTGATGGGGTACTTGGGTGAAATATGACTATCAATGGCCTCTCCATACTCCCGTAATATGAAATATGGATTATTTAAGCGCTCCATATGTCAGTCTTATGAAATATAGCCTTGTTGACTCGAACTCTAGTTACTATTGATCAGCCCTTAACTAGGGCGTTTTTGTACATAATGATGATGGTCCCAATATGGGGGTTATAGCCCCCATATTGGGTATATAAGCTGACTGGATAGAAACCTTTATGCCAATGAGCTTTGTGCCGCCGTCACTGCCCGAAGCTTTTTTGTAGTCAATGCCACTTACCACAATCGGCCTTTGCGAGTTTGATGGGGGGGGGAGCATTCGAACACTGCACGATTGGGAGTCGGGAATACGTGTTCCTCTGGGTCTACGATTGCACTGTTGTGTATTGCTGAACAGCAGGTGTTGGGCCTTGCTGGCTAACGCCTTTGGGGCGCGATCGGTCGCTACAGATGTATTTGAATCTTCTTTTCTTACTTTGCTCACTAGCTTTTAAAAGGCATTTTAATATGCTTATTTAAACTGTTTAAATATACAGCTTTAAGTGTTTTGTTTACCGTTTTCACTAAAATTAATACTGTTAATATAAACAGTGTTGGTGGTGGTGATGAACGAGCAAAGCATTAAAATATTTCAGGCTGAGAATGGTGAAATTGAGTTAACTGTAAACTTGCAAGAGCAAACGGTTTGGCTGTCACAGGCTCAGATGGCCTTGTTATTTGATCGTGACAGGTCAGTGATAACGAAGCATATTCGTAATGTCTTTAAAGATGGAGAGCTAGATAAAAAAGCAGTATGTGCAAAATTTGCACATACTGCTGAAGATAATAAAACCTATAACATACAGAACTTTAATCTAGATGTGGTTATTTCAGTTGGTTATAGGGTTAAGTCACAGCGAGGTGTGCAATTTCGCCAGTGGGCAACCAAGGTTTTACGTCAACATCTTGTGGATGGCTATAGCTTAAACCAACGGCGCTTACAGGAACGCGGTATTGAGTTTGAGCAAGTGCTAGGTTTGTTGACTAAAACGCTTAAGAACCAAGAGCTTTTGAGTGAACAAGGTGATGCGGTACTTGACGTGATTAATGATTATGCCAAGAGCTGGTCATTATTGCAGGCTTATGATGAAGATGTATTGCCTGAAAATAAACATAAACAATTGGGGCTTAAGGCCTTAGGTTATGAACATGTGTTATCTGCAGTTGAGGCTTTGAAGATGACCTTGATGGCCAAGCAGGAGGCCTCTGAATTATTTGGCTTGATGCGTGGGCCTGGGTTGGAATCTGCGTTGGGTACTATTGAACAGTCTTTTGCGGATGAATATCTGTATCCCAATGTCGCTAATCGGGCGGCTAATTTGTTGTATATGGTCATTAAAAATCACCCCTTTGTCGATGGCAATAAACGCACGGGCGCATTTTTGTTTTTGTGGTATTTGCGTTTGAATCAAGCTGCTGTGGCTAAGCCGGTTTCACAGTTATTTAATGATAATACCTTGGTGGCAGTGGCCTTGTTAGTGGCTGAGAGTTTGCCTGAAAACAAGGCATTGATGATTCGTTTGATTGAGCATTTTATTCCATTAAGCATTTCTTCCCAATAGTTGTTGTTCTGATATTGCTCGCTGAGGTCAGTTGCTTTTCTTAATGAAAGGCCATTGCTTAATGGCTGTTCAAAAACGTTATCCAGTTCGGAACACCGTGCGTACCGAATTGAATGAGGTATTTCCTGACATCCGAATTTTGCAGACACTGTCTGCAAAATTGAGTTGGAGTCATTTTGTAAAACTTATAATGATTGATGAACCGTTAAAGCGTCAGTTTTATGTGCATCTGGCCATCACCGATCAATGGTCTGTTCGAACCTTAAGCGAAAGGATTGATTCGCAGTTATTTGAACGTACGGCTATTTCCAAAAAGCCTGATGTGACCTTAAATCATGATCTGAAGAAGTTAAAAGATACAGGAGAAGTCAGCCAGAGCATGGTATTGAAAGATCCCTATGTTTTGGATTTTCTTGATTTGAATGACAGTTATGTTGAGAAGGATCTTGAAGACGCTATTTTGCGTGAACTACAACAGTTTCTTTTAGAGCTAGGTAGTGGCTTTTCTTTTATCGCCAGACAATTTCGCATGCAGATTGATGATGATGATTTTTATATCGATTTATTGCTGTATAACCGCAAGCTTAAACGTTTGGTTGCTATTGATTTGAAAGTGGGAGCTTTAAAGCCGAGTACAAAGGCCAAATGGAATTGTATTTACGTTGGTTAGAAAAATATGAGCAAGAAAGCGATGAAAACCCTCCTTTAGGTATTATTTTATGTGCAGGTAAAAAACAGGAGCAAATAGAGCTTTTGGAATTGGATGATTCAGGTATTCATGTTGCTGAGTATTTAACGCAGCTACCTGATAAAAAGGTGCTTGAACAGCGTTTGAAGCAGGCTATTGTCAATGCCAAATTACGTTTGAAATAAGAAAATATGCATATTACACCACCTTAGTAGATCATCTGCATCGGATTTTTTCATTACTCTATTGTTTGATTCCCACACTGCTTCGCTGTTTTCAACATTGTTTTTTTCCTTATCAAGCCAGTCTGAATTATTCGCTGTATGATGTGTAGAAAATGCCTAGAGATTATGACGGCAATAATAAACATCAGGAAGGAATATGACGTTCAACTTTGTACGCCCCAGTAAAGATGACATACGTGAGTTGCCTGTTTTTAGTGGCTTGGATTTAGCCGCTATTACCGTGGTGAGTAATGATGCTGAGCTTGAGAAGGCCGTTGAGCTGTTAGGTGGTAACAAACATGTGGGCTTTGACACAGAAAGCAAACCTACGTTTCAAAAAGGTGAGACGTCAGATGGGCCTCACGTGATACAAATAGCGGTGTCTGATCACGCCTTTCTTTTTACTGCGCACTATATGCCGGGCGTTGAACTGGCGCTAGGTATTCTTAAAGACTGTAGCATAAAAAAGTATGGCTTTGGGCTAAAGGGCGATAAGGGTTTATTTCGCAAGAAGTATGACATAGAAGCGGTAGAGATGATTGACTTGGCGCGAGTGTTAAAACAAGCCGGTGAACTTAAAAACGATGTAGGCGCCCGAGCTGCCGTAGCGATGTTATTTCAACAGCGGCTGACCAAATCTGCGCAACGCTCTAACTGGAGTAAATACCCGCTGACTAATCAGCAAATTAAGTATGCGGCTAACGATGCGTATGCGGGGTTTTGTATTGCGGATGTATTGCAGGACCTGGAGATATTAGAGCGTTAGAGCGTTAGAGCGTTAGAGCGTTAGAGCGGGGGACTGAAAATGGCCAAAATGATAAGAGCAAACAATATCCTATTGATGTTATTTACCTGCTGTGTATTCAAATTGTGCAGACACTGTCTGCACAATTGAACTGGAGTTGTGAGGCCTTATGTACAAAGTGCTTATCCTTGGTGGTTATGGTAATTTCGGCAAACGCATTGCCGAGAGTCTTTCTGTAGATTCTGATTTACATCTTTTAATTGCCGGGCGTCATGGGCCAAAAGCTGAGCGTCTGTGTGCTGAGTTGCGGTCTTCGTTTTCTTCAAATGTATATACACCTGTGGTAATGGATATTACTGCTGCAGACTTTGCTGTGCAGTTGAAAGCGTTGGCTGTGGATCTGGTGGTGCATACCTCTGGGCCGTTTCAGGGCCAGGATCATCGTGTGCCTTTGGCCTGTATTGCCGCAGGGGCACATTATATTGATTTGGCTGATGACAGGGATTTTGTCTGTGGCATAGCGGCATTAAATGCGGCAGCGGTGGAGGCGGGTGTGATGGTGGTGAGTGGGGCCAGTTCTGTGCCCGGCTTGTCATCGTGTGTGGTGGCACATTTTCAAACACAATTTTCACAGCTGGATAGCATTGATGTGGCGATAGCGCCGGGTAATAAAGCCGAGCGAGGCGAGGCAACGGTGCGCGGCATATTGTCGTATACCGGCCATGGGTTTAAAAGCTGGCAGCAGGGACACTGGGTGGATGTGTATGGCTGGATGTCACCCCAGCGTATGGATTTTAAAAGACGTATTGGTAAACGTTGGTTGGCGAATGTGGATGTGCCTGATCTGCAATTATTTCCAGCCTATTTTTCAGGTGTACAGCGGGTGACTTTTCAGGCTGGTTTGGAGTTACCCTTTTTACATCTAACGATGGTGGCCATGGGCTGGCTAGCGAAGAGAAAGTTAGTGAGAAATTGGGCAGCCTTAACGCCGTTGATTATGGCTGCGAGCCGATTCTTTGATCGCTTTGGTTCTGCCGATGGGGCGATGCAGGTGAGCTTACAAGGGCGTGATGGTAAAGGTAAGGCTAAAACATTGCTGTGGCGTTTATATGCCTACGATGGCGTTGGCCCGTATATCCCAACAATATCTGCGGTGATATTGGCGAATCAATTAATACGTGGTGAGGATTTTGAGGCGGGTGCCAGGGCGTGTATGTGTTTATACTCTCTGGATGAGTTTGATGAGTATGCCAAGGCCCTGAATTTAGTCCATGAAACGCAGGTGCAATATGGATAATTATTTACTGTTAAAACTGATTCATATTCTGGCGGCCGTGGTGGTGGCAGGTACCGGCACAGGCATTGCGTTTTTTATGTTGATGGCAAGTCGCTCCAACAATGTACAGGCCATGGCGGTAACGGCAAAACATGTGGTATTGGCCGATTGGTTGTTTACCGCACCGGCGGTGGTAGTGCAATTTATCAGTGGTGTTTTGCTGATGCAGAAGCTGGGTTATGGATTTTATTCCACCTGGTTTTTAACCGTTTTTAGCTTGTTTGTATTTATTGGCCTGTGTTGGTTGCCGGTGGTGAAGATTCAATATGATTTAAAAACCGAGGCGCAGCAGGCGCTGGAAACCGGTGAGGTGAGTGCCAGGTTTACCCAGTTAATGCGCTTATGGACAGCCCTGGGTATACCGGCTTTTGTGGGCATGTTGGCAATTTTTTATTTGATGGTCTTTAAGCCGCTGGCGGTGGTGTGATGATGCCTGATAAACAGCTGTTGCTGGCACGTTTAAGCCTGAGTTTTTTGTGGATTTTTACAGGACTGACATCGTGTTTTTTTGCCCCGGAACTGGGTTATGAAATTTTAGCCAAGGCCGGCATAACAGGCTGGCAGGCTCAGGGCAGTGTGCTGGCAGGTTCGATACTTGATATAGGCTTGGGCCTGTGGCTATTAAGTGGTAAAGCGTTAGTGCTGTGTTATCGCCTGCAGTTAATAGTGATTGTGGTATTTACAGTGTTGCT
>JABSRQ010000219.1 GCA_013215055.1 Pseudomonadales bacterium | reverse complement strand
GCTCTCCCCGCTAACACAGCCGCATCTTCGATTTTTTCAAAAGCCGTGCCCTTGGCAGACAATTTTTCCAAGGTCGCGTTGAAATCGGCTTCATTGCCCATATCCCAACCGCAATATAATAAACCGTCGAAAGCACCTTCTACAATTTGGTAGCGAAATGGACGCTGATCCATTTTCAAATACATGGTACCGTTATCGGCCATAGAGGTAGATTTCATCATACCCAATACGTTTAAGCCGTAATCTTCCCATTTGGAAAAATCAGTTGATTGAACAACCAGGTAACCTAAATTCTTAATCGACATGTAACTCTCTCCACAGTAATAATTTACAAGTAATATATCTAACATAGCCCCACCAGTTATTTCGGCAAGAATATCTTAACGCACGATATGTAGAGAGCTACATATCAACGTAAGTTCCGTCATTAAATACATATTTTCTGTATGGAACAATATGGAGCGGCTCCATTTTCATTAGTGATATCGGAAAATTAATATGTATGTGGTAATATATCCATTCAAGAATAATGAAGTGAGGACTATACGTCTGCTAACCTTGGCACATCAATCTCTATCGTAAAAATGGCATATAAAGAACAGAAAATATTAGAAAATATATTACGAGGGTAAATGTGAAAAGTTTCACTTATTCGATATGTTAAAATAAAAATTATGATATTTGTAAGCTCAATAGGAAATAAATTATAAATAACTAATATACCGAAAATAAGGTTTACCACCCCTGAAAACGTATGAGAAGTATTAAAGAGAAATGGATTAAATTTTTCATGTTCCGTCTCCCGTTTTAGTGGTGTATAACACCATGACTAAGTGTAAGAAGCATTAAAGAGGAAATGACTCAATTTCAACATACCTTTTCCGGCCTCGTGCCAAGATTATGAACTGAACTAATCTAACCGTCTAATCGAATCAATCCTTACACCTCTAAAGCTATCATCTGCACATCTACGTGGGACAAACCACGCATAAAGTCATCAAGCCATCCTGATTAGTATTAAAGTATTTTTACTTTTATCAACTATTAAATATTCATCAGAACAAGAATGATATAACTCATCGAAGGTTAAAGGGTTAGCCCCTCTGGTATTAATTCCTAAATTATCTTTACCCTAACGTTGCATAAGACCTTAGGGAAATCAGGCAGCTTTCACCAGCCGGTCTAAACAATCTAAAATTTCTGCTTCCACTGCATCATTGGCTGCCATCGACAAAGTTAGCTCACCATTCGGCCTAATCAGCCGGCCAGCCCTTTGTATTAAGCGTTGGCGCTGCGTGTTCAACTTCTCAAACCGCCATAGCGCGGCACGTTTTGCACTCGGCTGGCGTTGTGGCTCAGTACCAATCATCTGTAGCTCACGGTTGAGATTATGAGCGAAGAGTGTCGCTAACAGGTAAGCCTGATTGCCGTGCCAACGCTTCGACGGTATGTAATCTAAGTGATTGTGGCTTTTCAATTCGGCAAATAACCCCTCCTGACTGCCTCGGCCATGGTGAAAGTCCAAGACCGTTTCCGATAAATCAGTCTTATTCGTTAGCATCACATTATAATCCTGACCGACTTCCAAAGGCTCAAATAAATCCAGCTGTATGGCTCCTTTAAAGGGACGCTTCACTTTCTGGCAAACAAATATAAAACGCTGACGCCGCGACCAACTTTCAGGCTTCCACTGTTTTTCAAAATATTTGAACCGATCATTCATCGCACGCCAGCGTTGACGATTTTCGATAAAACCTTTGAGTTCGCTAAAGCGAGAAAAGGGTACGCTGATGCAGTATTCCACATTGTCCAAGGTATCTAATGCGGTAACGATGTCGTCGCTGAAAAATGCGCTATCCATACGCAATTCAATTTTAATACCTGGTAGCTCTTGGCGGATATATTGAATGCATTGCAGGATAAATTCTTTGGCTCCGTTAGAATCATGTACATTGCCGGAGCGGTGCAGTACGTCTAGTACTTGGCCCAGCTCTGCGATGGTACAAAACAGCGGATAATAACTGCGCTGACCTTTTTTCTTGCGGTTAAAGCCAATAGCGCTGCCTTCGGCATGCTTGCCTGTACCGATCACGCTGCCATCAAAATCCAGAGTAATAGAATCCAGTGCTAGATGGCGCAATCGATTGACAACGAACTGACGCAATAAGTTATGCAGATTAGAAATGCTGCTGGCATCAAGGCTGGCGAGAGATCGCGTCACCGTGGAGACCTCTGGTAATTGTGTAAGGCCCAGAACGCGCTTCACCATCGGATCATCTTGATAATATTCCTGATGGCGAAGCTGTCGGAATCCAAGCAGAACATGGATGATAAGCTGCAGGAAAATCACCGGTGCGCCGTAGGTTGGATTTCCTGGCAGGTGTCGAAAACATTTTCGCAGTTGTCGCTTAAGGTCGATGCGTTTAAAGAGTTGATGGTAGAGAGTAAGGCCGGCAAATGAAGTGAGAGTAATCTCTTCAAAACGCAGTTTTGGCAGGGAATGGAATTTACGGTGAATACTGGATTTGTTATGCTTCATGTCTAAGGCGGTTTTTGGGGATATGTTTTTTTGTGGTGAATCAATTATATCCTTTAAAAGCCGCCTTTTTTATTGCCTGTAAGAAATAACCGATATTTTCTGGAGTTCACCACTGGTGAAATCCAGGGATCGTACGTTTTTGTTGTTTTAGTCTATATGTATAGTGCCTACGCGCTATTCTCTGAAAACTTATGCAACGATAGGGTGAAGTATATTCTGATGGCTTAACATAACGCCCTTTGGCATTCCTGTTGATCCAGATGTATAAATCAATACAGCCAACTGAACTGAATCAACAACTTTATTAAATTTTTCTATATAACTATGAGTTGTTTTACAAAGAGAACTGATTTGTACAGATAAAACATCTTTACTAAATGAAAGCAACACGTCGTCACCAGTTACAATTAATTCTGGTTTCGCATTATCAATGACATTATTAATTCTATCTTGAGGATATTCGGGATCTATAGGTAAGTATGCAGCCCCGATAGCTAATATACCTAAAATACAAGCGTAAAGTTCAACCGACTTATGCAAGGAGACACCAATTATAAGAGGTTCTCTAATGGAAGAATTTCTTGTTTTTGATTCAATACCTTTAGCAATATCTAGAGTTAACGTTAACAATTCTCGATACGTTGTGTGTTTTTCATCAAAGACTATCGCAGTCTTTTCTGGGTGCAGAGACGCTGCCTCATAAAAACAGCTATAAATAGATCCCCCACTTATGTAATCCTGATTATTTCTATTAGACTGATGAGCCCATTTCACCTCTAACAATGAAATTAAACTCGATCTGTCAAAAAAATTTAAACTATTATCTTCCCACCAAGGAGCCTCTTCTTTTGCAAGTCTTGTGACAATTCCTCTTAATTGATTCACAGACTCTAAAATTATATCTTTATATATGTCGGCGCCATTTAATTTATACGGTAATTCTAAGTTTGAATTTGATATTTTGTAATACTGATTTGACTTTTTGATATACCAACATACTTCAATTGACTCAATACTCGAGTTATTATTAGATCGAAAAACTGGATATAATCTATCCACATCATCAAATCCTTCGATGTCATCTTTACCCTCAAAATCTAAAACATATAGATCAATATCGACATATGTTTTTTCTGATAACGTGGTCAACCTTAACTCTTTACAAACATTTTCAACCTCATAATTTATTTCATTCGATACATAAACATCATGACCTAAGTCATAAATAAGAGTAATAATAGTGGCTGAAAATTCTATTTGACCAGAAACTCCTACGCAGAGATTTCTCATTTCACACCATCTATATATTTAGAAAGTAGAGTTGCTGTTGGTTGATGAGATAAAATCCCTGTTTCTACTAAAAACCTCCTAATATTCGTAATCATTGGGTGTTGACTTGTTATTGGATAAGTCTTTGTCATATTACTAATTACTTTATCTTTTACTATTTCAGGTATCTCTAATGAAGAAATTAAATTTCTATCAAATTCATTCTGAATTTCATTAGTGAGATATTCTTCAATAAACTTCGGCAAACCAGACCCAATCGCAATCCTGGCCTCGTCATCAATTCCCTGCCAATAAATACGAACTACATTTATCCAAAATTTTGAATGCCGCCCCTCATCAGCAAGATGATCAGCCATAATCCCTTTGATACAACGCTTAATAGTTGTATCTCGAGAAAATGCTGCTACATCTTCAGTTATGGTATTTTCTGAAATTGCTACAGCGATTAACTCCATGCCATATTTATGCTTTCCAGACATCATCGCAATCGATCTAGGTATTGCTCTTGAAAGCTCAATATCGTGACTTCGATGAATTGGCTTTACTCCCGTCTGAAGTTCTAATTGATGACGAAAATCCATGGCAACAAAAGCATGATAATTCTCATCGATAACTACAGACATCGCGTCATATTGTATTTCAAATGTAAAATCAAAAGGAAAATTCCCCTTTGCAATATCAAGTGCTGTTTTATTAACAATCTCTGTTTCGAAAGTAATTACATCATCGATATATTTATATAAACTTTGTAATAAAATCTCATCTTTTATAGATTTATCGAGCTTAGATATAATTGAGTCAAAACATAAAGGTTGACGTTCTTCGGGGTAGTAGCCAAAATCATCATCCTCGATTATTCTTCTAGGTCGAGTCCGGATTGTTGCCTTATTCTCCCATTGCTCTGCATGACTTTTATAACTTGAAATATTCACAAACTCACCTATTAGTAGTAATGTATTTCTAAAAGTAAACAACCACTTTCACTGCTGAAAGGCCCATGGTAAGTTCCCGCTTTACGTGTAAAATACTCTCCTTCGTTATATTTTTTTATGGGTTCTAATGAGTTCTCACAAAGAAGTAATTGATCCCCTTTAACCAAATAAACCTCTTCATGATAATCATGTATAAATTTTACTTCCGTTTTAGCTCCTGCAGAAAACTGCACAAAACGAGTCCTTACTCCTCTTTTTTTTACTTCGTCTAAAGTATCTTCTAGTATTACTTGCTTTATTCCTGCATCAAATGACGAAGGAGACTCCCACTTCATTTCCTTTAAGGTTCTAATAGAATTATTCAATTGCACTGCCTCTACACTAACAATAAACAAATGCTGCGATCAGTTTATAAGCTACTACAGCCTTACTGCAGGTTACGTATTAAAAGAATCGACATTCATTAACCTGAAAAAAGTTGAGCGGATACTACGCACTAAATAAATAGAAGGATTTGTCACAGACATAATTATTTTTTTGACTAACGGCAATACCGGAATGGATCCAGTTGAGTTATACATGCAACATAAAAGATCAATCACGTTAGCACTCATATAAAGTAAGGGAATGAAACCCTCAACTGCACAATTTCAATACACGCCTCAAACTAGCGAAGTAACGTGATTTTTAAACTCATCAGTCTTAGCGATGATCATTTATGTAAAAAACTGAGATCTAAGTGACGTGCCCTCACCTAAAATACGGCCACCAACACACTGTTTCACAAGCAATATCATTGATGATTAGAATGCAGTGTTAGATCTTTTATCAAAAAAATGAAGAACCGAAAATAATTTACAAGTAGAGAATGATGACCATATCACTGAAAACACTAAGCTATATTGATGGAAAATGGACTGAGCCTTCTCTAGGGGGATATTTTGAAGTCATCAATCCCGCCAACAATTCAGTGATTTCCTCCGTTGCCAATTGTGGTAGTCAGGATGCTGTGACTGCAATTAGGGCTGCCTCTAAGGCTTTTCAGTTCTGGTCAAAAACGCCGGCCGAACAACGGGCAGAGTATTTGTATCGATGGTATAAGTTAATATTGCAGCATCAGCATGAACTGGCAGATTTAATGACTCGAGAGTGCGGTAAACCGCTCTCTGAATCCTTATCTGAAGTTGTCTATGGCGCCTCTTTTTTACAGTGGTTTTCCGAAGAAGCTAGGCGTATCAAAGGGGACATTATTCAATCCCCAAACGCAGATAAGCGTTTTCTTGTCAATAAACAAGCTGTAGGTGTCTGTGCGGCGATCACGCCGTGGAATTTCCCGTTAGCGATGATTGCGCGTAAATGTGCCCCAGCATTAGCGGCTGGCTGTACGATTGTCGTCAAACCTGCTGAGGCAACACCTTTAACAGCTCTAGCTATGGCCGATTTAGCTGAGCAAGCAGGGATTCCAGCCGGAGTTTTCAATGTATTACCAGCTAGTGAGGGACAAGAAATTGGGGAGGTTTTCAGCACCCATCCTCTGGTACGAAAACTGTCGTTTACCGGATCTACTGCAGTCGGTAAAATATTGCTAAAGCAGGCTGCAGATACCGTAAAGCGGATATCTATGGAACTTGGAGGTAATGCACCATTTATTGTTTTCGATGATGCCGATATAGACAAGGCAGTAGAAGGGGCAATAAGCTCGAAATATCGCAATGCAGGTCAAACCTGCATCTGTGCAAACCGCTTCCTTGTTCAAGAGGACATCTATGATAAGTTTATTGCAGCCTTCAGTGAAAAAGTAAAGTCAATACGCGTGGGAGATGGTTTGCAACCCGGTATTCAGCAAGGCCCCCTTATCAATAATAAAGCGGTGCAAAAAGTCGATGCGTTAGTTCGTGATGCAATAGCAAAAGGCGCAGACCTGATATGTGGAGGTAAAGTACATGAGCTTGGGGGTAATTTTTATACACCGACGATCATCGGTAATGTAGATAAAAGCATGGCTATTGCCCACGAAGAAATCTTTGGCCCCGTATCTCCAATTTTCCGTTTCACCGATGAGCGTGAAGCAATAGCTATGGCTAATGATACCCCTTATGGTTTGGCAGCCTACTTTTACAGCCAAAAAATGGACAGGATATGGCGAGTCTCTGAAGCGCTCGAATATGGAATGATCGGTATCAACGAAGGGATTATTTCTACGACACTAGCCCCCTTTGGAGGAGTAAAACAATCAGGCATTGGTAGAGAGGGAGGCCACTATGGTATCAAAGAATACCTGGACATCAAGTATCTTTGTTTAGGTGGTTTGACATAAACTGAATCCTTCCCGGAAACTGATGAAATAAGTTCCCGGCCATCAGAATGTAATTAGACCTAGGGTTGCTCTGAATTTCTCCCATT
>JABSRQ010000021.1 GCA_013215055.1 Pseudomonadales bacterium | reverse complement strand
AAGCCTCCAGAAGCAGGCCATAGATGCCAATCATCATTAATATATAGGCCACATTGGGATCGGTAATGACCGTTAAAAATTCATTGCGCCAATCGGCTTTATGGAAGGTCATCACCACATCCTGTAGTTCCAGAACGATGGACTCTTTAGCCATGGTGATTTCCTGCCCCCGAAGCTGGCGTAATAAATCCTCAATATCCAGGGCGATGTAGTCGATAATATTTTTAGTCAGGGCTTCTTCTGCAGACAGGCTGGCGGCTTCTCTTACCGCTTTTTCAGCCCAGTCGATATTTCTCCCCCTTAGCGTGGCTAAGCCCTGTATATAGGCCACCGCATCATTGATGATCTTTTTTTCCATGGCGGTTGCAGGCGGTGTTTTTTTATCGTCTTGTCCGGTTTTTTCGGGGGAGCCCGGGGACGGAAAACGGGGAGCGCCTATTTGCACGGGCGTGGCGGCCCCCAGATTAGTGGCCGGTGCCATCGCTGCAATATGACTGGCATATAAGATGTAAGTACCGGCGCTGGCGGCGCGGGATCCACCTGGGGAGACGTAGGTTGCGACGGGTACTTTTGCTGCGATGATCGCCTTGATAATCTGGCGCATGGCGCTATCCAGCCCGCCGGGCGTATCCATCTGCAGAATCAGCAGATCGGCGTTGGCTAATTCTGCTTGTTCTATGCCGCGTATCAGATAGTCTGCAGAGGCCGGTCCCACTGCACCTCGCAGTTCTAATACCCAGACCGAGCTGGCCCCAGACAAGGAACTTGCCGTGATAAATAAAGCGAGAAAAAACACTAGCCTTAAGTAAGCCATAAACAGTGACCAACGCTCTGCCTGTTATTGACAGTATAGTCGTTAAAGCAGAGACGAGGTAAAAGCGAAATACAGCATTATTGCTATCCATTAATCAGGTATACAGGTTTTTTTTCTGAATCCTTTTCGCGCAGATTATGCAATATAAGAACGGTAAGATTAAAGGCTGGCTGATGAAGAGGCCACTACAAGCTGAATGCCTGTAGAAGCAAGGGTATGAAGGTTTTTGTGTTTAGCGTTGAGCATGCAATGCACTTTTTGCCGATGATACACCTAACATCAGCGGCTATATCAGTTTTAGCTGGCTCTTTTTTAGCCCTAGTACAAAGTCGTCTCCAAAAGCCTGGGCTGGCGTGAGTGTGCCGGTGGCAATATCTCCGGTTAATAAGCGTTCTACGGCAGCCAGAGATGACATCGCCGTGAATTGATAACCTTCCGCGACGTCTAATAACGCTTCTCGGCTATCACCCTGGGCATTTTTCACCTTGCCCCATAAATGCATAGCACCGTTGTTCCGGCTGGTATCATCCGGCCCCTGAATGTTGTTTTCGACTCTGCGTTTAAGAAAGTTCTGTAGCGGTGAATAATTCATCAAACCCAGAAACGGGCTGGTCAGGCGAGTAATTTTTGCGGCCATTTTGGGGGCTGCGGTATAGATTTCAATATTTTTAATGCCCGTTGATGTATAGGCTGTGCTGATATCCCCCCAGGGAATGGTCATGCACCAGCGGCTTTCATCGGTGAAACGAATTGATTTTTGTTTGTAGCCTGCAGGAACCTGCTCTATTTTACCGTTGCTGCGCACAAAGCCGCCTTTACCTAACATCTCTATCATAGTTTTAACTGTGCCAGGGCTAGCACCACCTTCTCCATAAAAAGCCATTTCCAGATGTGTCGCATCGGGCAGAGCCTTATGTAATATATTGGCGAGGCAATCGGTGGGCACCACATCAAAACCTACGGCGGGGATTAAACTGATGCCGGCAGCTTTAGCCTCGCTGCTGCGAAGTTTTATCGCTTCTAAAACGGCAATCTCTCCGGTGATATCCAGGTAGTGTGTTTGTGTGGCAATACAGGCATCAACCATGGCTGCGCTGGTTGCAGAAAACGGGCCTGCACAATGTAATAAAACATCAACATCTGTCAGTGCACTTTTAATGGCTTCGCTTTGATCAAGGCTAAATGTACACCACGGCAGGTTTAAACTTTCTGCCAGAGGTTTAATTTGGGATTCTGTACGTCCTGCCAAGATGGGTTTATTGATGTTGGACTTGGCCACGGCTGCCATTTGAGCAATAAGCCGCCCGGTATAACCATTGGCACCGTATATCATCCATTTTTTAGCGCTCATCGATTTCTCCAGATATTATTGATTACAAGACGTATTCTGTTTAGAGAAGTATAAGATAAGTCGCTGTGTGAGTCTGGGGCTTTGTTGCTGGAATATTTACCTATCGTGGTGGTCGCAATGAGGAAAGACGCCCTAGGGGCTAATGTCGTTACTCACATCGGCCTTAAAATATAGGCGTAACGGGAAGGGGATATCTTTGTGTATTCTTAGCAATATGCCGTAGTGGTCGGCGTCAGGGTTTTCTATCCATTCAATATGGCTGAATGCTATAGGCTGCGGTGGTTTTTTTTCGTCGCGAATGCCAATAACAACAACTTCTTCGATATCACGGTATTCGCCCAAAGATTTTTTGGGTATATCGATGCTGAGGATTTGTTGATTTTTGGCTTCGTCGTATTGGATATCTTGCAGCTGTGCACCCATACCTTTTTCGATGAAACCCTGTTCAAATTCTATCCACTGCGTTTCCAGCGCCGCAGATGCACAGGAGAATAAAACACAAAACAACGTTGCCGATAAAGGCAGCGTTTTTTTCTGTAGGGTATTAATGAACATTTTCATCGTGGGCTGATGTCATCATAACGCTATATACAGTTTAGTTGATTGCATAGCCTTTAGGCAGTTTAAATCATGGAATAACGTGTATTAAAAAAGAAGATGTTGGCGAGCTTTGTGCTGTAAAAATAGACGTTTTAATAAGCGAATAATGCATTATCTTTAATGTGATGTAATCCACAGTTGTACATTGTGAAACAGTCAGTCGTGGCTAAATAAAGCAGACTATTAGCATGAATCAAACCATCTGAGAGCGGCACTATGAATAAAATTACATTAAAACGAATCGCAGGTATTTCTACCCTTTCGCTAGCTTTTGTTATTAGCGGCTGCAGTAGTAGCAGTGGTGGTGATAAAGAGAATACCTCCGGTGATTTAAGCCTGATGGTTAGTAGCGCTGCCGATCAATCCGCTTTGGCCGATGTATTGGTTTTTATCTTTGACAATAATAATGCCTTTGTTGAGAGTGCCAAAACCGATGCCAACGGTTTATTAGAATTGACGTTGGAGCAAGGTACTTATACCGCCAGAATTCAGGCCCAGGGTTATGAGATGAGCCCACCCAGAGGTGTGGCAGCGGTACCATTTGAGGTGGTGGCGAATGAAGATTTAGATTCAACGATTGAATTATCGGTGAATGAAGATGCAGCACTAGAAAATGCCTGGGTTAATGGCAATCTGGGTGATAACAGTGGTGTTCTGGTTGTCGCAAGCGCTGGCGAAATTGCGGTTTCTGCGTTAACCGATGATAAAGGTAATTACACCTTATTTAATGTTGCAGCCGGTGAATATACACTGACCTCTTATCATGCGGGTATGATGGCAACGCCAGTTATGCAAGCGATAGCAGAAGGTGAAAATACAGTCAACATCAGCGTTGAGATGAATGATAGCCTGCCTTCATTAACAGGTAATTTAAGCTTTATTGCCGGTGGTACAAAAAAATCTACCGATGTTTCATTATTACATCCTGTGACCTTAGATGTGATTCCGGGTTTAACAATATCTACAGACAATACCTATACACTTAAAGGCATTCCATCTGGTTCTTATATCGCCTGGGCTTCTTTTGCCAATGATCTTAATGTTATGGATCCTGACTGGATTTTTAAAAATGGCCCAACGGCCGATGAAGCGTTGAGTGTCACGGTGACTATGGATTCGGTATTAACCGCAGACGATAGCAGTACATTAAACTTTTCTCTAACCGGTGCGGTACAGCAGGCATCACCCACTAATGCTGTAGATGGTTTAGCCATTCCTGCTGAAGTAGATACCTTAACACCTACCTTTACCTGGAAAGACGGTGTGTCTTCATATAGCTCAGCCGATCAATTTGTATTGGAGGTGTTTGATCTGCAAGGTAATAGCGTCTGGGGTGGTCCGACCGAGACAACTATTTTAGGTGAGGCTGCAGCAGCAGGTTCAGCAGCGGGTACACATACTCATATTCCCGGTGATGTTTATAGCAAGGAATTTAACTTCGATGATGCCGGCGCGATGCTGGAAGATGGCAAAACCTACATCTGGCGTGTAACGGCTTATCAAAACAAGATGGACAGTGATATCAGTGCAAAACGAAATATTGCTCAATCCACCAGTGAAGATCAGATGGGCTTGTTTAAGGTGGTATTACAAGCTCAAACTCTGTAAAAATTTCCTAATTAATAGCGCATGATGGCAGATAAGGCCGTCATGCTTGGTTTTTCACTATTAACGTAAAAACAGATGTCATAATCAATGATGTCTTGGCTCAAAGCCTCATCAGCTTATGCACAAAACCCCTGTTTCCTAGGCTACAAAACCTTAACTCTTCTATACTCTTGGCATGTTATGCCCGTTTAATCTACGCGTAAATTTTAGCTGCCTAATCTTCACTGTGGTGGCTTGTCTATCTTTTTGTGCCCCTATTTCTGCAGCTAATCAGCTGGATACACTTACCTTAGAAGAAACACGTTGGTTAGAACAGCATCCTGATATTCATTGGTTATTTCCCGAAGGTTCAGAGCCTTTTGTGATAGAGCAATCTGCACAAAACTACAGTGGTTTTATGGTTGAAATCATGCAGGAAGTCGAAAGCCTATTGGGCATTAAATTTCATCTGCAATTAAAACCCATGCATGAAATTCCGGCGTTATTAAAACTACGGAAGTTTGACGCTATCTTGGTGGGTGTAGAAAACTTGGCTAAAAAAACAGACGGCTTAATATCACAAGTTTTCTTGACCGGTGCCCCGGTTTTCTATGCACATAACAAGGCGGCTTTTAATATCAATAGCCTGGCCGATATTAAACACAAACGACTCGCGACGGTAAAAGGGCGCCAGTTCACTGAAGATATGCTTAATCACTTATCGTTTGCCGTAGAGCGCGTCTATGTCAATACGGCTATAGAGGGCTTAAGCGCATTAGCTGTGGGTAAGGTTGATCTGTATTTAGGCTCTACAGCGGATATTTACTTGGTGAATAAAATTGCCTTGCCGGTAAAAATGGCTTTTATTGAAAGCCAGTTTCATATAAGCGGCGGTTTTGTGGTGCGTGATGATTGGCCTGTATTTATCGCTATTTTAAATAAAGCCTTGACGCATATTGGCCAACCTAAAATCAATCAGATCGTCAATCGCTGGATTCAAATGGATAAGCCAACATCAACGTTTAAACTGCCTGCGCATCTGCAAAAATGGGTGCAAAGCCAGCCGGAGATTTCGATGGCCATGGTTGAAGGTTATGAGCCATTTATGATAGTGAATGATAGAGGTGATAAAACCGGCATCATTCCCGATATTATTGCGGCCATCAATCAAACCACAGGCCTGAATATCCAGCTTAAAGCCATCACCTTGGAGCAGCTCGGAGAAGGTGTTGGCGAACATTACAGCTATGCATCGGCCAGTCAACAATTTATTGAAAGGCATCAATTATTTTCCTCGAATGCCTATGTCGCTGGCCACCCGGTATTATTCAGCCATAAAGAGGCGCCTTTTGTGTTGGAGAGCCTGGCTGATATTAAAGGGCTGCGAATAGCACTGGTTAAAAATAGAGTCATTCTCAATGACATGCTAAAGCCCTATATAGAAGAGGTACACGAGGTCTATTTCAGCGATTCGTTGACGGCTATGCAGGCGGTGATCAATAAAAAAGCCGATATTTATATTGGTGGGCCTGCGGAAAATTACCAGGTAGACAAATATGCACTGGATTTAAAAGTGGCCTTGCTAGCGCGCGAAGGGCCGGAAATATCATTATCTTTTGCGATTAATAGGCAATACCCAGAGTTGGTTGAGGTATTAAATTTGGCGATAGAAGCGGTGGGCAGTGAAACATTTAATCAAATTATTCAGCGTTGGACGGTGTTTAATCCCGGTCAACAGGCCGTAGCGGTCAAAGATTTACTGGATGCTGATTTACGCCTGTGGTTGAAAAATCACCCGGATATTCAAATGGGATTTTTTATTGCTCCGCCATTATTGATGCAAAATATGCAGGGAGAATTCAGTGGCATCGCCGTAGATTTATTGCAAAAAATTAATCAGGTGTTAAACAGCAACATTCGCTTATCGGTGCAGGCCAATCCAAAAGATAGCTTTAGTCAAATAAGGCAAAAAGATATCGATATGATACTGGCGGCTTCCGATGCAAGAATTAAAGACTTTGATATATTAATCACTAAAAAAATATTCCACCCATCAGTCGCCATCTTTAAACACAGCACCGATAGGCGAAAATATTCCAATATGCAGCAGCTACATCATAAACGTGTGGCTGTGATGTCGAGCAGGGCTAATGTGCTGCAAGTTATAAAACCTCTTATCGATAAAGATCAGGTCGAAATTATTTTCGTTACTGAGCCTATTGAAGGCTTTACGCTGTTATTAAATAGAAAGGTAGATGCTTATATTGGCTTTATCACCGATAACCACTTTGTTCTTAGTGAAGCGTTGACGGGCATTGAGTTAGCCTATATTGAAAAATCTTCACATCCGGCCGGCATTGGTATTAGAGGCGATTGGCCTGAGCTCCACAAGATTATCAATATCGCATTAGAGGCGATGGGTGAAAGTACACTTAATCGTTTGATGGGTAAATGGACAAGTATGATTCCTGGCGTGAATGACAGCACGCTGACGGCCAAAGAAAAACAATGGCTGAAAAATATGGGGCCGATAAAAGTGTCTATCAGCCCCAAGCATGAGCCATTTGAGTATCTGGATGAAAATCAGGTCGCTATGGGTATCACCAGTGATTATTTAAAAATCCTGGAGAAAAAGCTGGGTTTACAGTTTGAATATGTGGCAGGCATCAACGATCAACAATCCTTTGAAAGCCTGGTGAATAATGATGTTCAGATGGGTTTTTTACTGCCCGAAGAAGGCCTAGATCATGAACATATACTCAAAACCCAGGCCTATATGCAGCAACCTCTGGTGCTGGCCATCAATAAAAAAACCCGGCTGTTAACCAGCCTGGAAGATTTACAGGATGAACGTTTGGGGGTGCTGGAAAAATCGGCCGCCTATTTTGTGTTAAAAAATCAATTTGAAGATAGGCCGTTCACTGAATATGCATCTATGGAGGTTTTATTAAAAACCTTAAATCGGGGAAAACTGGATGTGGTCTTGGCAAACTCTGCGTCGGTGGATTATAACAGCCGCCTATATAGGCTGGATAATATTAAAATTGCCGCCAGCAGTGCTTATTTTTATGCGCCAACTATATCCGTTCACAAAAGCCTTAAACCGCTGATTCCGATTTTAAATAAAACCTTAAATACCTTCAGCGCCAGTGAGAAGAAATTGATTTACGATAAATGGGTCAACCAGCCCATAGTGCAGACTATAGATTGGACACGTGGGTTATTAATTTTAGGCCTGATACTTGTGGTTTTCTTTTCCATCTTATCTTTTATCCTGTATTGGAATCGGCAATTAAAAGCCGCCAATGCACTCGCCATCGATGCACGTCATCGGGCCGAACAAGCTAATCAATCCAAGAGTTTATTTTTGGCGAATATGTCGCATGAAATACGCACACCGATGAATGCGATATTGGGTTTTTCTGAGCTGTTACATCGCCACCCGTCCACCTCGTTGCAAGAACGTCAGGAGGCGTTAGAGATCATTAATAAAGCCGGTAATCATTTATTATCGTTGATCAATAATATTCTCGACCTGTCCAAGATCGAGGCAGGTAAACAGCAGCTGCAAAAAGTTGATTTTGATTTAAAGCAGTTGATCAAAGATCTGGCCGATATCTTTTTATTACGTTGTCAGGAAAAAAATATCGTTTTTAAACAGGAGGATTTACAGCTTCTGCCTCATGCCCTGTATGCCGATGAAGGCAAGATTCGCCAAATTCTGATTAATCTTATCGGCAATGCGGTGAAATTCACCGACAAAGGTGAGGTGGTTTGTCGCTGTGTTGTCGAGGCGCTAAGTCATAATCAATGCAGGATAACGCTGGCTATCAGCGATACCGGAGCCGGTATCAGTGAAGAGGACAGAGATAAAGTCTTTACTCCGTTTGAGCAAACCGCATCCGGTTTAGCCGAACAAGGTGGCAGTGGTTTGGGCTTAAGCATCAGCCGTGAATTTGCGCGCTTGATGCAAGGTGATATTACTTTTACCAGCGCAGAACATAGTGGCAGCTGCTTTAGTTTCTCTTTTTTGGCTGATATCAGCGAGCAATTGATTCAAGATCCGCTGATATCTTATGTATCGGGTTTTAAAGGGGCCGAAAATAAGACCTTGCTGATTGCAGATGATCTAGAAGAAAACCGCCTATTATTAAGCCGCATTTTACAGCCTATGGGTTTTACGATTCTAAGCGCCGAGTCTGGGGAGCAGGTGTTAGAACGGGTGGCGGCCAAGTCTATCGATCTCATCCTAATGGATAGTCGTATGCCGGGATTAAATGGCCTGGATGTGACTAAAATAATTCGCCAATATGAGGGGGGGCAACACATCATACTGATAGGTTTAACTGCCTCGGTGATGTTGGATGAAGAAAAAAACTGGTTAGATGCCGGCTTAAATGCCTGTGTGTATAAACCGTTTAAATGTGATGAGTTGCTGGAGATGATAGGGGAGTTTTTACAGATTCAGGTGCAATATAGCCAACAGAAAAAATCGCCAGAATCGCTGAGTTCGGGCCGCAAAAACCCTCAGAAATCTAACGACTTTAAGGTTTTAATTGTTGATGATAATCCGGTTAACCGTTTATTGATCAATAAGCAGCTGAGTAAAAAAGCCTACCGCTGTGCTGAAGCTGAGAATGGCCAGCTGGCCTTGGATTATTTGCAGCAACATGATGTCGATTTGATTATTTTGGATATTCAAATGCCGGTGGTTAATGGCTATGATTTTTTGCTACAGCGTAATAAAGATAAAAAACTCAGTGTTATTCCAGTTATTGCCTCCAGCGCCAATAACGATAAGGCCGAGCAGGAAAAACTGCTGCAGCTGGGGGCTGATGCCATCTGCCCCAAACCGGTGGATATGACGATATTGCAGCGCCAGGTGCTGCAGCTATTGTCATCCCTGTCTTAAACCTCTTTGCCTCTACCTGTTGAATACTTGATTTACTTGCCGATGGCAGTATTTACAAGCACAATGGTGCGCTAAATTTTTCATTATTTTTGTTCAAGCATTAAGGATAAGCGAATGAGTGTAGTTGCCCAACATGTTGCCGATTTAAAAGCGACGTTTCGCAGTGGTAAAACCCGTAGTTATGAATGGCGTTTACAGCAATTACAGCAATTGGTAAAACTGATCGATGAAAACGAAGATCAAATTGTTGCATCTTTAAAACAGGATTCCGGTAAATCTGAGTTTTCGGCATTTGCGGGTGAAATTCTTTTTGTTCGTGCCGAAGCTTCGCATGCGATCAAACACCTTAAGAAATGGATGAAACCCAAAAAAGTGGGCAGCCCATTATTTCTATGGCCTTGTAAAAGTAAAATCCAACCTACCCCCTATGGTGTGATGTTAATTGGTGTGGCATGGAACTTCCCACTGCATTTAACCCTTGGGCCATTGGCTGCAGGTTTAGCCGCCGGTAATACCGCGTTGATTAAACCCCCGTCTATGTCACCCACGTATTCTAAATTGATTGAAGAGCTGATTCCTAAATACCTGGATAACGATGCAGTACGTGTGCATCAACCTGAAGGCCCGGATAGAGATGAGTTATTACGTCAGAAATATGACCTTATTCTTTATACAGGCTCTTACAATGTCGGCCAAATTGTTATGCGTGCGGCAGCCGAACATTTAACTCCTGTTTTGTTGGAGCTAGGTGGTAAAAACCCCTGTATCGTTGCCGAAGATGCGAAACTCGATGCCACAGCAAATCGCATCATCGATGCCAAGTTCTTAAATGCTGGTCAGGTTTGTGTAACGGTTGATTACATATTGGTGCATGAATCCATCAAAGATGCGCTAATCGCCAAGTTAAAAGAAAAAGTTGAATATATGTTTGGTGAAAATCCGCAAGAGAGCCTGGCGTATTCTCGTATCATCAATAAACATCACTTTGAGCGTCTCAAGGCCTTATGTGATGACGGTGATCTGGTGATTGGTGGAAAGTTTGACGCCGATGATAACTATATCTCACCGACTGTTTTGAAGAATGTTTCTCTGGACGATGAGGTCATGAAAGATGAGATCTTTGGCCCGATATTACCGGTACTGACCTACAAAAATAAACAGGACATCCTCGATGTTATGGCGCGTTACGGCAAGCCTTTATGTTTCTATGTCTTCACCGAGAATATGGCGTTTGCCGATGATTTAATTAACTCTACCGAATCGGGTAATGTCGGTATCAACTCGATTATGTTACATATGCCAAATCATAATCTGCCATTTGGTGGCGTAGGTGAATCGGGTATGGGCCAATATCACGGTAAACATGGCTTCGATGCGATGAGCCATATGCGCCCGATTGTGAATAAACCCACCTGGCTGGATATAAAGCAATCGTATCCGCCGATTGCCGACAGAGATGAGCTGGATCAACGTAAAAAAGCCATGCGTTTCTTGATGAAGTAGTGTGTTAAGAACGTAATGATTAAGGAGCCGAGAGGCTCCTTTTTTTATGCTGGTAATAATTGTCCGAGTAAGTCAGCCATGCTTTCTACCTCGGCAATCGGTTCTATCTGCTCAGATAAAATAGCACATGGTGCGATTTGTTGTTCTAGCTCGGGGTGACGTTGATAAGCGGTTTTACAAATCATCTGGTACAGGCTTTTTAAGCCCTGAATATTGTTTAAAAACTGCTGTTTAAAAGCATCATCATCGGCAAAATCCTTTTTTAAACCTTGGTTCAGGTTTTTCAGAAAATCGATATTAAACGGGTCTATATAGAGTGGGTTAGCGATGGCCGGTTCCTGCTCGGCCCACAGTTTAAATAGCTGCTGTATCTGTTCATTCATCACACCTATGTCTTCAAAATGACGGCGTTGTTTAAACAGGGATTCGGTATTATCAAACTGCCCCTGAATATATAAAAACGCGGTAAAAGACCAGTAGACGCTGAAATCCCACAGAATTTTAATCGGCATAATCGCCGGATGATTAAAGACCGGGTAAAGGTCCTGATAAATTACTGAGGTATTTTTGAACAGGTTTAGATAAAACATATCCAGCATCAGGCAGTTTGTTGCAAAGCTTAAGCTGTCATTGATGTCGGTATCGATTAAATGGCAGATAAAGGTATTGCTGATGGCGATGAAATCACTGCCGGGTGAATAGAACGGGTCAAGAAATGCACCGGCTTCTCCGGTTAAAAACCAGCGGTTTTTATTAAAAACCTGCTCACAATCATGGCTGAAGTTTTTTAATACCCTAAAGTCCTGCAGTGCATCTATGTGTTTATTGATCAGGCTGGCAGCCAGTGGTTCGTGTTTTTCCAACCACTGCAGCGCCTTGTCCAGTGTGTTGAAACTGGCTAATGGGTGACGATCATTCTCTGCGACGATGCCGATGCTGGTAGAACCGGATGCCAGCGGTATAAACCATAACCAGTAACCCTCACCCATAAAATGGTTGGTGCTGAACCAGCGGGAATTATCGCCTTGATGATCTTCCAACCATTCTTTTGAGTGGTTTAACGTATTCACATCCAGTTTCTGCGCTATGCGGAACCAGGCCGAGCTGACCTTATGCGGGCTTTCAATATCCAGGCCTTGCTGGCGCTTTATCGGTGACTTACGTGAACAGGCATCAACCACCCAGCGACAGTTTATCTGTTGTTTTTCCAGAGTTTCTAAATCTTGAAAAAAGACCTGATGATCTTGTTCTTTTTTATTCAGTTGGATATCGATGACTTTTTTATTATCGATAAAAATCACACCCAGGTCCTGGCAAACCTCGGCCAGGTGATTTTCAAAGATGCCTCGGTCCAATTGATAACTGGCGCAGCTGGGGAATTTTTTTGCACCAAATTCTATTGTTTTCTGCAGTCGTTCATCGGCAGGCTGATCGGGATCGGGGCGGAAGAAAAAACGCAGTCCCAACTTGGGTAACTGCTTCTCTTCCAAGTGTTGTTTAAGGCCAAGTACCTCGGAGAAATAATGGCTGGACAGTTCAACCAGAGATTCACCGACCTTATGCGCGGCTTCGGTAACTGGGTGTTTTTCCCGCTCAATAACCGTGATGGCCAGCTGAGGCTGGCGTTGTTTAAGCTGTATGGCCAGGGATAAACCTGCCAGACCGCCGCCGAGTATGACCAGTTGGTCAGTCTGTGTTGGTTCAGTCGCAGCTGCACTGGCCATAGATAAATCCCTTAAAAACTTTTGCGTCTTATTTCCAGCGTTTAAAAATCAATGAGGTATTGATGCCACCAAAGGCAAAATTATTGCTCATGATGGTGGTCGCTTCCAGCTCACGAATTTCTCCTTTGATGTAATCCAGATCACCACAGGCTGGGTCCACATTGTCCAGGTTAGCGGTGGGGTAGAACCAGTTTTCATTCATACAGTGAATGCTGGTCATGGCTTCCAGTGCACCACAGGCACCGAGTGTGTGACCTGTATATGATTTAAAGGTGCTGATAGGTGTCGTATTGGAAAACAGTTCGGCGGTGGCGGTGGTTTCGGCAATATCACCTCTGTCGGTGGCGGTGCCGTGAGCATTGATATAATCAATCTGGGCGGCTTCTATGCCTGCATCACGCAGGGCCAGCTCCATCGCTATACGCATGGTATCTTTGTTAGGCTGAGTAACATGGGTGCCATCGGTATTGGTGCCGTAGCCTGTGATCTCGGCATAGATATGTGCATCTCTGGCCAGGGCATGATCCAGCTCTTCGAGTATCAGCGTGCAAGCACCTTCGCCGATGGCCAGGCCATCACGGTCTTTATCGAAGGGCCGTGGGGAGAGTTCAGGGGTAGCATTTTTTGTGGGGGTGGCAAAAAGTGTAGCAAATACCGCGGCCTGGGTTGCGGATAATTCTTCGGCTCCACCTGCGATCATCACTGTTTGCTGGCCGTGTTTAATCGCTTCATAGGCATAACCTATGGCCTGGCTGCCAGAAGTACAGGCACTGGACGTGGTATAGATACGCCCACGTAATTTAAAGAAGACACCCACATTTACCGCCGTGGTATGGCCCATCATCTTGATATAGGTGGTAGCAGACAACCCCTTGGTTGAGTTGTTATGAATCATATTGGAGAAGTCGGCAATCGCATCGGGACTACCAGAGGAAGAACCATAGGCAATGCCGGTTAAACCACCTGACAATAATTCCTTATCTTCTAACAACCCTGCATCGGCCAGTGCTTTCTCGGTGCAGACCGTTGCCATCAGCGCGACTCTGCCCATGCTACGCACTTGTTTACGTAAATAATGATCAGGCTTTTCAAAGTCCTGTACAACACCGGCGAGGCGGGTATCCAGCCCTTCAAAACGGTCCCAGTCATCAACTCTGACGATGCCGGTTTTTTGGGCTTTAAGGTTTTTGGAGATTTCTTCCCAGCTGCTGCCTATGGGAGAAATACCTGACATTCCTGTAATTACGACACGTTTCATTAACAAAGGCCTCCGTTCACGGCGAGTACTTGGCGGGTGATATATGATGCTTCTTCTGACATTAAAAAGTTTACCGCCGACGCAACTTCTTCGGCTTGTCCCATGCGACGCAGGGGGATCATTTTTTTGATTTCGGCTAGTGGTAAATCTTCATCTAACATCTCTGTATCGATTAAACCGGGTGCAACACAGTTAACGGTGATCTTGCGTTTCGCCATCTCTAACGCCAGCGCCTTGGTAGCCCCGATGATGCCGGCTTTGGCGGCACTGTAGTTGACCTGACCACGGTTGCCCATGATGCCAGATACGGATGATAACGTGACAATGCGCCCCGGAGCCTTGCGTCTAACCATGGGCATGATGATGGGGTGTAAAACATTATAAAAACCATCGAGGTTGGTGCGTAAAACCAAATCCCAGTCTTCACCCGAAATAGACGGGAAGGCATTGTCTCGGGTGATGCCTGCATTACAGACCACACCGTAATAGGCACCATGCAGCGCCATATCATCTTCCAAGGCTTTAGCGGTGGCTGCTCTGTCGGCGACATCAAACTGTAATATGCGGCTTTGTTGACCCAAAGCTGCGATTTCTTCTGCAACGGCCTCGGCTTTATCACGGGCTTTGATGCAATGTAAAACAATATCAAAACCGGCCTGGGCCAAACGCAGGGCGATGGCCTTGCCTATGCCGCGGCTGGAACCGGTAACAAGAACTGTATGACTCATAAGGGGTTCACCTGATTGTTGGTGGCTGCAGTGTCGGATTGGGTTTCGAGTATGGCATCATCACTTTGGAAAACATTTAAATTCGCCTCAACTAAAATATCATCGCTGCTGATTTTACAGCTAAAGGCCCCAAGGCCATTATCACCCTGCATCATCATCTGTATCTCGACTTTTAATGTTTGCCCAACGTCGAAGTGGCCAACATTGCTTTGGTATTTACGGGTGCCTAATAAAAAACCAAGTTTCACTTTTTCATTATTTTTCAGCGCGTGGAAACCGGCCCAGGCGGCGATGGTTTGGGCCATATATTCTATGCCTACCCAGGCGGGCACCTGGTTGTTGGGGCCAGAAAATAAGCCGTCATTTTTAACCACAACCGTCGCCGTCGCATTTTCTTCATCGGCATAAATTAATTGCTGTACTAAAACCATATTACCCGCATGTGGCAGCAATTCTTCTACGTCTATATCAGCGGGATTCATGATTTTTTCCTATGATCAGCGAGGTATTGTTGCCACCAAAGGCAAATGAATTACTCATGCAAAGTTGAATTTTTTGGTGATTGTTTTGTTCGCAGACAATTTTAATCGGCTTTAAATCGGCATCATATTCTTGATCCCAAACCTGTGCAGGCACACGATCAAGATTTATTCGTTGATCTAATAGCAGCGCACATAGGCCCAGTTCGGTGGCAGCCGCAGCGCCTAAGGTATGGCCTGTGAGGCTTTTGGTTGAGCTGCATAAAACGGTGTCGGAAAATAACTGATGGATAGCATGGCTTTCCATCGCATCGTTTAACGGTGTCGCTGTGCCGTGCAAGTTTATATAGTCAATATCTTCTGCTTTAAAGCCACTTTGCCCCAGCGCCTTTTGAATTGCAGCGACAGCACCTTTACCCGAAGGCTCGGGGGCTGAGATATGATGCGCATCGGAGCTGCAGCCTACAGCATATAATTCTAACTCCGCCGGTTGTCTACTGAGCAAAAATAACGCCGCGCCTTCACCGATATTGATGCCTTTGCGGTTTTGGCTAAAGGGTTGGCAGCGCAGTGGGCTTACGGATTTTAGTGACGAAAAACCCTGCACGGTGAGTTGGCATAGGGAATCGGCTCCACCAACAATCGCGGCATCACAGAAGCCGCCATCGATTAAACGCCTGGCCGTGGCAAAGGCATTGCCGCTGGATGAACAGGCAGTGGATACGGTAATCGCCGGGCCTGACAGATTAAGTTGCAGGCGTAAAAACTCGGCCCCACCTCCTATGTCTTGTTGTGAAAAATGATAAAACCCCGGATGTTCTCCGGTTTGTAAATAATGTTTCAGGGCTATTTCGGTATTGGCGATGCCCGAGGTGCTGGTACCTAACACGATGGCGATACGCTTGCTGCCATAGAGGCTGATCAGTTTTTCCAGCTCACTTTGAATTTGTTGACTGGCCTGCAGTAATAATTGATTGTTACGGCAATCGTGATCGGCTAATGATGGGGGGATAGCGGGTAGTTCATCCAAAACCTGTCCTATCATGCAGGGCTGATCTTTAAAAAACTCTTCGGTTACGGTCATGCCGGGGCTTAAGCCTAAGCGCCAGTTGTGGCTTATGCTTTGTTTATCGTGGCCAAGGGCATTAATCAAACCATAGTCATGTAGGTAGAAACGCGACATTATATTTCCCCGGCCTCTAATAAGCGCAACTCAAATTGATAAAGAGTCTTTGCCGATGAGTCAAAACGTTTTAAGGTGACCTTTTTTAAGGGCTGCATGGCGGTGTTGTCATAGCTGATGGATAAAATAAGCGCGCCATTATACATTAATTGACGTACTTTTTTCTGTGCTAATAGCTGTTCAGAGAGTTGCCAGTTTTCAGGTAATGTGGCCTGTATCTCTTTAAAGGGTAAATAAATCATCATCAGCTCATCGAAGAAGACCTGCGGCTTTATCTCATCAAATGCCATATAGGTCTTGTTGATGTCAGTGTTTTTAATTGTCTTTACAAGACTGAATAAATTTAAGCCGGTGCTGGTCAGGCTGACCAGTGTTGTGGTCTGTGCCTGCCATTCTACAACGGCCAGAAATGCCCTTGTTTTTGCATCGGGTTCATCCAGTGCGCGCCAGTGAATCAAGCTGGTGTATTGTTGATTGTTAAGGCTGGCAGCGCTGTGAGAATTCTGCGGCAATTGCTGCACCGACATAAAACTGCAGCCACCCATCAGCAAAAAACAAAATAGGCATAGCAGTTGGGTAAACACGGCTGGAATAGATTTAGTGCAAGGCAAGGTCATTTAGTCCTCAGTATCTGCCGTAAATTCTAATTGGCATAGCTCGGTGAGCACCTTTAAGCGTCTGCGGCTTTGTGCCACATAGGGATTGGTTTCATCCCAGGCGTACCCCGAGAGTATCGAACAAATCATATCTTTGACATTTTCAGGCGCATTTTCATGAAAGATAATGTCCTGGAAATCTCCGTTATACCAGGCTTCCACATAGACCCTAAAGGTGTCTACGCCTTTTTGTAATGCCTGCGCATAATCTGATTGCCAGTCTACAGTTTTACCCTGTAAAAATTGATCGACACAGTTGACGGCTAAATCGGCCGATTTAACGGCGATAGTCACACCGGATGAAAAAACCGGATCTAAAAACTCACCGGCATTACCCAGCAGGCAGAAATGTTCACCCCATAGAGTTTTGACGTTGGCAGAATAACCGGTAATTTGATTAACGCGGCTATCGTAGTTTGCCTGTTTTAATAAGCTTGAAAATTTAGCTGATTCTGATATTAGTTTTTTCAGTCTTTCTTCGTTAGTGCCCGGGTATTGTTCAAAAAAGCTTTCTTCAGCCACCACACCTATGGAACATCGGCCGTTGCTAAACGGAATCAGCCAATACCAGACATCCCGGTGGTGAGGGTGTACATCGACGGTGATTTTATGTCGGTCATAGCTGGCATCAATAATATTATCTTCAATATGGGTAAACAGTGATTGACGGGATGGAAAATTTGAAGGTGTTTCAAGGTCTAACAAACGCGGTAATACGCGGCCAAATCCGCTGGCATCAAAGACAAATCGGCATTGGTAATTATTGAGCTTACCGGTTTTCAGATCTTTGGCTTTGACCTTTGGATGAGCTCCTGAAAAATCCACATCTAGAATTTCTTCGCTGTAGTGAATATCGGCACCGGCAGCCGCGGCATTATCGGCAAGTATTTTATCAAACTTGCCACGTTCTACCTGAAAAGCGGTGGTATGGCCATTTGAAAACTGTTTTCCAAAATCAAAAATCGCTTCCTTATTACCCGCGCAAAAACAGGCTCCGTCCTTAAATTGAAAGTCACCCTGTTCTATAGCGCTGAGCATATCGGCTTTTTTAAGTAATTCCATCGTCTGTGGCAACATACTTTCGCCGATTGAGAAACGCGGAAACTCTGCTCTTTCCAGCACCAATACTTGGTAACCCCGTTGTCTGAGTAATTTTGCAGCGACAGCTCCGGATGGGCCTGCACCAATGATTAATACATCTGCATCAAACGTCATAAACATCTCAAACCGCCTTGGCGGGTAACAGCGGAGCAATAAGAAAAGCGCTAATGACCCCGATAGCCAGGGTTAAACCAAACGCATGAACCACCATGGTTGAACTTAACGCCAGTAAACCAAATGCCAGCAGGGTTGTTAATAACGATAACAGTACAGCCAGAGCCGTTGTGTTTTTATGTTCTGCACCCAGGTGGGTAAAAATGGCGTAATCCAGGCTGATACCCAAGACCAGCAATAACGCAAAAACATTAAATAAGCTGAAGGTGCTGGCGCTGAATAGGTGATTAATAATACTGAGGCTGGCAACCGTAAAAGTGATAGCCAGGGCGGGTGTGCTGATAATAATCAGCGCAGAACGCAGGCTCAGCAGCAGGCTTAATAATAACGTTATGGCTATGATGGCGATGGCAATAAACACCGTGGCTAATTGACGGTAGTTGAATAATACCGTGTTAATGCTGGCCACCTGGTCAACCAGAATAACCGATGCAAATTTATTGGCCGTAGTTTGCAGGGCAGATAGATTTTTTATACCGCTAAGGCTGATGATACTGGCACAGTTATTCTTGTCACAGCCGAGGAATAATTCCTGAATAGGTGCTGTCATATGTTTAAGCCAGGGTTTAAAAGCCAGCGGCTTATTGCCATCGATAAAATCCTGGTGGATTTTTTTAATAGCATCATCTTCCATTCCCAATTCCTGCAACATGTTGTACAGTTTTTTAGAGGCAAATATCTGCTGTTTGAACAGCTGATAATTTTGTTTTTGTTTATCCGCGGCAGGGAATAACATCGAGAGTGCATCGAAGCCTTTTAGTGAATCTTGGGCTTTTTCATTTTCTAGCGAGTGCAGAAAATCTTCTTCATTTTTTAATAACTGATCAATGTCTTTACCCTGCACTATAAAAAACTGGCTATCTTGTTTCTGATTAACAATGTCTTTAATACGATTTTCCTGTTTTAACAAATCAGCCGGAGCTTGTTGAATCAGGCGGATGTCATCCACGGGCTTTAACAGGGTGAAACCAAAAACGCAGTAAGCCAGCGCCAGGCTCAAAACGATAAACCGGTGCTGAGAGTAAAACTGTGGCCATAAATGATTATAAAAGCGATAAAAAAACGCAAAGGGCAGGGCTCTGTTGATGGCGGTTTTGTGCATACACAAAGGCATCAGCAGGACCACGGTTAACCAGGCAACAACCAAACCGATGGCGGAAAAAATGGCAATTTGTTGTAAACCGGGGAAGGGTGCAAAAATCAGTGCGCTATAAGCCAGCACACTGCTAAGCATGCCCAGAGTAATGCCGGGTAATATACGTTGCAGTTTGTCCCAGGAATTTTCGTCATTACGCTGATAAAATTCGGCGAAATAATGGAATGAATAATCGATGCATACACCGATCAGGCTACTGCCAAAGACCAGGGTAATAATATGTAATGTATCAAATAACAGCATGCAGGCCAGCAGTGCGGCAAAAACACCGCTGCCTATGGCGGTTAGCGCTAACAATAAAGGCATGGGTGAGCGAAAACAGTAGAGCACTAAAAAGATAATCCCTAGCAGGGAAAATAGCCCCACGGTGGATATTTCATTTTTGGCGGATTCTGCACCAAAGGCGTTATATAGCGGAAGACCGGCGCTTAATAATTCAACCTTATTCTGGGCTGCGGATACATGTAACTGCCTATATAAAGTTAATAATTGCTGTTGGGCCTGTATGGAAATGCCTGGTTTAAGTTCAGCGGATAGCAGCGCATAAGTCTGCTTTTTGTGGTGAATAACGGCAATACCCTGGTGAAGCTCAAAGTCACCCGGGTTTAAACTTTCAAGATAATTAGCAAAGGTAAATAGCGGGTCTGTGCCTAATGTTGCCGCACGTTGAATGCCTAAAGGGCTGTATAACGCAGACACCGTGGCGCTTAAGAAATCATCGGGCGAGTGCTGTAAATGCTGTCTATCTGAGGCGGTTAATAATTGGTAGCGATAAGGTAATAGCTGTTGATAGGTTTGTGCATAGAGGCTTGCATCAACTTTTAAATTGACGTGAGCAAATAACTGACTCTCTTCCAAGGTCTTGGCCAGTGTTATGGCTTGTTCTGCGCTGTTGGCCGCACTGTTGGGTGTCTGTGTCTGCCCAATTAAAAAAATCAGCGTTTGTTGATGTTTTTGCCGTTGTGACAATGCTTTTTTTATTAGTGGATTGTATTTTTCTGCGGGTAATAAGGCCAGTATATTGGTTTCAATTTTCAGGCTTGATAAATTTTTGGCCGCAAATAAAGCTAAACAGACAATCAAACAACACCAAATGATGGCATTAGTTCTTGTTGTGAAAATGGATTTAAAAAAGAGTGTTAAAGACGGCACGGTTAAAAACTCATCAAGGCTTTTGGGTTTTATCTTCGGGGTTTACCGCCGTCAGAAATTGTTGGTATATGTCATCACTGATGACGTTTTCGATGATGATGTTCTGCAGCTGGATAAGCGTATAATCACCGGAGTTTTCATTCAGTTGGATGCTGTCTATAACCTGGCTGCCTTGTAGCTCGATTGAGGCCAGGGCTTTTCTCATTAATAGAGATTTTGGGGTCAGTGTTAACTGCCACTGTTGTTGATTATCGATTGTGCTATCGGAGATAATAAACTGCTGTTGTAAATGCTTGAGTTCACCGGCCAGAATAGCATTTAATATTTTTGCTATATAAGACATGGAACGTTCTGCATTACCCGACATCTGTTCAGAGAAATAGATGGAATCATGGCCTATGATCATCTGTGACTGCACAGGTTTTAGCACATTCCAGATGATGCCTTGGCCGCGGGCAATAATAAAATCCCCTTCGGACTGTAAAGGCTTTTTAAGGATTCTGAGCTTTTTCTGCTGACTAAATTCACCACGCATTATTGCCGGGGTTTGCAGAATCGTTTGGATTCTTTCAAGTACCGGCGTAGCTTCGCTGGAATCATCAGCCGATAAACAAGGCAGGGACAGGCATAACAAAAAAGCTAAATATAAGGGTTTGAATTTAGACATTGCAGTCCTGCTTCGCTTGTTTTTCATCTTCTGGCTGAATACCAATTTTTTCAAATAAGATGGCAGGGCTTTCGAAACACATCTCCTCGGTAGCCATATCCACGGCGACCTGAATACTATGACCTTTGGTCAGGCGTTTTCCTTGGGCATCGGTAACCAGATATTTCACCTTCAATCGATGTTCGTATTCAACTAACGTGGCGGTCACGGTGATCACTTGCTGGAAACGGGCAGGTTGGGCATAACGTACATGCAGGTCTATCACCGGCCATGCGAAACCGGAGTCACGCATTTGTGTATAGTCGTAATCTAATTGTGAAAATAGCGCGCAGCGGGCCAATTCAAAATATTTAACATAATGACCGTGCCAGGCAATCGCCATCATATCGACATCATGAAAGGGAATCTCAACGTCTATGGAAGCAACCCAGTTGGCGGGTATGTCTTTATGACTTTTTTTAGGCATAAAGGCTCCAGTGTTGCTGCTGGATCAATTCAATCGTTTTTCTTAAGTCGCCTTCCAGGGCTCTATCCTGTTCCAGGAAGGTAAATACCTCGTCCACTTCAGTCAGGGTTTGCTGTACCGCAGGTGATAACTGATCAAGGCTGATCTCCCCCTGTTTAATGCGTAATTGTACACCCTGGCAGCTGGCTAATAACATGGCTGCAGCGACCTGTTCGCTGAGCTGTAAAACACGCATCGCATCGCGAGCGGCTATGGTGCCCATGCTGACCTTATCTTGATTATGGCATTCGGTGCTGCGGCTGAATATGCTGGCAGGCAGGGTCTGCTTTAGGGCTTCGGCAGTCCAGGCCGAGGTGCCAATTTGCACCGCCTTAAAACCATGATTGATGCATGCGGTATCAGCATCGGCACCGGTCAGATTAGCCGGCAGGCCATGATTAAATTTGGTATCTAATAACTGTGCCATCTGTCGGTCTAACAGATCGGCCAAATTGGCAACGGCATTTTTCATGCTGTCCATTGTAAACGCGATATGACCGCCATAGAAATGGCCGCCGTGTAATACATGTTCACCCTCACCATCGATGATGGGATTGTCGTTGGCACTGTTGAGTTCAGTTTCAATAAATTGGCGCATAAAAGGCAGGGCATCTTGTAATACACCAATCACATGCGGGGCGCAGCGCAGGGAATAGCGGTCTTGCAGGCGTGAATCATGGCGCGGTGCATCACCAACATTTAAGTCGGCATGAATCCACGCGGCGATTTGATTTTGCCCTGGGTGCGGTTTTACCGAAAATAACAATTCATCGAAGTGGTAGGCGTTACCCTTGATGGCGATGGAGCACAGGGCGGTGATACGGCTGCTGAGCTGGCACAGATATTCGGCGCGTTTATAGGCCATACACGCCAGAGCGGTCATAACAGCCGTGCCGTTCATGATGGCCAGGCCTTCTTTGGGGCGTAATTTTAACGGGCTAATATGTAACTGCTTAAACACCTGGGCAGTGGCTTGTTTTTGGCCCTGGTAAATCACTTCGCGTTCACCACATAATACCGCGGCGATATAAGACAGAGGGGTTAAATCACCACTGGCCCCTACCGAGCCTTCTTGCGGAATGATAGGCAAAATATCATGTTTTAGTAATAGCTCCAGCTGCTGCAGTAATTCGTAGCGTACACCTGAATAACCCTGTACCAAAGAATTTAATCGGGTTGCGAGTATGGCGCGTGTCTGCTGCGTGGAAAATACATCACCCAGGCCACAGCCATGAAAGGTATATAAATGGGTCGGTAGTTGCTCCACTAAATGTTCAGGAATTGAGGTGGTGCAGGAATCACCGTAACCGGTGGTAACACCATAAATCAGCCCTTCTTCTTTGAGCAAGGTATCTAAGAAAGAGGCACCTTTGTTGATGCGTTGGCTGAAGGCTGCGTCATCAGACAGTACCGCGTGTGACTGTTGTTGGGCGACGGCCACAATGTCTTCGATGGTTTTAAATTGGCCTGAAAATACGGTTGTGGACATAGCGGTATTATTTTTCTTACGGGTTAAAGCAGTCATTAGGACGGTTCTTTTTCGGCAGTGCATTGCCAATAGTGATAAAAGTTAAACCATTGCAGCGGGGCTATCAGGCTGTATTTTTCCAGACGGTTGGCAAATTGTTGAATGTATTCGCTCAAGGCCGCTTCCCGGCTTTTACGGGGTAGTTTAATCCGGTCGCTGAAATGTTCAAAATACAGCTGGTGAACACCTTTTTCTTTGATGCAAAAAAGCGTATAAACCGGGCATTTCATCAATGCCGCCAGGATAAAAGGCCCCTGGGCAAAATCGGCTTGTTTACCCAGAAATGTGGCTTTTAAGGTACGGCCATTGTTAACCGGTATTCTATCACCTACGATAAAAATAAACTCGCCGCGGCTGATTTTTTCGTCTAACGTAATGGCTAATGATGGGCCTACATCGGTGACTTGTATCAGCTCTACGGTTTCATTATTGCTGACATCTTTTAACAGACGGTTAAAGTTTTCAGCATGTTTGGTGTGTACCAGAATATTCAACTTAGCATGTTTGTTAATAGTGGCCAGTGCGCGGCAAACTTCTACATTACCTAGGTGTGAACCTAAAATCATGCCGCCTTCTTGTCTTTCTAACTGCTCTACAATGCCTTCTCTGCCGTGAATCACAACATCTTCGATATTCAGTTTGTTATTCCACGCGCTGAGTTTATCCACCATCGATTCGGCAAATTGTAAGAAGTGGCGGTAGCTTTGTAACCATGTGGCCTTGATGGCCTTACCTGAGGAATAGGTTTCAACCTGTTGTAGAAAATCCATCGATGCAGAGCGGGCCTGTTTATTACTCAGGAAATAATAGCTGACCACCGGATATAAGATGATCAGGAAAATAAAGCGACCACCTATGGTATACAGGCCAAACATAAAACGCATCAGCCAGTAAACACCCACTTCTTCGACATTAGCCCAGTGATCTTGTTTTTTATCGGCCATTAAACTTACCTAACAAGATTTGTGGAAGACGCTTCAACATGCCAAAAAACAGCCGGGTATGCATGCATGTAATCAGTATATTGTCCCGCAGCGGCTGGAAGTGGGAGATGCCATCTTCGGGATATAAGACCTTTGTGGCTAACGATGTTATAGATGTGTGTGCCCAGTGGCTCTTAACCAAAACTTCCACATCGAAGTCCATGCGGTTACCCAGATAGACACTGTGAATTAACGTAACGGTCTGCTTCAGCGGATATACACGGTAACCACACATGGAGTCTTTAATATCGAATGACAGTGTATTAATCCATACCCAAACATGAGTCAGGTAGCGGGCATATTCACGGTGTTTGGGCACTGAATCATCGTACAGTGGCGAACCGATGATCAGGCTGTCGGGTTTGTTTTGAGACTGGGTTAAAAAATTCGGTATATCATTCAGATTATGTTGGCCATCGGCATCAACCTGAATCGCATGGCTGAAGCCTGCTTCAAAAGCGGCGATTAAGCCGGTTTTTACCGCACCGCCCTTACCTTTGTTTTTGTCATGAACCTTTAACGTGATCCAGTCATATTGTTTATTAAACTTTCCAAGCATCTGACTGCAATGGGCATCGCTGGCATCATTAACGATAAAACAGGGTAAATCATAGGCCTGAATTTCAGACAACGTTTTCGCCATGGCTTCGCCATGGTTATACACTGGGATAACGATACAGGCTTTAAACATCAGTGGGCTCGCTTAAAACAATTCGCCCGGAGCTGTGTTCACCAACACTGGAGCTGAGGATAAATGATAATTTATTTTTCTCTCGGTGATGCGTGATTTTTAATTCAACACAGGTATTAACTTCAACCAGTTGTTTAAACTTGATCACTTCCATCGTGAGGGGGATTGCTGCGATTAATCCCATATGTTGCTGGGTTAACTCCATCACCCAATCGATGATGACAACACCTGGCAAGATGGAGTGCACCGGGAAGTGACCGGGGAAGAAACACAGCTGATCGCTAACTTGCAGCGTAAACGTGCAGCTGTTTTCTGTTCGGCTAATCGCTGTGGGTGTTGGGAGTCGTAAGCTATTCATGTTTCTTCAAATAATTGAATAATGGATTTTTTATCGATTTTCGACTGACTATTACACGGGATCTTGTCGATAAAACGCCATTTTTTTGGAATCAGGCTTAATTCAAAATGTTGTTTAAGCTGTGTTTTTAAGGTCTTAACCACGGCTAGCTTGCCCTGCTTTAATAACGTTTGTCCTGCTGGTGATAATTGACAGAGACAGGCGAGGCTATCACGTTTTTTGCTCGGTAAAACTAGACAGTAACTCTCATTCACAAGCGGGCTGTTATTAATTGCTTTTTCCAGTTCTACCAGCGATAAACGTTTTTCTTCGAGTTTAACGATTCGATCCAGTCGTCCTTTTAGAATAAACGACTGTTCAGAAATAATTTCGACGGCATCTTCGCTGATGTACCAGTTTTTTTCATCGATATGCGCAGACTTTATCATCAGGGCATGTCGTTCATTGGCCTTGATTAAAACGCCTGGCAAGCTTGTCCATGTATTAGGTTCGGTTTCTGGCCGCTGTTGTCTGTAGGCGATGCCACCGGTTTCTGAACTGCCAAAGACTTCTATGGCTGTTTGGCCCGATAACGTATTCAGGTGAAAGGCGCTGTCAGCGGCTAATGGGCCGCCAGAAGAAAAAATGGCATTTAAATAGTTGCTGGCAGCATTCCAGGGTAAATCGTCTTGTAAACGTTTTAAATGTGCCGGGCTGGCTATCCATATCATCGGCTTTTTGTGTTCTATCAGTTGACGTACCAGCAACGCTGTATCAAGCATACGTTCGCTGATAAAAATCCTGCCTGCTGCGAGTGGCCACAGAATCCTAAAGATCAAACCATAGATATGTTGATGGCTGACGGTTGCAATGATCACTGCCTTGTCGGCAGACCCGGAGGTGTTAAAACAATGTGAAAAACATTGCTCCAATGACTGCAGTTCATATTCAAACTGTCTTAAGGATTTTTTGATGGCCTTGGGTTCACCGCTGGAGCCTGAGGTGAAAATAGTTAGCTGGGTATTATCCAGATCTAAGCTCGGCAACATGTTGTTTGAAACAGGCTTGGCGGCTTTTTCCAATGTCACGCAGATATCAATATCGGCTTTTTCAAAATCGCCAATAAATGCATCACAAAGTTTGTCTAATGATTTCAGTGTATGGGCTGTGTCGTTGCCGGGTAAAATGATGTCTTTTTTAGCCAGTGCCAAAGCAAATAAAGCCACCGCAAAGGGGTAGGCTTGTTGATCAAACAGCGCCCAGCTTTGCTCAGGGTGTTGCTGCAGCTTTGATAACAGAAGCTGTATGTCGGCGATAAATTTAGCTTTAGTGATAAGCTTGTTTTTGTAGCGTGCGACTATTGCGCTCTCATCATTTTCTGACGTGAAAATATTCAGCAGACTTATGTTAGGCATGAGTTTCATGCCTTCTTTTAACAAAAAATCGGATGATAAACTCTGTGCCAAACAGGCTGCCCATCAGTAAATAGGCAATCAAACCGTTATACAGCGTCCAGGTTTTAAGATCACAATAAAGGGCTGTATAGGCGGCGATGCTGCCATTAAAAATAAAGAATAGACACCAGACGATAGTCACCTTACGGGTATAGATAACGCCGCTTTCTGGCAGGTCCGGTTCTTGTAATCGGGCCAGGCGTTCAATGATAGTAGGTGAGTTAAACAGGCTGTAAAAAAACAGCGTAAATAAGCCACTATTAATTAATACCGGATAAAAACGTAAGGCTATGCTGCTATTTTGTAGGTAAACAAACGCGGTGAAAAACAGCATCAGGATCAATAAAAAACCTGATTTCTGCACACTGACTTGTTTGCCTGCGACAATAAAGCGCAGGGTAAACAAGGCCAGTAATAAAAGCGCAAAACCTTTTGTGCCTATATGCTGCAAACCATAATAAACCGCAAAAGGGTAGATTAAGGTCAATAGACCCAAGAGGCTGTTGAGTGCAATACGCATGTTAAAACTGCCGCTTATCGAAAGATCTTTTAGCTATCGCTCTCGTCGTTGAAAAGGGCTGTTATGGCATCGATAATATCTTGTACCGTGCGTACGGATTTAAAATCTTCCGGCTTGATTTTTTTACCGGTCAGTTCACGTAATTGCACGATCAGGTCAACAGCATCGATGCTGTCAATATCCAGGTCTTCATATAAATTGGCATCAACGGTTATTTCGTCGGCGTCAATTTCGAAGGTTTCAACAAGGATAGTTTTCAGCTGGGAGAAAAGTTCTGTCTGATTCATGGTGATTTATTAACGGTTGTTTTCGATAAAACGAATAAGATTGGTTACTGATGCGAAATGGGTTCGGGTTTCTTCATTATCCGCATCAATTTTTACTTGGTATTTCTTGGAAATGGCTAAACCCAGTTCCAGCGCATCGATGGAATCAAGGCCCAGGCCTTCACCAAACAGGGCTTCGTCAGAATCGATATCGGCAACACTGATATCTTCTAAATCCAGGCAAGAAATGATGAGTTCTTTTAATTCTGTTTCCAAGCTCACAGCTTTGGGTCCTTTTTATTCTGGTTTATTCTAAGGCGTTAATCGGCAAATAAAACGGCCTGAAATGCCTTGTTTAATTCTCTGGCCGCCAGCGGAGGGCTACTATTTTCCGGCAATTCGATAGGTTCAGCCATCTCAAATGTCCAGTGGGGCCTTTGATGCGCGATATTGTACCACTTTTTACCTTTGCTGAGGGTATGCGGGTGGCATTTTATTTTGATGGGGCAGGGCTTAACTTGTGCCTGTATAGCAATGTTGGCAGCCCCTCGTTGCAGCTTTGGCGTTTTTTTAGCCATGGCTGTGCGTGTACCTTCGGGGAAAATCAGCAGGCTTTGCCCTTGTTGCAGCGAATTTTTACAATCATTAATTAATTGTTGCGCATCGATATTGGGGATGTAGGCGGCATTTTTGAGTGGTCCGCGAGTAAAGGGGTTGTTAAAAAGTCCGTGTCTGACGATGCAATTTGTTTGTTCTACAAAAGAGATTAAAAAACACACGTCGATAAGTGTGGGGTGATTGGCAATGATGAGCTGGCTGGGTTGGTTGATTTTCAATCTGAAGTTATTATTATCTTTGATCTCATAAGTTAACACCCGTAAAGACTTCATGCTCCAGATAAATAAACGAAAAGCCAGGTGATTAATTTTCCTGGCCCTATGTTGACGGATATCCGCATTAGATGATGAGAGTTGAAGTAGCGGGAAGACGACGATGCCGATCAGCAACCCACCTAATCCAAACAGGCTGAAACTCAGGGCGGTGGCAAATAATCGCCAGTAATAGGCATCCTGTTTTTTCATCGCTGCTGTATTACCCAGCCAGCTTGTGTGAGGCATTGTTTGTTATTGGCAAAAAAATCTATCAACTTAAGCAGAGCCGGTATTTCTTGATCTTTTGTTTGGCCGATGTTTGTCTGCGGTTCAAAGCTGAGTTGATAACCTGGCTTATCGGTATGCGTAGCTAGAGATATTTTTATGGCGATGGCTACAGGTTGCGGAACGCTTACGATATACGGTTGATAGAATTCCGGAATGTTTTCTTCATAACAGACAATCAATACGGATTCTGCGCCCTCGATTAATAATCCCTGAGCCTCCGCAAATGCGCTTAGGTAGCTATTATCGGCGGGGGAAAGTGCGGTGGTGGTTTCGGTATTGTTAAATAAGATGCCGAATTGTCCAGAGATGGCATTGTGCACCGATAAACTGAAGGCCATAGGGGATACATCTTCTGCTTCGGCTATGGTTTTGACGATGTTATAGGTTCGCTGCGTTTCGCCGTAAACCGAGCAGAATATTGATGGGCAGGCAGCTTGTTCAAACATGCACTGATTCGCCACATTTAGAGCCGCACGGGCAAGCGGTGATAAACGCCGGCGTTGCATGGCCGGTAAAAAACTGACATCAGCCTTTATAGCTGCATCGTGTTTGGGAAGGTTGTAGCCCTTGTTCAATAGCGCCTGCCATTGTTCAGGTGTTTGAACACCCTGAGTCCAGGCGGCCCAGCTTTCTACGTTAAATGTTGGGGTGTTTTTTTTGTCTGTATTCATCATGTTTTTTTGAGTGTATCGATCAATCTACGAGTAGTCTTTTAAATAACGCTTGGCATATTTGCGCAGTTTTTTGTTGGTACTTTTTTCGATAACCCGTTCCAGTGTTGTTTTGTATTTCTCATCTTTAGAGCCTGCCAAGGCTTTCATTTTCCAAGCCATGGTATCGATTGCAAGTTTATCATTGGGAACTTTTAGGGCATTAGTTTTAATGTCTTGTTCAAGAAAGGCCAGGATAACAGGGTTGTAAAGGTGTGCATGATACACACGTTTGGCCCCGATACGTTTTAATGCCAGATCATCGCTGTTTAACATATTCAGGCTGCGATTTTCTTCCAGGTTGAGCTTGGGGTTGTAAGCTTTACCATCCGAGATGATCGGAGCCCAAAGGCTGTATTGCTGAAGTAGTGTTAATGATTTTTTAGCGTATCTTTTAAGTTTCTTATGAGCATCACCCTCGATGATATTCTGCAATTCGATTTTATAGCGTTCCTGCCCTGAGTAAGCCAGGCACTGGGTCATCAATGCTGCGTAGTTAATGGTTTTCCTTGTGTTTGCGGTTGGTGTTACACGCTTTATTTCTTTAGCAACAAGGTCAAAAAAGGTCTTGTCACGGATGCCTGAAAATTGAATTTTTTTACAGCTTTGTTGTTTATCGGTTTGCAAGCCTTGAGTAAAAACCTGTTTAAATTCGCTTAGCTCTTTCTGACTGGCAGGATTAGAAATACTAGCAGCCTGGCTCAGAGGAATAATAAACAACAAACCTACTAAAAGGCTGCGAAGATGAGGCTTGAACTTGAATGGGGGCATGTCACTTCCTGTTGATATCCTGATTGTGCTGCATTCAAGCGTAGATGACAGTTGCTGTCAATAGAGGCCAATGTTGTATGTGGACTATTCGACGCGAGGAGGATGTTTGCAGATGTTTGTGGGTTTATTTCTGACCGTAAAAAGACACAATGATCGTAATCGTATTGCCATTCAGACTTTACTGAAATGCGTTTTTAAAATGACAGTTAGTGCTGTCGACTTGAGCAAGAGTCGGTGATTCAAACTACCGTATTTACTTTGTCTGGAAAATCCATAAAATGGCCGCCTTGTTCTTCTCGCAAATGTGGTTGCGGTATTATTCCCATCTTTATGTAATACCGTCTTATTTGTGTCAGGACATGCCCTCAGGAATTAATATCTATTGATATGGAGTCAATAATGATTAAAAAAATATTAGCTACAACGATTGTCATCGCCGCCTCACAGGCCAGTTATGCTTATCAGGCAGAAGTTGAATATAACTTTTCCGCCTCCTCTCTTGAATATGATTTCGAAGATTTTGGTGGCTATGATGTTGATAGCAATCTGAGTGTATTAACAGGAAGTCTATTCTTTGGTCAGGTGGATGATAGCAAAGGCCCTTTGGCCGAAGCTGCTTTTCTGGATAAGGCCGGCTCTGTTAGCTTGATGTATGGTATGGGGGATAATGAATATCAGTTTACGGGGGGTGATAAAAACTCTACGGATCTCGATGGTTTTGGTGCTTCTGTGCATGGTGTTGTAGGCAGTCTAATCTTGGAAGCTGAATACTTAGCCAGTACAGAAGAGTATGACGCTGATTTTTCGGGTGAAGAAAAAACAACTGTTGTTCGTGTTGGACTAGGTGGTTATATGACCGACAGATCTACCATCGTGATGTCTATCTATAGTGAAGAACTTAAAGATCACGAGGATGGGTTTGGCAGCTTTGTTCTTAGAGAAAACAAAGGTATTAATGGTGCCTTGAAGTTCTTTATACCATTTAACAATGGACAGGCATTATCCGTAGGTGGCGATGTTAGACTGTTGAGCTCTGAGAGAAATGAAGGAGACTTGGACGGTGTAAGCATTGAAGCCGATTTATTTGCCAATTATTATCTGACAAACAAACTGGCTTTAAAACTGGCTTTGGACACGGAAGTATTTGCCGCAGATAGTGAAAGTGAATTTTATGATACCTATAGCTCGGTTATTCAAACCTTGTCCTTTAGTAGCGAATACTTCGTCATCGACCAGTTGGCTGTTTATGGTGGCCTGAGTCTTACCACCGGTACTGAAGAGGTAGAGACAAGAAATTTTGATTTTGAAACCGAAATTACAGGTCTTGCTTTAAACCTGGGTGTTAAAGGCCGGTTCTAGTTTGAGATAAAATTGATCTGCAAAAAAGCCATAACGCTGAATGTGTTATGGCTTTTTTTATGCCTTGTTATATACCCCTCTCCGATAAGCTTTAGCTTAATCGCTGGGTTTTAAACGACAATTTAATAATGTATGACCCAGGCCAATATTATCCGTATCCTGCTCCACATATAAACCGGCTTCCTGTACCAGCTTTATCATATCCTTGGAATGGTACATGCGGCTATTGCCGTTGGCCATCGTCGTGAAATACAAAGAGGTGGCATTCACACAGTAGGCACCGGCTTCAAAGGGTTGTCTGTCCCAGAAGGTTTCTAGGATATACAGGCGGGTATTTTTATCCATCACCTTGGCTGCACGTTTTAAGATGCTAAGGATTTCTTCTTTGCTGAAACAATCCAGAAATTGGCTCATCCAGATGGTATCGGCACCCTGATAAAAGCCTTGGTTTTCATCCAGAAGATTGATTTCAAAACCTTGAATACGTTCTGCGACACCTGCTTTTTCGGCATTTTTTTGGGCCTCGGCTAACTGGCCGGGTAAGTCCATGATGGTGATTTTAACGTCGTCATCAAATTCGGTGCATTTTAAGGCCCACTTGCCGGTGTTTCCGCCGACATCGAGGATGTGTTTAGGCGCAAATTCAAAGATCAGAGGTAAGGTTTGTGGGAATGCATGATCTGAATAATAGTGATCAAATTCAAACCAGCTTTTTTTAGCGGCCTCAGGTAGATCTTTTAAACCGGGGTAAATCGTTGGCCAGTCGCCAAAGACCTGTAAACCTTCGGGTTTGCCGTTTTCTATGGATTCATCCAGTTTAAACAGGCCTTCATAACACACGTCATGAACAAAGTTTAGATTACGCTGGGCCATGGCATCATGCAGTAAAAAATAACCGGTTTTGTCGAGAATATATTGGCCTTCTTCTTGATAAATAAGGTTCATACTCAGCCCCATATCAACCAAGACATGAATGCCGTATTCACTGATTGAACAGGCTTCTACTAGCGCTTGCAGGTTGATGCCTGTCTCGCCGGATGCATCGATATGTTTTAAAATATCAAATTTAATTAAGCAACGGGCGGCCTGAAAAGCTACCGGGGCAAAGGCGATTTTCTGGGCGTCAAATTTTGCATCAAAGGCATGTATTTTTTTAGGTTTAGCGTAATCAATCATGGCTTGTATCTAATCTCTTTAGCCGCAGGCATTGGCGTGTCATATTTATGGGCAACGGCCAGTCTGGCTATTATCAGCGTATCGATGGAAAAATTGCGAACTATCATAGTGGATTTTTTAAATAAACGATACTCACTGGTGACGCGCTTATGCTAGAAGAACGGGTTAGCTAACAGCTTGATTATGTGATGCTTCGCTGAGTCGTTATGCTATGCTGAAAATAAGTGACTCGATTCCTTTAAATGCCATGAACTCGGCTTGTGGCTGGGGGTTTAGTGGATTTAACCTTAATATTTATTGTTAGGATGGCCCGTGAATATAGATTTTTTCTTTCGCCCATATCATCTACTCATTTTCCTGTTAATGATTTTATCCAGTGCATGCTCGCTGCAAGAGATAAAACATCAATCAGAAAAAGCCGACGGGGCGGTTGAAATTCGCGGTACGGTGCTTAATACCAGCACGGCCAGTGGACAACTCTATGTCCGGATTTATGAAAAAAAGACCACTCAGATCAGCCTAATTAACCAAATCCCTGTGGATAAGCAGGGTGGCTATGTATTTCATGTTTTACCCGGGAAATACTTATTTACCGCCTTTGTTGATGCGAATAACGATCTTCACTTGGATGAGGATGAAGCAAGCGCTTATCTTAGTCGTGATCAGGGCCAGGTCTTAGAGCTGGAAATAAAACCGCTTGAGTTGTTTGAGGTGCCCGACCTTATTATCACCGATAAGAAGCCTATTTATGATGAGCGTTTTACGGCATCTTCGGTACGTAAAATAAACCAAAATATTGGTGTAGTGCTTGATTTAAAAAATCCGATCTTTAATCGTGAATTTTCAGGTATGGGATTTTGGCGTCCGTTTGATTTTATCGATCAAGGTGCGGGTGGTTTGTTTATGTTGCAGGATTATTCAGCTAATAAAACCCCGATCATTTTTATTCACGGCATCATGGGTACGCCCATCGAGTTTTCCGATATCATTCAAAACCTCGATACCGATAAGTTTCAACCCTGGGTACTTTCTTACCCCAGTGGTCTGCCTTTGGATATGGTCAGTGATTATCTGGTTAGGGCCCTGCGTCAAATGCATACACAATATGCATTTAAAGATGTAAACATAGTGGCGCATAGCATGGGAGGGCTGATGATGCGTTCATTTTTAATGAAGCACCAGGGCGCTGAAGAAAATTATAAAATTTCATTATTGGTGACGATTAATAGCCCTCTGTATGGCATGGATGGTGCAGCTTCTGGGGTGGAACACTCTCCGATAGTGATTCCTGCCTGGCGTGATGTGGCATCAGGCAGTGACTATGTTAAACGTGTGCATGCCTGGACGTTGCCACAGTCTATTCCTTACCACCTGGTTTTTTCTTATCAGGCCGATGAGGAGGGAGATGGAGTAGTGCCGCTGAGGAGTCAGTTATCCTTATCCTTACAGGATGAAGCGGTCGCTATTTATGGCTTTAATGCCCAGCATGCAGGGATTCTGAAAGACGAGGAATTTGTTCAGCGCCTGCAAAAGATTATCGCCCAGTAGTCTGCATCGATATCCCCGCCTAGCCGTTTAAGGTCTACAGTTATAGCAATTGTTTAGGCCTTGGTGATGCCCCTTGAACTCATATCCTGATATTCCGGATTATCAGATTGAAACACGTATTGGTCATGGTGGCATGGCTAATGTTTACCGTGCTAAGCATTTACGCCTGGATAGGCTTGTGGCGTTAAAGATTATGCACGCAGATTTACTTAGCCGTGATAGCCATTTCTCTGAGCGTTTTCTACGTGAGGCCCGTATTGCGGCAGATCTTAGTCACCCTCATCTGGTGCAAGTTTACGATGTGAATAAACATCAGCAATATCATTATATAGCGATGGAATATGTGAGTGGTGGTGATCTGGAGCAGCGTTTAAGTGATTATATCGACAATAAAACGCTATTAACTATCATGGAAGATATTCTGAATGGCCTGGATTACGCACATCAAAAAGGTTATATCCACCGCGATATCAAACCGGCCAATGTGCTGTTTAGAAAAACCGGTGAAGCGTTGCTCTCCGATTTTGGCATCGCCAGAGCCTTACATTCCAATACTCAAATGACGGAATTTGGCAGTGTGCTGGGTACACCTGCCTATATGAGCCCCGAGCAAGCCAGCGGTAAACCCTTGGCTGGGCGCAGTGATTTATACAGTGTTGCGGTGATGATTTACCGTATTCTTACTGGAGAAGCGCCTTATCAGGGGGATACCTCCCTGACTATAGCGATTAAACATGTTAACGAGCCTATTCCTAGACTGCCGCCAAGCATTGCCGCGATGCAGGCATTTATTGATAAGGGCATGGCAAAAAATCCGGGTCAACGTTTTGTCAATGGCCAGCAGATGATCGATGCGCTGCGGGATGCGTTGAATACACTCAAATCTGACGATGTTAATGCGACTAAAACTCTGGTATTGGCTAATATTGCCGAATCTGAATCACACAAACCCAAACAACATTCAGCTGAGCTTGAGTTGAGCATGCAAGCTTCGCAGCCAACACAGTCATCCGCCGAGAATAGTAATAACAGCACCTCTATTACCTTACAAATTCCTGCTCAACTAACGGCTAAAAATGTATTGCTGGTTTTGTTGGTAGGCCTTGTCTTCACGGGTATTGGCCTTTGGATTAACGCGACACCGGGAATGAATGAAAATAATCGCCATCAAGCAGCTGAGAACCTGGCATCGTCAAATGGACTTAACAACGAGCGACGAGCCAGAATTGAGATGTTACTGGCCGCAGCGCAGGGTGATATTTTAGCCGGGCGTTTATATAAACCCACAGGGGCCAATGCGGTAGAAAAATATCAACAGGCGCGTGATATAGCCCCGAACTATCAACCTATACAAGATGCGAGGGAATATCTGGGTGGATTATTGCTTCAACATTCTGCATCGGCACAGCAACAAGAGCATTGGTTAGAGGCCAGTGAATATGCGATACAGGCCATGGCATTATTACCCAATAGTAACAGTGCGGCGCTTCAGCTGGATGAAATACGGGCACAGCAAGCGGCTATTGCGATGGTGTATCAACAGCAATTATTGTCTGCACAGGCGGCTGCAAATGCCGGTCAATGGCATGCTGCGGTCTTAAGTTTTCAAGACCTACAATCTCAAACCCCTTTGCCTGCTTCGGTAAAACAAGAAATTGCCCATCATAGCGAGCAGCTACTAGATCAGGCTAATAAGTTGATCCAGAAAAAACGTTATGCTGATGCGGATATCAAGCTTGATCAGGCGCTGAAAATGGCTGAGTTATTAGATCAGGATTCTCTGCAGCAGGACATTCTAGATGCCAGAAAGCTTAGCCGCCGGCAACAATCCCATATTCAGCAGCAGCAACGTGCGGGGGCTTTACTTAAAAAAGCGGCATCAACTACGGATTCTGAAAAAGCCTTAAAGCTCTATATGCAAATATTGGATCAATCACCTGCGAATACAGCTGCCAAGAAGGGCGTGAAGAAAAAAACGTCGTTAGTGATAAATCGTGTCAATAAGGCCATTTTAATCGGCAGTGTGCCACAGGCTAAGCGATTAATTGCCTTGCTTGAAGCTGTTGATAAAAAACAGCTGATGAGTTTAGAGCAACAGCAACAACTGAATATATTACATGGCGATTTAAGCATTGCTGAGGAAAAACGGGTCAGTATCAATAAACTGATAAACCGTTTTGATCGCTATATGCAAAAACCCAAGGTGACCAGTGCACATAAAATTTATAAGAAAATAATAAAAATTAGCCATACGGATCAACGTTTAACGGGTTTGCGCCGACAACTATGTGAGGGTTATCTGGCCGTCGCTAATAAAGAAGCTGCCAGTGGCGATTGGCGCGGGGCGCTTAAATGGGCACAGCGTGGTTTGGAGGTTGATCCACATTATGTCAGATTAAAAATACTGGCAGAGAAAGCCAAGGCAAAATCGTAAATGGTTCAATCTCTATGTAGCGCCTGAGGTTTTCATTGTTATAAATGGTTTAAATAAAGAGAAAACTACCCGATTAAAACTAACAATATTCCCTGTTAAAACTTAAGTTCTAACAAGGGGATATTGGTCGTGGAATATTCGACCGACTAAAAATTCTGCATGGATAGATGTCACATTAACTAGAAAAACACTTCTGAAGGTGGGCCTTGTGCTTCGGGTATTTGAAAAGCTGGTGGGATGATATCGTTGTGTAAGCCCAGATGCGTTAAAATCTTATCGATCACCAAGGGATCTTTAATACAATCAATGATTTTTACCTTGCCACCGCATTGATAGCACACTTCGATATCAATGTTAAATACACGTTTTAAGCGCTCAGTCCAACTCATACGAAAGCTGTGCTTATGCTGTTTAGAGGACAGAGCGGGTTTTCGCTGAACATGGGTAATGAAAGGCCTGAGTTTGCTATTGGAGGCGAAGACGCCGTGATAACGCGTTAAGTTCAATCTTGGCGGTGGAATTAGGGCCGCTAGTCTTTCCATAAAAAGTCATGGGGTTGAAGACCACATGAGTGCTACCGTTGTTGCTTATTCGAAGTCTCTGGACTAATGGCATCAGAGCGTTGATCTGCTTTCACAACCCGTAGCTTATTCTTCGGCCAATGTCAGCCAGTTAGAATGTAAAGGTTTATCATGGGATGCGCTTAATTTTATTTCCCCTGCATTCTACTCACGAAAACAGCCTACAAATTCGACACATGTATGCGCTACATACAAAGTTGAAGCAAGTTGGCCTTAATTATATTTTTACTTTTTACCTATATAAATTTCAATATATAGCGTTAGAATTTTCACCGTGTAGTTTGTTCTGGGGGGCAAAGATAGAACGTACACCAATACCCCATGGGGATATTTTTAAAACCTCTAGAACGGTTAAACTTTTAATCATCGTGACAAGTTTAGTAATGCTATATCGGCAATGATGGGTCTATAAAATAAATATGACCTTCACTCGAAGCAACTTATAAAATCGGTTTTAAAAAATATTACAACAGAAATTTCCCTCTATGTAAGATTAAAAATTAATGAATATTCACGAAAAAATTAAATTATAAAACAGCCTTGATATTAATGGTCTAACATATTTGTTTATTCTCATAATAAATCATTGTGCATTCAGGTGTTGAATATTCATCGGTATTATTGAGGCAGTTGCAATAAAGTCCAGAATGTGTAATTTTATTTATGGTAGGTGAAATTCGAACATTAATCTGTATTTATATAAAAGGTATTAAGGGAGAAAAGGATGTCTAAAAATCAAAGTCGGACTGATTTTTATAAGAACAACCCTGCGGCTAAAGCGTGGGCAGTACTGGATGACGCAGCTAATCAGCAGATGAAGACGACCCCTGGGGCTCTTGAGCTTAAAAAGGATTGTTTTAAAGGTAAAACAGCAATAATTATTGGTTCAGGAGTGAGCGGCCTCACAACCGCCTATGAGTTGCTCGCGAAGAATGCCGGTATGCAGGTAACGATACTCGAAGCACAAAATCGTACCGGCGGCCGTTGTCTAACATTACGTACGGGTGACACCTTAAATCAGGATCTGGATCGTGATCTGTTTAGTAGCCAAAAGGGTAGCACTCAAGTAGTGCGTTTTGATAGGCCGCTGGGCGACAATGAGCCTTACCTCAACGCGGGGCCGGGCCGCATACCCTCTGGTCATAAACGTTTATTACAATATTTAAAGAAATTTGGCGTGGATGTAGAAGTTTATGTCATGAACAGTGCTTCAAATTTAATTCAAACAAGTCAGGGCTACGGTGGCCATCCTGTTGTTAGCCGTCGATTAGATCATAATATGCGTGGTCATATCGCGGAAATGGTGTATGAAAATGCGGACAGTATCATTGATGAAAAAAACCCAAAACTAGCCGCAGACGAGAAAACTTCACTGACCGAAAAATTAAAAGATCTTATGGTAAGTTTTGGTGATCTTAGTCCATGTGGTAACTATGACGTGCATGCTTCTGCAGTCGGTCGCGATGATAATCAGTGGACCTCTGATCGAGCAGGGTTTTCGGTGTTACCTGGGGTTGATAGTGGTGTCACTGCTGAAATGCTAGGCCTCAATAGTTTGTTAGACTCTGAATTTTGGAAAACTAACTTCTATCAATCTCAAGATTTTTTATGGCAGCCAACTTTGTTTCAACCTGTAGGCGGAATGGATAAAGTTCAGCATGCATTTGCGCAGCAAGTGGCAACCCTGGGTGGAACTATTCATTTAAATAGCCCGGTACAGAAAATTGATTGGAACGAACAAGATCAACAATTTGAAATTCATGTATCAAAATTAGGTTCCGATAAATGTGAAATATATAAGGCGGACTATTGCTTTAGTAATGTAGCGATGCCTTTTTTGGAAAATATGTTGTCCGATCGATTGCAAAATACAGATCTGGACAAGGGTTTTTCAAAAAGTTTTAAGCAGGGCTTGGCAGCGGTTTACCATGCTCAAAATAATCCCAATGATGAAGAGGGTTTTCCCAATCGTTTTCTAGCTTGTACCACTAAGGTAGGTTGGCAGGCTGAACGATCTTTATGGCAGGGTAGCCCAATGACAACTTATCATGATAAGGAGTCGGGCGAAGACATGATCGGGGTAAAGAAATCTGAAATAGGTGTCGTCCCCATTTTTGGTGGTATATCACGGACCGACGATGATATCGTTCAAATTTGGTATCCATCAAACGATTATCATGATCAAAAAGGAATATTGACGGGTTGTTATAATTATTCAAAAAACGCCTACAATATGGGTTGTTTACCACTCGATCAGCGCCTTGATAAAGCCCGTGATGGGGCGAAATTATTTGGCCAGGAATTTGGTGAGGGCTTGCAAAATGGTGTCGCCATCGCCTGGCAACATATGCCTTATATTAAAGGTGGCTGGGCGCAATGGCATTTGGTGGGTAAAGATACCTCCGAAAGTGTAGAGCACTTTAATCAATTGATTCAGGGCAGCGGTATTGACGGCAGTCTTGAACCTAAATTTTTTATTGTGGGTGATCAATTGTCATCGTTGCCTGGCTGGCAAGAAGGCGCTATTGCCGCAGCATTAAATGCATTGTCGCGAGCCGCTTATCCGCATTTACAAATACCTCATCTTGCAAGTTTACCCGATACACGAGTTATGGTTGAAGGCATCTAAGCAATCACCTACTGGTTGAGCTGGCATCACTTTTTACAGTTGCTGTCAGCTCAATTCTCTAAGTAGATTATATATGGCTTGTGTTTTTATCGTTTGTTTTTTGTTAAGGCAATTTAAGGCGTGAATTACACAGGTCTATATTCATTTTATTCGGACTCTATATGATGATAAAAAAAATATTCTTGATGCCTGTTTTGGCTGTTATTTTACCCGCGTGTGCAGCGCCGCTTCTTCCCGGGCAAATATTGCCGCCTCATCCTGCACCTGTTGCAACAGATGTTAGCGCAACCACGATTAAAAACTTTATAGATGCCTTACCACGCGATACTGTTTCGGATTCATCCATTCGAGTCGTTGAAGTAACCGGAGATTATCGCGTAGGTCTTTATGGCGTTTATAGGCCAAAAGCATCACCTAGTGAATCGAATTTACATCAGGTGAATACCACCGAAATTTATTATATGTTAGAGGGGCAAGGTACCTTAGTTACTGGAGGCGAAATGATCGATGGTGTACGGGCTTCGCCAAGTTCTATTACCATTAAAGGTACAGGTATCAAGGGGGGCGTAAGCCGTCACGTTGGGCCTGGCGATGTCGTTATTATTCCAGGTTATACACCACATTGGTGGAGTGAATTAGATGACAATTTATCCTATATTGTTTTTCGAACGGATCCTGATAACAGGATAGATCTTCATTGAGCTGATGTGTTAATCGGACTTTTTCTGGCTGTAACTGTCCACTGACCTTGGCCCCACAGTCAACGCCATGACGGAGATGAGATTTCCATTGACCCTTTTTACCAGGAGATTTCACCATAAAGACACGATATTGTGGAGGTTACTTCCCCGCCTTCCAAGGTACCCGTTTGCCTTCCCGTCAGTGAATAAAAAGATCAAAGCAGTAGGCGATTAGACTGATAATCACGATGCCTGCAATAACCACATCGCTCACTAAAAACGCGGAAGCATTCAATACCATAAAACCTATGCCGCGCTCTGCTGTAACGATTTCGGCCGCGATCAGGGGTGACAAGCCGAAGCCTATAGCGATCTGCATGCCGGTTAATATATCCGTTAAAGAGCCGTGCAGGATGTAATGCTTTACGACCTGACAGCTCCATGATCCCCATGGAGTAAGCCACTTGAATTTGCTCCATGCTAACAGAGGCTACACCGGATCTGGCAGCTAATACGATTGGCGTAAACATTGCCAGCGTGATCAGCATAATCTTGCAGCTCTTATCGACACCTATCCAGATAATGATAAGAGGCAAGTAAGCCAAGGTGGAAGAATTCGATCAAAGGATCCAGAATACCTCGGGCAATACGACTGCAGCGAATTATGATATCTACGGGAATACCAATCACACTGGCAAGAAAGAAGGATTCTAAGATGTGATGCAAGCTATCCATAAGGTGTTAGATATGAGGAGTCTTAACGCGTAAATGGTTCAATCTTTATGTACCGCTTGAGGTTTTCATTGTTATAATTGGTTTAAATAAAGAGAAAACTACCCGATTAAAACTAACAATATTCCCTGTTAAAACTTAAGTTATAACAGGGGGATATTGGGCGTGGAATAGCCTGCAGACTAATAAACTGCATGGATGGATGTCATATTAACTAGAAAAACACTTCAGAAGGTGGTCCTTGTGCTCCGGGTAATTGAAAAGCTGTAGGGATAATATCGTCGAGTAAATCCAAATGCGTTAAAATCTTATCGATCACCAACGGATCTTTAAAAATTCCGGTAATATGGATGTTAATTTCAGGCATAGGAATAATTTTTAACGTGTTAAAAATGTGAAAAAGTCTCATTCTGAAGCGTTTTATATCGATAGATCATAAAGCCGGTGATCAGGTTCAACTAATTCAGTAGGCCAATTTCAGATGGCAGTGTTTTTTTAAAAAACAGCCATTTATACATGGACACTAGGTGGCAGCTTAGACTTTCCATTTCAAATTAAACCTGTTTTTGTGGTTTCAGTCACTATCAATTTTATGTGAAACATGTATATATAGTTCGCTGAGATTGATAATTAAACTATGAACTTTTGGTTACAATGCTGTTCTAAGTTAGCCACGCCTTGTATTGTATCTTTTATGTATCAAGGCCAAAGATGGCGACTTATCATTTAATCGAATTGTCACTATGAATGCTTCTCAAAAGACTCAAATACTTATGCAAGATAAACAACAGCGGAAAATGGTGCCTCTACGCATGGTTTTAATGCCTGTGGCGATAGTATTAGCTTCGATAGTGGTGTTTATTATTTTTGCAGCGTTTGCGCCCAAACCCGAGAAATTGGTGCTGGAGGTTAAGGTTCCACTGGTTGAAACTTTGGAACTTAAGGCTGCTACGGTAAGTTTTACTGTGTTCAGTCAGGGCACAGTGGCCCCCAGAACAGAGACAACCCTGGTGTCTGAAGTGGCAGGTCAGGTTAAAAAGGTTTCGGATAAATTCTTTGCCGGTGGTTATTTTAAAAAAGGTGAGCTGATACTGGAGATAGATCCGATTAGCTATGAAGTGGCTCTGCTACAGGCGCAGGCCAGGCTCGATGGTGCTCATGCGCGTTGGGTGGAAGAAAACGCCAAATCTAAACAGGCCGAACATGAATGGCGCATGACCGGAAAAGCCTTAAGTGAAGCGCCTGTATTGGCACTACGTAAACCGATGTTGCAGCAGGCCAAGGCAGATATCAAGGCGGCTGAGGCCGATGTTAAAAACGCTAAAATCAAACTGGCACGTACCCGAATCACTGCGCCCTATGATGCGATGATCAAACAGAAAATTGCCGATATAGGCCAATACGTTAGCACCGGATCACAATTGGCTGTGACGTTTGCGGTAGATTATGCCGAGGTCAGGTTGCCGGTTAAAGCACGGGAACTACCTTACGTTAACGTACCTGCTTATGGTGCGACAAAAGCCGATAAAAATGCCTCATCGGTAGAACTGACCACAACCCTCGATAAACAAGACTATATCTGGAAAACGGCCATCAGCCGTAGTGAAGGTGTTGTTGATAGCCGTAGCCGGGTTAATTATCTGATTGTTGAAATTGCCGATCCGTATAATCTGCAACATCAAAGCGACAGGCCACAATTGCAAATAGGCGCGTTTGTAAATGCCAAAATTTCTGCCGTCAGTATCGATAATATTTATACCATTCCTCGCGCAGCATTAAGAGGCGATAGTCATATCTTTCTGGTTGATGAGGAACATCAATTAAACATCGTTGAAATAAATATCTTCCATTCGGATAAACAGAATATCTATATTCGTGATGCGCTAAGTGATGGCCGAAATCTGGTGCTGACTAATTTACATACCCCGGTTCAGGGCATGAACCTTCGCCTGATGTCCTCTGGGGATGAGTCAGAGACTAGTCAGCTGGAGTCTTTGAATGAAGAATGATGAGCTAGCGGCCACCGGTATTATCGCCTGGTTTACCCGTAACAGTGTGGCGGCTAATTTATTGATGTTATCCATTGTGCTGCTGGGGCTGGTTTCCTACGGCAGCATTAATAAAAAGATGTTTCCTGAATTTGATGCTAACTCGATACAGGTGAGGGTGGCGCATTTAGGTGCTGCCCCCGATGAGGTGGAACAATCGGTAATTTTAAAAATAGAAGATGCGTTAGAGAATCTAGAGGGCATAAAAAAAGTCACGTCCACGGCGAGAGAAGGTCTGGGTACGGTTATTATCGAGCTGCAGTCGGGTTATTCCGTCACTGAAAAACTCTCTGAAGTGCAGATGCAAATCGATGGCATCGCAACCTTTCCACAGCAAGCTGAAAAGCCGGTCATCACCAAAAAAGAGATGCCCAGTGATGTGTTATGGGTGTCTGTGTATGGTGCGATGGATCAATCCACTAGGCAACGTTTATCTCAGCAGATACGTGATGAAATCATGGATTTACCGGGGGTTAATATTGCCGAACTGGTTGGCAATATGGAGCGGGAAATCAGCATCGAAATTTCTTCGCAGCAGCTACGTCAATACGGTTTAAGTTTTGATGAGGTATCCCAGGCGGTGAATAAAGCCTCCATCGATATGCCCGGTGGTTCAATCAAAACTCAGGGTGGCGATATTCTTTTACGCACTCAGGGCCAGGCTTATACCGGAGCCGATTATGCGCAACTGGTCTTACGCACCGATGCCGATGGCACACGCCTCCTGTTAGGAGATGTGGCCAATATCATTGATGGTTTTGAAGAGGGGGAAGGTTTTGCTCATTTTGATAGAGAAAATACCTCCAGTATCAGAGTGAAATCCACTGGCGATCAAAATGATCTGGCCATTGCCGCTACGGTTAAAGAATATGTAAACAAGCGTCAGGCAAGTTTGCCAAACGGTGCCTATGTGAGTGTCTGGGGCGATTCTTCAGTGTACCTGGATGCACGTCTGGATATGATGATGGACAATATGTTAGCCGGTGCCTTTCTGGTGTTCCTGGTGTTGGCGCTGTTTCTTAGGGTGCGTGTCGCGTTCTGGGTTATGGTCGGCATTCCCGTGTGTTTTTTAGGGGCCTTTATCCTGATGCCGTTATTGGGCAGTTATGCGGTTTCGGTCAATATGCTCAGCCTGTTTGCGTTTATCATGGTGTTAGGCATCGTGGTTGATGATGCGATTGTTATAGCTGAGAGTGTCTATTCCGAGGTCGGAAAACATGGCCACTCGGTTGAGAATGTGATTAGGGGGGCTAACAAGGTCGCGATGCCTGCAACTTTTGGCGTATTAACCACGATTGCAGCGTTTATACCGCTGATATTAATTGATACCAGTTTTTCTCCTTTTTTCCATTCCATTGCCATCGTCGTGACGTGTTGTTTGATGTTTTCCCTGGTGGAATCCAAGTGGATCTTGCCAGCGCATCTGGCGCATACGTCGATTCCCCCTATTGATGAAGGCAATGCGAATGTGATGCAGCGTTTTCGCTTGGGCTTTAAAAACGGGCTTGATGATTTTATCATCACCCGTTATAAACCCGCGTTATTAAAAGCTTTGCAATATCGTTATAACACTATAGCTATGTTTATTGGTATCTTGATTGTATCTATGGGGCTGATGGCGGGTTCTCTGGTTAAGGTTGAAATTTTCCCGAATGTGCCCAGCGATTTTCTCCAAGGTAATTTAACCATGGTGGAGGGGGCTAGTTCAAAAACCAGAAACGAGGTGTTAATTCGGGTTGAAAATGCCATATACAAACTCAGTGAAGAATATGAAAATACGCAAGGCACAGCGTTTATCGATCACAGCATGGTGTATACCACCAGCGATACCGGTGGTGGTTTTTTTGTTGAGTTAACCGGGCAGGATACTCGCGAGATTAACGCCTACGAGATAGAAAAAATGTGGCGTGAAGAGGTGGGGGATATTCCTGGTGTTAAAGATTTACGTATATACTCCGGCGCTAATATTCGAGGTGGTGCTGATCTGGAATTTCAATTTATCGGCAGTGATATCGATGAGCTGGATGCCGCGGCCCAGGCCTTACAGAAAAAGTTAGCCGAATACGACGGGGTGGTTGATATCCGCAACTCGTTTAATCGTGGTAAACAGGAAATTAAACTGCATATCAAGCCCGAGGCCGAGGCTTTTGGTATCACGCTCGCCGACTTAGGTAAGCAAGTGCGCCAGGCCTTTTATGGGGAAGAGGCGCAGCGTATACAGCGTGGCCGTGATGAAATTAAAGTGATGCTGCGTTATCCACAATCGCAACGTCTGTCTATAGATGATTTGGAGAATATGTGGATTCGTACTCCTGATGGTGATGAAGTGCCTTTTTATCAGGTCGCAGATTTCACCCTAGGTGAGGGTTTTTCAGCCATCACCCGTGTGAATAGGAAGCGTTCTATCACCATATCTGCCGATATCAATAATCCTAATCTGGAATCCAGAAAGGTGGTTAAAGAGGTGCGAGAAAAAATTCTTCCTGCTATTTTTACCGAATACCCTACGGTGCAAACGGGTGATGAAGGCGCGAGCCGGGAAGAGGCGGATTTTATGGCCCAGATGGCGGCTTCTTCTTTGGGGGCCTTGTTTCTGATTTATTGTCTGATTGCCATTCCTACTCGCTCCTATGCTCAGCCGTTAGTCATCATGTCGGTGATTCCATTTGGCATCGTGGGTGCAATTTGGGGCCATTTGTTTTTGGGTATGTCATTAAATATGTTATCGATGTATGGCTTGATTGCTCTGTCGGGAGTGGTGGTCAATGACAGCCTGATCATGGTGGATTTTATTAATAAAGAAAAGGCGCGTGGCGGAGATTTGTTGGAGGCGGTAGTCAATGCGGGCACACAACGTTTCAGGGCGATTCTGCTAACCTCGTTAACAACGTTCTTTGGCCTTCTGCCTATTTATTTTGAAACCAGCATGCAGGCGCAGTTTATTATCCCCATGGCGGTATCGCTAGGGTTTGGGATACTATTTGCAACCTTGATTACGCTGTTTTTAATCCCTGCCTTGTATATTATTCAGTTGGATATCAAGAGCTGTTTTTCTAGAAAAGCGCTTCCAATAAATTTGATAAAGGGAGCCAACGTTGATGGCTAACAGAATCGCCCATTTTTTATTATGCAGCACCGTGATCTGCATGCCGGCAATAGCAGCTAACTCGGATCAGCTGTTGCTGGAACAATCGGTTAAAACCAGCCATAAAACCTCGGTGTTGGCGCAGAAGAGTCAGGTCAAAATCGACAGGCTGGCCTCAGATAGCCGGCAGCTACTGGAAGAATATCGACGTCTGTTACAGCAGGGCGAATATCAAAGGGCTTATAACGATGAACTTGTGGTGTTAGAGCAGGAGCAGTTGCTCGATATCGCTTCTTTGAAGCAGCAGATTGCGGATATAAAAATTACGCAACAGCGTTTATTGCCGTTATTACGTGAGGTGACGGATACGTTAGCGCAATTTATCCAGTTAGACTTGCCGTTCCAGCAAAGCCAACGTTTAGAATCAGTGGAAAAACTGCGGGCCTTGTTAGCTAGCTCCCAAGTGCCTATGGCTGAAAAATTTCGTCGCGTGATGGAGCTTTATCAAACCGAAAATGATTATAACTACGATATAGCCAGCTATAGAGATATTGTTTTGATAGATGATAAATCGCTTTCGGTAGAGATTCTGCGAATTGGACGTTCAGCGCTGTATTATCAAACACTTGATCATAAAAAATCGGCTTTATGGCAGGGTGATAACAATAGTTGGCAAGCGCTGGATAAAAAATACAACCTCGATATTCGCAAGGCGATTCGAGTGGCCAATAAAGATGTTGCCCCCAATTTATTAAGCCTGCCTGTGGCATTAACCTCTAGCTCACAGGAGAATAAATAATGGACTTACGATTATTTGTGGCTGTATTTTTATTAAGCCTGAATGTATTGTTTTTTTCTGCAGCGAATGCTGAAGAAGTCGCTGCGGCCTCTGAAGTTAAAACCCTGGATCAATTGCTGTTGAAGGTTCAACAGGATCATGCCTCTGAGAAAAAACGTTATAAACAACGAGAGCAGCGTTTTCTGCAGGATAAAAAATCCCAGCAGCAGTTATTAAGCACAGCCAAAAATGAATTTTTACAGGCTGAAAAAATCAGCAATCCTTTGGTTGAAATCACCCAAGATCAACAAATAGAAGTAGATGCTTTAAGGGCTGAATTGCAGCAGCAAGCCATGGCATTAGGTGATATTCACAGCATCTATAATGAATTCTCAGCTGACTTCAGCGCTAGAATGCAAGATTCGCTTGTGCAGGCCCAGCTCCCTCAGCGTGCAACTGCACTTGCTAAACTGCAGCAAAAAGATAGTCAACAGCTGCCAACGATAGGTTCCATGCGCCAGATGTGGTTATTGATTCAACAGGAGATGACCGAGGCCGGGAAAAACCAATGGTTCAACGCGCAGGTTGTTAATCCCGATGGCAGTACTCAGGAACAACCCGTCTTAAGATTGGGTACCTTCAGTGTCTTCAGCGAGAATAAATTACTGCGTTATATACCTGAAACGGCCGAATTATTGGCGCTGGAAAAACAGCCTGCCGAACGCCGTATAATGGCTGATATACAAGCCCATAATACACCGGCCATACATGCCATCGTTATCGATCCATCCAGAGGTGATTTGATTGCGTTGTTGGGGCAGAGCCCGAGTTTGTATGAGCGAGTTTTACAAGGCCGGGAAGTAGGTTTTGCAATTATTGTCTTGGCGATGATAGGTGTCTTGATGGCTGCCTACAGGGCACTTTATTTGTTTTTGGTGTGGATCAAAACCCAGCAACAATTAAAGGCCGTGTCAGAACCTAATGCTAATAACCCGCTGGGACGCATATTTTTACAAGTACAGAATCTCGATGTTAGCCGAGAGGAAGATGAAGAATTATTACAACTGACACTGGATGAGGCGATATTAAAAGAAATTCCGGCGCTGGAACGTGGGCTGAGTCTGATCAAATTATTTGCCGCCATCGCGCCGCTGTTAGGTTTGCTGGGTACGGTCATAGGCATGATCGCAACCTTTCAGAGCATCAGCCTGTTTGGCAGTGGAGATCCAAAGTTGATGGCCGGTGGTATTTCCCAGGCGTTAGTTACTACTGTGTTGGGCTTGGTTGCGGCGATTCCATTGTTGCTCAGCCATAACTTATTGTTGTCTTTGAGCCGGGTTTTGGTACAGATTCTGGATGAACAAAGCGCCGGTTTATTAGCCCAGGATAAAGAAAAAAAACATGCAGTAAGAGTGAATAAATAAGATGTTGGCCTTTGTTGATAGCCTGCAATTACAGAGTTTTATTGCACTCGGTGGTCCTATCATCTCGATATTGTTTGTGGTCGCCTGTGTCTTATGGTTGCTGATTATAGAGCGTCTGATTTTTTTGCACTGGGATTATCCCAAACTTCAGAAAGTGGCCTTGCATGGATGGCTGCAACGCCCTGATACACATTCCTGGTGTGCCCATAAAATACGTGAATTGATCATCTCCAAACATGCGATAAAGCTGCATCGATTTACCTCTACGATCAAGGTCTTGATTGCGATCTGCCCGTTATTAGGTTTATTAGGTACGGTCACCGGCATGGTGGCGGTGTTTGATACCATTGCCATCACCGGAAATTCGGATGCCAAGGCTATGGCTGCGGGTATTTTTCGGGCAACCTTGCCGACGATGTCGGGGCTGATTTTGGCTTTGTCCGGGCTTTATTTCAGCTTCTATATTCAGCAGAAAGCGCGTTTTAATACCGCGACATTGGCCGATCAGTTAAAGAGTCGTCAAGCAAATGTGACCTTGTCAGGGGAGGGACTATGAGCGTACGCAGACATCAAATCCAGCAGGACGAAACTGACCTGGATATGACGCCGATGTTAGACATCGTGTTTATCATGCTCATTTTCTTTATCGTCACGACATCGTTTGTTAAAGAGTCAGGCATAGAAGTGAACCCGCCAACTGCTGCGACAGCCACCAGCCAGGATAATGCCAATATCTTTATTGCGATTAATGCCGATGGAGATGTCTGGATTGATAAACGTGAGGTTGATATACGCACGGTCAGAGCGATTGTGGCAAGATTACATGCCAGTACACCTGAAGCGGCAGTGGTGATACAGGCCGATGCCAAGTCGACTACCGAAAATTTATTGGCTGTGATGGATCAATTACGTCTGGCGGGTATCGATGATATTGCCATCGCAGCGACACCACTTAACTGATGCGTTTTTTTCTTGCCAGTATCTTCGCTGTTGTCGTCTCTGTGTTGTTATTTGAGCTGATGTTTACCTTGATTCACAGTGAGTCGAATCAGATGATAGCGCCTGAGATGGCCATGGCAGTGAATATTGAGTCGGTTAAAGAGCTGACTCAAACACAGACCCAGCAGCAAAAACAAAGACCTCCGGAACCCAAGATAGAGCCTGCTTTACTGGCGATCAGTTCAGAGATTTCTCTTCCTGATGTGAGCCTGCAAGATCCTGATGTTGCTGGCGAAGTGACGCTTGAATTTACCGAGCTGGAGCTGGGGCGTTATCAGCATAACTGGGTACAGCCAGGCGCGATAAACAACGATGGCTCGGCGAATGGCACGGATTATATCGGTGAGCGGGATTCAGGCACCAAGGTGATGGTGCCTGTTGCGACAAGACAACCGCTGATTCCGAAAGTGGCCTGGGATAATAAAATCAATGGCTGGGTGTTGATTGCTTTTACAGTAAATAATCAAGGCCATGTGGAAAATATTCGTATCATGGATGCGTCACCTAGAGGCGTATTTGAGGCCCATGCGGTTTCAGCTATAGAGAAGTGGCGATATGATGCCTATAAAGGCCCGGTAAAACAATTTTCTCAGCGTATAGAATTCCTGTATAAAAACTATCCCAATAACTGGGGTGATTTTTAATGTTTTTTTCTGCTTATTCAATCATATTTAGAGCTGTTCTATTTAGCATTTTTTTGTCTAGCCTGCCTGTCATGGCAGAACAGTATCGCAGCCGTGAGCTAACCGCACCATCACAGCCTTCTGGCCATAACCAAAAAACTATCGCCGAACTGGAACAGGAGCTTTCACAATTAAAAGATGCCTATAGCCGCGCCAGTACCGCCCGGTTTTTAGCCCGTTTTTACCTTCAACAAGGCAAAAATGCGGATTTAGCCAAGGCGATCAAGTATTACCAGCAATCCTTAAAAGACAAACCCGGTGAAGAGGGCCTGTCACGGTTTGCCAAACAGGAAACCGTCGTAGAGCTTGCGAATATCTATTTTTATAAAAAAAATTATGCCGCCTTTTTACAATCGCTAGATCAGTTAATGACCTATGGTGGCAAGCTCGATCAAGCCATGGCATTAAAGCAGGCGGTGGCTTTTTATCATCAGGGCAAGAAGCAGCAGGCCTTAAAAACCGCCAAGTCCATCTTTAAGAATCTAAAGAAAACTAAGCAGGCAAAGGTTGATACGGCTATTCTGGATCAGCTGTTATTTATATTTTTCCATCTACAGGATTATTGGCGTGCTGCAGATGTACAGCAACAGCTCTTAGCTTTAGACAATAACAATATGGTGTTATGGCGTCGTTTGAGTCAGATTTATATCAAGGCCGGAAAAAATGACAGGGCGGCAGAAACCTTGTTAATGGCCTATCAAAAGAAGCTGAAATTGACATCACAAGATATGATTTTGTTATGTGATTTATTGGCTCTATCAAACAATCCCTATGCTGCGGCCAGACAATTACAAGATTTTATGCACGCGGGTTTGCTACCGCTTTCGGTTAAACGTTATGAGAAATTGTTTAACTTTTGGTTTAAGGCTAATGAGACTGATAAAGCTATTGCTGCATTAAGCAAGGCTGCCGAATTAGAGCCTGAGGTTGAACGTTTCCTGAATCTGGCCGAGTTGCACAGACAGCAGAGCCAGTGGCAGGCCATGCAGGATAATGTAAAAAAAGCCTGCGCCAAAGAGTTACCCGATGAATATGTTAGCCGCGCGAATCTCTATTTAGGTATATCCGAACTGAAACTGAGTAATAAAGCCTCGGCCAGGCAAGCCTTTATCAATGCCACCTTACTGGGTGGCATGGGGGATTCTGCGGCAAATTATTTGCACTTTATGCAAGCTCCCAAACCTACCGAAAAAGAACTTAGCAGCTTCTATGGGCCTTGCAAACCTGCCTGGGCCAGCGGTGATTCCCGTGAATTAAATTTAGCTGGTGTGGCAGGTTTTGCGGTTCAAGGCAAGCAGGATAAAAGCAGCCTTGTCTCTATTTCATTACCCGATTTTGAGGTGAAATCTGTTGCCCCTCAGCGATTCTTCTTGGGCCAATTCAAGATGCCAGTCGCCGATATGGAAAAGAAATTGCTGCCTTTGGCGATGAAGTTAGGTGTGCACACCATCAAAAATGGCGGTAAGATTGTGGGCCCCATGCATTTTATTTTTCCAGAGCCCGTGGTTGAGGGCGCTACCGATATTCAATTTCAGATGGCATTCCCTGTCAGTAAAGCGCCGCAGATGAAAGGGCGTTATAAACTGATTGATGAACCTGAATATTACTGCGCCAGTTTGATTTATCAGGGCGCACCTGAAGGTATTGTAGAGGCATGGAAGGGCTTATATTTTTCCGTGATAAACAAAGGATATCAGCCCACAGGTAGCAGCCGACAATTGGTATTAGATGTAAAAAATGCCTCCAGGGAAAATATTAAACTGGAATTGCAGATGCAGCTGGAAAAAAGTGTCGAGAAATAAAAAAGGTTTTATGATTAGATTGATGGCTGTTTATTAATGCAGGGGTTTGGTTTTTGGGTGTTGTAATAACGAGGCTTTAATGGCCAGTAAATCGACATTTTCCAGCTCCTCAAAACGTCGGCCCTTACGAATGCCGGTTAATACAACCACACATTCCGTTGCTCTGAGTTTTTGAATCTCAGCCAAGAGAATAAAATATTGATTGCTTTGATAGGCCTGAAACTGCAGTTTAAATTCATCACCTACGTGATAATTGGATAAAAAACCGTCATCATCAAACTGTAATCTTGCGGTGGTTTCACAGTAGTCTACTAAGCGGCCATCCACAAAATCTTTGCTTTTTCTGGCTGCTGCTTCAATTTCAATATCGGTTTCTACACGCTGAAACGTGCGTCTATCCACATGTTCCAGGCCATCGATAAGAGGCTCCAACGCGACCACTTTATTATTGGCGTAGATACCCTCTCTTAATGTCATGATGCGAATCACCGTGCTGTCTAATTGTGGTTCACAGCGCAACTCGGTGCTGGGCGATAACAGCGTGATGCTATTACCCAGGGAATAATTATTAATCGGCACATCCACCAGATGGGTTCTATTGCGGCTATATTCCAGCTGATGGTGCTCTACATAGGGCACAATTAAATAAAAATGTTCAATATCAGATAATTTAACGGGATTATCGAGATCGCCCATTAAGATAAATTGATCCTCTTCCAGGCTAATATCGGACATCGAATAGATAAACTGTTTATTGATGCAATAGGCCAGGACCACGGTGTTTTCAGCTTCTTCGTTATGGTATTCCCAAAAATGCTGTATGCATTGGCCTATGGGGAAGAGCTTTAGAATTTCTTGCAGGTACTCCAGCGGCAGAAGGCTGTCTAAAGCCGAATTTTTGCTTTTATCCTCAGAGTGATGGCTACGTATTAGTTTAATCATGAATCATGGGGCCTGTATTCCCTGAAGGCTTTGGCATTGATGAGCGTCGTCTGGATAAAATTATCGGTATTATTTACAGACAGCTACCCTATAAAAACTAGACCAAAACAGGCCAATTCTCCAGTTATTCATGAAAGTGTAGCTGTTTCTTAAGTGTTTCAAATACGATTTTTGACGAAGTTCTATAGAAACGATAAGCAAGGCTGAGATCTTCTCAGCCTCAAGTTAGATATTGCGAGTGTTACAGCACAATACCGTGTTTTTCCATCAGCCTGTCCATTAATGGGGTGCAGGTATGATTAATATCCATTTCCATCTCGGGTGGAACAATGCCATCGTTGGTCATGTTAATGCAGATACTAGCCATGATGATGCCAAATTTAAATGCACCAAAGACTTCGTAATAATCCAGATCGGCAGCGCTATAGCCGGATTCCTGTTCCCATAAGGCAATCATTTCCTGCTTGTTTAATAAACCTTTTTGTTTAGGCACTTCCATACCCACCAAACGTTCCAAGCCTTCCGACATGCTGTTATCCAGCGTCATCCACCAGGCTAAATCATCTACCGGATTACCCAGATGCACCATTTCCCAGTCCAGCACGGCCGTCACTGCATTTTTTTTGTATAATAGATTCGCGACCTTGGCATCACCCCAACATAGGGCCGTAGGTTCATCTTTGGGTTGGTTTTCTAATAACCAGGCATGTAAGGCCCATAGAGCAGGGTAGGGCTGTCCTTTTTTCTCTGTCCATTGCAGGAATGATTTATATTCGCCAATCTGCTGCTGCAGAGGCGTTTGGTCGGCATTGGCAAGAAAATCAAATCCTAGTGCCTGCCAATCCTGCTGATTAACGCTGGCGATGGTTTTAATGCCATTGCTCCATATGTCACGGCGATCCTGATCCTTGATTTCGGTAAACCAGCCATCCATATGATAAGGCGGTTGTTCGGCGACAACCTGTCCGTCTATACCCAGCATCACATAAAAGGCTGAGCCAAACAGGCTGTCATCTTCTTCATAGGCTAATAGTGCAGGTACTTTAACCTCTGTGTTTTTTAATAAGTCCATCGCCTTGTATTGCAGGGCTAAATCGTAGCTTGGGAAAACACCGGCACCTTTGGGTTGCATACGCACGACATATAGCTGGGATTTTTCTAAGCTTTGCTCCATCCATTTTGCGGTAAACAGAATCGTCTCGTTTGAGGCTCCGGCCTCGGGGGCTTTAAAATCGATGAGCTGCAGGTTTTCGGCGGCTGGAATTTTTTCCTGCATCCAGCTAATCAGTTTTTCGGCCAGTTCTGCATGTTCTGCTTTTTGTTCGGTCATCGTATTATCTCGTTTGTTATTATATGAAGGCTTAGCCGGTGTATTTTTTGTGATCGCTGAAGAATGCAAATTCCAGCATGCCAACACCCTGATATTCGACGTTGTCACCTTTTAAAACAAACGTCGCCGGTGTTTCAACGACACCCCACATTTTGTCTTTATCATCATTCATATGCATCGTCAGATGCTGAACTTCTAAGTCTCCCTGATACATGCCGTGACGCCAATCGGGCTCAAGGCCATAACCTGTACCTGCGGTTAAATAGGTTTGTAATAGGGGGGTGCCGGTTAATACCAGCTGGCCCTCGGTTGTATCGGGGAAGGTGACTTCGGCGCTTTTGATATGGCATTTAAACGGCTGGGCTTCATCAAAAATATGATTATGCGTTGGTGTGCCTAACCACTCCGTTTCTTTGTTGGGGTCATGCCATATACGTATCGCCTCTTCGGTGGTGCGGCGGCCATCGTCGGTTTCATTCAGAATATAAAGCACGGTGAAATCGTCAAACAACACCGGGAAATAATTCCACATGCCCTCCATAGACGGCGTGCCTTGATGAATGCCCTTGGGCTCTTCTTCACCCACGGGGCGAACACCCCAGGAGCGGTCACGGCTGCCTATCCATTTTTCAGGAGTGATAGCAAATTCCTGGCCTTTGATATTCACCGTGCCGGTCCAGCGGCCCAGCTGTGCGTAACGCATGGTGTCGAATAATACCCGGCCATGTTTGCGGATAAAATGGCGCGGCTCCAGGTGCGGTTTATGCACCGCATCAAATGTCACATCCATGCTTAAACCGGAATCATTATCTTCAACAATGATGCGCAGATTTTGCAGGCCTTCGATGATTTCAATTCGCATAGGGCCTACCGAGATATCAGATCTATCCCCCAGGGTGCGGGAGGCTCGCAGCACATGATGTTGGTCTTTATGGCGTACCAATAAAAACGCATCTTGTGTACCCAAATTCGGATATTGGCCCAGGCCAAAAACAATAAATAGCTCTTCTTCCGGGTTGATCAGATTGAAGTAATAGCGGTCATAAAAATTTCTATCGCTATTTTGGGTAAAACGCATAACATCGGCAATTTGATGCAGCGGATAGTCATCCATTTTTGATAACATAAAGAACCTCACTGGATTATTATTGTGTTTAACTTTAGAGAATGCAATGCAGGTTTGACAACTTCCATTACTACTGATTATTCTTGGCTTAACAGATTGAAAAACAATGAAAAAGTTTGTTTACGTGAGTCTTACTTCGCTTCTTTACTGAGTTGATAACATCGTTATGCCCGAAAATGAAAAGAAACAGCCCAGACAAAAACGCTCCCAGCAAATCGTCGATGCGATTGTGATCGCTGCCCGAAAAATACTATCCGAGCAGGGAGCACAGGCACTTAACACCAATTATGTGGCCGAAGTGGCGGGTGTGAATATTGCGTCTTTATATCGCTGGTTTCCGAATAAAGAGGCGATTATCGAATCGGCTTTTGAAGCGCTGGTGAATGAAGAAATCAGCGACCTGCTGACCTTATTAGAGCAACAGGATGGTGTAACGGAGGAGGCGGGGCAGGTTACTCTGGAGACTGCGGTGACCTTTATCATCGATCCGCTGATCAAACGCCAGCAACGCTTTTTGGCCTTACATGATTGTTTTTATAAGGAGAATCAGGATGCGTTTAATGTCGGCAAACGTTCATTTTTAGGATCCGATCAAACCTGGATAGAGGTGGCCAGTAGTTGGTTGGCAGACGTTTACCATCAACACCAGCCGCAGATGTCTCATACCGAGTGTGAATTTAAGGCCTTTATGGTGACACGCTCGATACAGGGCCTGTGTTTATCGGCGGCCACCGATGCCCCAGAATATTTAGATGAGGCTGCATTTCGCCAGAGTATGTTTGATCTGGCCTTTAATCTTTTAAGCTGACAGCGCATATAAAGTCCGACCAGTCTGGACATTTTAATGAGCTGGATGTTTAATGCCTGCCTATAAAATAATAAAAGTAAGACATTTGTATTCTTCTAATAGAGCAAGCTTGTTGTGAGTGTTGTCAGCATAATCGCCCTCTGTGGTGCGGTTTTAGGTAGTTTATTAACCCTGGCTTTGGCGTATGCCAGCGATAGAAACAGCTATGCCAACCGTGTATTGGCGGTGTTTTTAGGCTGTTCAGCGCTGTATTTATTGGCGCTAGTGCCCATGCATAATCAGTGGCAGATAAAAAGTGAGTGGTCCAGAACACTTTTTTTAACGATTTTTCTCAATGGGCCTTTATTGTATGCCTATGTGAAGGCGATGTGTGATCCGCAGTTTCGCATTAAACTGCGCCATAGCGTGCATCTATTACCTATTCCATTGATCATCTTCAGCATCATTTTCTTTCAGCATCAGGGTAAAGATTATTTTCAAATGGCGGCACAAAAAAGTTGGCCACCTAGCACTCCTACATTGATAGGTCTGTTTTTTTATATGCAACTGATCAGCTATTTAATGGCAGGGTTATTCAGCCTGAATAAACACGCAAAAAATATTCAGCAGCAATTCTCTTATCAGGAAGGCGTGAATCTGCGTTGGTTACGCATATTATTGAGCCTCTGTATGGCGATTGCTATTATGGGCTTTGCGATTGCTTTGGCGCGTATTTTTACCGATTTTGGTTTCTGGCCCCGGGCTATTTTCTCCATGAGTTTGATGTTGTCGGTGTATTATCTGATTGCGTTTATGGCGATTGCCCAACCTGCGATTTTTAATGACCGCAGTGAAACCCAGCCTGATCAAGACCGCTTCGCTGTGCATGGCGATCAGACCAAAGATATTCCGTTAAATGATGTACTCAGCCAGGATCATGCTGCCGAACAGGCCCAGGTTGAGCTTTTAGCAGAACAAACGGAAGCTGCACCTAGCAGCCAGCCGCTTTCTCAAACAGAAAATCCAACTAAAGAGCCAGCTTCGCCAGCGTATGAAACCAGCAGCTTAACTTCCGAGAAGGCCGCAGCCTATTGGCTGCAATTACAAGACGCTATGCAGCAGCATAAGCCGCACTTAAATAACGAACTGCGTATCAAAGACTTGGCCGAGATGATGACCTTGCCCTCCAATCATCTGAGTCAGGTGATTAATCAATGTGCCAAGCAAAACTTCTTTGAATTTATCAATGATTACCGTGTCACTGCGGCTAAAACCTTGTTGATAGAGAACCGTGATGGCCCGCTGAATATCAGCTTAATTGCATTGGAGGCGGGGTTTAATTCCCAATCGGCTTTTTATAAGCAGTTTAAACAGCGGGTAGGCTTAACCCCCAAGCAGTTTCAGAAGCAGCTGAGCTAAGCTGACTCTGTAACCCTCAAGGCTCTTCTCGGGCCGCTTTACGTTTGTCTTGACGGCCTGTTCAAGACATGAATTTTGCGCCATTTATTTTCTCTTTCTTTGTACTTTTTTCACCTTCTTTACTTATATTTGCAATATTCGTGTGTAAGCTATTGATAGTATTCGTATTTAAATATCCTCTCTATTTTCTCCTTTCTTCTAAAGCAGGAGTCAAAAAACCTCAACAGTTGCTAATGTCGGTTATAAGCAAGACGCGCTTTAAAAATTAAATCGAATCACAACTAATAATAAATTGAGGTTACCTCTTATGAAAAAGGCACTACTGACTTGTTCTATTCTGGCCGCATTCAGCGCACCTAGCTGGTCACTTAATATCCTATTAGCCAACGATGATGGCTGTGCCTCCGAAGGCATTCAAGCGATGAAGACGGCATTAATCAATGCAGGCCATTCGGTGGATCTTTATGCACCGGCCTCACAGCAAAGTGGCAAATCGGGTTCTATAGAAACCAAAATACACAGGCCTGATTACGGCAGTGAAAACAAGTTTATCGTTAATAACATTCCGTATAGCGAAGCCAGTGAGGCGTATATTTACACCGAGGGGCAATATCCCGCCAGCATTACCACCCCGGAATTAGACGAGAATGATCACTGTGTGCGTATTGCGAGAACCTATAACCCCGAGAACTGGGCCGAAATAAATAAAGCCGCGCTGGATGATGCCGAAGCCAACGGTTATACGATTATACATCCACAATATGGTGAAGTGCTGCTGGAAGGTTGGCAAGCACGTGCCGCACTGCACAGCGAGTTGAAATATATCCGCGAAGTCTCGGCCACACCCCGTGACAGCATGTTGGTGGGTTTGGCGGTATTAAGAGATAAGGGCATAGAACCCGATTTGATCATCTCAGGCATCAACGATGGCCAGAATGTCGGCCTGATGGCAACCACCTCCGGCACCGTGGGTCTTGCGGTGGCAGGTCTGCAACGAGGCGTACCGTCTATAGCGGTCAGTAATTTCACCTCAGAGCTGGATGGCCGTGGCGGAGAATCACATAGATCGGCCACCGATGAAGAGGTTGCCATGTTCACCGTGCAATTGGTTGCCGAACTGGAAGCCAAGCGGATAAAAGATCAGCCCTTGCTGCCAGCCTTTACCGGCTTGAATGTTAACTTCCCGGGTACCTTTGATCTTGAGCGTTTCTCAAAAGAAATCAAAGGTGTGGCGCATACCGTATTGGGTGGTACATCCGATGTATTGATTGGGCCAGGTATTTATATCGATGAAGAAACTTTGGAGAAAAGTGCGGATATTCATCCCGTGGCCGACTACAAGGTGGTTCCTCAGCAGGTGATTGGTGGAGCCGATAATGATGAAACCAAGATGTATCTGGATAACTACATCACCATCACGCCCATCGATGGTGACTATACGGCCGGCTTACGTAAGCAGGAATTGTTAAAAGTGAAGTTACGTGATGTGACGTTCACTGCGGCAGAGCAGGAGGCCGCGCAATGAAACTTAATCAATTAAAGCGGCTGAGCTTGCCTCTGGCCTGTTCGGCCACGCTGTTATTAGCCGGCTGTTATGGCAATGGTGATGGCGGAACCGCCGCCAATGCGGATGATGATTATCAATTTATCGCCGAAACGTCCCCAGGTATTTATCGCAGCGTGTTACAGAAAAACGACGGTGATGTGGCGCTGGTGCGGGCTTATTTATCCGCCGATGGCAATGTGTTTGTGGCGCTGGAAGAGGATGACACTGAGCAAGCCACAGCTTTATATAAAACCCAGACCCAGTCAGCTGATGCGTTGTTGCAGCAGTTAAAAAAGGTCTTGCCGGATGGCACGTTAAGCCCGCTTACGCGCTCGGAAGAATCAGATCTGGCAACCAGCCTTGATGACTTACAGGGCAAATTCTCCAGCAGTACCGCGGCAGGCATGGATACACTCACCATCAACAGTGATGGCAGCGTGAGCTTATCCGGTACTTGTGAAGCCAATGGCAATATCAGCAGTACCGCAGAAAATGTGAATTTATACAAATTGGTGATCAGCGGAGACTGTGGCAATTATACCGCCTTTGCGCATCTGTCTTCGCTGGAGAGCGAATTTGACGTTTTGCATATGATTAGCAGCGGTGACAATGCCAGATTTGATAAGGACTTTTTCCGCATCTGATGGCCGGGTTTAAGGCCGCCTAGCTTGGCGGTCTTGTACTGTGCTGCATTTGTCATTGCTGTTTAAGCCTAATCATGTTGGCTGAAAACGTATGCCAGCAAAATAAAGAGATAAAATAATGAAAAAAATTCTACTATTCGCCGCTTGTATGAGTGGCCCCTGGCTTGCCTCACAAGCTTTAGCCAAGGTGTCTGTTGAAGAAGCCTCGCAACTAGGTACAAATCTTACTTTGGTTGGTGCCGAAAAAGCGGGCAACGAAGCGGGTACGATTCCGGCTTTTTCAGGCAAAATTCCCCATTTCCCCGAATCGGTTTATCAAAATCCGGGTAAACACCTGCCTAATCCCTATGCAGATGAAAGCCCGCTTATTGTGTTGACGGCAGAAAATTATAAAGCCCATAGCGATAAACTCACCGCCGGGCAGATCGCCCAATTTGAAAAATACCCTCAAACGTATCGTATGAAAATTTATCCCACTCACAGGGATGGGGTTTATGACGCACGTGTGGGTAAAAATGCGCTAAAAAATGCCACCGAAGCCGAACTGGTTAGTGGTGGTGATGGTATTACCGGTGCATTTGGTGGCCCTCCATTTCCAATGCCAAAAACCGGCCAAGAGGTGATCTGGAATCAACTGGTGCGTACCGAAGGCTATTTTATGGATACCACCTACGACGGTGCCGCTGTTTATGCCAAAGGCAATAGACTCAAAACCCGTACCCGTATTCAGCGAGTGGCACCCTATGTGGATGTGACCGGCAATGCGGACAGTTTTTCCGGCATTATCGGTTACCAGATATTGAGAACGCTTTTGCCTAAACGCCAAGCGGGTGATGTTGTGTTAGTACATGAGCCGCTGAATCAGGTGGAGACCCCTAGAAGTGCCTGGTCCTACATGCCTTCTACTAGACGTGTGCGCAGAGCGCCGGTGATTGCTTACGATTATCAGGTCAGTCCGGGTGGATTAATTTATGCCGATGAAGGTCGTTTATTTAATGGTGCGCTTGATCGCTATGACTGGAAGCTGTTAGACAAGCAGGAAAAGTATATCCCGTATAACAATTACGATATGGATAACCCCGAGTTAAGTTATGACGAGTTGCTGACCAAAAAACATATCAACCCTGAATATATGCGTTATGAACTGCATAGAGTGTGGGTGGTTGAAGCCACGCTGAAAGAGGGCAGTCGTCATGCTCTTGCTAAACGGGTGATGTATTTTGATGAAGATAGCTGGAATCTGCAATTGGTAGATGGTTACGACAAACAAGGCATGTTATGGCATACCGGCATGCAAACCCTGGTTATTGATCCGTTTATGCCGGGGCCTATAGGGCGTATCTCGGTGATGAATGATCTGTCATCGGGCGATTATGCGGTGGAGTCATTGCTCAACGAATCTGCTGATATCCAGCGTTTTGATCTCAAACCTATGCATATAGAAGCCTTCACGCCACAGGGTATTCGTCGCAGCGTTAGCCGTTAAGCCAATAATAATAAGTAGAGACTATGATGAAAAAATCAGAGAAAAAGTGGCTTGTTCAAACAGGGCGACCAATGAAGGTATTTGCAGCCTCAACGCTTGCCACTGCTATTGCAGTGTCGATCTACAGCACTGTGGCTGCAGCACAGTGGGATGTTGAATTTGTAAACACGTTGACCTATGGCGTGATGATGCGCACCGAATCCCCTAACGAGGCGGCTATTGTGCCTAAGGATCCCGGCAGCACCGATAACCCCAACTATCTGTTTGATACTGCACAGGCGGTACGCGCTGCTAACGCCAATGATGGTAATCAGAACTTCAAGAAAAATGACATCGTGCAGAATCGTATCAGCATTATCAGTGACCTGACAATTCGTAACGGTGACTTTGGTGTCTTTGTGCGAGGCCGCGCCTGGTATGACGATATGTATCAAAATAAAGAGCTTTATAGTTGGAGCGAAAACGTCGGTGTTATCTCACCCTACGGTGATTTTAATGGTGATCAAATGGGCCAGTTCCAACCGGAGAGCAAAGATTATTTAAGCTCGGAAATTGAACTGCTGGATGCCTATGTTTTTACCTCGTTTGAAGTGTTGGGAAAGTTTGCCAACTTAAAAGTCGGGCGCCAGGTAATAAACTGGGGTGAATCCTTAGCTTTCTCTAACAGTATTGCGGCATCGATTAATCCCTATGACGCCAATGCGGCCACACGAGCCGGTATTGAGTTAAAAGAAATTTACCAGCCTACCGAATCGGTTTATGGGCAAATAGGCCTGACTAATAAAATATCTATGGAAGGTTTTTATCAGTGGAAGTACCGCGGTACCGAGCTGATTCCTACAGGAGCATTTTTCTCCGAACAGGATATGTTAGGAGCTGGAGGCAAACAAATGATTATCGCGCAAAGCGAAAAATACAGCATCGATGATCAACGCGATAATGTCAGTGATTCAGGTCAATACGGTTTGGCCTTTCGCTATTTCACCGACAGCGGCACCGAATATGGCATCTATGCGATAAATGCGCATGATAAAACACCCAGTCTGGAGACCTTCAGAACCAATGCCACTTTGGAGCTAATCAACATTCCAGCCCTAGGAGAAGATCCCGCTGACTCTGTCGCGGTAAAAGAAGGCCAGGGTTATTATGTGGTGGATTATAAAGAAGATGTTAAAACCTTTGGTGCCAGCTTTTCATCGGTGATCGGTAATACCAATGTCTCGGGTGAAATCTTGTATAGACCCAATGAGACCGTGATTTTGGATGCCAATTGTATTGCCATCACCATCGATCAATCTCTGGTGGGTGGCGGTGAAATGGAGGCGGTAGATGATCCTCGTAGCTGTAATGATCATGGCCCATCGGAGATTTCCGAAGCCAAATACGCGCAGGCCCAGGTCTCGTTTATTCACTTGTTTTCTGAAAATGCACTTTGGGATGCGCTAACACTGACAGGTGAGGCGGTAAGCTGGATGTACCGTGATATTGTGAATGGAGATCATGATGATGAACAATCACTGTATGTGACCAATACACCTACAGGTTTTGGCTCGTTGATGATTGCCGATATTCAATACAATAATGTCTTTTGGGGGGCTAATCTGAACCTGCCTATGACCTGGCAGCATGGTTGGGCAGGTACCAACTTACGCACAAATTCCAGAGAAGGCGCTTCGATCTACTCGGTAGGTGCGCAATTAACCTTCCCCAGTGATTGGCAGACGGGTATCAGCTACACCGTATATCAGGGTGAAGACAAGGATCAATTTGATAAGAACTTCTACTACTTAAGTGACAGAGATAATATTGCATTTAACGTGAAATATAATTTCTAAATAGCATCTCGGGCTAAAGTCTTTTGGCCTGTTTTGGGTGTGTAATGTCATCATCGTAATCAAACTTAAATCGTCTATATTTATAATAGTCTTTTGATGTTTTTTGGTGATGTTATGTACCCAACAAAACGCCAGCACTGGGGATATTCTCTCTACTTTTTTTGATGCTTATGCCTAGCTCGGCCTTTATTGGCAGAAAATACGGTTATTAAGCAAGATATCGACAATTTATTTTCTTTATCGCTGAATGAATTGAGGGTGGTAGTAGTCGGCAGATGCATAGCTTGATGGTAGATGGCCGTTACCAGATTAAACCCGCTTCGTGGCAGCTTATTTATGGTGCTCGGCTGGATGATTACAGAGATTTGGGCCATCATTTCTCGCTCAAACTTCCGCATGATATTAACGCCTACCAACAGCAGCGCCTATAAAATTATCTATGGCCATGCCCTTAACGCGCCGGAACTGTTAGCCATAATAGGTTCGGATGGCCAGCTTAAAGGCAATCCGGATTTAAAACCTGAGGTGATTGATAACCTGGAACTGGTTTGGTTATATCGCCAAGAAGAGTGGCGTGCCGCTAAAAAAATGGTTTTAGGTGGCAATATTCGAAATGTCTTTAATCGAGGCTATGATTTTATTCACTGCTGACTTCAATAGCCAGTTCTGTTTTAGCAGGCAGCTGCAAGGCTGAAACTCCCCTATCTTTGACTATTTTCAATGGCTTTAAATCTTATTTACCATCAGTGGTTCTTTGCCAGGCGGCATGATGTTAACCTTGCTGCCAGAATCAATACATTATATTTTTAATATACAACTTTATTAAGACAGGGACTTTATATGCAGCAGTTAAGTGGCCAGGATGCGATGTTTCTAAGTGCGGAGCTCGATGGGCTTCCACAACATGTCGGTGGCGTCAGCATTTACGATCAATCCAGTGCCCCCAACGGCGTGGTTAGATTCAAGGAAATTCTTGCACATCTACAAAGCCGGGTGCATTTATCCCCAATTTTCACCCATAAGTTGCTTGAAGTTCCCTTGGGCCTTGATACGCCTTATTGGGTTGAAGATCCAGACTTCGATATCGAATATCATGTCAGACATATAGCCCTGCCTAAACCGGGCAACTGGCGCCAACTATGTATTTTGGTTTCCCGCCTGCATTCACGCCCGCTGTCCAGAGACAAACCCCTTTGGGAAATGTATGTCATCGAAGGCCTGGATAACGTTGAAGGTTTACCCAAGGGCAGTTTTGCGCTGCTGCAAAAAGTCCACCATGCGGCTATGGATGGGCCTAAAGGTGTTGAGTTTATGACGGCGATTCACGATATCACCAATATCCCTGATGATAGGGGTTCTGCGCCACCACGTGAATTTGATGAGCCCAGCAAGGCTAACTTATTAGGTAAGGCCTATATCAACGCCTTGAAACGCCCCGGTAGGTTTTATGATTTTGTCAAAGAAGCTGCGCCGGCCTATATGCGTATCAGGGAAGGCAAGAAACGTCAGGACTTTGCCGCGCTGGATGATAAACAAACAACTCGATTCCAGGGCAAGATCTCACCTCATAGAGTGGTTGATGCTTGTAAGTTCGATTTTGAAGCCGTCAGAGCCATCAAGAATACCTTACCTGGCACGACGATTAACGATGTCATGTTGACGATTGTTGCCGGTGGCTTGCGTAAATATCTCGAAAGTAAAGATGAACTGCCCGACAAAACACTGGTCAGTGGCTGTCCCATCGATGTCAGAACCGAAAGTGAAAAAGATGAAGGCGGTAATCACGTTGGTTTAATGAATGTGGCGCTAAGAACCGATATTGAAGATCCTTATGAAAGGCTTAAAGCGGTACATAAAGAAGCTAAATCTGCCAAGGCTTATGCACAAGCGCTAGGCCCTAGAATTATGATGGATATTACCGATATGCTACCCAGTGGTGTTTTATCGGTGGCGATGAAAGCAGCTGCAGCAACAGGGCTTTCTGAAAGGCAGGTTGTGCATAATACCATTGTCACCAATGTGCCGGGCGCGCCTATGCAATTGTATTTTGCCGGTGCGGCATTAGTCGATTCACTCAGCTTTGGACCGTTGATGCCGAATATGGGTTTATTCCATATCGTCTTATCTATGGTTCAGAACAAAAAAGGCACCTTAACCGTATCATTCACGGCCTGTCGTGAAATGCTGCCCGATCCAGCCTTCTACACCGAATGCTTAAAAGCCTCGTTTGACGACCTGCAAGTCGCCACCGATAAAGCTGTTAAAGAAGAAAAAGAAAAAGCTAAAGCGGGTAATACAGAAGCCAAAACCAAAGCGCAAGAGAAGACAGCGGCTAAACCGAAAGCAAAGGCTAAGGCAAAAGCTAAATCGGCTTAACGGCGATATCAGTATTTTAGGCAATGTTCTGTCTTTAATACTTGTCCCGCTTAAGCATGATGCTTAAGCGGGACATTGACTCGCTGCTGCTCCGCAGAGAGTGTTAATGCTTATTTTAGTGTTTACGATATTCTCGCGGGCACCCCCCCCCCCCCTTTATCCAAGGGGGTTCTCCCTACCATGATAAATACTTAACCGCCTAATGACATAGTCCTGCGTTTCCGCAAACGGTGGCACTTGGTTGCCATAGCGTTTAGCCGCCCCTTCGCCTGCATGATAAGATGCTATCACCCACACAATATTATTCTTAAACCGCTGCATTAGCTGTATTAAATAACGTGTGCCAGCTTCAATATTTTTATACGGGTCGGTTAATGGGGGAATGCCAAATTGAGCCGCCGCGGAAGGCAGTAATTGCATCAGCCCAATCGCTCCAACGTCAAATTTTTCTGTGGGTTGGTAATGACCCTCTGTATAAATAATTTTATGGATAAGCTTTGCTGAAATACCATAACGCATCGTAAAAAAGATGATGTAGGCTTTGAACTTTTTCCGGTTGCTGGCGTAAGCATTATAAACATTCGTTTGTTTATTTTTGCCATCAAAATCAGTTTTATCCGATTTGGAATGGGCAGCAGCCTTGAATTGCGCCGAGACACAAAAGCTAATACAGCTGAGAAACAGGCAGATAATATATTGACGATAGTGCATAGCGGTAAAGCTCTTGAAGGGTAAAGACATTTACAGCTAAACAAGTCTGCATAAATTAGCTTAAGTTGACGTTTTCTTCAGGAAAATATCATGCCTAATATTTACATGTTAAGTGCAGCCTTATTATCTAATAACTTTTTAAGCGTATAAAAGCAGTTGCTTCATAACATCGTGCTTTTAAAACGCTGCATCTATCGGTGTTTGTCTGTTTTTTATACAGGCTTGATCTTAAAAGAGGGTCTTTAAACAAGAAAATAGTCTTTATTAAAAACCGGATTCTTAACCAATAATTAAGCCTGTAAAGGGATGTTGTTCTACAAGGATTGGAATTGATAACTTGTAAGGGGAACACAATGAAAGAAGCTTATGGATTTATGTTTTTATTATTGGCAAGTATCGTTATATCAGGGTGTGATACTACACAATGTGAAGCTGCACTGGGCGCGGAGACTTGCGAGGCACTTATAGTCGAAGTCGTTGAGTTTGCAACAACATAGTAAATATGACCTCGTGGTGAATGACACTGCGAATAATAGACATTTTTTATAGCTCAACTTTGCACGATGGCGCTAAGCTTGATCAACACTTTTTCACCGATGTTATCGGCTAAAACGTTTTTCAGGTCTTAGCGTCATTTTTTGTTATTGTCTTATGTAAGCCGTGCCGCTACTCTACTGATCTTCTTTTTATTCTTACCTGATTTTTTCTATGCCTTACACTCGCTGCGATTATCTTTACGCAAAGTCTTTGAATGTGTGTTTATGGCTTATCGCCTGTGTATTGAGTGTTTCCAGTGCATCGCTAATGGCTGAGGACAAACCTGTCGCGGCTGTATTATCCGCACCTGAAAAAGTGTTGCACCAATTCATCAAAGAGGCAGAGGCTGAACAAAAACCGCAGCAGCTGAAACAAAAACAGGAAATATTGGATGAGGCGGTTAGCGATTTTATCGTCAGAGATAAGGATGGCAAAGAAGTGGTGTGCTCCAAGGAAAATACCATCGCCAGCGAAGTGGATGGTGAGGTGCGTTATCGCTGTAGATCCGAAAGTCAGGCCTTAGGTGAAGACAAAGACAGTAAACGTGGGGAGGGGGAGACCAATCAGCTGATTGATGATTTGATGAATACCTCAAATCAGTCGGATGAAAAAACCTTAAGCCTGAGTGAAGACGAACTGCAAAATCTGGATCAGATCAAGAAACAGCAGCAGGCCGATATCGATAACACGGCGCAAGAAAAATCCGAGTTAGATCAAGATTCCACGCCGGCTGTGGATACGCAGGGCGAAAGTTCGGATGTGATTATTCCACAAATACCGGATAAGGGATTAGACGGTGTTGATATAAAGGTGAACCTGCCTGAACCAGAACCGCCTATCGAAGAGAAAGATGCGGCAGATGTTGCGGTTGAAATCGAAGACATTAAAGACGCCGGTTTTGTGCAGAAAAGCGGTGATTTTTTTAAGACTTTGCCAGTGAAGGCTTATCTCAGTTTAAGAGCTAATGCGCATGTCAGTAAATCTGAAAATGCCAGTGTCACTGATGGCGGCACAAGAGGCGGTTTGATTTACGCCAAACGTCTGGACAATGACGATCAATTAATTCTGCATCTGGAAGTGGGTAGCGAAGTTTTTGGTAATATCGATGGATTTATCCACCCGGATGAAAGAGATGATGAGGCTAATGCGTTTAACCGCAGGCTCAGTTATCTGCGTTACGGGCGTGATGATTATTATGTGGTGTTGGGAAAAAACTGGTCGGTGTATCACTTTATCGCCTCTATGACCGACCGATTTATCACCGTAGGTGGCAAGGCCACCGGTATTTATAATGCATCAACCGATGGTGGCGCTACTGGCAGTGGGCGTGCCGATAACGCGCTGCAGATACGTTCATCACGGGGTAATCTACAGTGGGGTTTACAAATTCA
>JABSRQ010000218.1 GCA_013215055.1 Pseudomonadales bacterium | reverse complement strand
ATAAGGAATTGGAAACCTGCGTTAAATCGTTTTATGATTGAGTTTGAGGAGCAGTTAGCTCCTCATCTTTAAAACGGACAGTTACACAGTTTGTTTTACACCCTCGATAATTTTTTAGTTTCTTTACAAAGCTAGGCGGGCTCCCCCCTAAAAATGGTTAACATCAAAACCTAATCACTTTTAACAAAACCCAGATCAATCAGCTTCTATCCTTAGCTATTCAAATATCCCCAGTTGTGAAGAGTCCGTAAATGACGCCCCCGATACCGCACCTCCACCGGACACAATTATTTTCTTACCTACGGTGTGAAATGCAGCGCCATGTTTTGGCGATGGTGCTGTTCCTTTAGTCGTCCACACTCCCGTTACTGGGTCAAACTCATCGATTTCTTGTGGAATTTCACCATTTACCTCACCACCGATAATCTGAATTTTTTCGGACATACTGCCAACAACAAAAGTTCTTCGTCCCCGCGGCATTGCTGCGCCAAAACTCCAACTATTGTCAACCGGGTTAAATATTTCAACAGACGTATGCCCATCAACAATAGATAGCCCACTCACATCACGATGCCGCCCGCCTAGGATATATAACTGCCCCTCCACAACAACCGTTCCAGGGTTGTCTCTAAATTCAGACATATTGGGGCCAAACGACCATTGCTCCATGATGGTATCAAAAACCTGCAATGTGTTAACCGATACTCCAGAACCATTCATCCCACCTGCAACATAAATCTTGCCGTTAATGACTTCAGCGCTAACACCACCGACTGCATTTGGCATATCGGGAAGAGCGACCCACACATTCGAGCCTAAATCATAGTACCAACTTTCGGCAACTGCCCCACTAAATGCGGCAGTTGAGCCGCCGAAAACATAAAGACGATTATTGTGATAGACCATAGCTGCATTTTCTACAGCTGCACCAGGTTTATCCGCAAATTGGGTCCAGCTATCATCGGTTAAATCATAGATATAGCTGTTATTCACATGGCCTGCTACTGTCTTCCCTCCAACGACATACATAATGTTATCTTTCCCAGCACTCGCTGAGTCAAGGATCGCCAGTGGCATATCTGCCAGATCAGACCAGCAGGGTTCAGGCTGATATTTAAACGCCGAGATCTGCCCGCTACCAAATTCAGCCACAAACAAATTGCCACCTTTCTCTGAAAGCGTTAGAGGGTCATTTAGCCCGGTAATCAAACTATCCTGAGTCTGAACGCCTAAGCCATCTCCGGTTAATTTGATTCGAAGAACATCATCCCCTAATGAGTAGCGAGTTGTTAACAAACTATGCTCCAGTTTTCCGCAGCCTCTACTCGAGGTGTATTCAATAATACCGTTGGCTGAAGCATGCTCCCCCAAATTACTTATAGGCGGTTCATAGTTAGATAGTGGCGATACACCTTGTAGACTACCATCCTTAAAAATACATTCTTCCCTTGATGGGTTGGGGTGGCCGTAATATTTCCCCTCCATAATTAACATCAACTCATCAGGTTGCACTCCGGGGTTATTCCCTCCATCAGCGACAAGCCGTGCATCAGAAAGACCACTGCAATCAGGGAACGGTGACGGAGGAAACGCCCCCGTTACGCCCAGGCCATTATCAGTCGCATACATATTACCATTGCTATGAATAACAAAATCGTAGGAATTCCGTAGCCCCGTTGCATAAGTCGCCACATCACATGGTGGATCGGCAAAAATATCTTCACTATTGTGGCAGCTGCCATCAAAACCTGGAGCAAACACATCCGCCACTATGATTGCTGAAGACAGGGGTTGTTCTTGCATATCACCAAACTCCGTAATCACATCAACGGGGCTGCCAGCACCTGTGTTTCCACCTACCGCCATGTAAAGCCTGTTATCCAGACCAAAATGAAGCCTATTTGTTGCATGATTTGCCTTGGCTCTAGGCAATCCTGTGATTACCTGCTCCACCGTGCCAAAATTTATCCCGGATAAACGCGTTATTGCTCCAGAGTTGGCTACACCTTCGTTGACGGAAGGGCTTGATGAAGAAATCCATAGTGAATAATCATTGTTGTCAGCAGGGTTGTCATGACGTACCGTCAGCCCCAGTGTTAGCCGGGGGCCTAATGTATCAACAAGACTGGTAATCACCTCATCGGAAATCACGCTCAAATTTTCGTCATAGCTTAATGCGTGAATGGATCCAAACAATTCACTCACATACAATTTACCATCCGGGGCCCAGGCCATACTTGTAGGGAAACTTAAAGGGTGTGATGATTTTGAAAAACTAAAGTTCAACTCATCATCATTAGGTAGAGAGCTGCCAACTTCTACATTAAAGTATTCAAACTCATACTGATTGGATATGGAGCTGTTTCGATGGGTAGAAAATAGTCCTGTAAAACTTCTGGTTCCAATGACCGGATCAATGCCCGCCGCATCAAAACTAAAGAACTCCGGTGATACCGTTATATTACCTAGAGTGGAGAAGTTTAACCCGTCAGTTGAATATGACGCCGTTACAATCAGGGTATTGGGATCAGCGGTCAGTATAAAACTAATTTGACTGGCACTTAAATCAACCAGGCTTTGATTGAATGATTGTACAAAGTCACCATTACTTTCGTGTGCAAACTGAATCTGTTGTCCGCTTGGTGTCGAGATATAAACCAGCTTGACGTAATTATCCTCATCATAGCCAAACCACAAACCAGCCTGCTCATATTTTCCTGTACCTGGTACAGGCTGATTGATTTGAGTACTTATTTGGGTAATTTGATTCGGGCCAGGAAAGCCTACACCAATAGCATTAACCTGGTCGTTGTTGGCTAAATGCAAAATACCTGCTGTGGAGTCAAGCCTAAGCACCCCTGCATTCGTATCGAGTGTAATATTAGCTGGCTGATAGGCATTAGCCTCTGTTGACGGCAGTATATAAGTAAAGCCTGTGCCCTCGCCGTACTGATCTAATAGACCGCCGCTGTCGATGTTGAAGTCCAACTTAAATGGCAGATCTACACGTATTTCAGAGCAAATGACAGGCGCACAAGGATCAATAGCGGTTACCTCCAGATTGACGTTCATTTGGGCTGGGAGCTGTCCATTTGCACTAATATCGATTAAAGCCTGGTAGTTTCCCTGAGCCAATCCTGTAGTGTCAATTCGGACCGTGAGTGTTTCTGGTGTCACTCCAGAGGAACCATCAATGCTCAACCACGGCTGATTTGTCTGTTCCGTGAATATGACGTTTGAGTCATCACTTGCACTGAGCGTAAAAGAGCCGGTATGTTCGCCTGAATTAAGGGCAACAGAAAAATCAAGACTCGTTGGGTTTACCACCAATGCAGACTGAACTTCACCAACCGTAAGTTTAAGCAGAATTTCTTCTGAAGCGCCCTCATCCGTTCTGCTGACAGTAATTTTACCATTGTACACGCCTGTTGCCAGGCCAAAAGGATCGAAAGAAACAAGCAAAATTTCTGGCGCCAGACCTGATGACGGTGAAACCATAGCCCATGCAACGTCACTGATGGCATCGAAGGCAATGCTTTGGCCATCATCCGTGGTGTCAAGTGTTAGCAACACCGATACATTTTCAACAGGATCTGTACTCTCCATTAGCTGATCTATACTGGATGGTGTTAAAACAAAGGCCTGAGAAGAACTGTAGATTAGCCCAACGGGGACAATGATGGAGCTGCTTCCGGAAGTATTCTGAATCGTTAACTGCCCATTATAGCTACCTGGAAGTAATCCTGTGACATCTGCACTAATGTTTAGCAAGGTTGGCGTCGTTCCTGTTAATGTATCAACTGTCAACCAACTATCACTCGATGACACATTGAATTGGGTGGCGACACCGCTGGAATGATCAATATTAATTGTCGAGTTAGCGAAAACCTCAGGCTCGGTCAGGTTGAAATTCAAGCTGTTCGGGGATGTAATAAAGGTTTCAATGGATTGAACCATAAAGGTTCCACTTACATAGGTCGTAGCACCGTCAACTTTAATAATTTCAGCCGTTACCGTATGTAAACCTTGTATCAAGTCATCCACGTCAAATGGCTTGCCATTTGAACCGGAAGTACCGGCAAAATCATAGGGTGCGTTGTTTTCAATTTGGATAGGACTTCCAGCCAACGAGGGATCATCCAAATAGAACCGCACTTGTTGAACGTCCATATCAGGCGTGGTGAATATATACGTGTTCCCGCTTAGCGTTTGACCCTCTAATATCACAGGAGAACTTCGGTTCGCATTCACAGAGAACATCAGCTGATGGCTGGCAGCATCACCGATGATTAAAGTGACAGGAATAATAACGGTAGGATAGCCGATAGAGTCAATCGAGATAAGTGTTTCATGGAGCCCCTCGGTCAAACCTGTGCTATCTACTGTAAAGTTCACGGTTTGTGGTGTGACCCCCGTTACAGTATCCAGCGTTAGCCAGGAGTCATTACTGGCTATAAAAAACGTCGAAAATGCCCCGGTTGATTCGATAACATCAATATTAGCTGAGAATATTTCCCCAACCGAAAGTGCCTGGAAATTTACCGCGTCAGGATTTACCCATATTGCAGCACCATTATTAGTAACGACAATATTGGCACTAACAACTTCACTAGAACCTCCAGATAATTGCAGCAACACACTTACCGTATGGGGGCCGTCCGATAGCTGCATAGTATCGTAAGCCTTGCTATTATCATTTTTTTCGGTTCCAGCAAGATCCCATGGGGCTATATTTTCTGTTTGAGTAACAACGCCATCAATTGAGAAAATGGCCTGATTTACACCGCTGTCCTGATCAATAAATACATACATATCACCCATAACCGTTGCACCGTCAAGTGTACTGGCTGCAGCTCTCTCTGGCGTTTGAGAATGTAGTATTTCATATGCATTGGCCACATTAAAAGAGCTTAATAAAGCCAATGGAAAAATAATTATTTTTACCCAATAACGAGCTAATCTTTGCCAGGAATTCATTACACTTATGCCTTTAAAATCAGCACCGGCTCTCAATAATCAAGCCAGGCATTAATTTTTCCATAAAAATTATAAGATGCATGTCTCATGCCATCGAAAACAAACAGCCTTAATTAACTGTTTAAAAAGACAATTAAAATAGTATGGCTATGGCGCACATAACGAAGTGTAAATTTTTTCGACATACAGATGGCAAGAATAGAAATATCAACACCATTCATTTAGTTCGGATATATTATTAAAGGAAAAATCTGCATCAATAGTTAACCCTAACGTTGCATAAAACCTTGGATAAATAAGGCAGCTTTCTCGAGCCGGCATAAACAATATAAAATTTCTGCTTCCACGGCATCATTCGCTGCCATCGATAACGTCAGCTTACCATTTGGTCTTATCAGCCGCCCCGCCCTTTGTATTAAGCGTTGGCGCTGCGTGTTCAACTTCTCAAAGCGCCATAGCGCCATAGCGCTGCACGTTTTGCACTCGGCTCCCACTGTGGTTCAGTACCTACCATCTGTAGCTCGCGGTTTAGGTTCTGCGCGAAAAGCGTGGCTAAGGGTAGGCCTGATTACCGTGCCAAGGCTTCGACGGAATGTAATCTAAATGATTATGACTCTTCAATTCTGCAAATAATCCTTCCTGACTCCCTCGGCCATGATGAAAATACAAGACCACTTCTTCTGAATAAATTTTGTTCGTTAACAGCGCATTTACTCATGAGCAACTTCCAATGGATCAAATAAAACCAGCTGTAACGCGCCCTTAAAAGGGCGTTTCACTTTTTGGCAAACAAATATAAAACGGTGACGCCGCAACCAGGTTTCAGGCATCCACTGTTTTTCAAAATATTTGAACTGATCATTCATCGGACACAAACGCTGGCGATTTTCAATGAAGCCTTTGAGCTCGATAAAGCGGGAAAAGGGTACGCTGATGCAGTATTCAACATTATCCAGAGCATCTAATGCTGTGACGATATCATCACTGAAAATGGCGCTATCCATATGCAATTCAATTTTAATATCAGGGAGTTCTTGGCGAATGGTTTGGATGCACTGCAGGATAAACTCTTTGGCACCGTTAGAATCATGCACATTGCCGGAGCGGTGCAGCACGTCTAGCACCTGGCCTAGCTCGGCGATGGTACAAAGCAGCGGGTAATAACTGCGTTGACATTTTTTCTTGCGGTTAAAACAGATGGCGCGCCTTCGGCATGTTTTCCAGTGCCGATCACGCTGCCATCAAAATCCAAAGTAATAGACTCCAAAGCTAAATGGCGTAATCGATTAACGACTAACTGACGCAATAAGTTGTGCAGATCAGAAATGCTACTGGCATCCAGACTGGCGAGAGATCGAGTCACCGTGGAGACCTTGGGTAATTGTGTAAGGCCAAGAAGGTGCTTCACAATGGGATCATCTTGATAAAATTCCTGATGGCGAAGCTGCAGGAACCCAAGCAGAACATAGATGATAAATTGCAGAAAAATCACCGGCGCGATGTAGTTTGTATTTCATGCAAGGTGTTGAAAAAATTTTCTTAGTTGTGGCTTAAGGTTTATGCGTTTAAGAGTTGATGATAGAGAATAAAGACCGCAAATGAAGTGAGAGTAATCTGTTCGAAACGCAATTTGGGCAGCGAATGGAATTTACGACGAATACTGGATTTGTTATGTTTCGTGTCTAAGGCGGTGTTCTGGGATGTGGTTAGTTTGTGGTGAATCAATTATATCCTTTAAACCCCGCCTTTTTTATTGCCTTAAAAAAATAAGCGATACTTTCTGGCGTTCACTGCTGGTGAGTCCCATGAATTCCACATTTCTTCTGTTTTAGACTGTATATAAAGAGCCTACGCGATATTTTAATAAAAATTATGCAACGATAGGGTAAACAGATTATTAGTCCATAAGAGATAATATGGATTTTTTCAGCCGTTTTAACACCGCAGATTTGTGAAGCCTTGGTGTCAGAAAACTTTACAGCTGTTCTTTTTCCTATTTATTAAGTGTTGGATTTTTATAAATTAAAATGAATTGGCGCAAGCCGTGCATCCCCCTTAATACTTAATACTTAATACTTAATACTTAATACTAAATACTGAAACAGGTGGCATCATGAAGAAAAATTCCTTACTCACTTTATTTATAGGCTTGATTGCCACCACAGCGGTAAATGCAACACCGATAGCTGGTTTTTCAG
>JABSRQ010000217.1 GCA_013215055.1 Pseudomonadales bacterium | reverse complement strand
GACATGTTCTTCTAGCTGATGAGGATTGATTTTTTTCTCTAAGGTATAACCGATGGCATTCAAATCATCGATGGTTTGATCCCTGGGAATATGCGCTCGCCTGGAATCATTTGAGTAATTAAAGCTGATCACGAATAATGAAAAACCTTTTTCCGTCCAGCCTTCCATTTGATCATTTTGTAACTGAAACATCTGCGGCCATTCTGGAACACCCATGCTGGCATTATCATCATAAACTGCTGAACTTTCCGTTTCATCTGAAGACACGATGGCTTCGTTATCGTTATCGAGTGATGTCATTACAACCTCAACATCATCAAATATTTCACCGGCTGAATTGTCAACATCATCCTGCTGTAAACTTCTCTCAATCAACATCGTTAGATTATGTAAATGCGCCGATATATCCACATCTTCTTTGGGTGCATCTAACATCTGCTTTAAACAGTCAACCGATTCAAGCAATTGATTAATATGGTCTTTTTCTATTTTTATTTCTGCATTTCTAACTTTATCTAATAAATCTTCCATAATATGAGACAAGTCACGTAACTTCGTTAGACCTAAGAATCCGGCCCCACCTTTTACCGTATGGATGTTTCTAAAGATCTTATTGATTAATTCCTGATCCAGCTCACCCTGCTGCTCTTCCATCTGCAGAATATCTGTTTCAACACCCTCTAACTGCTCTTTGGCTTCATCCAAATACATCTGCAGCTTTGCATCTTCTTGATCAGACATGAGTCGTCACCCTATTAATAAGACAGCCAATTAATGTTAACTTCAGGATAAACACGCTACCGTGCAGTGAATATTGCTTAAAAGGAGATAAGCTTCTTGCGAAAACAAGAGTGGGTGATAAATGCTGAATCCCTGTAGCCATAGTGCCTCCTTGAACGTTTTATCTGAGATTAATCACAATCATTTATTTCAACGACAAACGAGTAACAGGCTTCGTTTTGAAATGGATTCTTCTTTAAATTAAGCAGGAGAGGTTTATGTAATTTTTATCTACCAGTTCTCCCGTGTTTTTTTATTCTAGTCTCAAATATCAGCTTTGCTAATTTCTATGCCGATATTTCTTATACAAATAAATTATTAATAAATACCTTTTTTATAACAATTTAATAAAGCCCTATTAATCACGGGCCTAAGAAGATTTGATCTATTCGATTAAGTGAGGGCTAACACACAATTTATAAAATCTACGCTAAGATTAAGGGCAGATAAATAGTGAGAGAAAGTATGGACACTGAAAAAAAACTGCCTTTATTTAATAAAATCATCGTGATAATGGCGATAACGTTATTATCTCTTAGCCTGATCATCATGGTCCAAATGGGACAAATAGCCGATATCAGCTCCGATAAACAATGGCAGTCTCATCAACTTTCTTATTTTTACCTGCCCTTATTATCGACCTTAGTGATTATTACTGCGGCGTTACTCGGTATTGTAAAAGTCAAAAAAGGGTCAGAAGCCGCGATAGATAAAACCATTCAAGACAGCCTGATCGCCTGTGAAGAACTCGATAAAAATGACATCGTTTTATACGCGCATGATAAAATTCAGCAGCTGATGCAATTAGTGAAAACATTGACTCAACATGCAACATCAAGCCCACCCAGCCCCATCGCCGCCTTAAAAGACTGCGATATCGCGGCGGTTCTGCACGCTTGCCCAGCCAGCATCGTGGTGATGGATAATAGCCATAACATCTGTTTTACCAATACTGCCGCGCAGAATTTAATTAATGCCCATCAGTTAAATAATGCAGAGCTGGCAACAGACCTAACACAGTTAATACAATCGACTGCTGCAGAAAAAACCCTGGAGCTGGGCAATAAAACTTTTCAAATTCATAGCAAGACACTTTATGATGATCAACAGCAAGTCATTGCTTATATCATAGAATGGCAGGATAAAAGCGCTGAAAAACTTAAGGATCAAACGATAGAAAAAAACAGCTTATTTAATGCCCAGATTAAAAATACGCTGGATGATTGTCACAGTAATATTATGCTGGCCGATAAAGATAATAATATTATTTATTTGAATCATGCCGTCAAAACCATGATGAAAGAAGCCGAACAGGATATTGCCCAATCTTTACCCGGCTTTAAAAGCGCTGATATTCTTGGCAGTAATATCGATATCTTCCATAAGATGCCGAATCACCAGCAGAAAATATTGGCTGATTTAAAAGATGTGATTGAATCAGATATTGCAATCGCAGGGCATATATTTCACTTATCATCCACACCGCTATTTGATGAACATAAAACCCGCATTGGTACCGCGGTAGAATGGATTGATAAAACCCAGACAATCAAACACCAGCAAGAGCTGGATAGACAACTTCAGGAAAATCTGCAGCTGAGTAATGCGTTAAATAACGTGGTTGGCAACGTAATGTTATTGGATCAAGAACATAAGATCATCTTTATCAATAAGGTCTTACAAAATACCTTAAATAAGGGCCAGAGTGATTTAGCCAAAGAAATCCCAGGCTTTAATGCAAAAAACATGCTCGGCTATTCCGCCGATGATTTACATCAAAACCTCTGTGGCTTTGATGACATCATCAACGGATTAATAGAGCGTAAAGAAACTGCCGCGATGATTGGGGGACGTTATATGCGTTTATACCTGACCCCTATTTTCGACAATACCACCCGGGTAGGCACTGTTATCGAATGGAAAGATGATACGCTGCAAATACGTATGCAGGAGGAGATCGATAATATTGTTGCCGCGGCTGCCAATGGTGATTTAAGTAAACGTATAGACGAAAAAGGTAAAAATGCCTTTTATGAAAAACTCAGTGTTGGCATTAATCACTTCCTCAGTTTAACCGAAGAGTTTATCAGCGATATTGGTTGCACCATTGGTGCGATGTCAGAGGGTGATTTAACCCAACCTATCACCTCAGACTATATTGGTGAATTTGAACGCATCAAAGATATCACCAATCAAAACTTAACCACGCTAAGCACGGTATTAACCAAGATTTCGGAACTTTCCAGTACCGTATCCAGTGATACCCGCGAGATTTCAGCCGGTAATCTGGATTTAAGCCGCCGTACCGAACAGCAGGCCGCTAGCCTGGAAGAAACCGCGGCAAGCATGGAAGAAATGACATCAACCATTGTGCAGAATACCGAAAGCTCAAAAAATGCGGCGGATCTGGCGCAGAAAACATCCGCTATCGCCGCGGCAGGTGGCGATGTGGTTAATAAGGCTATCTCCGCCATGGGCACCATCTCTGAATCCAGCAATAAAATTGCGGATATTATCTCGGTGATTGATGAGATTGCGTTCCAGACCAATTTACTGGCGTTAAATGCATCGGTAGAAGCTGCCAGGGCCGGTGAGCAGGGCCGAGGATTTGCGGTGGTGGCCGGTGAGGTGCGTAACCTGGCTGGGCGTTCGGCTACCGCTGCAAAAGAGATCAAAGAGTTAATCGAAGACTCGGTACATAAGGTGGATGAAGGTAAGCAGCTGGTGAATAAATCCGGTGAATCGCTGACCAAGATTGTAGATTCGGTCAAAGAAGTCTCGAGTTTAGTCGCTGAAATCGCCACCGCCAGTGAAGAACAATCATTAGGCATCGCCGAAGTGAATAGAGCCATCACTAAAATGGATGAGATGACTCAACAAAATGCGGCGCTGGTAGAAGAGGTGGCCTCTACCTCGGATGTTTTAGGCGGTAAATCACGTGAACTAAATGAAATGATTTCGTTCTTTAAAACGATTTAAATATCGCAGACAAAACAGACCTGATAAGGAAATCTCCATGATTGAAAAAATCATCATTTTTTATTCACTGATGTTACTGCCATTTTTGTATAGCTGCTGGAGCGATCTTATCGCCGCCCTTTAATAATCAAATAGCTTTTTATCAAAATCAGGATCGGGCTGCTGCGGAAAATCACCGCCATAACGATTCCAGTGTTTCAACTGATACACCCAGGCTAACACCTGAGCCACAGCCTTATATAATCCACCGGGCACTTCCATATTGACCTCGGTGGTGGCATACAAGGCCCGGGCTAGCTGTGGCGATTGCATTAAAATAACATTATGTTCTTCGGCTATTTCGCGTATACGCAAGGCGATTTCATCGGCACCTTTAGCGATCACCACCGGCACCTCCATCTCTCCCTGCTTATATTGCAAGGCCACGGCATAATGGGTGGGGTTGGTGATAATCACATCGGCCTCGGGGACTTTTTCCATCATGCGCTGATTGGAAAAGCGCTGCTGCATTTCTCGAATTTTGGCTTTAACCTCAGGTTTACCTTCGGCATTTTTATGTTCGTCTTTCACTTCCTGCTTGGTCATCTTCAATTGCTTTTGTTGCTGATACAATTGAAAAGGCACATCGATGGCGGCAATCAAAACCAGGCCTCCACTCATTAAAATAAAACTCATAATGATTAAATAGCCACCATCCACCAACGCATCAAACAAGCTGCCCCGGCCCATATTAAGGATGGTTTCGAACTCATTATTTAAAACAGTGACAACAATACTGGCGACCAATATAAACTTTAAAAACGCCTTTAGCAGTTCAACCAGGCTGCGCATGCCAAATAGTTTTCCCAAGCCTTTTATAGGATTGAGCTTTTCAAGTTTGGGGCTCATCGCCTCAAACGAAAATGACCAACCACCTACCGCTAAATTGGCCACAAAAACGGCAACCAGGCAGGCAAACATAAACCATGAGATGGTCATAAAACCGGAATAAAGCTGGTTAACCAGATTGGAGATCATAAATCGTGTATCCATGACCTGCTCACGACTTAAACTTAATGCCGAGCTCATATCGTGAACAAATGCGCTTATCATGGTCTCGCCGGTGGATAAAAACATGACACCTGCAGTTAATGTGACCAGCATGGTAGAAAGTTCTTTAGAACGAGAAACCTGACCTTTTTTACGTGCATCCTCTAACTTTTTCTGTGTGGGTTCCTCACTTTTATCTGAGCCATCTTCACCTTCTGCCATCGTTAATCACTCCTATGGCCTGAACAAGTTATTCATTAAAATAAACATTTGCTGCGTAATCACGGTTAAGTTATACGACAGATTAGGTAACATTAAATAGATAATCACAAAACCAAACAAAATCGATACTGGGAAACCCACGGCAAATAAATTCATCGTCGGTGCGGCTCGACTCATCACGCCAAAACCAAACTGCACAATCAGCAACGCAATCATCGCCGGTAATGCAATTAATAAACCGTTGGAAAATAAACTGCTACCCAGAGACGCTAAAGCCCACCAGGTATTACTATCAAAATACCACTGGCCTATAGGCAAATAATGAAAACTGTCTAACACCGCAGAAAGGAACATCAGATGACCGTTAAAACTTAAAAATAACAGCGTTGCAATAATTACAAAAAATTGCGAAATAACCGGCATCGAGCCGCCACTTTGAGGATTTATCATCGTTGCAAAACCCAAGCCCATCAACATCGCCAAATGTTGTCCGGCAAAAATCACCGCCTCAAAAATCATCTGCACAACAAAGCCCATGCTCAGGCCGATCAGCAACTCACTGGCGATCAATAAAATAGAATGGATTGAAAAAATATCTTGATGCTGTACTTGCGGTAATACCGGCATGATAAACAACGTAAAAGAAATCGCAAAAAGAATACGTATAGGAGGAGGCACCAGGGATGAGCCAAAAATAGGTGCGGTTAAAACAAAACCACTGACCCGCATCAACGGCCATAAAAACTCTCCCAACCACTGACTGATCTGCGCTTCATTTAATAGCAGCATAACATTCAGCCAATCGCATCAGGGATAGACAGGAATATATTGAGCATAAATGTCATCGTTGTCTGCAACATCCAGGGCCCGGCGATAGAAATGGCAATAACCAAAACAATCAATTTGGGAATAAAGCTCAAGGTCATGTCCTGAATTTGCGTGGCAGCCTGAAACATGCCGACAATCAAACCCACAGCCAAGGCTGAAATTAACAGTGGCGCTGAGACTAAAGAAATTGTCAGCATGGCTTGCTGACCTACAGTAATAACCGATTCAGGAGTCATAGTTCACCGCTTAGCTAAGATAAAAACTGGATGCCAGGGTGCCCATTATCAGGGCCCAGCCATCCACCAAAACAAATAACATAATTTTAAAGGGAAGGGATACAATCATCGGCGATAACATCATCATACCCATAGACATCAACACCGAAGCCACCACCATATCGATAACCACAAAGGGGGTAAAAATAAGAAAGCCTATCTGAAAAGCGGTTTTTAATTCACTGGTTACAAAGGCTGGAATTAATAATGACAGCGGCACCGAGTCTTTATCCAATATCGGTTTGGCACCGGAGATATCCGCATACAGCTGTAAATCTGATTCTCGGGTTTGATTTAACATAAACACCTTTATCGGAAGAATACCTTTATCAAAGGCCTGCATAGCCGTTAGCTCTTCATTGGCATAAGGTAGATAACCGTCTTCATAAACCGTTTTAAACGTCGGTTCCATAATAAAAAAGGTCAGGAAAAGGGTTAAACCTAATAACACTTGATTGGAGGGGGTTTGTGCTAATCCCATCGCCTGGCGTAATATCGCCAAGACAATAATAATGCGGGTAAAGGCGGTCATACTCAGTAATATGGCCGGTAATAACGTTAGCGCAGTCATCAACGCTAAAATCTGCAAAGACACACTATACTCTTGTGTGCCGTCACTTCCGGCCTGAACGGTAATCGCAGGGATGCCGCCAGCCGCATTCACTTCCGGTAAAAAAAACAAACACAATAGTGGTAAATATTTTAAACAATCCCAAAAATTCAAAACAGATTCCCCAAAAAATCGATGTGGCTAATACCTTTCATTGACCGCAGCGGCTTATTTATTAATCACGGCTTTTAATGTCGCTGAAAAATCCAGTGGTTTGGCCGCCGCAAGGCTTTTCTCTTCAACCGGATTCACCAGCACATGCAAGGTTTGCAAACCGGCTACCGACTGGCCAATAAGCACTTGTTCCGAGCCCACTTGTAACAGAATGACCCGCTCTTTCACCCCCATCGGCGCTTGGGCGAGAACCTGTATTGGCCCGTTAGTTTTCTCAGAGATATTAGTAAAACGTATAACTAAAAAGCCGAAACCAACAATCACTGCCAATACCGCAAAC
>JABSRQ010000216.1 GCA_013215055.1 Pseudomonadales bacterium | reverse complement strand
GCGGGATTCCACCACGGGTCATAGTGAATCACCGTATCGGCTGCGGTTAGATTTAATCCTACACCGCCGGCCTTGAGACTGATCAAGAAGACTTCTACCCCGCCATTCTGAAATCTGCCAATCGCTTCATCACGTTTGCGTGTTTGACCGGTTAATTTGCTATAGCCAACATTCCGGTCTTTCAATTCCCTGAAGCCCTATTCTCCTTTACCAAACATGCAAATTTAAGTAACCATTCCCTCAAATTCTAGGGGTTTACCTGCTTTCATACTATTTAAGAGAACAACAGGTTAACCTTATATTTAGCTAAAGAATAAAGCCTCAGGTTTCCATTTTTATATTCTTTTAAATCTTACTGCATATTTGAATGCATACATTTTCATTGGCACCGTGGTAAAAATTACCGCTTTAATCTGCAAAATGGTACCTAACATATTCAACGATCCCGTCCTTAAGCGTTAGCTCACATGCATGGCGACCAAAAGTCTTCGTTTCAGCTAAGTAAATTATGCCATCTTTTGCATGTGGTTTATTTAAGCCATGGGCTTTGCTGAACGTAAATAGATCAGAATGCTCAGTACCCACCTGAATGTCATCACACAAAGCCCGAACACGCTTTTCGGCAGAAATGAAATGATAGCTACAGGTTCCCATCGCTATAAGTATCACGATCGAGATGATTAGATTGATAATTTGAGAAATATGCACCCCTCCCTGTGCGTTAGCCCTGCTCTGTGTCGCAGCACTGTTTTTATCTATTGCTATAACAAGCAATGATATCATTCAAGGTTTCCCTTTTTTAAATATATCATCAACAACTTACGCATCGGGAGTCTTATCGTGTTTACATTTCAAAACACGATAATTAACCACATAATAAACAAGCGCGCCTAGAAAACCACTGTACAGGCAAAGCTTATGCAGCATCTCTACTGACACCATTCCATGAAAATCGTTAGCTAACGTGACAGGGTAAAACGGCTGCACATCAGTGTGCATAATACTGTCTAGAAAAACATGGCTAAAACTGCCCACAAACGCACTTAAAAAGGCAAGCCACCATGCAATGGTAACTGTTTGAACCTCAGATAAATCCAGAATTTCCAGACCTAATTCGGAAAGAGTTTTACCCGTCAGTGCGGAGAATATCGCCAGCAGCACAGCGCCTACTTAAGTATGCGTAAAACCATGTAAATACCCTTCACCGGTGATAAGTACAATCAAAGGCTGGATATCCATCACTATCTGCGTCCAGCCAAATACCATTAAACTAAAGCTACTTTATAATAGCGCTTTAATTAAAAGGCCTGGTCACATATGTATTGGAGTATTTATCCTAGAAGCTTTTGACCATAAACGCGGTCAGCAGCTACCTTGATCGCGGGCTTTAATTTTCGGTGTAGTAATTCTATTGCGGTCATTTTGTTAGCGCTAACAGCTGCTTTCTAGTTTTTGCATGCATTTTTTCAATCGCATATCGAATAGTGGATCTAGGCATTCGAGTAAAGTTATTATTGATGTATTTAATAACGTCTTGTTCATGCTGCAAAGAAGTCGCTTTTAATAACCAGCCTACACTTTTTTGAACAAACTCATCTTCATCCTCAATAAGCACATCACAATTTTTAAAGACCAGCGCCTTATTTAAACAGTAAGTAGACTTACCTATTTTACGTTTTATAAACTTTACCCAAACAACATTACTGCCCCGCCTACACCATGATTTTTTTGAATATGCCCAAGGCTGGGTTTTCTCTATCAGATGCGGGCGCGCCATAAGAAACTGGTAAATGGTTTTTATGCAAAGATCATCAACCAGGGACCAATTATCGGCATAATGTTCTAGCCAATATTCAAAGCGGCTCAGTAAGTCATCGTCATAATTGTTTTTCACAAACTTATTGATGAGTGCAAAAGCCACTAATTTCTCCTCATGATACTGGGAATGCTTAAGAAGGTGCTCGGTAATGCAAAGCATTTCATTGGCGCTCAGCCCAGAATAATCTGAATGAAAATCAGCCACGATGGATTTTATATCTTTAGCCGTAGCCCCAATACAATGTATGCCATGAGGGAAATAGCGACGGCTGGATTCAGCTTTCTCAGCGGTACTGACTCTTTTGAGGTCAGCCCTTATCCTATGCTCATATGCTCTGTATTTATCCATACATGATTATCTATGCTAGGAGTGGCAGATTGATACCCGGTACAATCACCTGAGAAAATCTAAGGTTAGGATTGTTATAAATGACTGGCATATGGCCTTTCCATTTGAATTCATACCTGGCACACCAACAGTAGCTAATAAATACTGGATACCCGCTGTAAACGCGTTTTACTATGCAGTTATTGACTCATGATTTTTAAACTAATATACGGCACTAAGCAGAATATTAAAGACAACGTTTTGTAGTTGGCTAAATAGTTAAAGTAGATTGCCGGTAGCTGTTCTTTATCTATATTGAATAGCTGGCTATGAGTTGTGGCAACAAACTCCCTCATAAGAATCAAGCTCAATGTCGCTACAAACAAGAAACCCATATTGATGATGGATGCCCAACCAAGAAATTCTGTTATTTGAGCCAGTGTAATCATGTTAATTCCTTAAAATATCTTCTTGAAGGCATAATATCTATAAAACAGAGTAGCTTGTAGCACAGCAGAATGCAGTCCCTTTGCGCATTCAAAATCGAGCGATTTTGCAGATTATCTACTGTGCTTACTTCATTTTATCTTTGATCTTTTCTAAAGCCCTGCGCATCTCATCGCTGGAGGATTCAGAAGTGACTTGAGAAAGATCATATTCATCGCCTTTCTCGGCTTTTGTCATTATAAATACGGTGTCACGGCCCTCTAACATGACTTTGGCAGACTCTCCTGCTTTCAGAACCTTATCTAGCTCTTTGTGCGTATCCGGCTCTAACGGAATTATTGAGTTCTTTGATGCCTTCATTTCATTTTCCTCTATAAACTATATTTACATGACTTGGGAGAATCACGTTTGTACTCTGTGTTTTCTTTGCAGCCCACGATACAGAAAAGCGAGTGACATGCATGGTTTCCATAATTTACAGTGCAACCCTATAAAAATGAGTCTTCAGGAATCATACTGATATCTCGGCGGTATCGCTTATACCCTCAGGCTATTTCCTCAAATAATGCCAATAACTCCTCAGCCTGTAAACCCTGAGATTTATTGTTAGCAGTGGCGTCTGTGCCTGCATACACCGCATCTGCCAGCGCCTGTTTCCTTTGTTGCAGGGCCAGAATTTTCTCTTCCACGGTTTTTTCGGTGATCAGTTTATAGACAAATACCGGTTTGTCCTGGCCTATCCTGTGGGCCCTATCGGTGGCCTGGTTCTCCGCGGCGGGATTCCACCACGGGTCATAGTGAATCACCGTATCGGCTGCGGTTAGATTTAATCCTACACCGCCGGCCTTGAGGCTGATCAAGAAGACTTCTACCTCGCCATTCTGAAATCTGCCAATCGCTTCATCACGCTTGCGTGTTTGCCCGGTTAATTTGCTATAGCCAATATTGCGGTCTTTCAGTTCGGCCTCTATCAGCCCCAGCATGCTGGTAAATTGTGAGAAGATCAAAATGCGGCGCCCTTCCTCCAACAGTTCAGGTACCAGTTGCATCAACAATTCAAGTTTGGCCGATTGCTGGACTTTTTTGGCGCTGGCGATATTAACCAGGCGCGGATCACAGCAGACCTGGCGCAATTTAAGCAACGCATCCAGCATCTCGATATGGCTGCTGGCCATGCCTTTGGCCTTTAGCAGCTTGCGGATTTTTTTCTCCATCGCGATACGTATAGTCTCATACAGCCGTGCCTGTTTTTCATCAAAAACCACACTGCGAATCATCTCCGTCTTTGGGGGTAATTCCTCGGCAACCTGGGATTTGGTTCTGCGTAACATAAAGGGTTGTAAACGCTGATTCAAAGCTTGCTGACGAGCGACATCACCATCGCCCTCTATCGGCTTACGGAATACCACATTAAAGCGTGCCTGAGTACCCAGGAAATCCGGCATTAAAAAATGAAACAATGACCACAGCTCACCTAAATGATTTTCCATAGGTGTGCCGGTCAGGCATAGGCGGTTTTGAGTATTGATGCTTCTGGCGACCTGAGCCGCCTGAGATTTAGGGTTTTTAATAACCTGGGCCTCATCCAGCATCAGGCTATGCCACTTCCTTTGCATTAACGCTGCCTGATCGCGAACCAGCAGCGCATAACTGGTGATGACGATATCCTGTTTAGCCCAGCTATCTTGAAGCTCAAATCGATCTGGGCCATGATTGATGACAACCCTCAAATCTGGCGTAAAACGTTTGGCTTCTCTTGCCCAGTTGGATAACAAGCTGGTAGGCGCTACCACCAATACCGGTTGTTTTAATTTGCCTAATTCCTTCTGGCTGAGTATATGTGCCAGCGCCTGTAGGGTTTTCCCCAGGCCCATATCATCGGCGAGTATGCCGCCAAATTGATAATCGGCAAGAAACCCCAACCAGTTTAAACCGGCCTGTTGATAATCCCGCAGCGTCGCCTGTAAGTGTTTGGGTCTTGGCACGGGGGCAATGCCGTTAAAATCACGCAGTTTCTGCGCCAGCGCCTGAATACGTTTACCACCGCTGAAGCTGAAGCTTTTATCGATTTCCTGCAATTCATCCTGTAGCGTTAACAGGCGGCTGGCGTGTTGGCGTGGTAATTTTAACTGTCCGTTATCTTCCAACTTTTGCCCGCCGTGTAATTCCACCAGTGTATCGACGATGGGTTGCACCAGTTCGCGGGAGATTTTGACCCATTGGTTGGGGCTATGTTCCACCAGAATGTCCTGCTGCTGGCGCAGGGTATTTTCACTGATCCACTGCAATACCAGCGGTAACAGGGCGATTTTCTGTCTGCCTATCTTGATATCCAGCCCTAAGCTAAACCAGTCACCGGAACCCGAGAGATGGCCGGTAAAATCCATGGCCTGATTAATCTGCAGGTTAAAACCGGGATCATGTTCCAGCAGCCAGCCCTGCTCCTGCAATTCAGGTAGTTGTTGCTGTAAAAACACATGCCATTGGCTGGCGTTTTCTGATGCCGATAAAGGCATAAAAAACCAATCCAGAGTCAGCGGCTTTTCATCGCTGCGAGGCATGGGCACCATGCCTAGTTGGCGTAAAGTCTGCATCAATGCAAATTCTTCGCCGGGCTGGCGTTGGATAAGCCATTCTTGTTGACGGTCATCGATGATAATTTCATCTTTAACGGACTGCGGATCCTGCAGAGCGAGCTCTTGTTGCTCTTCATGCATAGGTTGTAAAAGGCAGTCGCCATATCGAAACTGTAGCCGTAGCCAGTTGCTGCTTTTGCCGTCACGAAATGCTGTCATCAATGTTGCATGGGCTATCGGCTTGCCTTCGACACGACTCACATCCAGCTCAACGGGGCTGGGTAAGTCCTGATGATTGACCTCGTGAAACAGGAAGCGAGAAAAGGCTTCCAGTTCCGTCTCGGCTAACGGCGGTAATGTGCGAAGATGCGCAAATTCGGCACTGTTAAATGACTGTTGAATTTCTCCAAGGCGATGACTGTCTGTATCCAGATAATACGGGGGATCGGTATTGATACTGAGCCAGCCCGGTTCAATATCAGACAGTTTGATATCCAGCCGATGCAAGCCCTCTTCTTGCCGCCAGCTAAATTCTGCGGTCTTCGCTGTGCCCATTCGCAGGGGTTTCTCGGCCGGTTCCTGCCAATAACAGCGGCCGGTGAGCAGCAGGCGTTTTAAAATAATCAGGCCTTCTTCACCGCTTATCGTGAAATCACGGTAATCATAGGCGTAGGAAAAACCGTCATTTAAACGCATGATTAATTCGGCAATGTTTTGGTCAGCCTCATTGGCATAACGTGGACGTTGATAGACCGAAGCAATATTCTCCAAACGCACACGCTGAGGTTTGCCCCAGCCTCCACTTTTTAAGCGCTTGCACCGTTGTATATTTAACAATAACGGTGCGCCCTCTCTCGGTGACTGGCTCAGCAAATAAATAACCTGCTCGGCCTGCTGTGAATCCTTTGGTTGTACGGCGGCATCCTGCTTTAAGGTACGCATGGTGCATTGCCAGCCCGCAAGGTTGGTTGCAGGATTATCCACCCCATAAAGGTGCTGCAGGCATTCAAACAAGATCGCGGCAATATGTTTGCAGTTAAAACTAACCGGGCAGCTACATTCGCCATCGATATCACCAAATCTTTCGAAACCACTCATATCGATATGTTGACGATAACGATTCTTGCCACTGCCACGTACACGTGCGTGTAACATCTGAAAATCGGGTTTCCATTGCAGATCGTAGACCCGCCCCTGTTGTTGATAGGCCTTGCCATGCAATGCAAATTTACTGTCACAATTCAGTTCAATATCGGCGCTGTTAAGCGCTGGGAAACCCTGCAATAAAAGCGCACCATCGTTTTCTGAAACTTCAGGCATAGATCTGACCAGGGGTGATAATCAACAGCAATAAATAGGGTTTGTATTTTACGCGGCCAAGGCCTTTGAAATCCAGTAGAACTTATTGCTGTGAACAAACAGCAATCTACTTGGCACAGATATTCACCAATAGCAGCCTAGCTCGAATGGAAGACAAAGATTACCGACTTCGCATCAATAGGAGAGTTATTCCTTATTCGAGGTGCTTGCAAAATTCAGGCATGACAACACAGCACAGTAAATTCTATAATGGGCATATTCACTACACCATTATGGAAGATGTCATGTTTCTTATTAGGAAAAAAATACCCAATAACGTTGCCTTGGGTATCAGTCTGATACTTGCCTCTTCACATTTTATCACAGCCTGTGACACCAGTAGCGAAGAAGGAGGTTTGCAAGACCCTATAGAAATAGGTTTAACCACTAACCTGCAAGCCAATATAGAGGCGGATGAGCAGCAAACATTTATTGGCAGCACTCTCTTTGATACAGGGAAGAAGGTGGTTTTGGTAGCCGGAGATTTAGTCACTATCGATTCCGCTACGCTGCAAACCCATTTAAAGCCCAGTGAGGTATTTACCTTCTACGGCGCTTATCATGATGAAGATGTTGATCAGCAGCTGCTTAATTTTTCGATTCAACGTGAGCCCGTTATTGCCAGAGAAGATAGGTGGTATCCTGCCGATGTCGCGTATGTAAATCCGCAAGACAGCAAATATACCGGCCTGAAATG
>JABSRQ010000215.1 GCA_013215055.1 Pseudomonadales bacterium | reverse complement strand
CACCGCCATTTTTTAAGTACAAAGCAACACTGTAATACAATAAAAACTCGGCCCCTGCTTGTTTGTTTATTTGATCCAAAACATCAGATTTACTGGCTTCATCAAATGTTGTTGTGACAACAAAACTTTGTCCATCAGCCTTGCCAAATAACTCTTCATACTCAAGCAATGTGCTGATGCGAGCCACTTCAGGCCCCTTCTCGGTATAACCCAAAAATGCAGGTACGGCAGTAGAGACTTCCGCTACCGAAGGGGGAAAAGTGGAGACTTCTTCTATATAAACTCCAGGTGTTTTGTATGTTGCCACGATGTCGGTTTCCTTTTGAATCGATATAAATAATTTACGGGTTTAAAACGGTTATCACGATATATCCGCAATTGAGATCGCGGTTTCTTTAATAAGAGGAATGCTTTCTTTGGGCTCGGCCACCAAGGCAAGTACCCCAACCTTATACAAAACAGAAGGCAGATAAGCGGATCGTAATGAACTCCAAACTTCATTCTGCTGTGCAAAAGGTAGAGTCGTCATTTCTAGAATAAGCCGATCAACACCCACAGGCAGACCTGATTGATCATCTTGATTAAACACACGATGGCTTTGAAAATACTGTATAACCTGGGAAAGGCGATTTAAACTTTGGCGATAATCTTTGTAGCGTGAAACAAAAAGGATAGATAAATTTAAGCGGATTGTTGAAGACGCATGGAATGCATTGCCTTCTGAATCTCTACGAATATAGGGATTCGCTTCTCTTAGCGTGTTTTCTTCCTCTACATTAATCAGCATCATACTGATTGAACCTAGTTTAAAGTTGATGGCGTCAGTTTTATCGCTACCAACAAAAACAACCTGTTCTTCAGTGGCACCCGTATCATCAAGACCTTGATCCAGATAAGTACTCAGTTTATCTTTCAGAAAATAGGCGATATCTCCAATCATGGAACACACCTTTTCGATATAAACTTCCCTTTAGATCCCCGTTCTTCAAACAAAATCATTTCCCTAACGACTTTATAAAAACACAATAAAGACTAACTATAATCGTTAGCTGCAGAGATCCGCAAGCGTTTTTTTCAGCAAACGTTATCAGTATCTAATAATTGTCGAACTAAGCTATCTCTAGCATACGAACCGAAATCGAAGGCGGCACAGTCAATTTCAAATCGGCCTCTAGTCCGTTGAACCCTAAACATTCAAGTTTATCCCGTATTTCAAAAGCCCCCATAAAACCTTTAAGTATCAAAACTAACAGAGATTTATCCGCATGTAGATCAATATATTCTTGTATAACCTCAGGATCGGTATCATCAATTTTTGCGGCTAAGCTTGCAAGCAGTTGTGGTGGTGCAGCAAAGTCGAATTGAACCGTATTAACTGAAATACCTATAGCTTTTAGCAAGGGTATAGACTGTTTAAAGTCCTCTAGAATTTCATCGATCTTCTCAGCACCTTGATCAAGATTCCTGAGAATATGAATTCGACCTTTTTCCAATGACTTAGCGGCATCTCTAGGCTTTTTATTTTTTATATCGATTGCCATGTTTAGTTTCCCCATCCCTTTTTAAATTAACATTCTAAGGCACTAATATGTCACCGCCCATATTCTTTGTCTTAATACAGTAGAACTTTATACCCTTACAATAAATAGCGTCTTTCTATAAAAATACAACAGATAATATAACTTATCGTATACGTTAGATAATATATATATAAGAAATGCCACAACAAATGTATTTTAATGCAGCAAACATCAATAAATATCTTCAAGATATTTATTGTAAGCAGCTTGGCATTGCCTAACATTAATAAAGAATACTTATTTACAGGCAAAAAAATCCCAGCCTAAGCTGGGATTTCAACAAACATCACTCAGTGATGATTATTGGTTTTTCATTTTGTCTAACGGGTAAGCATCATATCCTGAAACGCCAGCATCTTTAAGATCTTGCTTAGTCACTTCATCAGCCGCTTCCGATACACCGGTTACGCCCATGTCAGTCACAGCAGTCAAGTCTGTTTCAGCAGCAGTTTCAACAACACCTGCTGTTGAACCTGTAGCTTCAGTTACACAGAACCCGGTAAAGCGTTGATCCATTCAGAAACCAATGCAACACCTTCTTCATGCACAATAGATTTACCTAATTCAGCCATCTTAGTCGCAGCTGCAGCTGAATTTAAACGGTAAACTAAGATAGACTCAGCAGCATTACCCGGAACGATATCAAACTGTAAGTTACCTGTTGCATGTCCTGCAGCAATCGGTGGCTTACAAATACCGTATTGACGGTCAACTAGACGATCAGCAACCAACCATAAACCGGTAGACGCCGCACGAACTTCTTCACTGTTACAATGTGAACAGTTAGAATCAAGATACGCACGCGCTCTATCTTCTTCCGTACCATCAGTCGCATCATCCCATACTGCATGACGTGGAATCGCATGAAAGTCAGTTGGAAGCGCTGCCAAAATGCCTTTTTCAGACCCGTTAGTTAACTGATTAACAACCTTACCAGCAATAGTCATTTCCAAGTTCAAACGCGCAGCACCAGGATCTAGAGGCTTGTCAGTTTGACGTGAACCGTGACATGACGAACATTGGTTTGCATTAGCTACTGTATAAGTTGTGCTCTTTTGAACGCCTTGTGCATCAATCCACGTTACGTCTTTAGAACCACCGCCCCATGCAAGCGTTGCTACACCGTTAGCCCAAACGTAAGGGATACGTTCCCATTTGTCTGCACGACGAATTAATACACGCCTCTATATGATATCGTTGACACTATAAGCGTCACGGAAATCAGCAGGATAGTAGAAGGTTTTAGTAATAATAGTGCCGATTGGATAGACCACATCTTTATCAGCATAAATGATTTTCTGACCATCAGGAATGTAAACAGAACGGTGCTTTTTAGCATAATCTGAGAACAAAGGTGCTATTAGCTAGATTCTATGCGTATTTTAATGGCTGTATAGTTTAACGTATAATGACGATATATATTATTTTGGCTAAACTGCAGAGACAGCTTTGTCGTGCGCCTAACATGAGCCTGGAATGAGTAATAATGAATAGAAAATCGATAACTCACGTTTTACGCAAGGTATTCATTAGCCTGGTGCTGTTAGCTGGAGCTCAAGTTAATGCATCCTCTTCATTACCTGCGATAAATGCACCCGCCAGTGAATCATTTTTACCGGGTAAGTTTATCTGGTTTGACTTGGCATCTCCTGATAAGAAATTACAAAAAGAATTCTATCAATCCGTTTTTTCTTGGACGTTTCATAATCCTGGGAATTCCAGTGATTTATATGAGCTGATCATTAACGAGGGGCATGCAGTCGCGGGGATTTTTCAATTTACGGCTCCAGAAGATGAACAGGACGCGGCTACCTGGATTGCCTTAATGTCCGTAGAGAATGTAGATAAGGCCGTGAGTGAAGCTGAAAAACACGGGGCTAAAATTGAATCCAAGGCCATGACTATTCAAGGCCGTGGCAGACATGCTTTATTACGAGATCCTGCGGGGGCGTTATTTGGAGTGATTAAATCCTCTTCAGGTGATCCCATCGATGTTGAGGTCGGCATTGGAGATATACTCTGGCTGGATTTATATGCGAGAGATGTACAGGCCATGACGACATTTTATCAAGCGCTGGCCCCCTACTCTCCTATGAAGAAAGATGTTAACAATTCAGTCTCAAGAATGGTTTTATCTAGTCAGAGTACCCCAAGAGCAGGCATTGTAGAGGTTGGTGAAGAAGCTAATCGTTCGGCATGGGTGCCTTATATTCGGGTTAAAGATGTTGATAAAACTTTAGCTAAGGTTATTGCTGGTGGTGGTTTTGCCATTATCAATCCTGATAAGGACATTATGGAAGGTAAGCTGGCAGTATTTGTCGATCCTAATGGGGCTGTTATGGGCTTGGTTGAATGGTCATATGCCAAGGAGAAAAAGTAATGAGAATGCTCTGTATACTGCTTTTTGTGATGGCAAGCTCGGCTATTTTTTCGGCGTGCTCTAGTTCATCAGGTACTGCAACCGTACACGGTTCTATCTATATGGGTTACAGCTATTATCAACCTTGGTATTGGAGACATTATTGGCATAGACCACCTTATTGGCGTCCACCCGGTTATAGACCTCCTGTTTTTATTCCACCCAGACCCGTTCACCCGATTGTGCATCCTAAGGGGGTAACACCTGCGTATAGAATTCAAAATAAAGCGGTTAAACCTCGCTCTAAACCCGCAACACTTAATTCTAAACCCGTGACACCCAATCACAAGCCCTCTACACGGCCAGGCCATAGTCAGCCTGCACAGCAGCCATCAACAAGGCCTTCGAATCAGCCGGTGCATCATGACAGGGCAAAACCCACAAGCAGACCTTCTTATGGCCCGCCAAGGAATATGCCACACCCTACAGCGAGACCCAGAATGAGACGTTTTTAGCGCAGCGATATAAGAAAGTATGCGTTATTTTATCAGCCTGATAAACAGGATACGCATCTGGCTTTAGACACATTGGAGCGCGATTTAATTGCACATACCGCAACCGCTAGTGAGCGGTTTATCGCCTTACCTATAGTTCAAGGTAGCTTGATTGAAAAGGGATATGTGTTAGTTCAACTCGATAACACCTTGCAAAAAGCACTGCAGAATAAGACGGAAGTATTATTGGCAGAAGCTAATTTTGATAAACTCAGAAATGGCCAGTGAAAAAACGCTGGACCATCACCTTTATTGTTATCCTCTCGATCTTATTTTTTCTCCATCGATTCGTCTATGCCATCAAAACATATGGGAGTAACTAAATGTTGTGGTATTGGAATCCAACCCTGTATCTTCACGGGTGCCGGTAGCGACGTAATTCAGACGTAGGCCAGATTTTTTATTAATTGGATATGCGGCACTTAGCGCCCAGCCAGTATTACGTTTATGCTCGGTTGTTACCTTGCCATTAACCCGAGTTTTACCACCATCATCAAAACCGGTGGAAGCACTTAACCATACGCCGGGTCGAAAGCTATATATAATATGTGCATGTACAAAATATAACGCCTCTTCTTCTAAGCGTTGGCCTTGGTTAAAATCGGTATTATCAGAGAACAGGCTAAGCTCTGCGGTCAGTTCAGCAGTCCAAGAACCAGCCATATGAGTTACACCTAATTGTGGCCTCAGGCTATAACGATTATTACCTAGATTGATCAGTTTATCGCTGTCATATTGCCCGGTAGGTAGCCGCAGTACCATGGCTGTACCTATAATTGTCTCACTGTTTTTCCCTAGTCGATATTGCAGGTAATGCTTACCATTTAACGCAGGGGCACCCAATAAATTGATACCGACCCTGACAATACTGTCTGCCATACCCTTACGTGAAATGGCTTGCTCTACGCCATCTACACGTCCCTTCCAATGACCATGTTGGTAAGGTAATACCACATCAACCCTGGCACTCTTACCTAACATTTCAAAACCATAGATATACTTAAAGGCTATGGTATCGATATCCATTTCGACGTCTTGCAAAGATAAAGCCGGATCAAAATATATATCAGCCGTCGTTTTTGCGTAGGCTATGCCTAAAAAAGATGCTCCCATAGGCAGGTGACTCCACTGCCTGGGTTGCGGATCCATAGCCCAACTGTTATTCACTAATACCGGTAAAATGCCTAGCAAGAAGAGGTGTTTTAAAACTGCCATAGTAGTCCTTTAGTTTCAGCTATACGCAGTCCACGTTCATGCGATTAACATCACAACGGTCAAGTTGTATTTTATCGTTTATTATCACGGTATAAATACCACAAGCCAGCATCTCATTCAATTTATCCATGCCAGATTAAGCATAACGTTTTTTCTGTTAATGAATCCCCCCTTCAAGCAAGCAAAATAATCTCGATGCCGCAGCAACGCTCTCTCTCAATTATTAAGTTGAATGTCCAGGTAGCTTGGATATTTTCCAGAAGGTTTCACATAGCATTTAGGGGCAGGCCACCTAATGATTTTTAGCTAAATATGAAGAGGTCAACTAATACCGGACAGTCAATTAAGTTCTTTATATACATTGAAGAACTCATATTATTGTATGTTGGTCATTTTATATCTAATCGCTACATAAAATTTCCCACCTGATGGCCTAATCCTTTTGCTGTGAATATTGATAAAATATAGGAACGGGCATAACTGCTGTTAAATCCGGCTAGTGAAATTTATACTGCCGCATCGAAAAGGAAATCAACAATGCGGCCCCCCCCCCCACTTCTTTCCCGCTATCTTTCATAGCATTGAGCTTTATTTTGAGTTTCCTCAGCGCCTGCAATGATGATGGCGCTGATAACGGCCCCGTTTCAGCTGAAGAAAAAGCCGATATTGTTTTGGAACTGCAAGTGCTGTTATTGGATAAATATATTTTTCTGGATGTGGCTGAAGCTATCGCGGCAAAGATTGATCAGCAGCAGCAATCCGGACACTATGCAGCTATCGACAACAGGCAAGCCTTTGCTGACACCTTAGCCAATGATCTGTATAATATCAGTGAAGACAAACATCTGCGTATCATTCAAGAGAAGTTCAGATTTCTCGACAATGTGGTAGCCGCCGAAGTGGATGCGAAAATCCTGGATAACAATATTGGCTATCTGGCCTTTGAACGCTTCAGTTCGGTGACGGATGAGCTATCAAAGAGCAATATGCATGCAGCGTTGCAGAAAGTCATCAATACCCAGGCGCTGATTATTGACTTGCGTATGAACCTTGGTGGTGCACCGGATATGGTGCAATATCTGCAAAGTCATTTTTATGCCGAGGCTGGCTTATTGCTGAACACCATTTATACCCGCCATACGGATACATCAGAACCGTTTTATAGCCTCAACATCGATGAGAGCTTACGCATGGCAGATATGCCCCTGTATATACTGATGAGTGAAAATTCCTTCTCAGCTGCTGAGGGCCTGGCTTACAGTTTACAGGCGCAGGCACGCGCATTGATTATTGGTGAAACCAGTAAAGGATATCAATACGAGACTGTGGGCTCGGACATGTCCATCCGGTCTCTTTAGCAAGTCCATGGAATGCATTATAAGAATAAGATTTTTCTTGCTTACCGGCATATTCTTTAAATCTTGGTTTGAGATTACGATATTTATTAAGTACTTCACTAAACTTTTTCGTACCTTGATTACTTGCTTCCTCAAAGTGTTTCTTACGATGATTACTTTCGGGAAGGTTACCTATCTTTTTGAGTGCTTCAG
>JABSRQ010000214.1 GCA_013215055.1 Pseudomonadales bacterium | reverse complement strand
TTGTCGGCGACGTGGTATTTAACACTATGCACGGTTTTATGAATGATGGCCACACACAGCAATGGCTGGCAGTGTTAGAGCAGTTAGCCGTTGAACTTGCCGATGTGCCGTTACTTTTTACCGGCCACGGCGCTGCAGGAAGAACCGCCCCGCTGATTGCCGCGCAAATACAGTATCTGCAAACATACCGTCACCATGTATCAAAGCTTGCCGGTACTGAAAATGCCCTGACCTGTGAACAGAAAAACTGCCTGGAAAAAATCCTCTGCAAGACTTACCCCGATTATCAACTAAAGGGATTTATTCAGGCCGGAGCAGATGCTGTGGCAGCAGAGCTAGCCCGTCATTCAGGAAGTCAGCTGTTCCACCAGCTGCTTTAACGGATTAATATCATCCGCCATCGGCATCTCTAACAAACTGATGCGATCATCACTGCCCTGCTTATCAGTCATACCCTGATCAGAACTTGAGGCTTCTACCGTGCTCACATTACCACTGAACAGATGCGCATAGCCGCATATAAGGTTAACCTGCTAACGATTCCAGAATCAGTAATTAACGATAATAAAAAGTGATAATTAGAGAAGTCGATCTTTATGACCTTGTTTCTCGTCTAGATCTTGTACTTCCAAAAACCTAAAAATGTTTTTAAGTTATTTAACTAAGCTTACTTAGTAAGATGTAAATTCATCCAGTGTGAAGTGGTGTCCACTGCCGCTTTAACATTGGCCTCATTTCTATCTTTGTATGTTGGATCATGCCATTTCCTGAGATTCATTCCATGATCCCCACCAAATACTGTCGTAGATATATTCCCATTCGATACTTTTAGAAAGTCATAAAGCATTTCAGGCATGCAAAGAACGTCTTTATTTCCAAGAGTTATATGAACAGGTCTCAATTCATCGTTAAGCTTGGGATATTTCATTTCTCCTATAGGGAAGGGGTATACTTGCTTGCCTTGCTCATCCCAATGCCAAGTACAAAGTGGAGTCAATAAATACAAAGACAATAAATATGGATTTCTTTTAAACATTTTGTAGGCGACAACAGAGCCAAGAGATTTTCCGGCAACCATGATTTTATACGTATCAACATTTGGCAGACTCTTGAGGTACTTTAGAGCAGCGGTCATGTCTTGGACTTCTTTTGATAAATCCTCGGAGGAAGTTCCATTACTAGTAAAGAAATGCCAATTGAATCGTAAGCTAATGATATTATTTTCAGCAGCTTTCTCAGCAAGTTGTTTAACTAGAGGCAGCTCCATATGATACCCCTTCCCAGGTGCAATCAGAATAGCGGCAACCTTTCCTTGGATATTCTTTGGCGTGTGCAGTTGAGCTTCAATGACATCACCTCTTTCGGTGGTAATGTTGAATTTTGTTACTTCAGTTGCATGAACAACGGATGTCCATATAAAAAACATTGAAATTATTACTTTCATGTTAATTCCCTATAACATTGAAATAGTATTTTAATTAAAAAATGGCCGATGCAATATCGACATTCTTCTTTTATGTATAAATAAAATTATCTACAAATAGTATTTGTGTTGTCACTTCATCGCAATCAAGAAAACTGTTCTGGTCAACTAAAATCGGATACGTTGTTAAGCACAACTTCAAATGCCATTGGCGTCATCTCCAATGGTCGTAAGCAGCCTGCGGCTGTTGTGAAGCAATGTATGCATTCACATCATGCACCACTGATTCCTTAGTTGGATAAATCTTAGCTGTTACCCTGTCACGCTTTAGACTACTTGGGCAATGCATACTGTTAGGCTTCGCTGGAATGGCGTTTTTTGACAAAGCTCAAGTAGCTAGCCTGCATCAAACCGGCTAACGCGATGAATAAACCTGTTAAAAACAGTGACGTTTTTATCGGGGTAATAATAGCTTTCACAGATAGCCAGTCGGCCGTGCCGGTTAATGCCAGGATCTGGATAAGGCCTTCAATAAGATCGACAGGAATCGCTAACAGAGCTGGAATAGCCAGATATATTCCCACCCTTGGGAAATACTTGATAGCCGCGCCGGCAAATAATAAACCATAGGACAAGGGATATAGGGCATCGATGGTGCCTGTGATCCAGGCATGTGCCGTACGCTGTTCTGTTGTCATGGCGGCTATTATTTCGCGTACTTGATCGGCATCAGATATCGTATCGATAAAGGTCAAATCCAGCAGAACAGCCAGTGCTGGGAATACAAGTGTGAGTATCACGGTTGCCGTTAAAGTGATACATAAGATCCGGGGTGTTGAGATGTTGAAAATATCAGCCATGATAAAGTGAACGTCCTTGATGAAAAAAATCACCATAAAACACTTTTATAGATGGATCAATACAGCTGCAACGGTAAAACACATCGTGGATAGAAGAATACCTATAAACGGTATTTCGAACCCAACCATTGTTGCCAGAATTAAATACGAACAGTCCATTAAAATAGGCAGGATAGAAAACCACGCCTGTTGCTGAATAACACCCTTGGTCAACAGTGATTTCACCGCCATATTTTACCGCTGCAGTGATAAAAAGTACGCTATCAATTAAACCAAGGGGGCTAAACCAAGGTGGTCAGAGTCATTGAAATGTTTATTGGTTTCAATGACTCTGCCCCCTTGGTCCCTGCCCCCTTAGCCCCTTAGCCCCCCTTGGTTCATTAAGCGAGTGACTATCCAGCCGATTCTAATACAGGATTGCGCTGGGTAATAGACTTCTGAAAACTTACATTAAGATCTGCAAGTGAATCAATGCCAAACTCTTTTAACGCTGACATTAGTTGTTCTCCTTTAATATTTTTGTCACGTAACTCAATCACAAAGGCTTTTAGTGACTGAATTTCATTAAGGATTTTACTCACTTCTTTAGTCAGCGGCTGCTGGGCTAGTTGCAATGCATGGTAAGCATCTTCACGGGCAGTATCTGAAACTTTAAAAGCTTGAACTTGCTGTTCAAACTCGTCACGTAATTGCTGTTTGAATGCTTCAAGTTTTTCCAGAAATTCCAGTAAAGCCTGATCGATGTTTTCCTTGCTGTGTTTCTCCGCATCGTCAATACGCTCAAAGATAGATTCAAGTCGCTTTTCATAATCGGTGAACTCATCCACGACAGACCATAAGTCAGCCACAGATTTCTGCGGGTAATCAGCCTCTTCCATCATGCCGAAAATCTCTAAACGTATGGCATTTAATGCCATCATGGAAGGTTTTAGTACCGCAATGGCGATAACACCAAACACAGCGTATAAACGAAAATCACCTGTAATATCAGGAATTAAACCTGCAACAAAATAAACAAATACAGCATTCAAAAGATGACCAACAATAGCAATAATCGCAGCGCGTTGTTTAATGTTTTTAACCCGGACGATATCTTTACTTAAATCTACCGCGTGAGGTTTTTGCGGGTGTTTTTCACGTCGCTCTAAAAAGGTTTGTGCCGCACGCGCAATAAAATAGGTGCTGCTAATAATTAAGCTGATAGACGAGATATACCATAGGTATAAGGTCGCAGAAACCCAAATATGAAAAGGATATTCAGGAGCACCGTATTGATTGGAAAACCAGCGTATGAGAACAACGGCGATAAGTGAACCCAGCAACCAGAAAAACCACTCTTTGAGTGAGTTGCTATAAAATTCGCGTTTGATTTGTGTGTAACCTTCGATCACCAGTATTTCCTTATTTGATAAGCATGAATGCGTTATTAAGCCTTGATGCTATCAGTCTTGTTTTTTTAAGTCTAATCGGGGGTAACCATTTTATATCAATCCCGATGATCCTAACAGATAGCGTCTAGGTAACTCACAATCAAGGGCACAGCAATCAAGGGCGCAGAGTCATTGAAATGTTTATTGGTTTCAATGATTCTGCCCCATTGATACCTTGATAGCTCTGAACAGCGCCTAGATTAGAAGCAGAGGCTTAGCCAGGCATTGACCACCACTCACCTCACCTCACCACTGAACAAATGCACATCGCGGCTATCGCGTTTAAGCATCACGCTGAATTAACTTATATTGAGTGAGATGCATAGCAATAGGCACAAACACAGAGATGATAATCGTCATCCAGGCCAAGCTATCAAAATGCTGTAATTTTTGATCATCCCCACTGACTAAAATGAGGCTTGAACCCCATGCAGCACAGCCTGTTGCTATATGCCTAGTCGCCGATTGCAACGACATATAAGCCCCTCGTGTAGAGGCCGAAGGTACCCGACTCGCTAACGCTTGAATGGCAACGTTACGCATCGCGTTAGCTGACATAAAGATAACAAACACAAGCCACAGAGGAAGTTCAACCAAGAGTACAAAAGTGAGATAGACGATAGAGGCACTACAAAACCAGGCAAGCCATCCAACACCGGTGGAGCCGAATCGGTCGACGAGCTGCCCTGCAATACGCAATACGAAGAAGCTAGCAATACCCCCTACCAAATAAAGCGTGCCAATATGCTCGCGGGGATAATCCAGGTTGAATTGAAAATAGGCGGAAAAGTTCGGAATTAACAAGAACCCGCCCAGCATGCCCGCGCCCGTCATAACATAGCTAAACCCCACACCCGGCTCTCTCAGCAACGGCCCCAGCGCAACATTCTTGCCTGAGCTATTCGGTATCTCGCCCTTTGGTAATAACCACAACACCAGCGCGGTAACCACTAAGCCGCTAGCGCCTATCAACACAAACGGCGCCTGCCAGCTAAACCAGATCGTTAACTGCATACCCAGCGGCACCCCCATCACCGCGGCCACCGAGAATGCCCCCATCACCTTGCCCATCGCCCGACCACGGCGCTCTACAGGAATGTGGTCGATCAGCAGTGACATAGCAATAGAGGTGGCAGGCCCAGCAAAACAACCCGCTAAAATACGCGCGATCAGCAGCTGCTCGGTATTATGCGCCATGGCTGCGGCAAGGGTAGCGGCAGATAAGCCCGCAGTGGCAAACAGTAAAGCCGGTTTGCGGCGAAATCGGTCAATGTAAGCTGCGCTTATAATCGCAGCAGTAGCGGCGGCAAAGGTATAGGCTGCGGTAATATAACCAATATCGCTGCTCGCCATACCCAGCCCTTTAGCCAAGTCAGGGCCCAGCGGCATCACCATCATAAAGTCGACAATATTGATAAACTGAACGGCGGCCACAAGCCAGATAATGCTCTTTTCAGTGACAGGTGCAGGTTGTTCTTGCATCAAATGATAGGCCTCTTTACCCAAGTTTCGGTGATAAGTACAGCATCGGAGCAGAAGAGCCCCGCGAGTATATTGCTTAACGTTTCATCACATCTGCGTTGTTTTTACGCCTTGAGCATAATAACGACAAACATCAACTCGGGGGCAAACCCTAACCGGCTCCACTTTCCTATTCACAGAGCCTGTGAAGTGATCAACTATGGAAAAGTGAGAGTATCAATAAAACCTTGTCGCCATACTACACCATCCACGGATGTCCAGATGTCGTTATAACTTTCACCATAGCCAGTGCCCGCGATAAGCCAAATCATATTATTGATAACAAAGCTTTGAGCATACATGCGCGCATCAAAGCTTGCCGCATTAGTATGATTCGTCCAGATTATGCCATCCTCTGAGGACCACACATCATTATATCGGCTGCCATCATGACCACCGATGACCCAGAGTTTATTATTGAAAGCGACACTTTGATGACCGTAGCGTGCAGGGAAAGCTGCTGAAGCTTTGACCAAATCCCAATTGGCACCATCAATCGAAGACCACACATCATTATTAAATACGGTGCCAAAGCCTCCAGCAATCAACCATAGTTTGTCATCAAAATTAACCAACTGATGGCCTAACCTGGCAGAGAAATCGGCACTGCTATTTTCCAATGACCAGGTAATACCATCTTCCGAAGACCAGACATCGTTTAATATTTCGGGGCCAGTATATCCGCCAACCGTCCATAATTTGTCTTTAAAAACCTGGGTTTGATGACCGTAACGTGCCGAAAACTTCGCAGTACTGGTTTCTAACTCCCAAGTTATGCCTTCTGCTGAAGACCAGACATCATTTTTATAGGAGCCGTCGTCTCCTCCAATAAGCCAAAGCTTATTTTTATATACCAGGCTTTGATGACCGAAACGTGCTGAAAAAGCCGCGGCGCTGTTTTCAAGTGTCCAGTTGATGCCATCGCTGGAGGACCAGATATCATTTTTTTCCGTGCCATCATGCCCGCCTATCAGCCAAATTTTGTCCTTAAATACAACCGTTTGATGCGCATAACGCTTGGAAAAATCTGGCTGCTTTATTACTGGGCTTAGGATGTTACTGGTTTTATCGCTGTTTTTAAGCACGTAATACGCAGACTGCGTTAATGTAAAAGCGGTATCTGTCACAGCTTCACTGACAAGAATATCCATTTGCCCATGGGCACAGCTGGCATAATTCATTAAGTCACAGTTTTCTTCGCTTGAACGATAAAACTCGTAACCATCGACACTGGCGGGCAACATCAATTGGCTATTCTGCTCCCCTACCCAGCCCGCTATAGTGACTTCAGAAATATTTTTTGGCAGATCGTTATTGGTTCCAATGTCGGCTTCCGGCACACAGCCACAAAAAATTGCCGAACAAATAAGGACTACCGCTAAATTGCCTTTCATGACACTTCCATTTTTTATGTGGGTTTTACTACGATTGATAGTGAAACTCTAACGAATATTATAAGTAAACACTGGCGTCAATAATCCATGGAATGTTAACCGACAAAGAATCCGTTTACAAACAAAAGACTGTGAGATAAAGCCTCGATTTACGTCTCCTTATCGATCACACAATGCCTCAACGGCTACGCTGCTCAAACTACTGTTGCCAATATTCCCTTGTTAGAACTTAAGATTTTAACATGGGAGTATTCTTGGTTTTAATCGGGCAGCTTTGTCTTTATTGAAACCATTTATAACAATGAAAACATCAGGCGGTACATGGATTTTGAAGCATTTACCCGTTAATACTTCTATATTTGCAAACTGAATATGTTCCGATAATAATATTATTCGGAATATATTCCATTTTATAAAACATCATGATAACTTGTGGTTTACTCACGGAACTTGAGTGAATGGAAGGTTCAATAAAAAATCCTAGAAGGGAAATATCATGAAAAAAAATCATCGCATCAAACTGAGCACACTGGTCAAATCTGGCATATTGGCCTTCACTGCCATGGCCAGTATGTCGACAATGAGCCTGGAATTTACCGAGGTTGTGGCCATCACTGCTGATCAGTACAAGCAGGCACAGATAGTCGACATACTGGCCA
>JABSRQ010000213.1 GCA_013215055.1 Pseudomonadales bacterium | reverse complement strand
CGAGAAACTAACTGAAGTGGCTGTTGGTGCTGTATCGGCAGCAATAATGGCCGTGCTATTAATGCTGCTTTCTACCGCTGAGCCTGACGCATTGGCATTCACCGGCGTCACTTCAAAACTGATGTATTTACCCACTTGTGACGCGGTTAAGGTAAAGTTTTCTGTCGTCGCAATCTGGGTTTTATTGGTGCCGCCCGCATCATCCGAGGCATACCACTTGAAGGTGCTAGACGTTTCAATATCATTGTCGACATCCGCATAGCTATAACTTCTGGTAAGCAATTCACCTGCTTGTAAGGTGCCCGAGAAACTAACCGAACTGGCAGTAGGTACATCATCAACTCCGACAACAGACACCGTCGATGCAATCGCCAGCGCACTAATATTGTCATTGGAACCCGCGTTGCTGCCACTATCGCTTAGAGATATAAGGGTGATAACACGATTAGAGGTATTTGGGTTTTGACTATTATTTGTATAGCTAACGGCATTGATCAGGGTTTGCAGTGCGACTGTACCGAGTGTTGCACCAGAAAAAGAAAGGGTTGCAGTGTTAGTTGCAAGCGATACTGAGACATTCAAATTATTGGTAGTGGTTGATGCCACATTAAATCCATGGGTTAGTTGCACGTTCGAGCCATCAAAACTCAGCACTTCATCACTGCCATTATTTACATTGTTAACAGTCAGCGTTAGCGCGCTGAATGATTGCACGCTCTCCACGGTAGAGGCCAATGCACTGCTGAACAGACCTTGTGCGCCTCCACCTTCGGTGAAGGTGGGATCACTGCCTGTTGCGGATAGAGTCGGCTCATCATTTAAGGCGGTAACAATAAGTGTACGTGTATCGCTGACCGATGCGGCACTGGCATCAGTTGCGGTAAAGGTGATGGTGCGATTTAAAGTACCAGGGTCCTCAGAACTACTGCGATAATGTATCGCTCTCACCACTTGCTGCACAAGCGCATTTGTCGCGTTGCTGTTAAAGGTAATCGTTAGTGCAGTGCCACTGCTGACGCTGCCCTCCGATGCACTGAGAGATCCTATCACCGTGGTATTATCTCGAATATTACTACCTAATGTATTGATATCTCCCACAACATCATCTGGAATAGATAACTCATCAGCCGCTTCGTTATTAGCGGTAATCTGGACAACTAGCGTGCCACCATCCCAATCGGCATCCCCATCATCGTCGCTTAAGGTTGCTAAAGAGTCTACTTGAGTGACCACTGCATTTTCGCTATAAGCCAAGCTGCCATTAGCTATGGATATAGCAGGAGAAGTATTTGAATTGGGGGCAACCACATTCGAATAACTAATATTTTTGAACGTTAAGTTTTGAAAATTATTGCCATTAACACAACAACCAACAATCGTAAAATTAAAATCAATTTGAGCTACTCCAGTGACAGGAGAGGTAGTGTTATTATCAAAAAAAGCAAAAATATCTGTATCACTATCCGTTAATTCTGTGACGCCATCAAGTGTCATTGTTTGCAGAACCGTCCCTACATCGTCCCTGAAAACTATCGTTGAACTTGCGCTTAAATGAATTCCGCTTGCGACAAAAGAAAACAAAGTCAATGCACTCACATCCACTACCGCAGCATCCACACCATCAGCCTTTAGCGTTAATGTTTTATTGGTTGCAATATTATTATCCCAATATATATCCCCTGAATCCGCGGTAAAATCATTACTCACAACCCAATTTACATCGGTCAGTGATTTAAAACCTGAACCGCCTGAATTATCCCCGCCCAGCCCAGTAAACGTGGGAAAAATATGAGCGTACGTCTTTAACTCGTTTTCATCAAAAGGCATAACAGTATTGATTTTCCCTAAGGTAAATTCTAAATCCCAATCACCGTCCTGTGTGACGGCACCAGTCAAGTCTGTCGAAGCGGCAATGTCAGCTCCCGTTTTATCGGCAATAAAAGACAATAACTGTTTACCCTTTTCGCCGGACGCTAGGTTGCAGCCATAAAAAAGTAAGTCCGCGTCGGCATCTAACACATTATTAAGTCGGTCAAATAACAAATCTTCATTGCGTAATGTCTCGCTTGTTATTTTGCTATTGCCCAGAAAAATTTCACCATCGCTTGCATGTGAAACGATGTGCAGTGCATCAAGGTGTTGATATTCGGATAGAATCTGATTGAGTTGAAGCAAGCCATTGCTTGCAGAAGATATTTCTTTTATTTCAACACCAGGCTTTAAATTGCGATAAAACCACTGCCTTTCAGCTACGGCCTCATCAATAATCACCAATTCACTTATTGCTAGCGGGGCATGCACCGATACTGATTCTGCATAAACGTGGTTAGTAAGAAGTAGTAGATTCATTAACCACAAGGCTGATACCTGGCTTATCCATTTATTCATATCTATCCCTTAACGCCCCAGCAATTGGCTTTCTATATTTTTTATTAATTTATAACCGAGACAGGCTGCCCAACGGGCAGCCTGTTTTCTCGAAAAATAGCACCCGTAAGATACACGGGTAACTCGCGATATTAATTACGTGAAGGGTACAGCCCTTCAAGAGCAATACAATAATTCAACGCTAAAGTGGGCTGCATAAGCCCTATCGCTTGACTACCGCCTGTTGATTGAAGGCTAACACTTCCTCCTACTCCGCTACCGCCTCCAACGCCTCCTAGTTTTACAGTACCTTCTCCTGCATCTGCACGGTACATGAGAACGCCTGCACTTCTGCCTCCATCATTGGCAGCCAGATAAGCGCCTTCTGTAGGAACGTCTAAAGTTGCCTTGTCAGTTGACACGTTATGCTCCGCATTCGTATCGCCACTGCCAGGCGTAAAAGACGCCACATGGCTATGATTAGGCATTTCGTTTATATTTATAGTATGAGTTTCCACACCTGTTGTTTGCCCCATACGCCAATCAAAAGGGCTTCCTGGATGCCGACCAGTACTCATTGCTGTTCGGCCCCTTAAATCAGGCAGGCCAAAGGTCGTTCGTCCATCGCCACCATAAGTAGTGCCCAGCAATGAAAATAACGTCGAATTTTGACTGATTGGCAGCAATGCGCCGCTACAGAATGCCCAATTCCTTGGGTTAAAACTAAAACCAAAAGTACAAATTGTGCCTATAAATGGACTATCCATGATTGATCCCTCAAGCCTGCTTTTTTAGTGGTGAATGCGATGCGGACAGCAATTGCTCTCCCGCATCAAGTTGAAAACGTTCTGCAAAGGCTAGGCCACTAAATACACCATCGGCACTGCCTAATACATCCAGGCGCAATGCGCCCTCTTTAACTGACACGATCAATCCTTCTGGATCACCGATAAAAATAATCGTACCGGGCTTTGTACCATAAGTTTGATAGTCTACCGGCGTTGCCTGAAACACATTCACCGGTACATTCTTAATATAAATGACTGCACCATAAGGCTGACCATTTCCCGCACGGCAGATCGCACTTATTTCTTCAGCTTCCATGGCTGTAAAATCAATATCAAAATCCTGCTGATTGGGGCGAGAAGCCTTATATAAACCAGGTAAGTTAATATCCGAATCGATATCATTACGGGCCTGAGCCTCATCTTTATTCGGTTTCCCATTTTCAACAAGCGCATCCAAAAAATCTGCAACGAGCAAGGATGATTCGTAAGCTAATCTGTTTGACAGACTGGGAAGCGTATCTAGAGCTTCAATCGGCACTGAACGCTCAGCAACTATATTGCCACTATCCACTGTTTTTTCTGCTCGGTGTAGAACTACGGCCGTTTCGGTTTCCTGATTGCGGATTTGCCAGTAAATAGGATTAGCTCCGGGGTATTTAGGTAAATTCGAAGCATGAAGATTAAATACTCCCAACTCAAAATAAGTGATTATCTCTACCGGTAATTTATGTGGGAAAGTGACGATAAGGCCTAAATTAACCTGCCACTCATCCAGTTTCTGACAAATTAAAGGTAACTTCCCCTTACAACAACATTCAAAATCAACGCCCATTTGCTGTAATTGAGCCGCTAAAATATTCACCTCGCTAGCCCCAGCACCCAACTCTGCAGGGTCTGGTAATATCACGCCAGCCAATTGTTTATTCTGAAATAAAAAATGAATAACCTGCAGGGCAAAACCACTACAAGCAAAAACAACAACCTTCGGTTTCACTCTTGGCTGGAGATCAGACATTACAAGCCTCCATAGAATCACTGAGAGAATTCTCTGTCAAAACACGTTTTTGATCAGCAGATGGCACCGCTTTTGTCACCAAAAAACCAGGTAATCCATTCATACAATAATAAAATGTCAACCGGTCTCCGGAGTTCACCAGAAGATCACCCGGGCGTGCATCTCTAGGCGTAAAGTTGATACAAACCTGCAAGTCAGGTAATGGATGGGTAATGCCCGATTCATATTCACCCAACCATTCATCGCCAAAAACATTGACCTTGGCATAAATCATAAGGGTTTGTTTATCATGATTTTCTTTCAAAAAAGGAAGGCCAAGCGTTTCACATTCAACCAATTGAGTACTTTCATCCATCACCCGCTCTTTAAGCATGCGCAGCGATTGCACATTAACATTTAATATTTCACCTAAATCAGTCCGCTCAGCAAGAATTGCATCTCTTGAACCTGCTTCACTTCCTTCACCCCATTGATCTACATATTCACGTTGAGCCACATTTAGCATTGCACCAATAGAGATCTGCTGCGGAATAAATACACCATCATCAACCATGAGTTTGGCATAATGCTTGGCCAACACAAAATGTCCCTCACGGCTGAATCCATGCTGCATCGCTTCCAGCACAACCATATGCACAGGTTTTTGTGGTTTAAACTCGCTTGCATCCGTGCACACAATCTCCTGAATATACTCCTCAACGCCTTGTGCTTTAACCAGAGCACTTAATGCCATAACCGCACCTTCTTGAATATCTACAAGGGTCACGGTGATGTCTTGGGAGGAATACAAACCTTGTTGTTTGTAATAACTCAACAATGGCAATAACAGTGGAGCAAAGGGGCCACAGGCAGGGTAAGCAATATGTAACTGGCCACTAAAGCGTTGTCGTAATTGTTTTAATCCTTGATCGATGCCGCGCATAAATGCCCGCACACGTAAGGTATCCCTGATAGTCGTAATAGAATGGTCGGGGGAAATCACTAAACCCGAAGCACATATATATTGCCGAGTTCTTAACATTTTAGGAATATTAGCTTCAGCATAAACCCGACACTGCCGATCAAACAACGTATTCAGTTTTTCATCCAAAGCAGATTTATTTAGTTCAGGTGAAAGTATGGCTTCCTCTACAACAGAGATAGCACTTGCACTAAGATCGGTTTGATTAATCGAGGTTTGATCCTCAGCGGCTATTTGTTCGCGAAGCTGTTGCTGTAAACTGCCCTTTAAATTGACATCAGATTGTAGCGCCTGCCAATTATTATTTAATGCCTGTGCATGTAAAAAAGGATCTATCTCCTCTTGCTCACAAACACTCTGCTGCTGAAGTTCCGGTTCGTTCAACACTTGCTGGTATTCCGTTTCAAGGATACGACTCACAGCTTTCCCTTTTGAAAATGATCAGTTTGGCAAACTCGCAACAGATTTAAGTTACGGTATGAATATATAAGAGCAACATGTCTATTAAATAGACTATTTTTATTATTTAGCTGATCGATATTTGTACACAATTTTATTTAAGTCAATAAAAGTATGTAAATAAATCAGTTTCACATCCAATATTTTTCTTAACCACACTATTTAATTGCGCGTTTAGGTTCTTCGTTAACTATATATGCAAACTACAAGCCCATGGCCAGTATTAGCAGTACAAAAAATATAACACAAAAAATATACAATCTAACAATATAATAGTGTCTCGAAATTAAAAAAACCAGCACATTAAACATGGATACTTTAAACATCATCCTAAAAAGGTAAATCGCAGAACATGCAATCCAATTAAGCTCTCTAATGTCACCTCGAAGTTCAGCAGGACTTGGCAGTCAACCACTGTAAGCTCGCTATAAACTGGAACTCTAGATTCCTCATCGACTTACACTGTAAAAATATAAACCGCTAATTAACATCAATTTTTTACAAACTGCGGTATAGCCAACATTATTCATGTGAGAAAAAACACTGATATAATAGAGGTATTATCTATGCTGAACTGCATCAGCACTGGATAAGAAAAATACAGTTTAGAAAACCTATTTGTTATCCATCAACAAATCATTGCAAACCATTTTCTCTAATGCAGTCAATTCACCACAACAAGAGGCTAACCAAGATTCAAATTGATCAAAAGACTTACATTGATAAGCTTGAGCTAACCACTGTTCAAGACCAATACCCAGTGCATCCATAAACGCCCTATCGTGTTCAAATTCATTTGTCTTCAGCTGCTGATTTTTACCCTGTTTTTCTAATGCAGCTTTATGCCAGATCCTTTTAATGCCATACAGCCCCAATTTACCAACATCATCAATATCCGGCAAATTTTCATCCAGCGTAATAGCATCAAAGTTGAAGTGAAATTTAGGCAACGGATCAAAACGGTAAGAAAAATCGATATCGCAGCCTGGCTTAGGTTTAACCTTATGAAAAAACTGAGGCAGCGTTAGATCTGATTGATACTCACGCAGGACATGATCTTTATATACACGAATTTCTGTTGTCATCTTCAACTGATTATTTAACACATCATAATCAGGTACTTTCATTTCCCCTTGCAAACTTGAATGATCACCAGCATATAACTGTTTAGCCGTGGTTAGATCTAACTGGAAAAAACGGCTAATATGTTTAGGCTGATAGCTGCCAGGCGCTACCTCACCCATACGTATTTTTTGTTCAAAACTAGAATCAGATAACCAAGCATCCAATGAAATTTCAGCGGGTATAAGCTGCCCGTTCTCTGCAAGAAATTGCTGTAAATGACTAAATACAGATAACTGGGGCTCACGCCTTAACATAGCCTTCATCGTTTCCGAAATAATCAAATCAAAGGCTTTCCCGGGTGAGGGCTGCCATTGCGTCGCATCGGCCAGAATAATCTGATCAATGCAGTCTTCTACCCCTAACGCCTTAACCAGCTTCTCCACCGCCTCGATGCTAAGCTGATTAACCTCTAGCAGCGTGACGACGATATTGGCCTTTTTAAACAACGGCAGTAACGGCACCAACAACAAACCGTAAGGCCCAGTACCTGCATATAGAATATTAATACGATCTTGGGTATCGAGTAAATCTTGAATGGCCTGATAAACCCCAGCTAAAAATATCTTGCTCCTAGCCACCTC
>JABSRQ010000212.1 GCA_013215055.1 Pseudomonadales bacterium | reverse complement strand
CTGATCTATAGCGCCGATCTGTTACGCAAACTGCGTGTTTGGGCTACGGACAATAATGTACATTTAATTGCCGATGAAATCATGACCGGCATGGGGCGCACTGGACAATATCTGGCCTGTGACTGGGCCGGCATCACGCCCGACTATGCGGTGATGTCTAAGGGGCTGACGGCAGGGTTTACGCCCATGTCGGTAGTGCTGACACGCGACAGTATCTATGACGCATTCTATGATGATTACGAGACCGGCAAGGCTTTTATGCATTCCAACACCTATTGCGGCAACGCGATCTCGGCCGCCGCGGCCCTGGGTGCATTTCAGGTCTATGAGCAGGAGCAGACTTTCGCTCATGTACGCGCCAATGCCGCCGGGCTGCAACAGCGTTTGCAGAGAATCGGTGATAACACCGGCTGTTTAACCAATTTCCGAGGCTTGGGCTATGTGGCCGCCGCCGATATTCAATTCCCAGACGGCACTACACCTGATGCCCAGCAGCGTCTGGGGTATCAGGTGTATCAGGAGGCGGTTAAACGCGGCGCGTTGTTAAGGCCGCTGGGCAATACGCTGTATTTCTTCCCGCCGCTAAATACCCCTGCGAACCTCCTCGATGATATGGCCGCCATCGCCGAAGAAGCGCTGCGCGCCGTGATGATGAAATAAACGACTATACTTAACTGCACGCTGGTGCCCGGTATTTGCCGGGCACTATCGACTGTTGTCGGCGAGGAAGTGAGCGTTATGCGCGTATTGTCTTTGCATTTCATTTATATAGCTCTGCTGTTCTTCGGCTCTCATCCTGTCAGCGCCAACGATGAACATGGTCGCGCGGTGACCGCCTGTATCATCGATCTGCCTTATTGGTCCCATGTTAAGGGCGACAGAAGCAAGGGCATTTATCCGGATCTCTACCGCGCCCTGTTTAAACAGATGGGCATCGAACGCTACCATATCGTCGCTCTGCATTACGCCAAACTGATTAATATGATAGAGAATGGCAAGTGTGATATGTCGGCTACGCTGGTGCCGGCTAATCTCAGGCATATTCAACTAGGCCACCACTACTGGACTATTCAGACGGGCATTGTTGCTCTGGCGAAGAACACTGCGGTGAATCAGCAATTACAGCAACATGATCTAACGGGCTTGAGCATTGGTGTGTTGGATAAGGTCAGGCTGGGAGAGCTATTACCCGATATAGATAGCATGAAGACCAAAAGCACCCGCAAGATCCCAGAGCAGATGCGATTATTAGCCAGTGAAACCGTCGATGCGATAGCCGGTGACCTGGATATCATTCAGGTGCTGGCTAAGGCGCAGGGTCTGGCGCTGGGGCCCAGCTGGATTCTGGAGGATTTACCGCTGTATTTTGTCATGTCAAAAAACTCGGCCTACTTTCACCATTTCGATGAGTTCAACGCGCAGTGGCAGCAGCTGGAGGTCAGCGGGTATTTAAGTGAACGTGTACTGTGGCATTTAGCGAAATAGTGAGTCGCCTTAGCGTTAAAACCTTAGAACGCTGAACCATAAGTGGAATGCGAACCGGCTATAATACGCCTGCACTATTGAGTACTAAGAAGACGGCTGTAAAACAGATGCCTATGAAGATAAATATCGCCATTATTCCAGCCAATATCAGCGGTAACATATTGTGTTCAAGCTGTTCAGTAGCCTCAGAAAAATTTTTCATGGTTTGAATTTGGGCCAACAATGAGAAGGCCTGACGTACCATGTCCCATAGATTCATCTTTTTACTGTTGTCGTGATGTGGTTTCTCCATAAATGGACTCCTTGAATTACGGCTCCTTAAATAATGGAAAGAATGACTGCATGCTTAATGTAGTCTAGCAGATGCAGCTGCTTCAGGATGACGTCGCACTACCGGGCTATAGAGAGTGTTGACACTGGCTTGCTGGAAGACCTTGTTAATCGTTGCCACGGTATGGTGAATGGATTCCAGTGCCAGACTTGGATGCACTAAAAACATCAGGCTGGTTTCCCCCAGTAGCTTGGCTATTGGCAGGCGTTTCTCGGGGCGATAATCGGTGTTATTAAAGGCTTTCTCCAGATACACCTCCGAGCAACTGCCTTGTAGGCAGGGCACGCCTTCGGCATTGATGGCTGCTATGATCTTATCTCTGTTCCATCCCTCAGCCAGTTCCTCGGGCTTAATAAAGAGGTAGTGTTTATAACAGGCATGCTCAATGTCATCGGGTACCTGAGGAATGCGTAAGGCTGAAATTCCAGCACAGGCATGATTGATCATGCTGCTATAGGTTTGTCGTCTCTTAGTCCACTCAGGCATACGTTTTAATTGCAGGCGGCCTATGGCAGATTGCATCTCGGTTAAACGCCAATTAGTACCAAAGGATTCATGCAGCCAGCGAAAACCAGGCGCGTGATTGGCCTTGTAAACCGTATCGAAATTTTTGCCATGATCTTTAAAGGCCCACATCTTTTTCCATAGCTGTTTATTATTGGTGGTGACCATGCCTCCTTCGCCACCGGTGGACATGATTTTATCCTGACAAAATGACCAGCATCCAATATCTCCCAACGCACCGACACTGCGGCCTTTATAGCGTGCACCATGGGCCTGGGCACAATCTTCGATAATACGCAGATTATGTTCACTGGCGAGTTCTAACAGGCTGTCCATATCACAGGGCCAGCCTGCAAGATGCACGGCGATAATTGCCTGGCTATGGGGGGTCAAAACCGAGGCTACCGAGCGCTTGGTGATGTTTTGACTATTGATGTCTACATCGGCAAAAACGGGTTTTGCACCGGCAAAGATAATGCTGCTAGCAGAGGCCAAGAAGGTGCGAGAAGTGACGATAACCTCGTCATCGGCCGAGCCGCCGTTACGGGCACCTATACTCAGTGCATGCAAGGCGAGATCAAGCGCCAACGTGCCATTGGCAACGGCGATGGCATGATCAGACTCTGCGAATTCTGAAAACTCTTTTTCAAATTCGCGGCCTTCCTGGCCAGTCCAGTAATTGACTTTATTACTAAGCAAAATATCTGAAGCTTTATTCGCTTCTTCGGCCGTGAAGAAAGGCCAGTTGGAAAAGGTGATTGTTGACATGACATTATCCAATAATTATTTAGTGGATATGAAAATTGTCCATCGTAACGAAGCAGCAGTGCTTTTGTCTTCCATGAATAATACGTCTTATTGGTTTTAGCAGAGATTTAAGAATCATCAAGTTATGTATAATTGATTTGGTACAGTTAAAGCCATAAAAAAATCCTGTAATTACAGTGAGAAACTGCCTTAAAAATCGCGTTAGGCCTGCTATAAAACAAGAGTAATAGATGAAACTATTACTAGTTATTTTACCTATCTTTGACTAGATATATATAGACGGATAGCTTAACAGAAAGGCGCTATTGTTATTCTTGTTAAATTATAGCGGTGAAAGGTATATGTAGGTATACGAATGTCTATTAGCATGATTTTATGGCTAACATCATCTGCACAGAGCCATGCTCTACTAAAAAACTATGCTGATAAATATCGAATAATATGCAATGAAAAAACGACAGTGAATGATGATAAGGGAGAGATAGGGCTATGGATATTGAACCTTATAAAAGGCCATATAAAGCACTGATAGTACTGCCTATAAATATTGCCTTACAAAGTAATAACTGTTTTTTAATAGACTATTAACCTTCCCGAAGGTGATGTTAATTATCAATAGTCGAATGAATATTAACGGTGATATGTGATAAAAATTGAAAGATTTCCTTCCTGTAATAGTGAGGAATTAACACTCAACAAATTCATGGTATTTGTGGTGCTTCTTATCCTTATTGTCGGTGAGGTAGGCGTCAGTGAAAGGGTGGTAGTAGCGGGTATCCCGGTCAATATTTTAATGTGTATTGCTACATTTCTATGGATACTTCTACAAAATAAAGCCGAGTATATATTTCAAACTTTTTTATATTTATCACCTTTGTTAGTTGGATTAATCAGCTTCTTCTATGTCGAAGCGCTGGAATATGGACTGCATAAGTTTATTAACTTGTTTATGGTGTCCTGGTTAGTGACCGCCGCGATGATGTGTATACAGGATAATCTACATCATAAAGATATCGCTAAGCTGACGGTGATGTTATTTTTTTCTATTCTACTATTTGCGCTGTTTTATAAATACAGAAATGGTTTTTTCGATAGAAGCGTGCACTTTGGTCTGAACGGCCCCAATGTGTTCAGTAAAATGATGGGAATAGCTTTATTGTGCTCTCTCTATGCCTTTAAGCGACCGTATAAATATATTATCGCCGCAGTTTTCTTTTTAGCCCTGGTATGGACTCAATCAAAAGGGCCTTTGGTCGCGCTAGTATTAACCGTCATGTATGTCTGGTATAAAAATACTGAATCGGACCAGAAAATTTTCTATTTTTTGATAGCTGCATTTTTAAGTCTGATGTTTATAGTGAATGGTGACTCCATAGCAGCGCTGATTGCTGATAATTCATCGAATCCTATGTTGCAGCGTTATGCCTTGGCTTTAGATACTAGCAATGCCAATAATGCCGGCAGCATTGGCAGTCGCATGGATGCCGTTTTGTTATCAATCAATATGCTGGCGGAACATCCATTGCTGGGTGTGGGGTTGGGTGACTGGGGAGTGGCTGCAGGCAGCGACTTGCAATATCCTCACAATATCGTATTGGAGTTTTTAACTGAATTAGGCATCTTTGTTGGTCTGATATATCTGCTGATTTTTTTGGGTTTCTTGCGTGCAATTTTTTCACCCTATAAAGTACTGGGCCTGTATTTTTTGATTTGTGCGCTATTTAGTGGCGATCTTCTGGATAATAGATATTTACTGATTTGTTCATTACTGAGCATGCATTATGGAAATACACTGTACCGTTCGGAGGCTGATAAGGAGTACTCCGCATGATGGGCTATTTGATTAAGTTAATATCTATCTTGGCCAAACTGGCTTTTCTATTAATCATCGTTCCAACCTTGCCTGAAAATGTATTCAAAGGCTATTTCATACTATTTACCTATGCTGTGGTTATTTCTCGATTGTCGAATCTTGGTGCTCTGGAAAGCATCGCTCTAGATGTGCAGGGGATAAAAAAACGGGCTGAAGTCTTTCTGTGCTTTTGGATCGTGATATTATTTGTGTCTCTAGGTCTTTATTTCCTGTCGCTAGCCTATGAGATGGTTGTAGTTTTGGCCGTAGGCCTGTGTATGGCATCAGCCTCCATACTTGCAGGCTGCCTAAGAACAATAAAGCATGAATATTTTGAGATCTTAATCAATCTTCCCTGGGTGGTATTTTTTATCGTCTGTATGCAGTCTGATATACATGATGAATATGAACTGTTAAGAATAATGTTCTATTCCTATCTTTTAGTTCAGCTAGCGGTGAGTTTTATGTGCTTTTCCTTCTGGCCAGGTATTATTTCGTTACAGGGTTTGAAGGCATCAACGCTTTCTGTGATAAAGAATATCCGCGTGGGTATTGGATTTCAGATTAGTTCCGTAAATCAAATGCTCATGATACGCGGGCCGCTATTGGCCCCAGAATTTTTAGGGATCTCTGTGGTAACCGACACCATCGCTATGGCTGTTAGTTTACTCGAAGCAGGATGGCAGCTATTTATGGTTCCGGTAAATCGTAGATACTCGGAGATTTGCAAGAGGAAAAATAACAGTTTCTTTACCAGCGGCTTAGTCAATACCCTATGCTACATCGTCGTCTGTTTGATGGGATTGATCATTCTTCATCAGTTTTCCGATGTGTTCAAACAGCATTTGGGTGAAGACCTATTTGCAGTGCCTATGGAGTTATGGGTAGCAATAATTCTTATCTTGGCTGCCATTCTAATTTATACCGAGGCAAAGAATATCGTTATTAAAGAATCTGGGATTTGGCAAGTACTTAAAATTGAAGTGCTACTAACCAGCTTGTTAATTGTATCGGCTTGCGCCTGGCAATTATTGTTTGGCAATATCGCTACTATCGCCTCACTCTTTCTATTGGTATCGGTATATTGGGCTAGTCGAATTAGTAAGAGATATAAGGCGCTTGATATAGACTGAAGAGAAAATGAGGTCAGTCATAGAGGGATAGATAGCCTGATATTCAGTCATCTCGTAGTAGCTATAATAATCTCCTCTTAGATCATTACATAAATGGGCAGCTAGATGATGAGTTACAAGGCAGGATAAGATTTAGAGAGTGGTTGACGACTAAGAAATGAGCCTGTTACAGGGCTATATAAATACAACTTCATCATGACGTTATTGTAAATATAGATGACTTATTGAGAGATGAACATCCAGCCTTATATTTCCGGTTTATTAGCCATAAAATACAGATGTTTGCATTCGTCATCATCATTAGTCTCATCGAGGCGGTTAAAGAACTTCACGTCTTTAAAACCGGCTTCTTTTAACAGTGATAATAATTGCTGCTCAAAAAACCATATGTTCTTTGGTGTCATGGCTGACAACATTTTCCAGTTAAAGTCACTGCCTATTTTCATCCAGGGAATGGTCGCTATTGAGTTAGACTCTTGTGGTGTAATTGTCTGTAAAAACTTATTGATCAGATATCTTGAGTTGAAGTTTAGAACAGAGCCTATAAGAATGCCGCCTGTATTTAATAGGTTATGAATATCTGCTAACGCGGTTTTAATATCAGCCGGGGATAGAAAACACAGTACCTGCTGCAGGGCGACGATATTGTCATATTTCTTGTTTAACCCAGGCAGATCAGTGGTGATATCACCTTTGATAAATTCAATCGGTGTATCGGCATGAACATCCCTGGCACACTCTATTAAATTATCAGAATAATCCACAGCAGTGATATCTGTATGTCCTGCAAGATGTAAATGATAGGCAATGCGGCCAGCGCCGGTTCCCAGCTCGATTAAAGAAGCCGCTTTATTATCAAGCAGATTGATGATGTCTTGTTCCTGTCTGATCAAGGGGGATTTTGCTCTGCTTTTCCACTTAAGGCCTTCAGCACTGTTATTGTACAGATGCTGATTGTTGTAACTGTCCAAGATGATTTCCTCAACATGATTAATTGGATAAAATTTACAGGTTTGGCTTATATGGCAAGAGACCTATAAATTATCTCTACAACACTTATCAAGGTAGGAATGAAAGGCTCACTGTGCAAATATTAAGTGATATAGCTTGGCTATGATTATCTCTATATAGCAGCCCTTTCAAGGTGACGGCTTTAGTAGTATAAGTTGTTGAAATATACGGTTAAAGTTGCTATTAAACACCATGTGAATCGTATTTTAAGATCTGATTAACGCATAATGTGAGTCATATTAATTACGTTAGATGTATCGTTTAAAATGCCTTT
>JABSRQ010000211.1 GCA_013215055.1 Pseudomonadales bacterium | reverse complement strand
CCAGGCTTCCCGCGGCCAGAGTCACTCTCAAGGATGCCAAAACCGAAGTTCAGCGCCAGCAAAAATTATACCGTCAACAGCTGATCGCCGTATCTACACTGGAAACTGCCAAGACCCTGCTGTCTAACGCAGAAACCCAATTGATCGTCGCGCAAAATGATGTGCATCAGGCAAAACAGGATATCGAAAAAACCGAAATAAAAGCCCCTTTCAACGCCGTGATTTCAGAGCGTCATGTCGATAGGCTGGCCGAGGTTGCTGGTAACACCGCCATTGTTCAGCTTGCGTCAGATAACAGTTTCCAGATAAGGGTACTGGTGCCGGAGTCTATCATTCGTTTTGTGCAATACCAGCAGACTATTCAGGTGATTTTACCCCGTCAGGATGGACTTAAATTAACTGCCGAGGTGAATGAGATTGCTGCCAGCTCCAGCAGCGGCAACGCCTATGCCGTCACCGCACAATTTGCTCAAGGTAACGATAAACTCAGAGCGGGTATGAGTGCCAAGGCATCTTTCTTTTTTGCCAATACCGAGCATAAAGAAGCCTTCCTGATACCTATTTCTGCTGTTTCCACCAGGGATGCCGCTGTCGCAGAGCGCAGACAAAGTGATCAGTCTATCCCGCTGTATATCATCGATGCTAAAACCTCCAAGGCCAGACTAATTTGGGTAACGGGTGGTGAAACCGTTGCCAGTGAACTGGAAATTACCGCCGGTTTAAATGAGGGCGATAGGGTTATCAGCGCCGGGGTGGCTTTTGTGAAAGATGGTATGCATGTACGTCCATGGCAGGCGAAATAAGGAGGCATGAATATGGGTTTTTTAACCGCAGCGGCGATCAAATATAACCGCGTTAGCTATTTTTTTCTGTTAGTCATTATCATCGGTGGCTCAATCACCTATTTTAAGCAGCCCAGTCAGGAAGATCCTGAAATTACAGTACGCGTGGCCAAGGTCATTACCCAATATCCGGGCATGTCCGCCGAGCGTATTGAGCAGTTGATCACCAAACCTCTGGAAGAGGTGATAAAACGCATGCCCGAAGTGTCAAAAATTAAATCCCTGTCACGCACCGGTGTCTCCGATATCACCGTCACCGTGGCCGACCCGTATTTTGACCTGGCGCCTATATGGACCACGTTGAGAAACAAGATTAATGACGCCAAGGCTGACCTTCCCAGTGGGACACAGCCACCCTATATCAACGATGATTTTGGTCGCGTCTCAGCCATCACTCTGGCCTTGCAGGGAGGTGATTTTACGCCCGGGGAACTGGCCCAGACGGCAGAATTTCTGCGCGACAAATTTGCAGCCCTGGCACTGGTCTCCACCGTCGATTTATACGGCGTTCAGGATGAACATATCTGGTTACAGATGGATCCCATCATCACCGCTCAGTTAGGCATAAACCCCAGCCAGATTACCAGTGCCATCAAGTCACAGAATATTGTTTTACCGGGGGGACGTCTCAGCGCTCACGGGCTGGATTACTTCATAGAACCCAGTGGTAATTTCAACTCCATTGAAGACATAAAAAATGTTGCCATCAAACTCCCGGATCAAGTCGGCAGCATCTATCTGCAGGATGTTGTCACGGTCAGGCGGGATTATGTGAGCCCGGCAGTTAAGCCTGCTTTTTTCAATGGCAGCCCCGCCATCGTGATGGGTTTGTCTATGGTCTCCAACTCCAATATCAGCGAGTTTGGCCATCAAGTTGAGAATAAACTGGCACAATTACGGCCCCTGTTGCCCTTGGGTATGAGTCTGGATATTTCAACCAACCAGCCTCCGCTGGTGAAAAAATCCGTCATGCATGCGACTGTTAATCTGGGCCAAACCATTGCCACGGTACTTGCGGTGGTGATGCTTTTTCTTGGCCTGAGAACCGGTGCCATCGTTGGCATCATGGTGCCGTTAACTATTTTAATGGTATTGATAGGCATGAGTGTATGGGAGATTCCGCTGCATAGAATATCCATCGCAGCGATCATCATCTCTTTGGGGCTGCTCATCGATAATGCGATTGTTATCGCCGAGGATATCTCCAAACGTTTAAGCGAAGCTGAAGACCGGCTGTCTGCCTGTCTGAATGCCGGGCGCAGTTTGAGCATTCCGTTACTGACATCATCCCTAACGACTATTCTTGCGTTTATGCCGCTGATGTTAGCCGAGAATGCCTCCGGTGAATTTGTCCGGGCCTTGAGTCAGGTTGTGATTCTGTCTTTACTTTCCTCATGGTTTTTATCCCTCACGGTCACACCTCTGCTGTGTTACCACCTGATGAAAACGCCGGATGTTGAGGCGGGAAAAAATAAAAAAACCGCGGCTATAGTCCTGCATTATGGCCGGCTACTCCAGGCTATATTGAAACGCCCCGGGCTCTTTGTGGCGGGGATGTTAGCGGTGTTAGTAATCTCCCTGTACTCGATTAAAATGGTCACCCCCCGACTCATGCCGCCATCTGACCGGGCGCAATATGTGGTTACCCTGGAGTTACCCGCAGGCAGTAATGTTCAGGCAACTACCGATGTTTACCTGCGCCTCGCCGACTGGTTGAATGATGGCGACATCAATCCAGAGATCAAGAATCATGTTGCCTATATCGCCCATGGCGGCCCTCGATTCTTCCTGGCTTTACCTCCCATTGATGCCATGCCCCATGTCGCCTTTCTGGTGATAAACACCGATGCCAGTGACATGGTTGATAGGCTTATTTTAAAAACCGAGACCTTTATCGCCGAGCAATTACCCGAGGCGCAGGGCCGTGCCGAGAAACTGTTTATTGGCAGCACCAAACCCGGCACCGTTGAGTTAAGAATCTCCGGTGATGATGCCCAGCAATTGACGCAGCTGGGTATTCAGCTGGAAAACCTGTTTACTCAAGTGCCAGGAATAAGGGGCTTAAAAAATGACTGGATGAACCCGGTGGTGGATTTTAAAGTTCAGATTGATCAGGATAGGGCTCGTCTGGCGGGTATCACCAACGAACAAGTCGCCTGGGCCTTGAGTGCTTATTTTGACGGTGCCAAAATTACCGATTATCGGGAGCAGGATGATGTCATCCCCATCTCTTTACGTGTGGACGTTGAACGCAAAGCCACGCTGGATGATCTTCGTTCATTGATTGTGAATATACAGGATGAGGGCAGGCCCATCCCATTGATACAGATTGCCAATATTCATGGGCAATTATCTCCCTATCTGATTCGTAGAAACAATCAGGAAAAAGCCGTCACGGTCTCGGCCTATCACCCCGACATGCAGGCGGCTGAGCTTTATGCCGCCATGCAAGATGGACTAGAGCAGCTTAAATTCCCCTACGGTTACCGCATGGAACTGGATGGTGAATTAAGGGCCTCGGCCGATGCCAACAATGCCTTGTTACAGTATTTCCCTCATTGCCTGGCCGGTATCCTGTTATTACTGATCATGCAATTCAATTCCATACGTAGGCCGGCTATTATCATGATGACCATTCCTTTGGTGATCATCGGGGCCGCCTTTGGATTGATACTACTCAATGGGTTTATGGATTTTGTTGCCATTCTGGGGCTCTTTAGCCTCGCAGGCATCATCATTAACAACGGCATTGTGTTGATTGATCGCATAGAGCTGGAGCGTCAAACGACATCAAACCTTAATGAGGCGTTGTTACAGGCCGCAACCGCGCGCTTTAGACCCATTATGATGGCTTCACTGACGACTATCCTAGGCCTGCTACCGCTGTATCTTTCAGGCGGGGAGTTCTGGCGTTCTATGACCATCGTCATCATGTTTGGACTGGCGGTAGGTACCCTGTTAACACTGGGCTTTGTTCCGGCTTTATATACCTTACTGTTTCGCCATGAGGCAGAAAAACAGCGAGTCGGAAAAACACTGCCAGCCTGACTGACGCCAAAGCATTTTCTACTGCGATAACAAAGCTGAGGCTGGTTTTGTTATCGCCATTTCCCGGTAAAACCGATTTAGCGCTAGTCAGTAAACAGTCCCTCACGATACCCCGTTTATCTATCCGCAGTGCCATTCAGATGTAGCCTCTCAACGGCTATAGCCGCAGTTTTTTTATTGCCATTTTTGTTTATCCCTCAGCGCTGATGTTAATCATAAAAAAGTACGCAGCTTTGCTTTGATGCATATTTCTTGCTTGCTGAAGACTAGCGTTTTGTTTGAAAACTGAAATTATAAAAGTCCGGAACTTTTATTAAGTTGTAAGTACTAATCTTATCTGATAGACGAAGGGTGTTAATAAAAAGGGATAAATACCGACTTCGCATCTTGTTTTCTGGATTTCTATATCACTGCCTTCGGTCAGTAGGCTAGGGGGGCATGAAGATAATTTAAACGGGATATATAGGTGATATTACAAAGAATGGAATCATGTTTGTGAACAGAATATTCGTGATGTTGGGAAGTTATCAGACTGAATAATAGTCATTTTTGTCTGTACGGAATTTTAGATAGAGGCAAATACATCATCATTAATAAAAAAATTAGGCCCATACAAAAGTATAAGGCTTTTAAAAAGTCATGAAATTAACAGTGGCGGGTCGTGGTAAAACTCAACAAGGTGCTCAATATGAAAAGCGGTATTATAAATATAATTGCGATGTTACTGATAACATCTCAGGCAATTGCACAGGAGGGCAGGCCAGTTTGTGATGAGACTGCCTGCACTCAACAACAAAAGCAGACGGCTGAACAAAATGTACTCAAGCCTGAGCTGACACAGGCGCAAAAAATACAGATAGGATTTGATAGATTGGTTGCTGCAGGCAAGCTGGAAGATGAATGGACTGATTTTTTTCCTGGCCAACGTGGCTATAAACTGTATGCCTTCAAACAAGGCAAGAAAGCGCGTTCGCCTTTTAGCATCAGCCTTGCTTACACCACATCGCTGAACGCGATGACCGGTATCGGTACCTCGACGGTGGAATCTACTCACCCAGCATTGGGCGATTACAGCTACAAGAAAAAGAACATCAACAACAATACCGATGCACAAACCCTGAAGTTTGGTGTTGATCTTACACCTTCGCTGAATGTGTATCTGCTCTACGGGTTCTCTCAAACTTATGTCGATAGTTATATGTACGATCACCAGTTTGAGACATTTCCACATACGGGTGAAGGTGTGGGGTATTCGGAATCGAAGTCGGAAAACAGAGGCCTGGGTTTCACCTATTCCAAGGGTTTTTCTAATGACATGTTCTGGAGCTTTGACTTCAATACCATACGCTCAGACAGCGAAGTTGATGGCAATTCCAACGATCTGAAATATCCCCGGGAGGATGTCGCTTATCAGTCCGACTGGAACGATGCGACGGGCGAGAATTACACCATCAATGCCACATTCATGCTGGGTAAAAACTTCAGCAATGGCCTTAGTACGTATGCCGGTTTGAACTACCGGGATATGAATCAGGATCTGGCCGTGATTAAACCCGATGGCATTCATCAGTCGGCGCAAAGCAATATCAACAAATACAATCTGGTTGCGGGTGCAAAATACTTGATCATCGGTGAGTTCAGCGTGTTTGCGGTGGCCACGTTAGGGGAGGGCCATGGAGATGACATCGCTGATGATGTTTACGACGAATACGAGGGTGGAAAGTATTCCCATTCTTTCACCTTGGGTATAGAGCAGCGCTTCTAGGAATATTAAGATGAATGTATTTGAAATAGCTCAGGCAGATCCCAAAACTTTTATTGGTCAGGTCGTTACGATAGCCTTTTTGACGGTCATTATGCTCGAAGGTCTCAGCGGCAGGCTGAATAAAAGCATCACGGCGGGGCGTGATATGTTTATGATGGGTTGCGGAATCCTGATGCACGTCTTATTCACCGGTGCAACTATCACGGCTATCGTGGCTTTGCAGGCAAAGGCATTCCCGGACAGCCTGGATGCTCTTGCTTATGTGTCTATCTGGTTGACGCTGCCGGTTGTTATATTGCTGAATGAACTTGGCCATTACGGTGTCCACAGGCTGGCACATAGCTGGCGTAAGTTGTGGCCATTACATCGCACTCATCATACCGCAACCCAAATGAACAGTGCTGTGTTATTCCGCTATGGTGTTGCCTGGGTGTTAATCCTTCCTCAGGTTCTGTTAGGCATGATCAGTTTACACATGGGGCTGGCTGCCGAATATGCGATTGCTGCCGGCATCGGCTTTGCCGCAAATCTAAGCACACATACGGCCTTCAGATGGGACCTGGCCTTGCTGAAGATTCCCGGTTTCAAATACCCGTGGGCGGTGTACCGCCAATTGATTACCACGCCGGCTCATCATTGGCATCATCATAGTTACAAGGGAGCGAATTCAAACTACGCCGTCACATTGATATTCCTGGATAAAATCTTTGGCAGCTATGCTGAGCCCGATAACTACCCCAAGACGCCTATAGGTTTGCCCTGTTCTGGTCGTGTACCATTAAGAACGGAGTTGTTGTATCCGCTTTTTCGGGATCCCATCCAAAAACGCCAATCGATGAATAATCCCTAGTTTATAGGCAGGTTTAATCTTGCTTATATTTCGCTGTATAACAACCGAATAACTTCAATTTCAATCTTGCTATTATGTTAAAATCTCACCATAACTTCCTTTCCCTATCTATCCTCTTCTAAACTGGACAAACCATGATTCCTTGGACTCTATTAGGCTTAGCCAAAATTCCGAATAATGGCGGTGAGTTAGAGTTAACTCAGCGTGACAAGGAATTTTCTATTCATATGAAAGGTGTCCGTGGGGAGCTAATGAATAGCCGTATGCACAGCTCTGAATTAGCCTTGTCTGATTTGGGCTGTGCTCATATAAAAAATACTGAGAATGCCAAAACACTAGTCGGTGGTATGGGTATGGGGTTTACTTTGGCGGCTGCGCTGAAGGCGACGAAGGCAAGTTCTAAGGTCGTAGTGGCTGAGTTGGTGCCTGATGTAATAGAGTGGAACAAAGGCCCACTAGGCGAGTGCGCAGGTAGGCCGCTGGACGATAGCCGAGTGATTGTTCAATTAGGTGATGTGGCTGAGTTGTTCAAAGCAAAGCAACCTGAGTTTGACGCTATTTTATTGGATGTAGATAACGGCCCTGAAGGTTTTACTCATGGTGATAATAACAACTTGTATTCACTGGATAGTTTATCGGCCATTAGGCAAACACTGAAGCCTAAAGGTGTATTAGCGGTATGGTCAGCTTGGCATGATCCTAAATTTACTACCCTGCTTAAAAAAGCCAAGTTCAAGGTTGAAACTAAAACGGTTAGAGCACATAAAGGTAAAGGCAGTCGTCACACTATATACTTGGCCGCGAACGTGTAATAAACCTAATAGGATGTACATGCCACTAACGAATCAATAAAGGATTAGGATATGGAGCAGATATATACGGAATTATCAGATAAACACATCGA
>JABSRQ010000210.1 GCA_013215055.1 Pseudomonadales bacterium | reverse complement strand
AGAAATTATATATAGGATTCATATTATTATATGAAGCTTCAAAATGCTCATCCGTGTCGATGCCGGCATGATGTTCATACGTTGCCCAGGAGGTCAAAAGCAGGCCACTAACCATCGGAAGAATGAATAAGAACAGGGCCGGTAACGGTTTATAAATCACTAAAGCCGTCAGAATTGCCAGTGTAAGCAGGCCGTATTGCAAAAATACCTTCTGTGCCCGAGGATGTGTTTTTCCTACCTGATAGCCTCGGTAGTATGCGGTACTGAATACACTCCAGGTATATTCCCACTCGCCCATTTTAGAGCCATCTTTGCGCTTCCAGCGGCTCTCATCCAGTTCCTGATTCAAGTAATTCTTGTGATGCCCCAGAACATGATGCAATACCCATAAATTGGACGTCACGCCGGTATGCAGGGCATAAAAGAACTCCAAGAAGCGGTTCATGCCTTTTGATTTGAAGGTCATGGTATGTTGATGGTTATGGTTCCAGGCACAGACTTTCCCTTTGGGAATAATCATGACAAACCCGTAAGCCATTAAAATGGCGATACTATCAACACTGAAATACAGTGCAAAATCGACCAAAGAGAGCAGCAGAATAATCGCTACTGGCTTGATATCGTTATTATTTTTGAACACTTCACATCTCGCGTAATCGGCTAAGGTAAATCACTACTTATCGTCATCTGTTAAGACATTTCCATGTGATTTAACGTGTAAGATTCAACGATGGTGGGCAGTATACCTGAAAAAATCATATTGTATTGCTTGATAAAGCATCAGTTGCCGCAGAAAGTGCACCTGTTATGGCGTCTATGTCCTGTGTCCCAGTTCTGGTCATATCTAATTGCCGCTAGCGTTAGCTGATAGAGCGGCATATCCTCTCTCTTTGCAGGCTACAGCTTGCAAGCGCTAAGCGTTGATCTCTGCACAAAACTGACGAATTAACTCGACTAAATACCGGTTTTAATTGATGCCTAGCTGTCATTTCGAAGTAAACACTGTGAGCTTTCAAAAACTACTGCATCAACCTCATTTAACGTAGGGAAAGTACCATAGATTAGCCAAATGGCCATATTAAGGTATCCAGGGAAGCAAAGTGTGGCCAGAAATGGGCAAGGTTTAAACTATCTAATGAGTAACCTTGTTCAAAATCAGTGCGTTAGAAAGTCATACCATTGGGAAATAATGGCACCATTATATTCTGAGGTTTCTTTGTGTCAACTTTTCCATTAATCGAAGCTAGGACGAAATGACTGTTAAGCCCTAGTCTACATTCTGGTTCGGCATAAATTACTTGGAAGGTTACTTGAATTGCTGCTTTTGCCACTTATACCCGGCAGACAAAAAAACCGAAATGTAGGGATTATTAAATAGTTATTTAAATTTATTGGAGTGTTAAAACACAACTCGGCCCTTAAAAAGAGCCGTTATAAATTAACATCAAGCACTTTGCTATAAAGAATTTGAGGGAAATATAGCTAAAAACTCCGAATAGCACGCGCTCTACGTGAAACAGATTTTAAGGTTACAGCTACACCTGAATTAGCTCCAAATGTATATGTAGAATCCTTACCGTCTTCGGTTGAACTCCAATAGCTGCTATCGGAAAATCCGCCCACTATATTTCTTTGACCATACATTTGAATGAGTTCATTAAAGGATGGAAGAAACCAATCGTTATAACCATTTAATAGATAAGCATTAGCAAGTTTAGCTGCTGTCCCAGCATCGTTACACTCAGCTAAAATATCGACCGTATTCTGTGCACCAGCACCAATTCCACTAGCATCAGCACCAGTAATCGCCAGTCCCTTGCACCCCCAAGCCATTCCTGTACTGCCATTCAGGTCGGCTGGAGCCGCCTCTAGGCCGTGGAGACCATCATCGGTAATATAGAAAACAATGCCGGTAGCAGGTCCTTCAGCACCAACTACATAGTTGATGCCTATACCATCAATATACCCATCACAATTATTGTCTACACCATCACTAACGTCTACTGCATTGGGATTAATTGCACTCCCCGTTCCGGGAGTATCATCACAATCATTGTTAATGGTCACCCAGCCTGCACCAGGGTTGTCGCCGGTAAACGTTGTCGCTGGATCACCAAAACCATCACCATCAGCGTCTTGAAACCATAGGGTTATCGTTTGATAATTATCATTCTTATCACTTTCCCCGTCTCCATTATTCTCATCTGAATTACAAGCTGCCAGTAAAAGTGTGGCGACTACAGAGCCATACATAGCTAATTTATTATTCACGATTTATCCTTTTGTATAGGTTCAAACTTCGACTTGATATTAGACATGAAACTGATTATATATTCTTCGAAGTAGATCATCCATGACAATAAATCATTCAATAAGGTATAAGGCCTATGAGGAGTATTTCTGTGCATATGTTATTCATCTAATCGCTAAGAGCTAACAATATTGTAACAATTCAGCACAATATTAAACCGACCTCTGTTCTGGTATAGCTAGTAAAACTTCCTACCAAGGCCATTATTTATTTCAGAAAATTTACCCGAAAAAAGCTTAAAACTTATATTTCTCAATACTCAGCGCAAAGACAAAAAGCAGCCTCTAAAAACCTGTAATGGGATTGAAATCAGCCTCACCCTTTATATTAGAACCTGGATATCACCAGATTTTTCTGGTTACCCACTCTATAGCTGAACCATGAAGTCCCGCATGCCAAGACGAAAACTTTAAAAAATAGCGGGCCTGAACAGAACTGAAAAAGTACTAAATCGTACATATTTTTTGAGTCTGCGTTTCAGCCATCTCACTAACATCTTCAATCGATATAGCACCATCGACTTCATAATCACAAACTCGATACCCGGGAGTTTACTCCGTTAATTGGTGCTCAAGGGATGACGCAGCTCTGCTTTAACTTTAATCAGGACCGTACGTAGATAATTTCTATATGCTTTTATATATGTGTTACTATTTTTATGCTCGTAAAAACAATAATACCATGGATGATTTTTTTCTTGATGATGGATTTACACTCCCCCTTTGCCGTTAAATCTGCATGGCGTATAGGCATGCTGCTTGGATTTATAAGCTTGCTGATGAATATCGCACCTGAAAATGTGGGCGTGTTCTGGGATACCAGCAGCTCTACCCCTCCCCTCCTTACTTCCTTATCCAGTTTCTTATGCCTATTAACGGCCAGGTTTTTACAAAAACTCCCCGCATCATGATGGACATTGTTAAATATCAGCTCTGTTATCTAGGCCAACACATGCCCTCTGACCATGAGCAACTGATAAAATTACTATCGCTACATTCGATTAACCCTCGCTTTGTGGATTTTTTAGATAAAAATAAAAAATGTATTATTAAAAATCAACTGGATTATTCCGAGGCCAAACAACTGGAAAAGCAATTCATTGATCTCGATATCATAGTACGATTAAGGCTGCAGTTTGATGCTGACTGCTGGTTCAATGGCATTAAAAATACCAAGCAACTAACCGGGTCTTCCATAGGTGAGTCCGTACAATGTATTTCTAGCGATGCCTGTAGATCTGATAGCTGCGAAGAAGAAATAACAGAATATACATTTCCTGCGTATAGCATTAACCCCAAACTTTTTCTTCCCGAAAGATGCATACCTGCAGAAAACAATCACACTATGCAATTAATTTTCCATAAGACCACGCTGTCATACAATGTAGCTATCCTGATTGCTATTATCTATGCCTACACATTGTGTACAAATCTTTATCCACTGATCCAATCAATGAACTGGTTCAGCACATCGATGTTACAACTAATTAACCCAAGCCTGTTTATTACATTTTTGACGTTATTTTCCATGCTTATTTATCAATCGAAGAGTATCGAAATCAAGTCCGCTACAAATACTACTTACCTATCAGAGAAATCTTCAATATGGAAACAAGGGGCCTTATTTCAGGTTTTATCCGAAGATAATATCGAGACGATTGAATACATAAGAAAATCAGACTCATTGATCTATAAAAATGAACACGGCGATCAATTGTTTACTTATCGACGTAGTGTACCTCCTAATGAAGGAGCATCCAGTACATTGTCAGATGCCACATCAACTATACTCTCACATTGGATATTCGAAGCTTTATTCAGTCTCAAGCAGGTCTTTGACAGTATTAGAGGAGTGAGAAAAAATCGTATAAATTTTCACGCAGATATACTTGATCATGAACATAATCATGTAGCCACTCTGAGTATTGGCAAACAGCTTAACCTGCAGATCAACTCTCCTGCTTCCGATAAAAAATATCAGGAAAAGATTCTCGCTTTCGCCCTAGCTTTGCAGCATAACGTTTATGGGTGAGTCGCTGTGTCGATTTATCTGGAATGGCGAATTAGCCTCTGACATCGACAGCCATGAATTTAGTCAGAAATTGGCCAGTATTTTTTCTGTGTCAATCGCAGATATCACGCGAGTAATAGAAGATGATGAGATTTTCTTTGAAAAAATTCTCAATAAGACGCAGTCTGAAGAGTTTAAGCGACGTTTTGATAAGCTAGGCGCAATTACTCATATCTCAACAACGGTAGACGTTAAATCAAAAGAGAATCAATCGCGCCCCGTCAGTAGTCCGGCCGACGTTGTCGATGAGCCTCCATGTATTGAGAAAACAAGCATTACAGCGAGGTTTAAAAGGGCTTCCCAGTTATTTATATTCGCATTTACTGTTGATACTGTATTGCAATTTTTTCATTCTGATTTGGCATTGTTATTATTTATACCCGCACATATTCTAATTATTTTTGCCAGCTATCAATTTTCACGTGAGCGCGGTCATTCCAGAAAACTATCGTCACTGAGTTTATTGAGCACTCTAGGTCTTGGCATCCTCTTGTTGCTGCCAGCAGACAAAAAATTCCAGACAAAAATTTCAGAAAAGATTATTGGTCTGGCCGCGATCATTCTATCCCTTTATTTTATTGTCACCTGTATTTATGCAGAAATACAAATTAAAGAGATTGAGAATTATCCATCCCCATTGATACAATCGTTTTCTTATCCGAATTCTGAACTTTTACAAGAGCATCAATTACAGGGAATTGTCGAAGACACTCTCCTGCAGTCCAACCATGCCTTATGGATGATTGATAGACATGACTATCGCCACCGAGATATTTATAGGTTGTTCGATGCCATCGTCGATGTAAACAATGCATTATTGGCAACACTGCAATATCAGCAATACCTTTATGCACTGAAAAAACAAATACCCCCCTCGTTTATCTATGGTATACGCATGGGGGAAATCAAAGATCAGTTATTAAAGAACCTGCATCAACATCCGATAATAATGGAGGATAGAGGTTTGCAGGGTAAGTTATCGAGGGCATTAGATCGCATGCAAATAAAAGGCACGCTTATTCCATACGTCGGAGATATAGAAGGCCAGGAATCTGCTATTTCAGGACTCGAAATGGCTGTAGAACAGATAGTCAGGACGATGTACATTATCAATGTGGAAGCCCGTTACGACGACACATCTATCACTGCAGAAAATAGGGTGAAAAACTTTAATAACCTGAGAGAGGCAGAGCTGGGAGAGCTGGGAGAGCTGGGAGAGCTGGGAGAGCTGGGAGAGCTGGGAGAGCTGGGAGAGCACGATACGATGAGCTTCGATCTCCGTACAATACAAGCTGCCCAACTGGAACAACTCCATCATTTTGGGTTAAGAGTAGATGTACATAAAACGTATTTTAGCTTTACATTTAAGCAAGGCCCAGCAGAAGGTAAAAATTTTCTCGTTGCTGTCTATATTGCAGAATCGGTAAGGCGTAAAAAAAGAAGGGCACGAACTGGATACGCTTCTGTAGAATATATTGGCGGCTCGGCAAGGCCCAGTACACTTGGAATAAATTATAACTTGATGCAGACTTTTTATTAGAGTCAGAGAGGAGTAGAGGCAATATCTCTTTCGATGAAGAAGCACTAGTATTGATAGCCTGGGTATAGAAGATATAGACGTCCAGCCCTAATTCTTTGGAGTGTTTTTAGCAAGAACTGCAATAGCTTCACAAGCGTGCATTGCCTTTTTCATTTTTAAGATGTATCAACAACCGCAGTTAACACATTTCTGGTTTCAGGTCGTTCGATGACTTCTGGATACATAAGGTCTGATAAAATGGCCACTTGATAGCGGCCTCCATACAGGCCCGGCAACATCACAACGAGAACAGATCGATATAATCCCCATCCAGCACATATTGTCTATCCAGGAATCCACCATCGATACCACTGAGGCGGCGCAAGCCCTTGTAGATGGCGGCAGGTGTAATTTCAATGCCGTCCTCATCCAGTTGCAAGGTATGTGCATTGACCTTCTTAGGCCTTAGCGCATCATCGGTACCACCTATGGTGCGATTGCCTTCTATGCCCGCCCCCATTAATACCATGGAATTGGTAGGCCAGTGATCCTTACCATCTCTGGAGTTATAGCCCGGCGTACGGCCCATATCAGAGACCAGCACCACCGTGGTTTTGTCGGCAATATTAACGCGTTCCAATTCCTGCCACAGATGATCCACCAGCGATAGCAGCTCATCGATCTTCTTGAACTGACGATTGTCGCTGTCGTTATGGGTATCAAAGCCGCCCATGCCCAAGGTTGCCGTGGTAGCCCAGCCGGTGGCGAAGGCCGCGGCAATCATCTCGGCATCTTCCTTGCTACCCGATGCCTCGGAATCTTGTGGCAACGCGTTAAGCAGTTTATCGACACCAGCATCGGCTCGGCGTGCATCGTGTAGCTGGCGCATGGCCAGTAAACGGTGAATGGCATTATCTGGCGTATCGGCCAACAGGCGCTGTAGTTGCTGCTGTTTCTGGCTATTTAACAGGCCGTTAACGGCATCACTGTTTAGGTATTTATCAGGATTCGCCAGGGCATTGAACTGACTATCATCCAGCAACTGAGATTTTGCCACTAGTCCGCCACTGAAGTTATAGCCGCCACCTGCGGTGATAAATGCCATGGGCTGACTATCTGCATAGGGGCTGGCCAACATCGCCGGCAAGGTTGGCATGGCACTGCTCTGACTGCCGGTATAGGATAAACGTGCGCCCACAGAATGACTGTTAGTAGCCTGATTGATGCCGTTGATGACCATCATCTTGCGATAGTATTTCTGCACAAACTTATCCAGCTGATCGGAGGATTCCACACCTTGTGGAATCGGCGCATAGCGAATCTTGCCCTTCTGGCGTATGGCATTCGAGGCATAGCGATTCATAGGCCCTCTATAGGTCTCAACATCGGCGCCTTTGGGATCAAACATGCTGGTAATATCCCAGCCACCTTAGGCCGCGACAAAGCCCCAGAATCTGTCG
>JABSRQ010000209.1:2376-7468 GCA_013215055.1 Pseudomonadales bacterium | reverse complement strand
ATTTGTCGGACGCCTTTTCATTGTCTTTCATGAACAAATTGAATTTAAAGGAATCTTTTCTCGTATAAATGTATATATAATAATATGAACTTAATAGAGGAACATATTTGAACACCAGATGCAGCGGGTTCTATAATGCAGTAAAATAAGGAATAGAGTACGGAAAGCACCTGTTTCAACTGTACTCGTTGTAGTAACAATCTATTTTTTTCTTCACCTCAGAGTGTGGATCTCCATTGCAATGCGTACAATCCGCTGACGTAAAACGCCCGGTTCCATCTATACCGAAGCCAGTTCCATTACAGGGTTTGCAGGTATACTGATCACTTAATTTTATAAGCGTTTTAAAATCCATTCTGACCATTATAAATTCCTTCTGTATATAGCGTCAGTTCAATTAATTAAACATCTATCCCCCAATTAATACTACCCATACTTTAGTACAGTGCTTTACGTGAAGCTGATATCACTTATTGACGTCTGGCCTCTCTTTTTCTGAGGCAATTCTGCCTGATTAATTTCTTCATCACTCCTTGAAATAGCGATGATTACTCATTTAAATTTATAGCATGTTTTACAAAATGGCTTCATTTAATGAAGCCATATAAGGATGCCTACCATAGACTGCATGTTAATAATCGTCGAGGCTTACTTTAAGCGCCTATAGATCCAGAAATATTGTTAATAGTCTCCCCTGTCAGGCTCAGGAGTGAAATGTGATAAAGCTATAAAAAAGGGAAATGGTTCAGTTGGAAATCGACATGGATAAACTGGATTTTCTATTTAGCAGGGGGAACTCTGTGCATCGAACTTACGTTGCCTTAATAATGGCTCTAAATATAGGGTTCGGAATTTATGTATTATCAGCTACGTCAAAAGCCTTTCTACTGGATAATTGATGCGGGAATACAGACTGGGCATCTGTTTGGGAGGATTCGACGCTTGAACTGCAAGGCTATGAATTTTTCCGATGGCGAGACAGGGGAAAAGCTGAAGGACACAATCGAATCGCCCTTATATTTTTATTCGCTTGAATATTGGGGAGGTTAATCTGACACAAGGGGGTGAAGCCTTCCTGATCAACATTCATACAATACAATTAAACCTAACACTTTGCTTAAATTGCCAATTGAAGTAGGTAAAAAACATAACTTTCAACTTGCGACTACTCATAAATGTACTACGCTGAATTGAAAATGATGCATATCATGTTTTTAATTAGCACTTTCTACTTGTCTTTGCTCACTAAGCTGAAGATTACTGAACAGATGCTTGCCTCAACGTTAGGCTGAGGTGATTAATAATAATTATATTCGAGGCTTCTGCTTTTGTATGGCAAGGTTGTAAATGTTTAGATTTAGAAAAACATTCCTCTATAGTGTTTTATTACTATTTAGCTGTCAGCTTGCAAGTCAAAGTCTGGTAGTGAATTCTGGTACTCAGCTGGAATCAGTTACCTTGAATGCAGCTCGCGCCATATTTTCAATGCGTTTAAAGCAATGGCCAGACGGTTTTCCGATTACCGTTTATGTGCTGTCCGATACTAGCGAGATTCATCGCGATTTCACCCGAAATAAATTGTTAATGTTTCCTCATCAATTACGTCGTAGTTGGGATCGCTACGTCTATTCAGGCATGGGCATAGCCCCCATTGAGTTAAAAACAGAACAGGAAATGATGGAGAAAGTTGCCTCTACACCCGGGGCTATAGGATATTTGAGTAAGGAGTTTAAAGATGATCGAGTTCGTGCGATCACCATTCAGTAAATTGTTGCTGCGTTGTTGCTGCCTGCTCGTGCTGCTGATTGTTACTCGTGCAGCTGCTGATACTGATACTGTACGCTGGCATGGGTTTGCCAGTCAGGGAGTGATAAAAACCAGTGATAATAACTTTTTGGGAGACAGTGAAGACTACAGTTGGGATTTCACCGATATTGGCTTGGGGGTATCGTGGCGTCCTGTTTCTAAATTGCAGTTATCCGCTCAGGTAGTTTACCGACGGGCGGGGGAAACCTCTCCTGATGATCCTTATATTGATTATGGCTTTATAAATTATTCCATTGTTAATGAACTGGACTGGGGTATAGGTGCGCGTGCCGGACGTATTAAAAATCCATTTGGTTTTTATAATGAAACACGTGATGTTGCCTCTACCCGGCCTTCGGTTTTTTTGCCGCAATCCATTTATCCCGACACTCTGCGTGATCTATACCATTCGTCCGACAGTGTTTCTGTATATGGCTACAGTGAATGGGATAAATGGCTGATGAATGTTGATCTTGTTCGTGGCCAGCCCAATTTAAATGATCAGTCTGCCAGTATATTGATACCTGGACCGCAAGGTGGTGATATTGATAATGAGCAGTTATGGCTTGCACGATTGTTATTTGAATATGATGCCGGGCGTATACGTATAGGTTTTAGTTTTGTTGACTTCAGTGGTGACTTATACCCTGAACAACTGCCTACATCTCCTTCTATGGCTTTTCGTAATATATATTCGGGGCAGACTTCTGCACAGATGCGTTTACTGTCGCTGGAATATAACTGGGAGCACTGGCAATTTACCACTGAATACTTACGTAACACTCGCCGCTATAGCGATGTGTTCGGAGCGGGTTCACGTTTATCCTTTGATGCCGAATCTTATTATTTTCAACTGCGCCATCAGATAACACTCAACTGGTCTGTGTTAGGACGCTACGATGTTTATTACCCCAATCGTGATGATAAAAACGGGCATTCTAGTCAACCTAGTTTTGATGGTTATAGCAAAGATCTAACACTGAGTACACGCTATGATTTTTCTCCTGCCTGGATGGTTGCAGCAGAAATACATCAAATCAAAGGTACTGCCTGGCTAACTTCATTGGAAAACCCTGATCCAAGGGATTTGGTTGAAGACTGGAACCTCTACACCCTTCAAGTAAGTTTTAAATTTTGAGAAACATATGTTTATAGGCCTGCGATGGAAAGCTGTGGTTTTAATTTCTTTGTTGCTATTAGGGTTAAGTGCTTACTTCACTTATACCAGTGATAGTGAGCTTAAATATTTGTTAAATTCACAACGGCAGCAAACGTTGAAAAATAAGCAAATACAAATTTCTGGATTACTGGATCAATCTTATAACCACTTATTACAACTCTCAGACCTAATCCCAATATTGCAAACAGATCTAGTCTCCAGTGATGATTCGGGATGCTTGTTAAAGCAGGTTATGGACAGGCATTGGGAGTATATCCAGATTAATTGGGGGCTGGAAAGCGCTGTACTGTATAACCATGAGATGGAATTACAAGACAGTTGGGGGCAAACGCTAACGAGTGGTAAGCACAAGGTCGAGCATAACCTGAAAAACATGACTCCAATCAGTCATATTGATTGCAGCTGGCGTTGTCAGCAACGGATTTTGGTACCTATTATGTCTGCTGATAATAATTGCCGGGTATTGGAAATTTCCACTTCTTTAGCGGATACATTACGTACCTTTGAGCATACTACCCAGTCTGATATTGGGTTGTTGACAGAAAATGCTTCACTACAGGGGCGTAATATCACTGAGTATTGGGGGAAGAGTTTGGCTGCGATGACGCATCGAAATGAATTGCAGCCAGTACTTAAGGCTGCCATCGAGGCGTTTTCCTTTCAGCAGTTGCAGTTATCACCCCAGGTAATTTCCTATCGTCAGCAACATTATGAAGTCAGCTTGTTGGATATTTCATCCGACCATACCTCCAGTGCGCATTTTATTATTATTGATGATGTGACCTTGCAACACATGCAAATTACTAATGCCAAACAAGGGAATATGAAAAGTGCCTTAACTGCGGTAATTATTTGTAGTCTATTGATATTGGCAGCTCTTTGGAGCCCCATTGCGCGATTACGTAGACAGACTGAATTGCTACCATTATTGGTTGAAAGCAATTTTATACAGGCGCATGAGATTTTATCGAAAAACCGTCAGCGACAATATTTTTTTGATGAAATTGATATTCTTGATGCCGCCGAAGAGGAGGTCACTTCGCAATTGGAGTCGATGCAGGAAAAAATACAGGAAAAAACCAATAAACTGCAAAACCTGGCTATGTTTGATACACTAACAGGGCTAGATAACCGCTATAGTATTTTTCAAAAAATTAATCAAGCATTGAAAAACTGTCACAGTCAGAGTGACGGATTTGCCTTACTGTTTCTGGATTTGGATAATTTTAAGCGTATAAATGATTCTCTAGGGCATAAAAATGGTGACCTGTTACTGGAGATTGTTGCCAAGCGTTTGAAAGCCTGCGTTCGCTCTGGGGATAGCGTTGCACGCCTAGGTGGAGATGAGTTCTGTATATTGATACAGAATATAAGCACTAAAAAAGTCAGTGAAACAGTGGCTGTAAATATTCTAACAGTACTCAAAAACCCTATCCACCTGGGGTCTACGGAAGTTATTGTCTCAGCCAGCATTGGCATTGTTATTGCGCCATGGGATGGTGAAAACACCGAAGATCTATTGCAAAATGCTGATATTGCTATGTATCGAGCTAAAGATCTGGGACGAAATAAGTATCAACTTTTTACTCAAGAAATGAATGTCGCCGCGTCTGAGAAAATGCTGCTGGAAACGGAACTGCATCAGGCAATCACTGAACAACAATTTATTCTTTATTATCAACCCCAGATCGATTTGCAGAACCATAGTGTTATTGGTGCCGAAGCACTTGTTCGCTGGCAACATCCAACCAAAGGCTTACTCTCACCAGATTATTTTATTCCATTAATGGAGGAAATTGGTCTGATTGTCCCTCTTGGCGAGTGGGTATTATATGAAGCGTGCCTGGCTGCCAGACAGTGGCCATCTATAGCTAATAGAGCTTTGACTGTTGCAGTTAATATTTCACCACGACAGTTTTTAGACCCCAACCTTGTTAATGCTATCAAGCAGGCTTTATCTGATTCGCAGTTGCCTCCACAGCAACTAGAACTGGAAATCACCGAATCGATGGTTATGGGTGATTTATCTCACAGCAACAAAATATTACGCGGACTGAAGAATATGGGCGTCACCGTTGCTGTTGATGATTTTGGCACGGGTCATTC
>JABSRQ010000209.1:0-2366 GCA_013215055.1 Pseudomonadales bacterium | reverse complement strand
TCACTCAGCTACCTGAAGCAGCTGGAATTGGATGTGCTTAAGGTTGACCGTTCATTCATTATGGATATCCCTAAAAATAAGGATGATCAGGAAATTACTGCTGCCATTATAGCTATGGCGCACCAGCTCAAATTACGTGTAGTTGCTGAAGGCATAGAAACCGTAGAGCAGCTTGATTTTTTGCGTGAAAATAAATGTGAAATTGGACAGGGCTACTTGTTTTGTATACCTATTAACGAACAAGCCTTTTCTGCATTTTTGGAAACCTCTATGAAAATAGTCAATGTAAGTAATCCTGATACCTGGCTAGAACCCACTGCTTAATGAAAATTAGGGCTGATGTCAGTTAAACAAGCGGTTGAAGCCCCCACAACCACCAATAAGACATAGCATTCTCAGTAATGAAGCTTATGGCGTGATTCCTCGCTTATTATGGCCTGGCTCTTTAGCCGCATTATGCCTGCCTCTTTACATATTAATCTGCATACTCAATTTGGTGACAGCGACGATATCTTCCAGATGTTACTGCAAGAAAGGGATAGTGTCAGCTTCACAATTAAATACGTTTTTTAAACCGCAGCTGTGAGCTGCATAAATATTTCGCCCACATTGGGCGTAACATATATAAAGTGCTACACGCTGTAGAAGGATAATCTAACAATCATAAATTAATGTGGTTCTGGGTTAATTACATGGTAAAGGAATTTTTCATGTATAGAATCTTGTGAAAAAAAAGGTGAAAACAGCTTATCTCTGACTGCAGTAAACTGCTTTATCAATCAGATCATTTTCAGTTAATCCCTGTGAGAACCTCACGATGAAAGCGTTATCAAAGCGCAGTGTAATATCAAAAAAATCCTACATGACTGTAGGCCTAAAAAAATTATTGAAACATCACAGGCTGTCGCACTTAAAACTTCATACTAAGTAACAATAAAATCCGGAGTCTGTACATTAATATTGAACCCATTCCGATTTAATGCGTCTTATACATCACCTGCTTTCAGCTGCCAGAAGTACAAGGTCTACCTCCTGAAATGTCTTTCTAAATAATGTCACCTTTTTCCTTGCAGGTCTTAACCCGCAGGCAATTCCTTACTCAATGCGAGCCTGTTAGAACTTAAATATTTATCAGGGGAATTTATTAATCTAATTCTGGCAGTGTTCTCTTTAGAAAAATCAACTTATAAATATTACGAAGCAAGACGATACATTAGAATTGACCCCATTCCGCTTAAATGCTTCTTCTACTTCTATTGAGTAACACTGGAAATTTATCGATAAACACAAAAGCAAGAGTATATCAGCGCATAACGTCTATAGATTTCAACATAATCATATCTATCTCAAATAAATCGATAAAACGTCGATCACCAATACGCTGTAATTCATCCTTCCATCTTTTTGATGCCTTTACGTCTTTTAGCCCTTGATTAATTAACGGCTTATACTTCTCAGTACCATTAAACATTAAAATGCTTCGAGTAAAAGTATTCACCGAAGGCTCTAGAACTTTGACGGCCTTCAACTCGTTTGCAAACCTGTAATGGTATAAATGGGAACGTTCTATCTGTAAATAATCAATCTTATTAAGCTGCAAAAGTTTTAAGCATTCATCATTTGTTTCAGCCCAGACGATATCTGCTTTTTCTAGGGCTGGCTGTAAATGAGGATATTGATATCCTGATATACCACAAAATCGACTACCAAGAAATAACTGTTCACTGTATGTAGCAACAGGACTGTTGTTGCCGGTGATTAATACATCGCTGTCCCAAATAATAGGCATACTGGAAACAGGCGAAAAACCTGAATACCAGTTTTCATTATCCCATAAGACCAGTAAGGCTTCACCCTGCTGCAAACGTTGATTGATAACGTCTCGCCTAACCACCTGAATAGTAAAAGGCTGACCAGTATATTTTGAAAGTTCTTGCGCCAACAGATCACTTAAAGACGTCTCAAGCTGATTTTTATGAATAATAAAGGGCGGGAAATCATGATTAACATATACGATCAACGCCACTGACGGCTTGTTACTGGCACAAGCACATAAAAAAAACAGCCAGAGAGATAAGCTTAATAAACACCGATTCATATAAATCAGTGTAGTTTACTCCTGACCTATAGAGCATAGAGCAAGACGTTTAGTATCAAGTTTTAAGAACGACAAATATTACACTTCCAAGGGCGTATTATAATTGAAGCTCTTCCTTACTCTGCTATTCAATTTATCGGCTAACCACAGCTATATATTTATCTGTGGTTAACCTAGCAAGCCATGTCTAACTAGTGCCCATCCAGAAATGGGGAGAATTCTTCCTCCCCGCTTAATTTTTACAGATTAAGCATTATGGCTGTCTAGT
>JABSRQ010000208.1 GCA_013215055.1 Pseudomonadales bacterium | reverse complement strand
CCAGTAAAACCGAGCAAGAAACCAAGAGCGCCCGCATCAGCCTGAATGCAGGAAGCTGGGCCGAAGCCGCCAAGGGGGCCATGACGACCAGTGGCGGGCTCAATGCCAGCAAACGTACCACCGATGCTGAAAATGTATCCACCAGCTGGACGAATAGTCTGATTCAGGCAGGCACGATTAATAGCAGCAGTGATAGCCTGACGGTGAAGGGCGCCAATATTGTCGCTAACGATATCACTATAGAAACCAATACCCTAGTTGTGGAAAGCCTGCAAAACACCGAGCAGGGCAGCAGCCAGACACGTGGTCAGTCGATAGGCATTGGTTTTGGTGGTGAGGGCATCAGTTCCGCCAGTGGCGGCATGGAAAAGTCGGACAGCGAAAATTCCCGTGCCTGGGTTGATCAGCAAACCACCCTTCTTGGTGCAAACACTATCAGCATCACCGCCAAAGACACGACCATCACCGGTGCGGTGATCGCCAATGCCTCAGAGGATGAAAACGGTCAGTTAATTGATCATGGCAATCTGGCACTGCAAACCGAAACCTTAGCGGTTAACGATATTTATGATACCGATGAATCCGATACCCAAGGTTTCAGTATCAATAGCTCCATCAGTACCAATAACTTCCGTGATATTGATCAGACCGGAGGATCAACAACGGTATCCGCGCATAAAAATGGTTACATCAGAGAGCAGACCACTAAAGCAAGCATGGGCATGGGTTATATCGTCGTCGCAGGTAAAGCGGCTAACGATGAAGATCTAGCGGGCTTAAATAGAGACTTAAATAACTCTCAGGAAATCACCAAGGACATGGAGACCGGAGGTTTAAATGCCACACTCACGATAGACCATAAATTGTTGACGGCTGAGGGGCGCCAGGAAATTGCCAAAAGTGCCGTAACGGCTTATTTGCATGGTGATGAAATTATCGAGGCTGTCACGGATGTAGCGACTACGGATAAGTCAGCAACAGAGTTTTTCAGTGGCGTTAGAAACTACGCCGCAACTCGAGAGACATTGGCAGCTAACGCAGTCAATGCTCAACAACAGAAAGCCTTACGTGGTGAAGGTGGAGCGCAGGGTAGTGAAGATGCTTCACAAGCACTTAGTAACGCACTGAGCAAGTCACAGGGCATCGATGAAGCCGATATTGCCTTATATGACGGCTCTCAAATACAGGATAACAGCGTAGCCCTGGATAAGTCCGCCGTTAACAAGACCGAGGTAGAAGGTGCTTATCATGGCGATGGCAAAGGTATCTATGTCAATATCGATAAAACCGATATGACCAACAGCACCGATGTGGTTAAAACCTTGGTCCATGAGCAGGAGCGCCACAGGCAATCTCAAGCTGGCGAATTAGGCAGTTTATCTCGAGACAGTCAAACCGTATTGGCCGCTAATCAGGCCGATCAGGCAGCTCAGGTATGGACGATGTTCAGCGCCTTGGGTGGCCAGAGCACCACGAGTACCGTCAGCCAAGCCGATTGGAATAAGGCTAATTATCAGGCTGAAAATGTTACAGCGGGCACCACTCAAATCAAGGCGGTCGATAATAATGACCTTAAAGCCCGCCAGTTGAATTTACGTGAAGCGAGCATTTTAGATAATGCCCGGGATAAAATTCGCAGCAATCCGGTGTTGTCCAATACCAGCAAAGAAAAACAACTGCATAAGTTGGATGCCCAGGCCTGTGCCGCCGTGGAATGTGCGGCGGGGGTGCCAGAAACTGATGATAATTATGCCAGGCTAGCGGCTCTGCAAGTTGAGGGTGAAGCGTTAAATGACGATATTTATGCGACGTTAGACGAGCTGGGTGTTGACTACAAAGCGAGTGAAGCTTCGGGAGAGGATGACAGCTTTGAATATGGCTTTAAAGACGGGCTAGGCGATGTAGTCGATCAAAATGATGAGATGGTGACCCAAGCTGCCGGTGTTGCTCAAGCTGCCGGCGGTGTAGCAGGTGTCGTGGGTGGCGTATCGTTGACAATAGGTGGGGCGGTGAGTTGTGTTCCCTCTTCGGGAGTTGGTTGTGGTGTAGCTGTTGTAGGTAGCGGCATTACCGCGTTATCAGCAAGTGAAGTGAGTGACGGTTTAGACAAGGTACTAGGCGAATATGAGAGCACGCATGGCCAGCGTGTTGCAGATTCCTTTAGTGCAGAAACGCATCAGGGTGAATACGATGCCTTTGATGGTTTTGTTCAGGGTATGGCAATAGGTGCTGCCGAGATGGTTACTGCCAAGATCGGTGGTAAGTATGTCGATGATATTATTGAAAAAAACGGAGATAGCAAAGCAGCCAAGGCCCTAGAACAGCAGCAGGTCGCTAATAAACAGCAAGAAATTAATGGCACTAAAGATGCTGAATTTGATACGCCTGATCGAGATGTGATAGCCCAATCAGAGCCAGAGGCGATTACTGATCCTGCTAGATTGTTAGAGCATAGAAGTAACCCTGACGGATTAATTAATGATGAAAGGGTTTCAGTGGTTGTTGATCAAAAGAGCTTAGAGAAGTATTTTGTTCAGAAGGATGTGGATGGCAACCCACTTAGAAATAGTGAAGGTGAGTATGTCCTATCAGACAAAGCTACCATTCCTAAAGGAAAATACGTCGGGTTTCAAAAAGACTTAGATGGTTTAACCGATGCAGAAACTAAGCATAAATTGACTATAGAAAGCATTCCTGGCCATAAAGGCTATGAGCAATACGAAGACGATATTTTCAGAATAGATTTTGATTTACCAGATCCAGATTCCAAATTATCTATACCAGGAAAATCTGATTACTTAAACGATATAGGTGGCCCTGTTACATTGGGAGGTGTACGTCAGCGTATTCCAAATGAAAGTATTCCCCTAAAAGGAGCTAACCCAAAAGTAACTCCACTATCTGCAGATGTATCGAGAACAGATAAAACTACGATGCCACCTGCTGCTCGAGGAGCGGATACTACAAGTTTGACTGTTCCAAACAATAAAGGTATTGGTGATGTAACTGATCCTAGCTTTATTGGGCCTGTGTTTGATAAAGGGGAAAGATTGAAAATAATCAATCAGCGCCTTGCCGATGCACCGGCGGCATCAAATGCTGATGACGCAATGAGCTTGTTACATCGTTCATTTGATGATGTTGAGGATGCATTTAGTAGTGTCCCCAAGGTTGAAAATCCAGGGCTGAAATATCAAGGTCGTATGTATGCTCCAAGAGCTGATTATACAACCACGATGCCAGATGGAAGTTTAGAGGCAATTACAAAGGGCAATATTGTGAAGATTTCTCCTCAGGGCGATATAGACTTCTTCCTTAAGAATAAGGATGGAACAACTGGCAAAAATGTATTCAGTAAAAAGGGAGCCAGCCAATGATTTCAGAGTCAAACTTACTTGAATTAGTTAAAGTCAAGTTCCCTAGTTGGAATATTAATATCAGGCAGTCTGGTGTGGCACTTTGGGTTAATGTCAATGATGGAGACTCGAATTACTTCGAGTTTCAAGTTACGCCATCCGAAGGGGTCGGAGTGTCAATTATTGATAGTGCTAAATCAGATATGTCAGGCCATGATGAAGGATTTGAAACGGTTGAGAAAGCTGTTGATTACTTGCTAGGGCTTTTGTAGTCCCGGTAAGTTGTTCCAGACAATGTGCAGTCAATTTCTAGGCGTCCTGGGGCAGATGTAATTGAGTGCTAGCGAAGGAGCTAGATAAGCTAAACCTAACGGGAAATTAACTAAGCCTACACATCCACTTGAACGTCATGGTCCGAATGTTAGTGACGATTATGTAATAAATCGAGTGCAGAGCGAGCTAGTCGATAAAGGTCGTACTGGAGTTAGAACAAAATTTGATGATAGATCAGTTATGGAATCGGTAATTTCAGATTCCATACAAGCAAATCAAAAGTCTATAAATAAATGGTTATCCTCTAATCCAAAAGCTGGTATTCCTAAGGCTTTTGAGTACAATCCGAAGCAAGGTAACTTAGGAACAGGTTTTGAAGTTTCGCAATCTGGAAATTCTGTAATGAAAGTTACTAGGCCTTTAGAAAAGGTTAATACTGTATTGATACCTGACGGTAAGGGCAGTTATTTAATTCATACAGCCCATCCATTTTAAAGAGTTATATTCATATGAGTTGGCAGGAAAGTTTAGGTGACTTGTTTTCAGCGACTGTTAATCAACAGTCACTTGAGGAAGCAGCAGAAATGATGGTTTCGGTAAGCGAAGATGATTTGGAATACCATAATGCTTGTGTAAACACTTTGAATTTGGCAATTCAATCTTGTAAAAATGGAAACAACGAAACGCTTTTATTAATAAATAAAAGCGGCTATCAAGTGCATTCAACTGAGAAAGCTTTGGAAATATTGGAGGATTTTTTAACTATTTATTTGAATGAGTACAAAGACGCGACGGAATAGATCCAGACAACAACTTGTCTAAATACCTAGATAGTGAGGGTACTGTAAACTACGGTGATTTAGATGCCTTTGGAAGGCCTACAGGAATATCGGCAATATTGACTCCTAATACTCCCAAAGGGACGCCTCCTTCTAGAGGGAAAACGCCTGTTTTTAGTCGAGCCGCCGGTCACACTAGGGGGCCATTTACTCGGGGCTCAGTTGGGGGGCAGGCAGGAAGTGACGCTAGAAACTTGGTTACTCAATTTCCTAATGCTAATGCGATGGCGAGAATTGAAGACTCAGTTAAAGCTGAAATTGACTTATGAAATGTTGTTCAGTACTCGGTTTTACCTGTGAATAGAGCCAGTGTTCCGACACCAATTAAAGCGAAAAGCTCTCCTTTTGGGCCTAAATCTGGATATTCACCAAACGATCTAATTCCTCAAGGGCTTACAAGTAGGGCACAGAGTTTTAGCGGTAAAAAATTTGATGTTAGTGTACCGAATACCGCTGATTGGGGCACAGACCTAACTAAGTTTGATCCAGAACAGATATGGAGATCTTAAAATTGAATATTGAATATTGAAAATTAGAGCACATTCACTGAACGGATCTTCTTTTACGACTTTAGTTGCCAGTTATTTTTGTAGTGGTAATGCCTGTTTTTCAGAGAGATTCTAAGGGTACTTTTTAACAGATTTCTTTACTCTATTTTATCAGTGAAGTTAGTTTATCGACTTGCATAATATTTCGCTCGTTCAAAAATAATTTTATTATATTCAATGTTTTTTGATTTTGTTTTTTCCCTAATTCTTTGTTCAGCTTCTGAATCTGATATTGCACCGTACAAGTGGTCTTGTGCAATTTCAACACAAAGACTGATCAGTTCTTCTAGGTTTGATATTATCTTCAGCATTTCTTGTTCACTATATTTTTCTAGTGTAGGCGATAGGATCAATTTTCGAGATAATAAATCATTTCGAGTCTTTTCTGCTTTATGATAAATGGGTAAAACATTCTCTAGATCTTTGATATTCATGAACTATATTCCGTTTAACTATTTCTATTAGTCCCACTAAAAATATGTACCATATAAATCTATAGCAGCGATGACTAAATATATATATCAGTTGAGGAGTATTTAATTAGCTTAATGTTCCCTGAATCCGTAGTTTGATCTTATAGTAATTCAAGATCAAGTCCTTGTTTTGTGCGTGAAAGTTACCCAGTGCCCATGGCTTATATTCTTATTTAGCGCCTGAGGGGATGCGTGTGCAGATGGCTGTCAATGAAGGACAGCTTGACCTGGAAACTGGACAGGTTCATCTAGTAAAAATCGGTAGCTTTACAGCCAAAGATAATATTATAAGTGCAGAGCAAGTGCATACGGACCTAGCAGTGAAAACACCTGATTTGGGACCGGAAAAAACGCATGTTCAAGACTTTGAAATCAAAGCTGGAACACGTGTTCAAGAAAGCGTTGTAGGGAAGCAGGTGGGCACTGATGGTAATATATATGTTGGTGGAGGGAATCAAGTTGAGCCGTTAATAGCTAGTACGGATCGAAAAAACATATTAACCCCTATCGGGCCTGCTAGGGAACTGCCAAAGACAAAAGCAGAGGCTAGTGTTCCAAACGAAATAAATGCACATTCATCGTTTGGAACAGCAACTAGTCAAACTAATAATTTGAAGCTCAGAGTCGACTTAACTTTGCAAGATAAAGGCATCTTGAATAGTAGTGGACACTTGACGCAGCAGGCAATTGATAACTCATCTCTTGCGTTAAAGCCGGGTCAAGTTCTTAAGTACCCTCCTGTTGTTGAGGCTCTGACTAAAGATGGAAGTAAAATTACGGATTGGCAGAAGTTGACAACCGAGACAGTGGAGATGAGTACTGGCCAAAGGATTCAGGCACATTACTATCACAACACTAAAACTCAGAAAGTTGACTACACTTATGGCCCAGATTTTAAGGTTAAGAATCCTGTTCCAGTAGTTCCCAAAGCTCAGTTAGAGCCAAGTGTGAAACCATATGACATTAATTGAGGCTTGTGCAGAATGAAAGTGCAGTGTATTAAAATTCTAAGTCCTGCTACTGGTAAAGACCTTGGGCAGAAAAGCCCTTGGCTTACTGTAGGAAAAACATATGTAGCTTTGGCTTTAACAATCGAGTCTGGTGAGGTTTCTCGTGTGTTGATTGAGAGTGACGAAAATGCCGTGCCGAAGGACTTCTTTATTAATCAATTTGAACTCATTGATGAAAATGAACAAGAGAACTGGATTAGTAAAGACGGGCCCGATGGCATGATTTGGAAAGCACCAGCTTCTTGGTTAGAAGAAGATTTTTGGGATCGGTTTGATGAAGGAGATGAGCAGGCGTTAAGTGATTTTTCAGTAGAGCGTGATCGAATGAAGTAATGTTGTTCCAAACAAGGTTAGCTCGTCGTCACCTGTTTCTGAAGTTGGCATATCAAACCCATTACCTGAAAATGGTATCTTCAATCGAGTGATGCCTAAAAAGTATGCTGAGGCCTTCGAACGAGGAGAAGGTTATATTGGTGGAGGGGAAGTCTGGATCACAGCTGCAGATGACTTGGCTGGCGTAACGACTCGAACTCAGGCCCAGCAACGTTTATCTTTGTATCAAGATTTTGATGCAACTATTCCAAATACATCCGGTGATGTTTTAGTTCAATTTAAATTGAATGACTTTAATAATAATTCATTGATGACTCCGGTTGAAATCGGTAACACTTCTCCGTTGGGGCCTATTCAGCCGAGAGGCTATGGCTTTGAACAGGGTGGTAAAACAGTAGGTGGTGCTCGAGAATGGTTGATCGGTAATGGCACAAAGGATGATATTGGCGCATTCGATATTAATTTAATTAACTTGGATAAATGATGATGTGTGACTGTTCAAATTTAGAGAGTAGCTATGATGGTAAAAAGGTTGAGGATATACCTGAACTAGCATCCATTGTCGATGAGGTGCGTACTGACTTCAAAACTTGGGAGACAGAATACGTTTGTAAAGACTGTGGGCAAAAGTGGCTTGAGAAATATGTATCTAGAGGTCATGGAGACGTTCCTGTAACACAGAAAATTTGAGTTAGTTTTTTGGCGCTAGTCTAAGGTTGGTGCCAGTTGTTCCAAATGGAAATGCTAGCGCCGATAACGGTTCTTATAATGCTGAAGGTGACTTTGGATTAATTAGTGCCCATCCATAAATGGGGGGGAGAGGAACGCTACCAGTCTCAATCTTCCACCTTCATAGTGAGCAATAGTTTGTTGTGATACACCCAAAACCTCAGTAAGTTGGACTTGTGTTATTCCCTGAGCTTTATGTGCTTCAGCAATATACTGCCCTAGAGGCTTTATAGAAA
>JABSRQ010000207.1 GCA_013215055.1 Pseudomonadales bacterium | reverse complement strand
ATATTTTTATCATAGCCGCCGGTGAAGAAATTATGAAAAATACCGGCCAAGAAAGTGATGGTTTTGTGGAAAAATGCGCAACCCATTTTGGCCATATTATCCGCGATGATTATGCCTTAAATCACCTCGATGAAATTAACAATATGTTAGGCATGCGTAAAGCTGCGGCGACCAACCCCCTGAGTATATATCGCATGCATGCCAATATATTGAAGCAACTGGGCTTGTGAAGCTTCATTCCGGTCACTTATCCACTGGGTTGACGGCTGCTGTTATTGCGGTGGCCTTTCTGCTGTTCTTTTTAGTGAATGCACAAATACAGCCGCTTTTAATTGAGTCCCCAAGCCCAACTGGAACCGTTAAACGGGTGGTTGATCATCGGGCTGGTCAGATCGAGGCTGTTTTTTTACAGCAATCTTTGGCTAATAGCTCGTTATCTGGCAGCGAAGTGGATAGAGCCTATGTTGTTGATGAAAATGGCGATTTCCTGATCACACCGGCTATTTTATTGTATTTTGATTATTTCCTGAGCCTTGAGGGTGAGCTTGAAATGAAACAAATTCATCAAATGGTGAGCTTGGATATTCAAAGGAATTACCCCGCAGCTATTGCGGCTAAGATGAATGATTTATTCCTGCGTTATACGGATTATCTGCAGGCGATCAGTGATAGGTTGGCAGGTTTAAACTACATGCATGTGGTATGGCAGGGCTTGGATGAAGATTCGGTTCAGGCAGAAATACAGGTGCAGTATTTTTCTGGCTTAGAGATTGAGTCTCTGTTCCAGGCTTATGAAGACATGCTCAGTTTTGAATCCGAGTCTAGTCGTTTCGAAAAAAAATATGCCCATATAGAGAAGATAACCCGACTTGACCCGCAGCAACAGCAGGCGGTGGTGACCGAGCTGTTTGGTACCGAAGCTGCCGGGCGTATGCAACAATTGCAGCAGGATAATGATTTATGGCGGCAGCGCTTAGCGCGTTATCAACAAGAAAAAAGTATGATTTTATTTTCCGAGAACCTGGATGATTTTGCGCAACAGCAGAGTCTTACCTTGTTACAGCAACGCGCTTTCTCTGCCACTGAAATGATTCGTGTTAATGCGATAGAGGGGATTCAGCGGGGCGGGGGATAGCGCGAAGTTGATTTAATATGCGTTTTTTTTGAACAACTTGGCTTTTTCCCGCTAGCCTGTTCTGCTACAGTGGCACGGGTAAATAATAATTAGAATTTGTCTATGTCCTCATCAGCTGCCGTTATCGAGCCTATTATGGCTCGTAAGTTTCAGGTTAATAGCCGTGTCTTGTTAAGCCTGTATCTGATCATCCCTGTGTGCATCCTCGTGGTGTTGGTTGATAAAATATTCCTGGGCGAGGCATTGTTAAAACAATATTTGCCCGTGCAGCCTGCCGAGTGGGCATTCTGGACGCTGGTATTTAATTTCCCTCATATTGTCTCTAGCTTTGTGACCCTGGCCGATAAGGAATATGTCAAATTTTATAAGAAACGCTTTGGTACTGCTCTGGCGGTTATCACCGCAGGTGTTGTGGCTTTGACTGCCGTGTTGTTGATCTTGCCGGGGGCAATTGCGCAGACTGTTTATGGCGTGTTTTTTGCCTTTTTTGCGACCTACACCATGTATCATGTTTTATCGCAACAGTTTGGCATCGGCATGATGTTGATGAAGGTTCGCCCGGGTAAACAGTATGAACAATGGCGCTGGTTATCGACGATTACGACAACGGGCATGTATGCGATGGTATTTGGCCAGGGGCATATGGAGGCGATGTTTGTGGGTGGTTATTCGGCCTATGCCATTGCCAATGTGGTTGCGGGTATTGCATTGATCGCAGCGACCTATATCGGCTTTCAATTAACCGGTCAGTCGCAGCGAAAATTAGGCACGCTGTATGTCTATAGCAATATGGCGATGTTGATCTTTACATTCATTTTTATGCAGCTGGAATACACGGTATTTGTTATCTTGATACCACGGTTTGTACATGATATCACCGCCTTTATTATTTACAGCACCCATGATCAGAATCGCAATAGCGAAGGGAAGAAAAACTACTTTTATAAGGCGTTGGCGATACTGCCGTTACCGCCTTTATTGCTGTGCCCGCTGCTGGCTATTGGCATCGCAAATACGTTGGAGTTATATGCTTCACTGTTATTCTTTAAAATGTTTTATTTTATCTGCAGTTTTTTCCATTATTACATCGAGGGTTTTGTCTGGAAGCGTGATGCCATTCATAGGCACGCGGTGTCATTCAGCTAGCGCTCCTGCCGCTCAGACTTCAGTCGTGATCGCGACTGAAGTTCCTTTTTAAGTTGATCAAGCATTTTTTAGCGGGTGGTATGGCTGTAGCTTTAATGGATTTTGCCTTTGTCGCTACGGTGTAGATAACGAATCGCAGGTTCTCCATCAACGCCCGCTTCTTCCATTGCACTGGCCAACGCTTGTGAATGAAAAAACGTTTTGGCGTGTTCTTCGCTATCCCAGGTAAATAATAATTCTAAATCTGAATCGGGTTCTGATGCCTGAAACACTTGATACGATAACTCACCTGCGTCGAGACGCTGGTCGTGAAAATTATCGAAGGCTTGTTTCCAATGGGCGTAGTTTTTGACGTGATGCGATACCATAATGGAAATCATATAAATTCCTTAAGATTAAGGGGATGGATACCTTAATTTTAGCAAGGATTTGCTGACCTGCATTGAATGGATTATTTTCTTGGAATTTCCGGAAAGTTCGCTTTACCGCTAAAAACATCCGACAGATAGGTAATATGTTTGGGGTAGGGGAAGTTTTCTACCTGGCGGTGGTCCATCAGCATGACCTGCGCATTGGCATTGATAAACACCACCAGGATTAATAACGTGATGGATGGGCGTAAATTTAACGGTGTTGGTTTTTCTTGTGCTGTTCGCTGTTGGTAAGCCAGATAACACATTAAATATGTAGTGGTTAACAGCATAGTATTCCAGCGCATGGTATCCCAGGCTACGATATGTAGAAGAAAAGGGGATAAACCTGCCAGTAGACAGAGGATTTTAATGATTTTTGGCTGAGCCTTTAATAAAACCCACATATTACGTTGGAAAAAATAAACCAGAGGGAAGATCAGCAAGCCGCTGAGTAGAAGGAATAAGACTCTGGCCGGATTCATCCACTTATCTAACATCATCGTCAGGCTTCCAGAGCCTGTGTCATGCAATAACGCAAATGCATCTTCGCGTAATGGCACCGGTGTTAGTCTGCTGGCTCGATCAAATAGGGCGCTGGACTGTGTTTGATCGATAGTGCTGCTGCCGATCAGGAAAAAGAGTAACAGGCTGATAATGGAAAATATTAGCAAACTGAATTTTTGGTGTTTATTGTCCATAGTAAAAAATAGCGACATAAACAGGATGGGGAAAAACAATACCAGTACAGCTTCATGAACCAGTAAACTCAAGAACAGCGCAGGCGCTATAAAAAACAGTTTTTTATAAAAGCCTGTGATACGTAATGAGATTAACGTGATCAGCAGGCCAATATGATCGGCATAACCGATATTATGGGCTAGAAAAATCAGGCCGGAGCTGGAGGCAAAGATCATCACGACGGCAATCAAATTCATGTTTTGACTGGCGATTAAGTCTTTAAATGTCAGGGCCAGAAGAAAGAGATTGGCGCAAAAAATAAGTAAACTAAAAATAAAGAAAAATTCGTAGGAGAATAAAGTCGCTTCTTCAAACAGGCCCAGTACCGCACCGATAATTCCACGACGCATAAAACCAAATTCATAATCAAATAAAAAGTGTGAATAAGACCAAATATTTGGGAAACGCAGGCCACGCAAGGCCGTCATTATCAAGAGGATAATGCTGACGATAAAAAGCTGCTTGCACAGTTTTGAGGGATTAAATTTATCGCTGATCATGCTGAAGAGGACAGGCCTCAAATGGCTTGTTAAAAAAACACTATATCAGAGTTTTGTTAAAACGGTCTAGAAATCCTCAGCCCTCAAAAAGGAGGAGGGCTGAGAAAAAACGCGAGCTTATTAAGCTGCGTTATCTTGCAGAATCATATCGGCGGCTTTTTCGGCAATCATCACCGCCGGCGCATTGGTATTGCCCGATATAATGGTTGGCATGATGGAGACATCAACCACACGCAGGTTTTTAACCCCATGTACACGTAAGCGGTCATCAACCACGGCCATATCATCGTCGCCCATCTTGCAGGTGCCTACCGGGTGATAAATCGATTCTGCCTGATCTTTCACGTATTCCAAAATTGCGGCATCGCTGGTCACGTCGCTGCCTGGATATAGCTCTTTAACGCGGTGTTCATCAAGAATCTTCGCGTTGAAGATATCACGTATTTTTTTCACGGCTGCAACCATGACTTTTTTATCGTAATCATCGGTTAAATAATTGGCGATAATGGCCGGGTCATCCGCCGCTTTATTGGTTTTGATATGCACAGAGCCCCGGCTGTTAGGGCGTAGGAAGCAGACCGTTGCAGTGGTGCCGGGTACGGTTTTCATATCGCCTTTAGGTGTATATTCGCCGGCCGCTGGGGCAAAGTGAATTTGGGCATCGGGTCTGGTGGATTCAGGCAACGCTTTAAAGAAGCCTCCCACTTCGGCGGCAGGATGCGCTAGCAGGCCAGAACCTTGGCTGAAGTATTTAACCACGTTTTTGATCAGGTGGTGTGGACGCATCTCTTCATAGAAGGTATTGATGCCTTTTAACATATACAGCACGTTGATGGTCAGATGGTCCTGCAAGTTTTCACCCACACCGGGTAAATCGTGCACCACGTTAATGCCTTTGGATTCTAATAATTGCTTGCTACCAATACCTGATAACTCTAGTAATTGAGGGGATGCGATGGTACCCGCGGTTAGGTTAATCTCTTTATCGGCGTAGAAGGTTTGGCTTTTGCCTTTGACATTCACTTCAATGCCCACCGCTTTTTTACCGTCGAATATCACCTTTTGAGCCCGGGCATTACAGACAATGGTTAAATTAGCGCGTTTTTTAATCGGGTCTAAATAGGTTCTGGCCGTCGATTGGCGTTTACCGTTTTTGATATTAACCTGGTAATACCCCATGCCTTCCTGGTTTGCGCCGTTAAAGTCTTCATTATAAGGAAGGCCTGTTTCAATGCCTGCCTGCATAAATTTTTCAGCCAACGGGTAGTGGTTAATCGGTTCATCCACCCATAATCCACCGCCGGTACCGTGGAATTCAGATTCGCCACGGGTATTATGCTCGGAACGTTTGAAATAAGGTAAAACCTCTTTAAAGCCCCAGCCTTTATTACCCATGGACTCCCATAAATCGTAATCTTCTTTTTGGCCGCGAATGTAGACCATGCCGTTTATGGCTGAGGTGCCGCCTAAAACCTTACCTTTAGGGAATTTCAGTTTACGATTTAACATGCCAACTTCTGGCTCGGTTTCATACATCCAGTTATGTTTTTTATCATTCATCAGCGGGGCAAAACCGATGGGGATATTGATTAACGGATTGGAATCTTTAGGGCCAGCCTCTAATAATAAGACTTGGTTGGCACTGTCGGCAGATAATAAATTAGCTAAAGCACAGCCTGCTGAGCCTGCACCCACGACGATATAATTGTATTTATCTGACATAAACGTCTTAAAACCTTGTGAGTAAACAAAGGGAGAAAATTTTAAAGCTGTAGTAGTATCCGGATAAGGCGTGCAGACGCAAGTCTGGATATAAGGGATTTCCTAACATGGCAAAACAGTCATGTTAGGTTTTAGTGTTGCATGTAAGCGATTTAATCACTGGGCTATTATGTTTACTTTTTTTTGGCACGATTATGAAACCTGGGGGGTAAACCCCGCATTAGACAGGCCTTCGCAGTTTGCCGCGATACGTACCGATGCCGATTTAAATGAAATTGGCGAACCGTTAATGTTCTACGCTAAACCGCCCCGAGATGCATTACCCCATCCTGAGGCCGCCTTGGTTACCGGTATTACACCTCAACATGCAGAAGAACATGGGGTTTGTGAAGCTGAATTTATGCGCCGCATTTATGATGAAATGATGCAGCCAAACACCTGTTCGGTAGGTTTTAATAGCCTGCGCTTCGATGATGAGGTGACTCGCTTTGGTCTGTATCGAAATTTTTATGATGCCTACGAGCGTGAATACAAAGCCGGTAATTCGCGCTGGGATATTATCGATGTGCTGCGTTTATGCGCAGCCCTCAGGCCCGAAGGTATTAAATGGCCTAAAGATGAACACGGCGTGCCTGTATATAAACTGGAGATATTTACTGCTGCCAATGGCATCGAACAACAAGGTGCCCATGATGCATTGGTGGATGTACGTGCCACCATCGATGTTGCCCGCTTGATTAAAAATACCCAGCCTAAACTCTACGATTACGCATTCAGCATGCGCAAAAAACAAACGGTGCTAGATACTTTGGCGATTGGTTCCGATAAACCTATTTTTCATATCTCGTCGATGTTTGGTTCCAAAAATTATTGTGCATCGGTGGTGCTGCCGCTGTGTATGCACCCCACGAATAGAAATGAAGTGATTTGTTTTGATCTACGCCATAGCCCTAAGGATTTCTTGGCCTTGGATGTGGAAGAGATCAAAGCCCGGGTATTCTCCAGTGCCGCGGCATTGGCACAATTGGCGCAAAGCCAGGGTGTTGAATCGTTGGAGCGTATTGCGATCAAGAGTATTCATATTAATAAATGCCCCATGGTGATGGCGGCCAATCGCAAATTGATTACCGATGAGGTGGCTGAGCGTATTCATTTAAATATGGAAGATGTAGCCTTACATTATCAACAATTAATTGAGGCCAGGGTCCAGTGGCAAAAAGCCCAAGATATCTTTGTCGATAGACAGTTTGCGCCTAAAACCGACCCCGATACACAGCTTTATGGTGGTGGGTTTTTCTCAAACCAAGATAAACAACAAATGCAGATGGTCGCCTCTTTAAGTGCCGATGCATTAAAACATCAGGCTTTTGAGTTCCGAGATGCTCGTTTGCCAGAGATGTTATTTCGTTACCGCGGGCGTAATTTCCCAGAGTCTTTAACCGCTGAAGAGACACAGCGCTGGCAAGATTTTTGTCAACGCCGCTTAATGGATGAGAATGCGGGTGCCTCTATTGTTGAAACCGAATATAGCCAGCGCCTGCAACGTTTATTGATTGAGCGGCCTGAGAAAAAAGCGATTTTACAGGCGCTGCAGCAGTGGGGGCAGTTTTTAATAAAAGGCTGATGGGCTATAAATGCGCTTTGATTTTTTGATTTAAGTGCCAACGATCACAGTAAAGCCTATATTTACTGAATAACGGCCAACTGAATTGTTACAAAAGAAAACATAAATGCCCTATTGTTACCCGCTCACTCCAGACATACTTTGTTCATGAATCGATTTTCTTTTTATTTGCCTTTATTGCTATTGCTGCCCCTTGAGGCGGTTTATGCTATTGACGGGCTGAGTTTAGAGACGCAGGCACTGGAGCGTCAGCTGGATTATGATATTAATGATCAATTTGATGCGATAGCTGAAGATTTAGCTGAGTTACAAAGCCTGGGCTTGGATGTGCATATTGATAGAGAGCTTGGCATTGAGATGGTGGCTGAAGGTATTAGCGAATCGGTGGTACAGGATGTCGCCGATGAATTTGTGGCTGATATTAGCTTAGATGTTGAACCGTCTGAGGTGGAACCGCCTGAGATTGAGCCACCTGAGCTTGATGGACCCGAAATCGAACCCGAGATTGAGCCACCCGAGATTGAGCCACCCGAGATTGAGCCACCCGAAATCGAA
>JABSRQ010000206.1 GCA_013215055.1 Pseudomonadales bacterium | reverse complement strand
GAGGGATAACAGCCTGGCAATAACCATTGCCGGGATTATTGGTAAAATAATCCTGATGATAGGCTTCAGCCTCATGAAACGTCTGTAAAGGTTCTACCTCAGTGACGATGGGCCCATTAAACTTGGCTGTAATACTGGCAATAAATGTCTCAGTGGCTTGTTTCTGCTCATCATCACTATAGAGAATAATGGATCGATACTGAGTGCCTGTATCATTGCCCTGTCGATTTTGTGTTGTAGGATCATGGATAGTGAACAGTATTTTTAGCAGAGTTTCATAACTCACTACATCGCTATCAAATTCAATTTTTACCACTTCCGCATGCCCGGAATCACCACGACATATATCCTCATACGTAGGCTCTGCGGTTTGCCCGGCTGTATAGCCACAAACAGAAGATTTGACACCTTTTACACGGCGGAAAACACTGTCGATACACCAGAAACAGCCGCCTCCAAATACTGCGCTTTCAATTTTCATGTAATTCTACCTCTTGGTTCTGACAACAGCGATGCGTTTAATTCCCCCGTTGAAATAAATGCCCTGAGCATTACGTCAGTTAATAATATCTGTTTCTGCTGCTAAGTCGTAACCATAAGAGGATTAATTCTTCACATTCATGATAGTTAATCAATACAGATTGCTGTTTTTCAGGTCTTTGTGCATGAGTACAAGGCCCTTGAGTAAAATACCTATTCGATTAAAGACTGAGGCAAGGAATTTAGCATTCATCGGCTGCCCACTGGCCCCGGCAACAACCATCAAAGCCTCTTTATTGTGAAGTATGGACACCATCAATCTCTCTAAGCATGTCATCATGATATTTTTCAAGCTAGGTGAGCCCTAACCTTGGCTTATCTGCTCGTCTCCACTGGCGACGTCCAGCTTGGCACGCTCAGCCTTGGAGATATAACCCGATTTTTTATTAGGGTTCAGCTTGGCCTGAGCCTTCTTGGCACGTTTGTTTTGTATCTGTTTAATCTTTTTCTGTCTATTCATAGGGCAGGATTACTTTACTGAGGCAGGTAGAAAAATGCAGCGCTGATTGTAACGGCTACGTGACCACAAACAAAGCCGGCATTGCTGAGCTATAGATCAGAAGTCTACAGTAAAATACCGATTAAGCTGCTATTGCGGCGGGCTTACGATAAACGTGTGCGATAAGCTCGCAGTATAGACATTCAGCTAGGCTGTCAGGTGACTGAAACTGACTGTTTTACATAAATTTGCCTTTAGCACTAGAATTTAGACGTTAATGCCTTTAACTTTAGGCCTAGGCGTCAAAACGTGACAGGACAAGATGTGGCCTGCCATTAGGGAGCCTGATCATCACCTTGAAAAATCGAATAAGGCTCGGTATCACCTTGATAGTAACTATTTAAACCAACTTTGTGCTTTCCAACAATGATTAACCCATTGCCGCAACCAGCCAGTCGATGGCTTTACATAGCATTATTACTCGCCTTTTATCTCAGTGGCCTATTACTGACATCGACGATGGGACAGATGCAATCATTACCGGTATGGTTACCCGCTGGCATCGCCTTGGTGGGCTGTTATCTCTGGTGGTGGCGTTTCCTTCCTGGCCTATTTATTGCCAGCTCCTGCCTGACTTTCAGTAATCATTTTTTGCTGGGCGCGGATAAGCTGCCCTCTGCAGATATCGCCGCAACCTTGATGGTAGCCTTCGGCACAACTCTGCAGGCAGCTGCGGGCGGATTCCTTTTGCGTTACAAACTGGGCAACCCCTTATGCATGAGCAGCGATAAACACACCTTTGCCTTTATTTTCATTGTTGGCATCCTTATCAATCTGATTTCAGCCACTATCGGTGTATTTGCCCTTAGTTATATTGCCCACCATATTGGCCAGGAAAATTATTGGAGCAGTGTACTTCATTGGTGGCTGGGGGATTCATTGGGGGTTATATTGGTTGCCCCGCTGTTATTAAGCTTACTGCCCCATCAAGATAACGGACGCCGACCGCAGCTGATATTAATGACCTGCACAGTGCTGATTATTTGCGTTAGCTTTACCATGTTTATTTTCAGGATGCACCATGAAAAATCCGCACTGGAATTGGCCAGTCGCGAAGTCAAGGTCATCGAAAATGGCCTTTACCGCCAAATCAACAATAATCTGGCCAATGTGCAGCTACTGGCTAACTATCTACAAAGCACACAAAATCTATCCCGCGCAGGCTTTCACGACTATGTGCAGCCTCTGCTGCAAAACAACAGTATCAAGGCCCTGTCTTGGAATCCGATAATCGATCTTGCTGATAGAACACAATTTGCCGCCGAGCTCAATCGCATCTACCAAAGACCCAGCCCGGTAAAAGGCCAACCTCTAAACGACGATGACAAGCTGGTGGTCGTCAAATTTATCAGCCCCGAGGCATCTAACGAGTCAGCCATAGGCTTTAATGTTTACTCCAACCCTGCACGGAAAAGTGTACTGGATCTCGCCAGTCAACAGCTTAAACCCTTGGCTACCCCAATCATTCAACTAGTACAGTCAACCCGGCAAGAACCCGCCTACCTGTTGTTTGCCCCCGTCTTTCATTTAACGGATGGATATAACGATAGCAATAACTCACGTCAGCTAGCCGGTTATGCATCTGGCGTATTTTTAGTCGACAAGATGCTGGCCCACACACTGGATACCAAGCATCAACAAATGTTTAATTACACACTGTATCAACAGGGACAAGATCAACCATTCAGCACAAATATCGGCACTACAGAGCCCGATTCTAGTGATACCGGCCAAACCTATACTCTCCTGTTGAATGTAGGCGGACAAGACTGGCTTATGGAACTCAAGCTGAAAAAGAACTTTGTGGCTAGATTTCAGTATCAGGAAGCCACCATGATGTATGCGATTTCTTTGATTATCTCTGCGGTGGTGATGTTGCAGATTTTTCTGATGCGCAATCGCCATCTGATGTTTGATAGGGTCGTTGATAAACGTACTAGACAATTGCAGCAAGCCAAACTTCAAGCCGAACAGGCCAGATACCAGGCCGATCATGCCAATCAAGCCAAGAGCCGTTTTTTGGCCAATATGAGTCATGAATTACGCACACCGCTCAATGCGGTAATAGGCTTCTCGCAATTGGCCAGAGAACAAGAGGATGTCGCGACATTAAAGGACTATTTTCAAAAAATTGATATCTCCTCGCAGAACCTGGTCAATATCGTCAATGACATCCTGGATCTGTCCAAACTTGAATCCAATCATCTACAACTGGAACAAAAACCTCTGGATCTGCATACGCTGCTCAACAAGATTTATATTCTGTTTCAGCTCAGCGCCAGTGAAAAAGACATTGATTGGCAGCTTATCGATAATCTACCAGCGGACAGCTACTATATCGGTGATACATTGCGCATTGAACAGGTGCTAATTAATCTCTGTGGTAACGCCTTTAAGTTTACTCAACAGGGCAGCGTCACACTGCAGGTAGACAGCAGCATCAATGCTGATGTTTCGCATATTTGTATGAGCATCAAAGATACCGGCAGCGGCGTCAGTCAGGAGGACCAGCAAAGGCTTTTTCAGCCGTTTACTCAATTAGATAGTTCCACCTCCCGGCATTTTGGTGGTACGGGTCTGGGGCTAACCATATGCAAGGAGCTCAGCCACTTAATGCAAGGTGATATAAAACTGATCAGTGCAGCTGGTCAGGGCAGTGAATTTATCTTTGACTTGAAATTGCAACATAGCCCAGTGCCTCCTGCCATCATCACTAAAAGCCGCAAAGCTGATCTCACCGGCATGCGAGTATTGGTCGCTGAAGATAACAAGGTTAATCAGATGGTGATTAGCGGCATGTTAAAGCACTTAAATATACATTTTGAGCTGGTAGAGAATGGCCAGCAGGCCGTAGACATATTACAACGAGAAAGCTTCGATGTGATTTTAATGGATCTGCAAATGCCGGTCATGGACGGCTATAGAGCCACTGCACAGATTCGCCAACAGCTGCAATTTAAGCAGCTACCCATAATTGCACTAACTGCCAATGTTATGCGTGAGGATATAGAACGAGCGCTAACCAGCGGTTTTTCAGACCATATTGCCAAGCCCGTGAACATGCAAAACTTGCAAGATATTTTAAGTAAACACTATCAAGGCAAAGCATCAAGCTAAGGTAGCAAGGTAAGGCATGCCGCTTTAAGCTGTAGCTGCTCAAGACAGCCAGTAACACTTCACTTTTGACCTTGGGTTGTCAATCCAAGGTAACAACCGGCCCTAATCTCATTGAGCCTGCTCAAGGATGAACAAGCCATTTATCTTATCAATACTTCTATACAGAAACGGTGATCTTGCCAAATTGCTTATTGGATTCCATATATTCATGGGCTTGTTGTATGTCCTCAAGCTTAAAGTTTTTATCCAAGATCGGTTTTAGTGAACCTGAAGCTAAGCCGTTTTCAACAAAGCTTATACCGCGCTGTAACCGGGCCTCATCTTGTACAATTTCAAACAAGGTATAACCACGAATCGTCAGCCCCTTCGCTAATGCATGCATTAAAGGAAAAGCGGTATCTTCCGATGATAACGCACCGTATTCTATCAATGTTGCCCCCTGTGCTGCAGCTGCAGCCAGCTGCTCAACAATAGCCCCTGCAATGGGATCAAAAATCAGATCAGCACCTTGACCGTCGGTGATGCTCATTACCCTATCCACTAAGTCTTCATCATCGGTAACCACAACATGGTCAGCTCCAGCCGATAATAAAGCTGCTTTTTTAGCGCTAGTTCTTGAGGTGACAATCGCTGTTGCCCCAACTTGTTTGGCTATTTGTATAGCCGCCAAGCCCACACTGCTGCTGGCTGCGGTGATCAATACCGTTTGTTCTTTTTGTAGTTGGCCGAGTTCAATCAGCGCACCAAAGGCTGTGAGATATTGCATCCAGATGGATGCGCCTTCAACGGCACTCAATGACTCGGGATAAGGCACTGCAGCATGTTCAGGCATAATGGCGCTCTGGCCGTAGACACCGTATTGCCCCATAGAAAAAGAGGGAATTGTGCTGACGCGATCCCCCACCTTCAATTGAGTGACACCTTCACCCACGGCATCAATAGTCCCCGAGGCCTCATAACCCAACCGTGCAGGAAAGACAGGGGCTTCCAGATACTGCGCCTCTCTAAACATGACTTCAGCGCGGTTTAAACCGATCGCTTCAACGTTGATACGTACTTCACCACTAGCCGGTTCTTTGGCGTCATGGCTTTCGATTTGTAATACAGAGGCATTTCCAGCCTTATGAAAATACACGCTTTTAACTTGGCTTTTACTCATCACTCTATTTCCTGATGCTGAAAGGTTTAAATCTCGCGGGATTGACTACATCATAGACAAGGACGATAATTGGAACAATAACGATAAATTGAAATCATTGTTTAAAAATATGAACAGAATAAAATTACTACCTGCGCTACTCGTTTTCTCTGAAGTGGCTAACAAAGGCTCTTTTACAGAAGCCGCTAAAGAACTTGGCCTCAGTAAATCCACCGTCAGTCAGCAAATAAGCCGCCTGGAAGACGATTTAGGTTTTCAATTACTTACCAGAAACACCCGTGGGCTCTCGGTGACCGCCGTAGGAAAAAAGTTACTGCGTCGTTGTACGCTACTGCAAGATCAAGTTGATTTAGCCTATCAAGAGTTGCTAAGTGCAGAACAAGAGCCCAGCGGCCCTTTTGCCGTTACCCTGCCCTATTCTCTGGAACGTGATGTTGTTATTCCGGCGATGAGTCAGCTGTGTAGGGAATTCCCCGCTTTAGAGCCGCGACTATTGGTGACCGATGAAAAAATGGATTTGGTGAAAAACGAATTAGATGTGGCCATTTTTGCAGGCCAATTACAAGACAGCAATTACCGAGCCTTGCCTATAGGCACGGTTAAAGATATTTTTTGTTGTAGCCCCAAATATCGACAAACGTTTGGCGCGCCAGAGTCCGTGGAAGATTTGCATCGGCACCGTTGGATAGAAATTGCCTGGCAGAAATCGCCCTTAATCTATTTTAAAGAAGGGAAGGCCCAGAAAAATCAAATCGAATTAAGACCGTTTGCTAAAGTTAACACGCAACTAAGCGCTATCGAGATGGCGTTAGAAGACATGGGCATTATTTTATTTTCCGATGTTGTACCCAGGCCTTTAATACAGGCAGGCAAGCTCTGTCAAATAGCAAGCGATAATCACGGTCCCACTTGGCCTATTCATTTAATACACCCCTTTCAAGGGGAAAAACCCATACATATTAGCCGTTTTCATCAGCTGGTATCTCACTATTTCTCCACACAGCAAGTTAAGGGGTGATGACCGGTGAGATTTTTTTCTCCCCATGCCATTTATAGAATCGCCTATGAAAGGATGCTGCAGGTTCATTCAAATAGTGAGCATACGCGGAAACCACTGATAGTTATCAAATTGAACTCATCCTGATTAGAGCAATCTTGAAAGACTGTACCTTCTGATATTGCGCTAGCTTTACGGCTACTGTTTACGGCTAATCTTTAGGCCAATGCCTGCTCAACAAATACCGCTGCCATGGATTTGGCCAATTGCGCAGAGTCTTTATTGCCGCTGACATAAGCATCAACAATGCAGCCTTCCAGTAATAAATTAAGTTGCAAGGATAAGGTTTCTGCATCGTTGGCACCGGCCTCTTCTGCCAAGCCACGTATATAGTCACGCACCAGTCGTTTGTGTTCGGCAGCAATAATATGATTGGGATCATCTAGGGCGGCAAACTCAGCCGCCGCATTAATAAACATACAGCCCGAAAAGGATTTCTCCTGAATCCAGTTTCCGTGTGCATCAAAAATGCTTAGCAATCGCTCTCTAGCGGTGTTGCCCAAGCGTTCCGTTTCACGCATAAGCGTGTTTCTAAACACTTCATCACGTTGACGCAAGGTCGCCAATATCAGCTCATCTTTAGACTTAAAATGGTTATACAGGGTTTTTTTAGAAACCCCGGCCTCTTTGATAATGCGATCGATGCCGGTGGCATTAAAACCATCCTGATAAAACAGCTTCAACGCTGTGGCTACGATTTGCTCGCGTTTGGAAATGGCAGGCATAAGTGTTTCAGCTTCAATTCAATATATACCGATATGTTTACCATTAAATCCCCGTAAATACCAGTTATGAACATTGCCGCATATGAGTAAGCCTCTATTAAAATCATTAATTGTAATAAAGCCCGATATAAAATTAATAACACAAATCGCCTTTACAAGGTAAACAGATCGGTATACATTTAAATCAAGGTAGACAGATCGTTACACCTTCAGCCACATTGATGATTTAACTCGGAGTTACAACATGTCAAATATCACTTTATATCGCCACGCTTTATCGGGGCACTCTCACCGCGTAGAAACCTTTTTATCGATACTGGGCTTAGAAGCCGACATCATCGATGTAGACCTGGCAGCAGGTGCACATAAGAGCCCAGAATTTCTGGCAAAAAACAGTTTCGGACAGGTACCGGTGCTGGAAGATGCCAATCATACCTTGTCAGATTCCAACGCCATTCTGGTGTATCTGGCCAAGCAATATGATCACAGCAATCAATGGTTACCCAACAACGCTGCTGAGGCCGCTGCCGTGCAACGTTATCTATCCCTAGCCGCCAGTAAAGTCGCCAATGGCCCAGCCGCTGCACGCTTGGCCAATGTATTTGGTGGTGGGCGCGAGCATGAGGCAGAGATCACCGCATCACATGCATTACTGTCAGTGATTGAGGACCAGCTACAAGGCCAAACATGGTTGGTCGGTGATAAAGCCACCTTGGCCGATGTCGCCAACTATACCTATATTGCCCATGCGCCAGAAGGCGATGTATCCCTGCAAGACT
>JABSRQ010000205.1 GCA_013215055.1 Pseudomonadales bacterium | reverse complement strand
TGCAGTGGGCCAGACGACGGAAGAAATGTTTGATGCTCAGATAGGTATTAACTTCAAAGGGGCGGTATTCACCATTGAAAAGTTCTTGTCTATACTCAATGATGGTGCCTCTATCATTAATTTGTCATCTATCAATGCTTACACAGGTATGCCAAATACTGCTATTTATGCCGCGTCAAAGGCAGCTTTAAATGCTTATACTCGAACGGCTGCGACAGAGCTAGCACCAAGAAAGATCAGAGTTAATGCGGTTAATCCAGGGCCGGTTGAAACCCCTATTTTTGCTAAAACAGGCATGCCGGAAGATCAGCTAAATGATTTTGCGACGGCCATTTTAAACAGAATACCGCTGAAGCGCTTTGGCCAACCTGCAGATATTGCAAACCTAGTGGCTTTCTTAGCGTCAGATGATGCTTCGTTTATTACCGGTAGTGAATATAACATCGACGGTGGCATGAACGTGAACCCACTGTTAGCTTGAAGTCAATCGAGATGCTGTTACATGTCAGTGGAGGTTCGCAGTCGACATCTGTTTCTTGCGGCCTAACTGTTGAACTCAGGTGTGAGAACCTGTGGGATTTATTCCATAGGAGTTAAATTAGTCACATCTGATATACGTTAACGGTTTGAATATGAAAATTTTGTCTTTAATTCGTTATTTAAGGCTTTGATTTTACACTGCATGGTTGATCTTTTCCTGTATGGCGAGGTGTTTATAATTGATATGCCCATCTGTACTAAGAACCAGATCATCAGCAAACTTAAGTAAAAAAGCAGGTTTGAATTCGCGACAGCTTAAAGCTAAATAATTCTTATATCCGACATGCCTACTTCGATCGATGCGATAATATTTTGCGGCAGCGCGCCGCATTTTTTAATCCACCGTTGTTTGACAGTATTGCTTCCACCGCTCAAGCTTATTTACTCCACTTAACTCTGAACCAGTAAGTGCATTAAAATGTTTTATTAGATGGTTTCAACGATACCGCTCACGCTCTTTAGCTGTGCCCCGTTGATAGGTATTATCATACTGGTAGTGAGGGAGCTCACTTAATCTTTGCTCGAGTAACTAAAAACTTGGCTTCAGGAATGAGAATATTTATCTAAATTTGTCTTTTGCATTGGAGAGAGATCGCTAATCGTTTGTTTTAGCAGATTAAAATCTGATGCTTTCATAATATACAGTCATGTTCATATAGCAGTACTGGTATATATACAGATTCAATAATCATCTCAAACAAAGCTCTGTTTAGAGCCCCGCTTTACGGGACGTACAGGATGATTCGTGCTCTTAGCCAATGATCTTCCGTGGGGCAACCATTGCCTCAATCACCAACAATCCTGTACGCGGGGGTACTTGGAACTTGTTCACTGCTTACTTGGTGTCAATATTTATTGCCTTGCTGTAATGATTTGATATTGTTCAGGGGTGAGTGTGGGTAATCTCTTTATGAATGCCACCATTGCCCAAATGCGTTCATCGTCGTGAGTGGGACCAAATGCAGCCATACCCGAAGCCATAATGCCGTGTTTTATGACCCAAAATTGCTGTTTCGCAGTAGCATCAATATCATTATGACTGTCGTCTTCATGTGCATGGCCATGTTTATCAGAACTTACCGTTAGGTTAGGTGGTGCGGGGTATAAACCGAGCGCCATGTCATTGTCTTCCTGTCCCGGCTTCAAATGGCATCCCGAGCACATGTCATTATAGTCGGCCCCGCCAGACAATAATAATTGGGGGCTATTTAAAGGCGGTACTTCAATATTACTTGCGGCACGCGCAATAGATTTTGTACGTAGGGTTTCCAATACCCAAAAAGTGAATGCGTTATGCTTATTATCAGCACCCATTGGAAATAGACCTGAGTAAAGAAAGCCGATGGAACTTAAAATAATAATAAGGAATCCAATACCGAGGTGTTTAGAGTGAATCATGATTTTTCTCTATAGAATAAATAATCATTTCGACAGTGACATGAATTACCCGTTGCCATTAGGATATTTGAAAATAATCATAATTCGTGTATTTGCCATCGAAAATCGACTAGTTAAATAAATTATAAAAGGTAACAATAGTAATTCGAGCATTATTGTCACCTTGTAAAACATAACAGCTACTAGGACTTCTTCATTGAACTGTGATCCATGACTTTTTTGCCAGTGTCAGTGGTGTGGCTTTTTTTCATGCATTGCGCCATTATCGCTAACATCACTGGATCTTCCATATCCATTTTTGAATGATCTGCATTGTTCATCGCAGCACATTTAGGTTTTTCAGCATTAGATTTTTTATGCATAGAAGCATCATGTGCATAGGCTATATTAGACAGTAAAACTACGCTGGTTATGGCTGTTAAGGAGCGTTTTATTAAAATTTTCATTCTCTGTTTTCCTTTGGATTTAACGGTAAATTAAAGTTTATTAATAATGGTTAGAACCAAGCTTGGAAACCCACAACAAATTGTACATTGTCAGTTTCTTCTCCATTTGATTCTGCAATTCTTTTACTACGTCCGTGTTTCGCTTCCCAGGTCACGCCAACATAAGGAGAAAACTCCCGCCGTACTTGATAAACCAAGCGTAAACTAAGTTCTGAACTGGCTAGCCCGGAACCAATATTTCTAGATAGATCTGTTTGGCCATGAAAATTCAATTCTATCTCGGGAATTAACACTAGCCGCTGAGTAAGCATTTGTTCATATTCAGCTTCAAAACGAAATGCACTCCGCCCTGATTTTCCGATAAATAATGCGGCATCAATATCAAAGAAATAAGGTGATATTCCCTGAACACCTAAGACAGCCCAACTTTGTTCAGGTTGAGGGTCAATATCATGGCGCACTCCTAGTTGGAGATCCCAAAAAGGGGCAATGGCTCTGCTATACAGCAATTGTAATTCGGCATTTTCATTGGTGCCTTTAACACGCTCTACTTCAACTTTTAAGCGGAGTTTATTTAGATCGTAACCGAGCCAAGCATCCGCTTCCAATGCGTATGAATCGTCATCGCCGTCACGCACTTCGAACTTATCAATATTGAGCATAAACAACAGCGGGTCATCCTTTGCCCCGGCAAGTACACCGTGGCTGGTAAAGATCAATGCAATTGAAAATAACCCAGAAGTTAGCCATTTTTTAGGTAAATCTATCATCATCATCTCCATTAGCTTATCCATACCTCACGCATCATTCCCGGCATGTGGAATAACAAATGACAGTGATAAGCCCATTTCCCCATCGCATCGGCAGTGACTAAATAACTAACACTGGAACCAGGCTGTACCATGATCGTATGCTTACGTGGAATATAATTGGGCTCTCCGGTCTCTAATTCACTCCATACGCCATGTAAGTGAATGGGGTGAGTCATCATCGTATCGTTGACTAAAACAATCCGCACACGCTCGCCATATTTAAGTGCTAAAGGTTTTGCGTCCGCGAAACTAATGCCGTTCATCGACCACATGTATCGTCCCATATTACCGGTTAAATGCAGTTGGATTTCTCGCTCTGGCTCACGTGTATCTATAGTGGGCGTGAGGTTTCTAATGTCCGCATAAGTTAATACTTTTCGTCCATAGCGTTGTTGATGATCTCGTAAGCCAACTCCAGGATCAGTAATACCGTTTTGCATAAGTTCTACCCGCATATCCACGTGCGGACCAAATTCTGTTTTAGCATGCACTACCCCAACATTGGTTCCATAACCTGCTTTACCTAGGTTACTGGCGGAGTTGTTGAGATTTTTTCCCATAGTACTGTGATCCATACCCTCCATCGGCATTTTCATCGCACTGTGATCCATGCCTGCCATTGGCATTTTCATCGCACTGTGGTCCATGCCTGCCATAGACATGCCCATATCTTGGTGGCCTAGAGTTGGGGCGTAATCCATGGCTGGAATCGCTGCTTCTAACGAGGCGTCTGCCGTTAATACACCACGAGTGAATCCTGTTCGCCCGATGCTCTGAGCAAAAATTGTATAGGCACTATCGCTATCGGGTTCAACAATTACATCGTAAGTTTCGGCCACGCCAATCCGGAATTCATCGACACTCACGGGCTCTATGTTTTGCCCGTCACTGGCAACAACTGTCATTTTTAACCCGGGAATGCGCACATCAAAAATAGTCATTGCGGATGCGTTAATAATCCTTAAGCGAACTTTTTCTCCATTTCTGAATAAGGCTTTCCAGCCATCTTCAGGCGTCATACCATTCATTAAGTAGGTATATGTTTCACCTGTGACATCAGAAATATCTGTTTCACTCATGCGCATTTGGTTCCACATACGGCGTTCGTTCCAAGTATTACCGACTCCTTTTTCTTTAATGTCTCGCCATAAATCCCCTGTGGTTCTTTCACGGCGATTATAGTAATGGCTCATCTTTTTGAGTTTTGCGTAAATATTTTCAGGTATTTCATCCGTCCAGTCAGATAATAAAACCACATGATCACGATCATAAGCCACAGGATCTGGCTCTTTAGGCTCTATCACAATCGCACCATAAATTCCCGTTTGCTCTTGAAAACCTGAGTGACTGTGATACCAGTACGTACCACTTTGATTGACAGTAAACTGGTATTCGTAACTCTCCCCAGGTTTGATACCTGCGAAACTGAGCCCGGGAACACCATCCATATGCGTAGGTAAAATCATGCCATGCCAGTGGATCGAACTATCATGGGATAAGTTGTTCGTTACTTTTATGGTAACGGTATCACCTTCTTTCCAACGTAAAGTAGGCGCTGGTAGAGAGCCATTTACCGTTGTTGCAAGGCTATCTTTACCCGTTATGTTGACAGCTTGGTAGCCAATATTTAGATCGAATCTGTTTCCTCTTAATACTTGTGGTGGCATACGTTTAACTTTGCTATCAGCTAATGGGTCCGCAAAAGATAAGCTCGAATGTAGTCCAAAACCTAACACTGTTGAACTTGCCGCGGCACCCGTTATAAATCGACGTCGAGACATTGTAGAAGAGCTTAACAAGGTTAACGGAGGTTGTTTCTTCATGAATTATTATTCCAAATAAATCGTTATTTAGTGTTTATTCTTAGCATGTGTATACAAGCCTGGTAATTCGTGTTATTGACCGAAATACTTGATGGCAGTGACGTCACAAAACTATTTTTTTAGCGATTGCATAATAAATTCTTAAAAATCTGACAATTAGATTTCTTTATAAGAATTGAAAATAACGTTAGAAAAACTGGGAAAGCTGCTAATTTACTAAATAGCAGACGAATCTTTCCTATGTTAGGCAATAATCGGAGGGCGGTACGCTGTATCGAGGAAAGTGTTGATAGGGGTTTGGATGGAGCTAAGCATAGTTAGAAAATCAATTGGATTTATAAAAAACTGATAATCATTAACAAATAATGAAACCTGACATGCGGTGATGCAAAGGTCACAGTTCATTGAAGACTGATCATGGGGAGGTGCAGAATTACTAGAGGATTGAGCATCAGCTAGGGGGGGATTAATTAGGGCGGCCATGGGCATTTGGTGGCCCATTGGTTGGATACTATTAACCATGCAATTGGCTATGCCATCTTCAGAGCATCCCATGCCATCGTTAGGCGTTGCCCAAACTGCTGCAAGGAGCTGCTGACTAAAAAGCCAAACCAATAATGTGATAGTGAAGCATCGTTTTATCATGGATAAATATTATTTCTTTATATAATAATTAATAAAAATCATTCGCTTATTCTGTATTCTAAAAAATAAAGGTTAGCAGATTCAATAATAATCATATTTTTTATTACTAATGATATGGATGCTGTGAAAGCCAAAACACTAGGTATTAATGTTCTGCGAGTATTTGATCTGTTTCAGTTTATCCGAAAATTACAACGTCATCAGGGAGCAACTTAAACATAATCCACTACTAACCCGCTTTCAGATACGGATTTAAACAGAATATGCCCTTTATATCAAATTACAATTTTGTAATGTTGTTATTTTCATGTCATCAATCTCCAGCTCCGACCAACATTTAGAATTCAAGTCGCGTTAGCGCAAAATGGGTAACTATACAGATATATCCTTGCTTGTATTAAAAAGTTATTTTCTCTTTTAGTAAGCTCACAATTGGGCACCCGTCAATAAAGCTATCCCAGCATATCAAAATGACAAATATGTAACCTTCACGACACCTTCTAGTCATTTGCAAGGTCGTATTATGGCTACTTCTGAAACAGTTAAAACATAGGAAGTAGATGCATGAAAAAACATATTTTACTAGGTTCATTATTGTTGTTGATTTCCAATATGGCTATCGCAGGCGGCGCACATGTTATGGATGAACATAACAATGGGATGAAAAACATGTCTAAAATGGATCATAGCAGTCAGCAAACCCCTACCAGAACTATTAATGTTGCTGCATCTGACATGATGCGCTTTACCCCTGAAAACTGGAATATAAAATCTGACGAGGTGATTAAGTTTGTCGTGACTAATACCGGCAACATGGAGCATGAATTCGTGATTGGCAACTTATCAGAGATGCGTGAACACGCCCAGATGATGAAGGCAATGCCGAGTATGAAACACGATGAAGCAAATGCCGTTTCTCTCGCACCTGGAGAGGTTAAAAATGTGGTCTTTGCCTTTAATAGCTCTGGTAAATTCCAAGTGGCATGTAATGTTCCCGGGCATTTTGAAGCGGGAATGAAAGTTAACTTTATCATTTAACTCAACGAGGGTTAGCGAATGAATAGGATGAAAATCAACCGCCGCCAGTTTGTTACTGGGTTGGGCTTAGGTGGCGCTATGTTAGGTTTAGGTCTTGGCTCAAACAATGTCTTTTCCGCGCCTAAACACGGGCTGCAAACGACCTTGAGAGGAAGCAATTTTAACTTATCTATTGCACAACAGCTGGTGAATTTTACCGGTAAGTTGAGAACAGCAACGACGGTAAATGATTCTTTACCTGGCCCCATTTTGCGCTTTAAAGAAGGTGAAAACATCACTATTAATGTCGCAAATAAGCTGGCCGAATCAAGTTCTATTCATTGGCATGGTCTTATTCTGGATAGCAAGATGGACGGTGTGCCCGGCATTTCTTTTGACGGTATAGCGCCACAAAGCAGTTTTACCTACCAGTTTAAGGCTAAACAATCCGGTACTTATTGGTATCACAGTCACTCAGGTTACCAAGAGCAAACCGGGGTTTACGGTGCCATTATCATTGATCCTATTGCACCGGAACCCTTCGAGTACGATAGGGAATATGTGATTATGCTCTCTGATTGGAGCGATGAAAACCCTGATGATATTTATGCAAAGCTGAAGAAACGCAGCGATTATTACAATTTTAGTGAGAGAACTACTAGTACCTTATTAAAGGAAATTCAACGTGATGGCGTAAAGAAAACCTGGTCTGCCCGCAAGATGTGGAATCAAATGCGCATGAGTGAAACTGATATTTCTGATGTGAGCGGCTATACCTACACTTTTTTGATGAATGGTGAAACGCCCAATGAAGGGTGGAAAGGTCTATTTAAAAAAGGTGAAAAAGTTCGCCTGCGCTTTATCAATGGCTCGGCAATGACCTTTTTCGATATCCGTATTCCCGGTCTAAAAATGACCGTCGTTGCCGCAGATGGACAGAATATTGAGAAGGTATCGGTTGATGAATTCCGCATTGGTGTCGCTGAGACTTACGATGTCATCGTAGAGCCTAGTGATAATATTGCCTATTCGGTTTTTGCTCAGGCAATTGATCGTACCGGTTATGCCAGAGGCACCTTAACCCCTGACCTAGCACTGGAAGCTCCGGTACCTCCGTTTGATCCTATGCCTATTCTGAGTTTTCAAGACATGGGTATGGGGGATATGAGTGGCATGGGTATGGGCGATAGGGAGATGGGTGATATG
>JABSRQ010000204.1 GCA_013215055.1 Pseudomonadales bacterium | reverse complement strand
TTGCAGGGCCTCTTGTGTCATACGCGTATAGATCGCAGTGGTTTCTGGGCTTGAGTGACCTCGCAATACCTGAATGGTTCTGAGGTTGACGCCTGCTTCCAGCAAGTGTGTCGCATAGGAGTGGCGTAATGTGTGGACATGGACGTCTTTGCTGATATTGCATTCTTTAGCGACGATTTTAATGGTCTTTTGTATGCCGCCTTTTGCCATGCAAACGTGGCTCGTGAGCTGTCGATTTTGTACTTTAGTGCCAGGGAAGATGAATTTCTCATGTCGATGTGTAGCCCAGTAGCGTCGCATGGCGCTGAGAGTAAGCTTGGGCAAAGGTAAAAACCTATCCTTCTTACCTTTACCGAGCCTGACATGCACCTGCATCAGATTCCTATCAATATCGTGAATGGTCAGATTCAAGGCTTCACTGAGACGTAAGCTAAGGCTGTAGCTGACCAAGTAAAAGGTTTGGTACCTGAGTTCTCTTGTGTGATTAATCAGTGTCTGTACTTCATTAAATGACAGCACATCCTGTAAGGACTCGACCTTAGGCGGTTTAACGATATCCACCCACTCCCATGGGCTGTTTAGCAGGTATTTATAACAGAACTGGATGGCGCAACGGGTGGTTTTTACGGCACTCCATGATCTGTTTTCTACCAGGTGGGCGAAGTATTGTTTGAGTTCGTCTTTGGTGAGGTTGTCAGGGCAGCGCTCAAAATAGTCTGCAAGCTGGCGTATGCAGCGAGAATAGACATCGATGGTTCTTTCGCTTTTACCTTGCAGCGTTAATTCGTTAAGATAATCGTTATAGAGTTTATCGAAGCGTGTTTTTTGATGTTTTTTCATGTTCATCTCCGTTATCACCTTCGGAATTGAAGGTAAGGAGAGTAAAGATGACTTTTCATTCTGCCGCTTTAGCGGCTTCGTTCAACAAGGCAATGCAATCTGACTCCGCAACCTGTCACTCGTTTTGCCATAAACCCGGCAAAACCAGCGCCAGATTGCTACGCAGTTGATTGCGGCGTTAAGCGCTATAAGGAAGTTAGAAATCACTAAGTTTTCCGATAAATATATGGAGTTAGGAGCAAAGGAAGAAACCTTTATTATCGAGTTCCTAAATCAACTTACTGTTGCTTATCGGGCAGTGAACGAAGAAGCTTCTGATGAAGATAAACTATTTGGACTTCAATGCATTAATGAAATGAACCACCGTCTCCTAAATAGATATCGAGATCTTCAAACTGGAGAAAGTTGGACTACAAAAGAACTTACAATTGAGCTAGTTGAACATAATATTAAGTTAGCTCCCTGTATATCGGGCGCAGTAGGCTATGCCGCAAGTCACGCATTTGAACAAGTCGGCGCTTAACAAGTTTGTGCACCGGACTGCTTTTTCGCGTGGCCTTTTGTGCTGGCTTCGCCTTTTAGCACAAAATCCACACAAAAAATCAGCCAGTGACAAAGGCGTTATATGCAATGAGGGTTTGAGAGTAATATTCAAATAGGTAATATGGAAAATTTAATTGTAGTTAGATAAGCGCAAGAGAGTGATCACCCATTTATTTTTGAACTGTCACCTAACTTAGCAGAAGTTGCACAGCTAGAGTGGCACACGGATGATGCCATTCAAAAAATGCAAGACGACTATATTTCTGAAATGCTTGCAGAAACATCGCAACCAAATACTACATTTATCGCTGAAAGCAATAATGTTCAGTTGGGGTTTATTCATGTGCGGACACATAAAGATGATATTTCAGGTGAAACTTGCGGCACTATACCGTTACTTGCCGTATTGCCTGAATCACAAGGCTTAGGCGTTGGTAAAGTTTTAATTGAATACGCAGAAAAGTGGGCTAAAGATTTAGGGTGCAGGTTATTGCATCTGGAGGTTTTTGCAAATAATAAAAATGCAAAAGGCTTCTATAAAAATTTAGGGTTTCAGCCTGAAACAGTTCACATGATTAAACCAATATAGAGTAATTTGCATATAACAAGCTGTTCAAGCGGGACAAATTACAGTTGGCTGGTTCCGCTTCGCTACACATTTTAGCCAACTACAATTTGCCCCTTAACAGGGCGTTATGTCTCAGAGGTTAAGTCATGTCTATTAGTCTAATAACTGAAAATTCTTGGATTGATATTTTAAAAATACAAGAAGAGGCTTATGTTGAAATTGCACCTGAAGACGTAGATATCCTAAAAAGTAAGTGGCTTTCATCACCTAAAACTTGTTCTGTATATTCAGAACACAACAATATTATTTCAGCTTACTTATTGGCACATCCGTGGGCAAGTGATATGCCACCCAAATTACATGAAATATCCCCTGTAACTGGTAGTGTAAATTTATACTTACATGATCTAGCTTTAGCTCACGAAGCAAAGGGTAAAGGTATAGCTAAAAAGTTAGTGGAAAACCTAATCGATACTGCCAAAATTCAGGGGTTTAAGAAAATACTATTGGTGGCTGTTCAAAATTCTAGTGGTTTTTGGGATAAGTTTGGTTTTTTACATATACCTAATGCGGTAATTTGTCCAAGTTATGGTCATAGTGCGAAACTAATGGTGTTAGAGTTAAAGACATAACCACACGCCCTGAGGTGGACAACAACCAATAGATCACCCTTTTAATGCATAAGTTAACAAAGGTGAACCCTTAGCTTTCAACGCTTTCAGGTACTTCGATTCATCATAAGGGGTTTTAGTTTTCCAGCACTTAAATGCGATTCTTATCCACTTAAAAGCTAATGATCTAATGGCCGTATTATGCGGCTTTCCCTTTTCAATTTGTTGCTCATAATAAGCCTTCGCCCAAAATGAAAAGCGTACTGATTGGCCTGCCCATTCCACAAAAGTTTGTCGTAAAAATTTGGGGCAACTATATCGCCAATGAGTCCAGCTTTTCTGCCCACTGCGTTCAATAACAGGTGATACTCCTACATACATCTGTATCTCAGCTGCAGTTTTATAACGCTCTCTATTTGTACCAAATGCAGCTAATAGCCTTGGAGCAAGTTGAGGGCCAGCACCTGGAAAGCTGTCAAATATTTTGGCGTCGTCATGCTGCTTGTAAGCTTTTCGAATTTATTTATCTAGGCGTTCAATTGCCTCAATCATCAATATCATTTGCGGCATCAATAATTCAACCATCAGCATATTAGGTTCAATAACACCTCGATCATCCGTCAGGGCTACCGCTGCCTTAATCTCGGAGATTCGCTTTTCATTGACCTCTGGGTATCTAGAGTTATGTTGATTGAAAAAGCTTAATAAGGTACGTTTCTGGGCCTTCTTGGCATCGGCTAGCGATGGCCATTTAGTGATGAAATTACAAAAGATCAACGTGTCTTTTTCTTTAAACCATTCAAGAGCTTGAGGATAATAGTTCTTTAAAATAGCGGTTATCTTATTGGATAATTTTACTCGCTCCTGTACAAGCTTCCTCCTGTTAGCAACATGTTGAGCAAGAATTCGAATTTCAGCGGATTCAGGCTCAATCATACGCAACTTACCCATATGAAACTCGAGTATCTCAGCTTGAATCAGGGCATCAGTAGGGTCATCCTTTGCACCACTATGGCTAAATGTTTCTCGATATTTAGAAACGGATGAAGGGTTAATAGGGAATAGAGTGATATGTTTGTGTTGGCTTAAAGCATAAACAAGTGGCCCTTTAGTCAATTCACAGGCCACTGCTATTTGAGCATTGGGATAACGTTTAAGGAGTGATGTAGCCCAGTTATGAATCGATTCAGGCTTACTTGAGATAATAGAATACTGGTAGTTTTTTGTGCCTACCTCTACTTCGCATATATCGTGTTTTTTATCAGCCCAGTCAATACCGACCAAAGCGGAAAAATCCGTAACTTTAGGCTCTTTCATATAACACCTCCTAGGTGTAAAGTATGTTCTGGAATGTGCATGGATACTCGTTTCGCGCAGGTCTTATAGAAGTCGGTGCAACGACAACCCCTGAGTATGCGTTTTGAAACAGAGTAGCTTCCGCTAGTTCGAATGTCTGGTTATGAACATCGAGTGTATTGAAGCAGCATATTCGTAACTAGCAGAAGCATGTTCCACCAAATTAGTTGAAAGGTAAAATCAAAGAATCAATGGAACGGAAGAACTATAAGAACCATCAATCTGACTCCGTAAACTGTCATGCATTTTGTTCCAAAATTCCCGCCAGTTCACTACGTAGTTTTGGTTGGCCTTATGCCTTGGAGAGAGTGAATGTATCTAGAGTTTGAAGCACAAGAAACTGATTATAATGAAGCTCTGGACGGTGATATAGTTCAGGTACATTTCCAAGCGTTCCCCTTTTCAGATATAGATTATGGGAAAAAAAATGCGCCTTTGCCTCCGCCAATTAAAAGTCTTGGATTTTCAGTAAACTACGAGTTTGACATTGATATACAAGTCGAATGGTGTGACGGAGAGGAAGATTACGGTCGCTTCGGAATAAAAAAGTTAGATCTAACAAATAAAAAAATTACAGTGTTGCTAGAAAACGATGATTTAATAACAGTTAAGTTTAATACCGACGATATCACGTATAAAAAAATCCACCGTTTTTTGAGCAATGGCAATTAAGATAGAATGGCTTAGTATCAGTTTGAAGCGCGACAATAGCTTTTAGATTCCACCGTACTTTTCTCTGTGGTTTTATAGTTTAAGCGCTTCCTTGCTTCTGTATGTCTCGTCTTATTCCTTCATGATGACCTCATCGAAGCTGCTGTGTTGGGAGGCGTCCATCTGGGATAAGGTCAACGGGCAATACGTTGTAAGCCCGCTATCGGGGCTTTTCTTTCCTTGCATTCAATCATCGATCAGATGAGTACCGTTTTCTATTGAGTCACTGAACAACACTGGCGCATACAGTCTTAATGCCATTGTAGGGTGACATTGGCAGTGCTGGCGGCAGATAACAGGCTTTGTTCAGCAGAGATCAGTAGTTGATCATCATCAAGCCAGGTGATGGCTTCCCATTGTGCATAGCGTGGTAATACATGGCGGCTGGCCAGTTGCCAATTCAGTTTTCCATCCTCAACTGGGGCAAACCAGATAAAGCTGTGACCAAACAGGCTGGGTTTGGAATAGCCTAACAGGGCCATGACTTTTTTCTGTGCATTGTAGCTGGCACCGGTTATCAAACCCTTTACTGGCAGTGTCTGAATGGCTTCTAGCTGTTGCTCATTTTTTGTCGGATTGAGCTGATAAACTTCACTGTTCAGGTTCTGCCAATTTTTGCTGAATAGCCATACCGCATCATCAACCCAGGCGATGGCCTCGCAGTCGAAGTTGTGTTTGTGCATTTTATAGCTGCCTGCTTGATAGCCAAGATAGCTGAATGCCAGGCGTTGAGGGGGGGCGTCGTGTCCCGCGTTTAGCGCCTGCATATCCACTTTATAAAGCGCTAAGTTCTCTCTATTTCCTTTATTGTTGCCGGTATCGGCAATATAGATATATTCATCGTTAGCCGTTAAGGCTTCCCAGTCATGATTGTGCAAGGAGGGTAGCGCGATCTGATCAAATAGATGTTCCAGCTCTGGTGATAGTCGGTATAAAACGGCTTTGCCACCACTGTCGTTAATCGACCATATGCCTGTGCTGCTGAATACCAGCCCTGAACTTTCATTCAGTGTCTTGGGGAGTTTTTTGGCATTGGAGACTTTAATCGTACTCACGGTGGCTTGTTTTACTCGTTCAATCTGTGTCTGTCGTAACTCTGTAACGGTAGCTGGGCTTGGAGGCGATGTTTCTGTTCTGATTTGCGTACAAGCGCTTAGGAACACGGCTATAGCAATGATAACAATACGCATGGGTTTTATGTTTCTCTGTGGTGGGTATACGTTCTAGCGGCAGGTTCTATTCAAATTAGCCTTTCCCTGCATAGTTTACAACACAGATCACCAGCAGCTTCTCTCTAAATGAAGATTTGTAGATGATGTTGGCCTTATTAATACCGCTGCAATTACGTTGAGTGTTTTAATCTCGTTCAGCATCATCAACTGACCATTTGATTGTTGCGAATTGCTAGGCTGTAAGCCCTATGAATAATGCATGACAGGCTGTTGAACTTTTAACTAGTTGTCTCTGCGGCTATACCCACAGGCTTCCTTTAACTCTCTGCTATGGCGATGAAGTTGCATCATCATTACTGAATGCCTCATTCATACCTATGAAATAAGTGGTGTACAGACATTTGCGTACAATAATAAGTACAAGTACAATAATAAGTACTTAATGAGGGGTTTTATATGGATGCCATCAGTTATTCTGCTTTTAGAAGCCAGCTCGCCAACACACTTGATAAAGTGAATGACGATCATCGACCTATTTTGATCACTAGACAAAATGGCAAGCCAGCCGTTGTCATGAGTCTTGAGGATTTTCATGCCTATGAAGAGACCGCGTATTTGATGGCTAGCCCGAAGAATGCAGAACGCCTTAATGCGGCCATCGCTGAAATAGAAGCTGGTCAAAGCGTTAATCATGAGCTCATAGAAGAATGATCGTAGCCTGGGCTGAACCAGCTTGGCAGGATTATCTACATTGGCAGCAAACGGATAAAAAAAACCTTAAAACGTATTAATACATTGATAAAGGCGACAAAGCGAGAGCCCTTTGAAGGCATTGGAGATCCCGAACCTTTAAAGCATAATTGGGCTGGCTATTGGTCACGAAGAATAGATAGAGAGCATAGGCTGGTTTACAAGCTCAGTGATAGCAGCCTATTCATCGCTCAATGTCGATATCATTATTAAGCCGCTGCTTTAACCCATAGCATGTAATAGATTAAGCGTATCTTAAACTCGCATCATCGCAGACCTTCTGCGCTTTTTTTATGCTTAAGTTACTGAAAATCGGCTCTGTTAATAATCGCACGGCAGCGGTTTCTATACCTTTGGTTTATCTGCCTGAGAAGGCTTGCCGTAAGTTTAGGCGGCTGATAACAATGAAGATTATCGCTCAGTGCTGATGTTTAGCGGAACAGATGGTCATCGGAGGTATCAACCATAGGCTCCGCAGCCACTACCTTAACACCGTTTTTCTCATTCCAGCTATGCAGTTCATCATAGTGTCGGTCCCATACACAGGGCGAACAGCCTCCACCGCAGCATTCCCAGGTTTCAGGTGGTGTTGGTTTATCGTTGCTGTCGGACATGGAGCTACTCTAGCTGTATAGATTTCAGGCACGCATCATAACAATTCTGCTGTCACTAGACCATCGCAGAGGCCGTTGGTGCAGGAATGGGTCACTTTGGTGGCTGAAAATTGGTATCCATAGCACGCTGTGGCTACAATAGCCGGCATTGTAAACAGGGATGTCGCCATGGCCGTCACTCGCAGCTCCAATCGATTATTGTCTTTTTTATCTTTCAGTACCCCCGCACAGATGATGTGGGCGCTAGTGTTGGGTATTGTTTGTGGCCTGTTCTTCGGTGAGCAGGTGGCGTGGATGCAGATGCTGGGCGATGGCATGATACTGCTGATGCAGATGACGGTATTCCCGTATATTCTGGTCTCGTTAATTGCGGGTATTGGCAAGCTGGATAAGGCTTCGGCACAGCTGTTGTTTCGCGAGGCCGGTTTTATATTATTATCTTTGTGGGTGTTGGGGCTGGTTTGCGTCTTTGCGCTGATGTGGATATTGCCACCGTTTGAGTCTGCATCATTCTTTAACCCCAGCAGCGTGCAAACGCCTACGCCCATCGATTATTTTAAACTGTATATACCCTCTAATCCGTTTTCATCCATGGCGGAAGGTGCAGTACCTGCCATGGTGATATTCTCTCTGGCGGTAGGCTTTGCATTAATGACGTTGCCGGAACGGCAACAGATGCTGGGCTTCTTATCTGTGGCGACACAGGCTTTATCTAAAGTCACGCAGGCGCTGGTTAAGATCTTGCCCATAGGCATCTTCTGTATGTCGG
>JABSRQ010000203.1 GCA_013215055.1 Pseudomonadales bacterium | reverse complement strand
AAAGGTGCACCTAAGCCCCAGCCATCAAGAGTAGCAGTAGCGGCGTAGACATCGGCAGTAGGATCCTTAAGTTCCCCCGTCTCTTTATCACGTCCCAAAATCTCTGCCAAGCGTCCAGCAGTAGGGCCGCTTGAGCTCATTAGAAGATCGTTCGGTGATGATACTACTCCATTAGATGGAGAGAAACTCACAATGGGGCTATCAACCTCACTACTGCTAGTGGAGTCTATTGATTTATTACAGCCGGCTAGCAATATGCTGCCACCTATAACGGTCGCCAGTAGGGTTTTATTCATAATTGACCTCAGCTTTTTATTCTTTTTATCGTGATAGATTTATTTTAATAACCAGCCTATGCATGCTGTATTCAGTATGCTTATCGCTGGAACAGTGTCCGTGCCTGTAAACACTTCTCATCTCGGACGTCCCTGATACGCCGCTGACTTTGCACCATTTAGGCTAAATCGAATACGGCTACCTGCAACACGGAACGCTTGAGCTTGATGCTGACTTTATCTTTAATCTTATAATTAGAGTTTATTTTTTAAGCTTTATTTTTACTTAGGGTGGCATATTACCATTTACCCGCCAATAACCAAATACTCTCATCCAATATTGCAAAAACTCTCACCACCCAATAAAACGCTTATAAATTAGCCATAAAGACAATACATAACGATGCCAAGCACTTGTTTTTTTGTAAATCCAGAGCAGTAAATCGCTTTTAACATGGGCAATCATCAACAACGCCCCTAAGCCTAAGGCATATATCGGGCGCCTGAATTTAAGCTAAAACGCTGATGGCGCTGACATTTAGAGTCTCAACCATGTCGCTAAACACCCATGATTGATCTCAGTGTAGTGCTTGATGCTTTCGTATAAGATAGGGGGCAGTAGACGCTCACAGTTTTCCCGCGCATGAAAGCTGTGATCACTATTTATACTATCGAGCAAAGGCTTAGCGTATGAATTTCAAGCACCCTAATCTCAAACCATTCGCCTTGGGCATCCTACTGAGCTCAAGCCTCTGCAGCTTTGCAACGGCCAATGAGACGGTCGCTATAGCGCCCGAACAGACAACCCCACAAGAACCAGCCTTCACAGCTAAAGCCGGCACATTGCAAGACGTCATCGTGATCGGCAATAACTGGGATGGCACAATCGATATCGTATCCCCGCATAACTACCAACGCATTAAAAAACTGAACGCGGTGCCTGATAAAACCCAGCGCCTGGCAGAGTTAAACAGCAGCATTAAACGCCGCGTGGTCTCCACCTTTATCAAAGAGGTTATCGGCGAAGGCCATCATCAACTGGTGGACGACATGTTCCCCTCCAACGATGGCCGTTTGTTATTTATTTCACGCCCCAGTTTTGCCGATGTTATCGCACTGGATGTGAACAGCGGTGAAATCGTTTGGCGCACCCGCGTGGAAGGCTCACGCTCGGATCATTCGGCACTCTCGCCCGATGGAAAAACCTTCCTGGTTTCCGCCTCAACTGCAGGAAAAGTGCATGCTATTGATACCGCCACGGGAGAGATTATTGCGGAGTTTGAGTCCGGCGATCAACCGCATGAAAATACCTACTCCAACGATGGCAAGCTGATTTTTCACGCCAGCATTGGCAAAGTCTATGTGCCCTTCACCAGCAGCTGGCTAGATTGGATCAAGGGTAAGCGCTATTTCCAAATTGTCGATGCACAAAGCTACGAGGTATTACAACGCGTGGATATGGCTGAAAAGCTAGCAGAGTTTGGCATGCCCTGGGTGGATAGTGCCGTACGGCCCATGGCTGTGACTGCTGATGGGAAATTTGTGTATATGCAAATTTCATTTTTCCACGGTTTTATCGAATATGATGTGCAGCAACAGAAGATTACGCGGAAAGTCGAATTACCGGTACCGGATGAAATTCAAGCCATGGCGCTTAGCGATTACCAACTTAACTCCGCCCATCATGGCATAGCCATTAACAGTGCCGGCACACAGCTTTGTGTGGCAGCGACAATGTCAGGCTATGCCGCCATTGTTGATCGTAAAACCTTTGCCTATAAAACCATTAAACTTGCCGACAAGCCCTTGGCCACCGAAAGTGCTGATGGCAAGTACTGCTATGTTTCGGTCAGTGAGCAAGACCGTGTGTCCGTCATCTCCTTTGCCACTGCAAAAGAGGTGACCAGCTTTAGCGTTGGCGATCACCCCCAGCGTATCCGTACCGGCAGATTACTTTTTCACTAAGCGCCTGGAAATTTCTAGTCTACACGCCGCGTGAATGCATTAGCGGCTAATGCCTGCGGTGAAATACTTTTGCGTGTTTTATCAATGCACATTAACACTCGGTCGTTCAGCAAATTCTGCTTATAGAAGATATAGACGCCCCGCCCTGTTTCGCGTGAAGAGCTACCTTCAAAGATCGTAACACTACACGAATGGCATCAATGTAGCTGCAGATGGCAGCACAACGCATTACAGGCTTAAGCTATGCAAACAATGCCTCGCGCCATTTAAACTAACTTAACAATCGCCATCATCAACAAGACAATATTGGCTGCCAGCCCCAATCCAAAGAAATAACTACGCGGGCTGGGATTTTTATCGGTGGCGATGGCGTAATACAACACCATATGCATGATACGGGCGAAGGCAAAAGTCCAGATACAGATAGCCACCCACAGAGGTGATGTTCCTGCCAATATCGCCAGGAAGCTGGTCCCCAGCATCATGGATATATTTTCCAGGGAGTTCATATGGGTTCTATTGCTTCTATAAACAAAGCTCTCGTGACCAATATCCGCTGGAACCTTACCGGGAATAGCATCGGGCAATCGTCCCTTAGCACCAGTTGCGACCAGCCACTGTATAAACAATGTGACTAAAATGACGGCGATGGCCAGCAGTGAGCAACGGTAATCCTGATATATAAGTTCCATTTCTGCAGTTCCTGAGTAGCTATTATCTGCCCGATATGATGAATTATTCGATGAGAGTTGCAAGGGATACAATTCTACAGTGCAGTGAATTATGCAGAGCGGTTGTAAGCACTAATAGCTTTATCTCGCATTAGACCTAAACATGTACTATCGCACGCAGAAAGCGACGACGATTTGCTTAAGCATTTTTTACATCAGCAGAGCTGAAGTCCTCATGAAACAACACAGAGAAGAAACCTTAAAAGCCCTGCTATTCGAAAAACCTTCCGCTGTTTATCTGGTCAGTCTGATGTCAACCCGATCGACATTGAAGCAGTGTTTAAAATACGTAGCCTCTAAATCATGCCCTGATAGATACTGTTATATAAAGCTGGCCGATTGATAGCCCTGTAAAAAATGATTGATAGGAAGCCTGAAGATTCATCGCTAGTGGTAGAATAACAACAGTACTTTTCAAAATACTGAAGAAAGTAGCAAGCCCCGATGTATTTGCACCCGCGCATATTTACAGGCTATTTGTGCAGCGAATATAGCAGCTGAAATCTAAGTCAAACCAAAGCTTTTCAAATCTAACTGTGGCTTATTGCATGGTCGTTAGTTAGACTAGCCTCCTTTCAGAGATATCTGAAATCGCTGTTCTCAGCACTTCCGTAAAGGACTATGGGAAAATAATAATATTAGAGTTTGATCTCTTTTATAGAACTTTCCCCTATCAATCCTGGCGTTGTAGCTGTATGTGCAAAATTCTGTTGTCTAAATTCCCCTCTTTTTTGTCGAAAGCCCTTTTAACGGCCTTGGCTTTTGTCAGCCTTTCTTCCTATGCCCATATTAATGAAACTTCCGTACAAACGGCTTTAAAAGCTTTTTATACCAGTACCGGCGGGGCGAGCTGGACCAATAACACCGATTGGAATTTGGATTCTATCCCCTGTACTGCATATGGCGTTACCTGTGACGGCCTCAGCAACGTGACTAGATTGTACCTTTACCGTAATAACCTTGTGGGTGTTTTACCCGCTGAGATTGGTGCATTGAAAAATCTGCAAGAGCTTTCTTTTCCCTGGAATTCGGTCGGCGGTGCACTACCGGCTGAGATAGGCCAGCTAACCGAACTAACAAAATTTGACGCATCAGCAACGGCGGGTTTTAGTAATATTCCTACTGAATTTGGTAAGCTGACAAAATTGAAACTTATCAATTTTAACGCTAATAACTGCACCATCTCAACGATTCCCGATAGCTTCGCTAACCTTGTCAGTCTAGAGACGCTGAACTTGTATAACTGCGAGATCACAAACCTCCCCGCCAGTTTTGGCAACCTGCCTAAATTGAAAGAGTTTAACCTGGGCAATCAAACGAATCTAACCACCTTGCCGCCGGAACTTTCCAATCTGGCCAATCTTGAAATTTTAATGCTCTTTCATAATAAGTTCACTGAGTTTCCAGCGCCTATTTTTGGTTTACCCAAGCTAAAAAGTTTGAATATGATGGATAATGACATAAAAGTTATCCCCGATCAGATTTCGGCTCTGACCACGTTAGAATTTCTGGACATGAAAAATACGCGTTTAACCAGCATCTCTGAGAAAATCGGCCTGCTAAGTAAACTGCAAACCCTAAACCTTGAACAAAATCAGCTCACCAGCCTACCTGCCGGCGTGTATGATCTGCTGGCATTAAAAACGTTAAACCTGAAAGAAAATCAATTGCCCAGTATTTCTGCCCGCATCGGCGATTTAACACAATTGACGAGTTTACTACTCAATAAAAACGACATTATCGCCATCCCCACCAGCATCGGTAACCTGGTCAATTTAACGACCTTTGATGTGTCGGAAAATGAAATTACAGAAATACCAGTAGAAATAGGGTTATTAATCAATTTACAACGCGGGGATAGTTATTGGAGCGGACCCAGTTTTTACAAGAACAAAATCACTGCGGTACCCAAAGAAATCGCTAAGCTAACTAAAATAATATTTCTCGATCTACGTTCTAATCTGATTACCAGCTTGCCTGTAGAGATTTACGGCATGAAACAACTGGAACGTCTTTATATTAGTGACAATAACATCAGTACACTGCCGGCCAGCATCAATCAATTAACAGCTCTAAAAGAGCTGCATGTTTCAGCAAACCCGCTAAAAACATTGCCACAAGAAATATGGGGTATGACAACGCTTACAAAGCTGTCTGCTTATGATTGCCAGCTAACAGAACTCAGCGCTGACATCGGTAATTTAACCAATATGAAGGAGTTATATCTCTGGGAGAATGACTTAACGTCATTACCCTATACCATGGAGAATTTAATAAACTTAACGTCGCTTTATCTTGACGACAATCGTCTGGAACAATTTCCTGCTTTTATCCCCAGTTTAACAAAATTGCGCTATCTCTATGCAGAGGGTAATAAAATGGTCGGCGAAGTGCCTGCGGGGATTGTTAATCTTACCAGTATTCCATCTTATGCAATGCGTTTATCTGATAATGCCTTGTGGAGCGATGACCCAACGGTACAGGCCTATCTTGAGACGTATACTTCAAGGAAATGGGCAGGTGTATATCAATATCAAACCTGGACGCCGAGAAATTTGGCCGCCGCAGTTTCAGACTCCGATGTAAATCTGACTTGGGATCAGCCTTTACGCAATGGGACCCGCGGTCAGCTAAACGGTTATATTGTCTATAGCGCGGCCTCTGTAGAAGGGCCTTTTACCGCCATTAAAGAGCTGCCAAATTATAGTATATTATTAACGACCATCACAGCACTCCCGGCTGGCGATCACTTCTTAGCGCTGGCTTCGTATAGAGATCCGCATCGCCAGAATAAAAATAAAGTCATCAGTGCATTGTCTGCCTCGATAAAAGTCACTATTGCTAAAGTAGGTACTCCGAATGATCGTGACGGTGACGGCTTTACCAATACCGATGAAGAAACCTGCCTCTCTGATCCAGACGACATCCTCAGCATACCGGCCGATAGTGATGACGACTTTATCCCCGACTGCCTTGAGTCGGATGCCGACAACGATGGCGTCAGTAACGCCGATGAAGTGAGCTGCGGATCAGACCCTACCGATAAACTTAGCCTACCAGCCGATAATAATGACGATGGTATAGCTGATTGCTTAGGTAGTGATGCCGATAAAGATGGTTTCAATAATGCGCATGAGCTGGCATGTGGCTCTGATCCTACTGATGAGTTGAGCATACCAGCGGATACCGACGGTGATTTTATTCCCGATTGCCTTGAGATGGATGCTGACAACGATGGATACAGTGGCCCACATGAAACAGCTTGTGGCTCTAACCCATTAGATCTATCTGATATACCGGCAGATAGTGATGGTGACTTTATTCCTGATTGTCTGGAGAGTGACTCTGATAATGATGGCTTCAGTGATGTGCATGAAACAGCCTGTCAATCAGATCCTACCAATGCCCTGGATATGCCTGAGGATTTAGATAGCGATTCAGTGCCTGACTGTCTAGAACCTATGGAGATTGTAGAAACAGAAATTGATCCAGGGGGAGCTATTAAATCCAGCGGTTATTTAAGCCTGGTTTTCTTGCTGAGCTTGATGCTGATTTCTGGTTTGCGTAGTCGTAAACACTAGCTTCTTAGTTCTATATCGCATTTCAGAAAGCATGAAATTTAGTTTGTGTGCAGACTACTCTTTTGATGGATCGTTGGACCTTTAATGTTTCTAAAGTTGTTTGGTAAGTTAAAAACATTCTCTGCACTCATTTTTTTGCTAGCAGTGAATGTATCTATGATGGCGTCTTCCAGAGCCGATTCTTTGGATTGTTCGGCAGAGGACGAGCAATTCAGTGAATTGTGTTTTTATGTAGGGGCCGGCGTAGGTTTAAGTCAGTTTAGCGGCTTAGACGATGCTGATTCGTCATGGAAAATAGATGAAGCTAATTCCACAGCCGTCGAGTTCTATGCCGGTTATCATTTTGCACCCAGGTGGTTTGCCGAGCTCTCCTATACCGATTATGGCGAGATGGGGCTGATTAATCCCTATGGTGGGGTCGATGAGTTTGCGCAAATGTCTTTTTCGGCTATGGCATTAAAGGGCGGATATTATGTTCCTGTTTCCTGGCTCACTATGGGTAAGATAGAATCTTCAGCTTTTCAGCCCTTTGTAAAAATGGGGCTGGTGAGTGTGAGTCCAACGGTTTCTGATAGCCGTGTGAAATTTGATGAGGGTGGTAGCCTCAAGCCTCAATTCACGCTGGGCGTAGATTGGCGTTTTGCTGAGGACTGGCAGCTGAGAGGCCAATGGGAAATAACCTCCGAGTTAGCAAGTGTCACTCAAGTTTCAGTAAATTATTTATTTTCATGGGATAGCCACTCACCTTCAAAGCCTAGTTATCAAGCCACAGCAGTTAATAAGGATGATTATACGCCGTTGACAAGTGGGCGAGTAAAAACTACAGCGCGTAGAGCTAAGGCCACGTACGATATACTTTATTTTAACTCGGCTTCTACAAGAGTCATTGCAGAGTCAGAGGTAGTACTGGATAAAGTACAGCGAATTTTAATCAAGCATCCGCACCTGCATATTTCTATTATGGATGCTGAATTGAATCAAACCGCGTCTGATGCGCATAGCTTATTGAGTCAGCAACGTGCCAAATATTTACGTAAAAGGCTGATTAGCCAGGGTGTTTCTTCTGCGCGTATCGATCTGAATTATTACCGCAAGCCGGTGGACAATCACTACCTGGCAGCTGATTTTTTTGGCCGCAATATTAATGTCAAAACCTTAGTACTAGCACCATTATCAGATGATAGCTGGGCATTATTTAATCGTTAATTATTTACTTAAGCACTCATTGAAATTCGGCTGAATACGGGTCTATTTATCTAAGCTGACAGTAATCAGCCTTCTTTGGCGTTTTTCATTCGGCAGTGTTGTTAACGTGCCAGTATTTCCCCGCCACAACAAACCTCATAGGCCTTACTACTCAATTATCCATGCACGGGGTAACGG
>JABSRQ010000202.1 GCA_013215055.1 Pseudomonadales bacterium | reverse complement strand
ACGCCAGGCCATCCACATAAAAAACGCAATGCCCGTGCCGGTACCTGCCACCACTACCGCCGCCAATATATGCAGCATCTTCAACAATAAATAACTATCCATCACTTAAAACCACTTCATGGAATATCTGTAAGGGTTGGGCATACGCATCAAATTCTTCCAGCGAATATAAACACATACAGGCTCTGGCTCCAGGCTCAACAGCCTGCCCGCCTTCACCGTGTATTAACTTGTTAGCCAATATAATGGTAGAAAGCGTAGGTATGAAGGGGCCCACGCCATCAAAAGCATATAAACACCAGTTCAGCGTCTTGGCCTTACCGCTGCTATCCACACCCTGCAACTGCACCCGCATCGCCCCATCGGCCGAACCGAATCTATCGAAGCCAAGGCTAAGTGCCATAATCCAGCGTGTTAACGGCGCCCAGTTTTTCACCAAGCCTATTTTGACCAACCAGCCCATAGCCACCATCACTAAATGCAAAAAAGGCAGCTCTAAACCGGCCTGAAACGTCACCCGTTTTACGCCATTAAAATAATCAGGAAACAACTGCAGATCTGGCACATCCACATTAGCCAGCCAGCGCTTACCGATACGTCCTTTAAAATCCACACGCCTTGCCGACATCCAGCCATACACATCCACCCAGCTTCCGGCCTGCCAGCTTTTAAACTGATGCCCGGTATACGACAATATGCCACGCACCGTCGCCTCACCGCGTTCAGCCTTGTTACCCGGCGCTATAGACACATCAATACTCTCAAGCTGAGCAAACTGCGGTAAAAAATGCGCCACCACACAAGATGACAAACCCGGCACCGAACTCGCCCCGCTCACCACCATCACACCCGCATCCACGGCCGCCGCATCGAGCGCTGTAATACCACAAACAAAATCCCTATCATCGGCCAAATCAATATAATGCGCCCCCGCCGCAATACAGGCCAAAGGCACGCTATGATCCTGGCCCTGAAACGGCCCAGACGTATGCACCACCAAATCCACCGCCAGCCCCAAAAGCTGCTCAGCAAAATCCGCTGCGGTAATATCCATCACCACAGGGCTATACACATTAGCAGGAAATAAAGCCGACAAATCCGCACATAAGCACTGCGCCTTAGCGCCATTTCGCCCGGCGATCAATATATGCAGATCAGAATTTACAGAAAGGCTTTCAGCAATACGTTTACCAAAGTTGCCGTAACCACCAAGAATAAGTACTTTTTTCACAGACCCTTACCTAACAAAAATACTATGGTATTACAGCATATATAAAATGACTTACCCAGAGAATTTGAATAAGTGAATGGTTTTTTCGTGAGAACGACTTTTTTAATACCGAGTCCATGCCAACGCTTTAGTGCAATTGTGCAACAGACAAGTGAGGCCACTGCACAAATTTCTCCAGTAATGGCAAAGCGCGAATTTTATATTCTCGGCCAAAGCCTGCGGTCGGCTTTTCCGGCTTTACTTCCGCCAAGCCCATATACTGCAAAAATCCTTTTAATACACGAAAACTATAACAATGCCCCAAGCGCTCACTTGGCGTGGAATAACTCTCGTCACCCATTTCTTCCAAAACCATGGGGAAAGCTTGAATATAACGCTGTACATAAAAATCAACCGGTCGCCATTGATCACCAAAGCGACTTAATAAATACAGCGTAAACAGTGCTGATTGCTGGAGGAAGTGCAGTTCAGGATAACCATCTCGATAGGCCCAGTTAAATTTCTGACAATAGACCTGAAATAATAATGCATATAATCCATCAATCTGTTTTTCAAGGCCTATGATTTTCTGGCATTTCTGAGTTAAAAATATCCGCCCTTTGGCTTTACGTATCAGACCCGCTTCTTGCAATAAAATATGCGTAATATGCAGTTCAAAAAAATCTTCCTCTTTATTTACCGAGGTAAAAGCAAGCCGGTCATCGTCACTGTATTGCACTTTAAAACGCATCGCTGCATCCTGGCACAATTGTCGAGGTAAGTTCCCTTTGGCCGTAAGCTTTAAGCCCTTATCATCAATCGCTTGAATAATATCATTCGTTAACAGCAATACCGGCGCAATGATATCACCAGCCATTGAGGCGGAATAACGAATCAGCTCAAGTGAATCAAAGCCCGCATGCAAAAGCCCATGCATTTGCTCAGAAGACAGCCCCTGAAAATCATCTATCGCCTGCGAATTACGCTGCTGAAAAAAGTTATTTGCCTGCGCCTGCACATCTTCCAATGAATCAAACGATTGATCACCAATATGCTCAGCGAATTCAGCGTTCGCCACCGCCGCTTGATTCATACAGCATTTTTTATATTTTTTACCACTGCCACAGGGGCAGGGTTCGTTTCTTCCGGTTTTGCTCACAGCTGTATCTCTTACTCACTTTTTAAGGTATGGGGACTGCCCATGCCTGATGCTCTGTATCGGTTTAGTCTAATCTTCTGATAGTTGTTTACATTGCAAAGACTTCAAAAACTCAGGCCCTAAATCCGCACCATTAGGCCAAACCACGGTCTCCAACTCAGGATCCACAGCCACCTTAGAAAAAAGTTAATATCTTTAAGCGGCAGAAAATCCGGCCCATCAAGCATATCAGCCAGATCTACCAGCCCTTCAGAGCTATCATCAAAGGCCAGCCAAAGAATATAATCTGAAAGATATTTAGCCATTTTAATAGGTAACATAATCTTTACTCAAGTGCTGCAATATAACTCAATGCATACACCAAACAATTGTCCTCCAGTACGCACAATAACCCGAACTCGTCTTCCAATAAAATCTCTCTCAGTACTCAGAAATAAAGACTTCTTCCTCTGAGTTTCAAAGTAATGTTAACAGATAACACTGAAGCCTTTAATTAATGACTCAAATCACATCACTTTCTTCAGTAAGCTGATAGACTGAATAACAATCGTTATAAGTGCAGTTAGAGAAAAGACGTTGATCGAATACCCATTAAAGATCAAACGGTTTACCTAAAAAAGATGCCAGAAAATACTGGCGAGTTAACAGATAAAAGGATTTATCATGGAAAGAATCTCAATTACAGGATCTGTTGGTATCAAAGGGACTAATCAGTTTGAAGATATTCTAACAATTCAAAAAGCCTTAAATACTATATGGGGGCTTATCCAATCACCTCCCACACTAATACCCGATGGGAAACTGGGTTTTAATCCTTCCTCTTCTAAAACGGTTGCGGCTATCAAGTTATTCCAGAAAAATGTCGTTGGTTTATCCACACCAGATGGAAGGATTGATCCCGGTGGAAAAAGCCTGCGTACATTGAATTCGGCAATGGAGACCGAGCCAAAGATATTATTTCCTAATACATCAGTTGTTGAATATAAATCAGGTATAACAGCAGATAAACGCATTGTTTCTCAATATGCTATGAATGTCATTCATTTAGCTTTACAAGATGCTGGCATGACAAAGGCCGTTATAACAAGTACATTGCGTACACCTAAAGAACAAGCAAGCATTATGTACAGGAATGCCGCAATAAATGTTCAGGCTCAGTTTAGATTGTATGGCTGGGTTGGCGACAAGGTGTTAAAGGAATATGTGAAATATCAAAGTACTAAAACGAAAGATGAAATCATCGCGTTTATGGAAGCGAAAATTTTATCTGAATTAAAAGCCGGTAGACGCACATCAAAACATTGCGTCAGTAAAGCCGTATATTCCACCACCAATATTATTGATATAGGCCTAAACTCAACCCGAGTAGCCAGCGGACACACCTTTAATGCCAAGAAGTTTACGCAAGCGATAAAAGATCTTAAGGCGGCAGCTTATATCGATGTTTTCTACGATGAAACAAACAAAAGCAACCAATGCTGGCATATTGAAGTCACACCGAATAAAAAGCTAATAAAGCAATTCGCCCCGATTTATCGCTTGAATACCCATGAACAATACGCAGGATATGTCTAAATGAATAAACTATATTTCATAGGATGGCTATCATTCTTTTCAACCCCATCTCTTGCCAGCGAATGCCCCATCGTCGCCGAAGATATGCGCACGGAAATTATGAAACTACAAGAAGTTCAGTCGATTCAACTGAGTCAGTTTAAAGATATCTACAGTGATGAGCCCGTTCTCAATTACACCATTAGCATGAAATCAGGGGATGTTTGGCTAGCCCAACAAAAGCATTGTCAAATGCATAATCTAGTCGTCAATGGCCTAATCGTACACGAAAACACTCAAACTAAAGAGATGGTTTCAACGCTGACCGAGCTGGTGACCATCTTTCCCACATGGAATCTGGGCCTTGGCAAAGCATCCAAATTAGAAACTGCATTACTGACAAGCATTGAAAAACAAAAAGATCAATCTGGCCCCAGACCTTTGGACCAGAGTATATCTTCAACCTCAATAAACAGTGAAGTGCTGTTCGAAAGTATCGACACAGAAGATCAGCTTTCACCAATAAAGCACTCACTATCTTTGAGCATCAGTGTCGGTGGCATGCCTTAGCAACTGAATGAAAATAAAGAACTGCGTGATCGTTAAAGCCCCATAACAGCTCAATTAAATATTGAGCTGTTTAATAACAACATTAAACAGCCCTTCTGCCATTTCAATACAAACTTTGCACTGACTATCAGTCAGAAAATCCCCGGAATAATCGGTGATATTTATTTACGCAAAGCATCAAGCATTATCATTGTATCAATATTAAATAGATGAGAATTAATACGATGCTTTAATGTACGCGTTGACCACTTATCAGAGAGGGACATTTGCAGATGAAATCACGTTTAATACTCTGTTCAAACGATATAAACTGAACGAAGTGACTCCAGCTCAATTGTGCAGACAGTGTCTGCACAATTGAAAACTCAGAGAAAACCTCATGGAGCTTAACCATATTATCCAAATTTCTCTTTGACCAGACACGCCCAAACTGCATCGTTAATTACCGGACAGCCCTCTTATGACTTGCTTACCGTTTCCCCTGTCACCTAACAACATTCCATCACTGATACGTTTACCCTCCTGCCTATACAACTGAAATTACTGTCTCGCATTAGTTGGCTACTTCACAATTGCTATTACGGTATAACAAAATTGCTTACTAAGAGTAATTTGAATAAACGAAAAGAATTTTAAGCTTGTTGCTTCAATTGCAAAGACTTCAAAAATTCAGGCGCTAAATCGGCATCATTAGGCCAAACCACGGTTTCCAATTCAGGGTCCACAGCCACTTTAGAAAAGAAGTTAATATCTTTAAACGGCAGAAAAACCGGCCCATCAAGCACATCAGCCAGATCCACCTGCCCTTCAGAGCCATCATCAAAGGCCAGCCAAAGAACATAATCTGAAAGATATTTAGCAGTTTTAATATGTAACATAATCTCTACTCAATCGGTGCAATATAACGCCTCAACAGACACGTCTAGCCAAAATAATTTAATGTAATTTGGCAAACACATCAGGCTGCTGCTCAGCAATACGTAACAGAGCAATCGCAGGCCCCTGAGGAGCTCGTCTTCCCTGTTCCCAATCCTGTAGGGTTCGAATGCTCACACCCATCAATCCAGCAAAGGCCGATTGTGATAACTGTAATTTACTGCGAATTACCTTCGGTGGTGACGGCGCAGCAAGCTCGGTGGTTTTAAGCGCTTTTTTATCGGCCTTAAAATCTTTAATCTCTGCAATACCCTGTAATATTTCTTTGCCAATATCACGTTTAATCATGGTCTAAAGCCTCAGCTATTTGCTTAAGCTCATGACTAGAAATCGTAGCTCTTTCTGATTTGCTATATAGCGTTAACATCCACATTTCATGCTCAGATTTTTTCCAATAATAAATCACTCTAATACCTCCACTCTTACCTTTACCAGAAGGTGCCCAACGTACCTTTCGTACGCCCCCCGAACCGCGAACTATCCGCCCAGTCTCCGGTTTCTGTAATAGATAAGATTGCAACCCAGCGTAATCATCATCACTTAAATACGAAGGAAGCAAACGCGTAAACAGGCTTGTTTCAATAAATACCATAAACATTATACGGCAAAGCCGTACCCTGTAAAGATGATTGAGTAAAACCAACAAATAGCGTCGTCAAGATCCTTCTCAACATAACTGTCATTCAAATCTAGAAAATATAAAGCAAATGGGTCTTTCACGACGATGCTTAGGCAGACCTGTCCGGTATCTTTTAACATCCTCAAATCATGATTTAAGATCACCTCAGGATTTTTTCGAAATAGCCGTACGCTCAAATGAAAACTGACTATCCTCACTTAAACCCTGTATGTGATAATCATTGAGCTTTGTTGGAGCCGCACGCAATCAGCATAAAGACCCAATATGGGGACTATAACCCCCAATATGGGTCTCATTAATCCTGCCTCATCAATTAAAGGCTCAGACGACTTCAATTTTCTACCTGATAAAGATCAATGTAATGCCCACTTATAACTGCCGCCTAAAGCTGTACATAAACACAGTATTAATTTTAGTTCAGTAATAAAGCGTAGCCATTAATTATCTGGTTATTTGTACAGACATTTAAAGAGCTAGCAATAGGTTTCTTTTGCCTATTGCTAGCTTCACCAGCCTCGATATCCCTGTCATAAGGCAATAGCCGCCATCATAACTACTTATCACTACCAGTAATGCATTCCCCCCACTAGCTATGGCACAACAGAAAAACCTAATTGCTGATGTTTACCACTCTCATCAAAAACCCGTAATACATGCTTTCCCGGTAAGATGCTCACGCTGATCTCATGAAACTTATCAGTACTGCCTAAATATTTTTCATCCATATGCCAGAACAGCTCACCCTCATCTACCTTGCTCTTGGCTCTTAATATGACCTGCCCCTGCTCGCCATCCAGATATCGGGGCAGGCTGATGATCTGCCCGGCTCGTGGATAGGTAATCTCTATCGCATTGTCTATAGCCGCCATATTGTGTTTACAGCCATCAGCAAATGCCGGCACAGGTTTATAGGCCGAGTTATACAGTCTATAAAAATAGGCCTGGGATGGCGGCAACTCGAAGAAGGTCTTGCTAAGCATCGCGCCCTGTTTTTCACAGCCCAGCAGGATACGTTGCCCGGTTTTACTATCCACCTGTACCCGATAATGATGCGGGCTGACTTTCTCAAACTGCGCCTGTAACGGGTTATAGCTCTGCGCCCTGGCACAGTCATGCCGGGGTAAGAAACCATTATCGGCACAAATCTCCAATGCCTTCAGGGCATACTCAGGCCTTTCCGGCCAACTCAGCTCGTTAAAAACATTCATCGTATCGAACAATATCGGCGCCGCTGCGCGTGTACCGGTTAATTCATGGCGGCCCTCACCATTGGCATTGCCGGTCCACACACCTACCGTTATCTCACTGGAGGTGCCTATGGCCCAACCATCTCTTAGGCCATAGCTGGTACCGGTTTTCCAGGATATTTTCCTGGCGCCAAAGAATTCACCGTGCATATTATGCAAACCCGGTCTTGCCACCTGCGACAACGCCTGCAGCGTTAACCAGGCTGCGCCCTGACTTATTGGGAACATGGCAGTCCCCTGCTGTTGCTCGCCTTCGATAAACTGCAGAGGCAGAGATTTAACAGGCAAAGCGCTTTGCGCCTGCCGACTCAGATTGGCATAGGCCGCGGTAAGATCAATCAGACTCACCTCGGCACCGCCCAGCACTAACGATAAACCGTAGTCATCAGCCTTGCGAAACAGATGGGTAAAACCCAGCGCCTTCAACTGATGGTAAAAAGCCTGATAACTGAACTCATCCAGCATACGCACGGCAGGAATATTTAACGAGGCGATCAAGGCTTGCTGGGCCGAAATAGCACCGCGATAAGATTTATCGTAATTAGTCGGCTGATAACTGCCATAGGCCGTGGGAATATCGGCAATCAGGGTCTGCGGCAAGATATCACCATTATCCAGCATCGCCGCATACAAAAACGGCTTTAATGCACTGGCAGAAGATCGGGGTTTGCTGGCAAT
>JABSRQ010000201.1 GCA_013215055.1 Pseudomonadales bacterium | reverse complement strand
TATTATCTCGGTGTCAGACGGGGATTTAAAGGTACGCAAACACTTCGAAATTCGTGTGCATGAGGACGCTAGAGATTAGAGCACCGCAAAGGGCAACACGTTAAGGTGCTGCCCCTTCATGCGTTGGGGATTAGGCGCGTTTTATTTCTGCATCAGGCGTTGAAATTCAGCTCTCTCACCGGCTGTTAGTGGATCTGCCCCCTTGTTATCCGGCGTCTTCGGATGATTCATCAGCACTTTCTTCTGATCCAGGTCGCCTAGTAATGCTCCCAATTGTGCTCTGCCCTGTTTGGCTTCATCGGTGTTATGGAGACGTAGCGCGTTATCATTGTGACCGAACTCTGGCCTTTGAGTATTCTGGGTAAAAGTGCAAATTTTTCATCAGTGCCTGAAGCAACTGTCGTTAAGCGAAAACTTTTCAACAATCTGAAATCACATTCTATTCTGAAGTGGGCAAGTGAATCCTGCAATCAACAGACGAACCCGTCAGTAGATTTATATAGTTGGTTCGAAGAAGAAATAACAAACCAGCATTAGAGTAAAAAACAATAAGGACGTAACATTTAAAAAAAGAGCCAGATACCAATCAATTTTACGGGCATGCTTAAGTGTAGATTCAACATCGATTAAAGATGCATGACGATTTATGCTAGGAAAAAGAATGACCATAGAATATGGCACAATTCGCCCTCCAATACCGTTATCATAGGCAGGAGGTAATATGCCTTCTTTCGCCATCTCGGTTTCGATATGTTTAAGTGATATCCGTGTAAAGCAGAATATTGAACTCCCCCACATAAAAAACACAGCAACCCCTACAAGAACAAAATAGAGTTCAGCGTTAACTACAATCATCTTTTTATTCTCAGTAAGTCATCAAAAATTGGAAGGCAGGTTATATAGTGATCCTGAAATAGTTTTACCTAATTGATCACCTGCTTTGGCTGCTGCACGGGCAGAATCCAGGCCATTGCACACCAAGCACCCCAGACATAACCGAGCCTCCTAGGGGGCATATAAGAAATAACCTGAAAACATTACTGTAAAGAAGAGAGCTGAAGCCATATTAACAAATAGCGACAAATACCAGTCTATCTTACGTGCATAACGCAGGGTAGATTTGACATCGATCAACGAGCCATGTCTGTTAATATTTGGAAACAAAATAACCAAGGCGTATGCTGGTAAACGGGCGCCAATGCCTCTGTCCCATTCGGGAGGCATTTTATTCTCCTTAGCCATTTCCTTTTCAATATTTTTGACAGTAATTTGGCTAAAGAAAAATACAGCTATAGCCCAAATTAAAAATAAAATACCTTCACTGATAAAAAACCAGCTTTCATTTGGGAGTTCAGTCATTGCACTTTACTTTACCCAGTAACCTTAAAACCAGAACTAAACTCATAAGCTTCACGAAATAGAGATTGTCCTAGCCAATCACCTGCTTTGGATGCATAGTAGTCTGCGGCCAAAGCAATCCAAAAGCCTCATTTTTTATGCATTACAAATATTCAGCTGCCGCATGAAAAACTACTCACAACTAACATCTGAAATGCTCTATACCTTGTCAGTCTTGTATTCAGCTAAACAAGACGGGATAACTGAAAGTTAATTACTGGGCGAATATAGGTAATACCGCACACAAGCAGTAATAAAAAATGCCAAGAAAGATACGTTGGCAAAGAAAGCCAAATACCAATCTATTCTCCGCTTAAAGAGCAACGTAGATTCCACATCAATTAATGATGCGTGACGTCTGATATTTGGAAATAGAATAACCAAAGAATAAGATGAAAACCGAGCTCCAATACCATTATCCCACTCTGGTAGCTGCTTTCCAATTTTAGCCATTTCACCTTCTATATGTCTAATTGATATCCTACTGAAAAAAAGTAAGGCTGCCCCCCATATTAGAAAAAAGAACCCGCCTCCAAATAAAAGACAATTTTCAGTAGTAAGAGTAATCATAATTGCACCAATTTAAAGTGAACTAAGCCTAGAGCTTGTATCATAAATTTTCCTGAGTGCTTTACCTAATGAACCACTAACTTTGGCGGCTGCATAGCCGGCTGCCAAGCCTATACCAATTGCAAAAATCCAGCCTACAGGTGTTGCAAACATAGACACACCAAGCATTGAAGAAACAACCGCAGTTCCTACCCAAGCTCCCGCAACCGTACTTGCGCCAAAAGCAGTTGTTTCCATAACAGCTGTTCGCTGGCAATCTTCACCGGCTTCGTAATCATCGTAAATATTGTTAACCCCTGAAGCTGACATCAAACAGGATGATGCCTTTATCGGTAGCCAAAAGCCTCATTCCTCATGCATTAAAAATATTCAGCTACAGTCTGAAAACTATTACAGTCTGGCCTCTTGTAACTACTCCAAAGCTAACATATGGAATGCCCATATATTGTCAGTCTTGTATTCATCTAGACAATGCGGGATAACTGAACGTTAATTTTGTTGTAGTAAGGTTTGATACTTTTTTGTAATATTTTAGTGATGCTAAAGGAAGCTAAGTGATCAATCTATTTGGTTGTTCAGTTTATTCACTGCAGGAAAAAAACCTTACTTCGGGGGGAAGTCAAAATTATCTTGTCGTCAGGCTCTCTTTTCCGCCTATCTGTTCAGCTTACAGGATCAAAAATAAAGCAGCTAACAATCATCAAAACGAAAAGGGTGTAGAACGAGATATTTAAGAATAGGGACAAATACCAATCTATTTTTCGTGAATGCCTTAACGTAGCTTCAACATCGATTAAGGATGCGTGACGCTTAATATTCGGAAAAAGAATAACCATAGAGTATGGCGCTATCCTGCCGCCAAGGCCTTTATCATATACAGGAGGTAGTAATCCTTCTTTAGCCATTTCATTTTCAATGTGCTTGAGTGATATTCTAGTAAAGCAAAATATTGAGATTCCCCAGATGACTATTAATAGGGCAATAGCAACTGAAAGGTAGAGCTCAAGCGTTAATTCAATCATTAACTTTCCTTTGGAGTCAGTAAAAATTAGCGCTTGTATCATATAACGTGGCGGAAACATTTTTTCCGATACGATCACCTATCTTGGCGGCAGTATAACCTGCAGCTAGGCCAATACCAATGGCAAAAACCCAGCCAACGGGAGTTGCAAACATGGCTACGCCTAGCATTGAAGCCACTACAGCATTGCCTACAAACATTCCCATAGCCGTGCTTGCGCCAAAAGCAGTTGTTTCCATGACAGCTGTTCGTTGCCAATCTTCACCGGCGTTGTAATCATCGTAAACATTGTTAACCCTGAGGCATCATCTTGAGATGATGCCTTTATCGGTAACAAAAGTTTTTATGGCTGAAAATGAAGTGGAGGAGTTTAATTTTATTGGCTGTGTAGTTCTTTTTATTTCAAGTTGATACATCTTTGTGGAGTCGGCCAATGGCTCAGTCGAATAGGAAATATTCAATACCGCTCGGCGTTCTATTTATATTTCGATGCGATAACTCTGAATTATTCTATTTCTTCAAACCTATCAGCATATTGAAATCATACTGATCTACAATCCTCGGTAGTTAAGTGAAGTAATTGATTATTAAAAAATGTTTCAAACTCAAGTGCTAGGTACATATACGAAATAGCAAATTAGTATTTGTATAAAAAGCAAATAAAAGGCTGCATTAACAAAAAGAGCTAAATACCAATCTCTCTTTCGTCGATAACGCAAAGTAGATTCAACATCAATCAGTGATCCGTTTCGATTAATATTTGGGAATAATATAACTAACGAATAAGCTGATAACCGTACTCCAATACCTTTATCCCAAGCAGGAGGTGATTTACCTACTTTTGCCATTTCATTTTCTATATGTCTAACAGTTATTCTGCTAAAAAAAAATAAGGAAATAGCCCAAGCAAAAATAAAGAAAATCATGCTAAACATCAAAAGTTCAAAATAGCTCACTTTATACCTCTAAAACGTACTCAATCTGTGACTTTTATCATATATGAAACTGGACAAAAACTTTCCTGTTTCATCACCCGCTTTCGCTGCGAAATAGCCCGCAGCTAAACCAATTCCAATGGCAAGTACCCAGCCTACAGGAGTTGCAAACATTGCCACACCGAGCAATCCAGACACAACCGAGCCTCCTACCCATGCTCCGGCCGCAGCACCAAGACCAAATCCGGTTGTTTCCATGGCTGCTCTGCGTTGCCAATCTGCACCGGCTTTGTAATCATCGTAAACATTGTTAACCCTGAGGCCTGCATCGAACAGGATAATGCCTTTACCGGTAACATTTGATGCTTTCTCAAAACCTTTTATGGCGGTAAATGAAGTGGTAGAACTCAACTTTATAGGCTGTGCAGTTCTGGCACTTTTTGCCAAGTTGATACCGCGCTGTGAACTCGACCACACGGTACCTCGGCCACGTGCTTGGTTAATACCCATATATCGATTCAATTTAGCCTGAAACTTCATATTCATATCACTATGCAAAAGCTTGGCATTTTTCTCTAGTTGAAATATTTCTGTCCTTGGCGCTTTGGCCTTATAGGCTAAGCGTATTTTTTCCAATGCCTGTTGGTACCGGTTAGCAGCTTTGGCAAAGTTACTCATTCGGCTTTCCATTGCTGTAGCGGCGGCACCGGTTAAACCGTGTGATTCTGTTTTGAAAAATGGAATAACAGTATGTTGATTGTACTGCTTCACCGTGTCCACCATCGGAATGGTTTCCCCCTGGTGAAACTCAGATAACGCCAGCATTAAATCACTGCCATAAAAGCTATTCAGGTTGGAAATATTACATCTTGCCTGTGACGGTAGGGACTGTAATTGATGGAATGAGCTGCTTAGCTCAGGCCTTATTGATTGTCAGGTGAGAAGAATCTATAGCGCCATTTCGCACTATGTAAGGTGTGCCAGATAATATGCTGTTACCCGTAATGTGAGGGTTATCTTTTCGAAAAATAGCCAGGGCTTCAGCGTCATTGGGCGTACAGGGAATTGCGGTAGTATTATTATTTAAACAGATATCGATGGGGCTGGGCATGTGAAATCCTTTTTCATGCAGTTTATTCAATCATTGAATAGGGTTTTTATAAGGTGGGAGACGTTAACACTAATATATTTAATGAGAAAGGGGATTCCTCTCAATTAATGGCTATATAGGAATAACAGACTTTTAATACGATTTACCTGATTTCTCATAAGGTAGACAGTCTGATTCGATGCCGAGGATGACTTACTGTTGAGTGTGTAAGGTGGCGGCGATATTGGTGTCGGTCGTCACAAGGTTATTATCTCGGTGTCAGACGGGGATTTAAAGGTGCGGAAACACTTCGAGATTCGTGTGCATGAGGAAGGTAGAGATTAGAAAGCTATTTCGGGCAACACCCTAAGGTATTGCCCTGAATGAGCTTGCTTAGGCTTGGACGCGTTTTATTTCTGCATCAGACGCTGAAATTCAGCTCTCTCACCGGCTGTCAGTGGATCTGCCCCCTTGTTATCCGGCGTCTTCGGATGATTCATCAGCTCTTTTTTCTGATCCAGATCGCCTAGTAAGGCGCCCAATTGTGCTCTGGCCTGTTTGGCTTCATCGGTGTTACAGGAGGCCTTACGTTCTGCCTCTAATAAATGCGTGATCGTCGTATCTGAACTCTGGCCATTATGCAGGCCGTATTTATTTTTCAGATTAACCAGCGCACCTCTATAGGCAAAACACACATCCAGTGCCTGCGAATAAAATTGCACCTCTGAGGCCAGGCTGCGTTTCAGATTGGTGATCAAATCCAGACGCTTGAATAACTCCTGTTGACCCAGCTCTTCAACCATGGGCGCATGGTTAACCACCAGCGCCTCGAAGTCTTCCGGGTTTTCCTGTGGCCAGCGGGCCTGCTGTGGATACAGGGATAATAATCGGGCTAAAAATCCGCGTGTCAGATCCATATTATTCATCGTCTTTATCCTTTTGTTGCAGACGCAGCTTGTCGAACTGCTGAGCCAGCTGTGCGGTGCTATTCAAGGCCTGAGCTGAGCTTTGTTTCTGGCCTGGCGGCAGTGCCTGATCATCAATCTGCTGCAAATGTTCGCCTCTGGCTAATGCCATAAAACTGTGGCGGGTGGGCTGACCTTTTGCCCCACTCTTGCCGCCGGGCTGGAAGACCTGTTTGTAATCGCCGGCAATGGAATAGGAGACCGCCTCGGCCTGCTGTTTCTTGGGGATCTTGCTCAGCTGTTCGGCAATGGCCTGCTCATCGATTACCGCGTATTTATTACGTTCTCGGTGCTTGACCCAGCGCTGCAGGGCCTTGAGGTCGATGCTTTCCCCACTCAGCTGTGAATGTTCACCGGCAAAATTCATGGCCGGAATGCTGCCCTGTTGCGGGTTTTCCATTAAATCGGCATTGGGCTGCCATTGCGTGCTAGTGTTTTGATGTTGCGTCGACGTTACCGTGTTACGACGCGCCTTCTTGTTACCCGTGGCCGTGTTGCCGCCATCCAAATATTTGGATTTGGCCTGCCGCGCCGATTCGTTCATCTTTACCCAGGGTTTGGTATAACCACCGACAACGCAGTTGGAGACACGGAAGCTCTGTTCATCCTTGGGAATATGGCTGAACAGCGATAGACATTCATTAAAATAGCTATTGGATACCGGCGCAGCATTCTTTTCCTGTTGGTAGTCTATCCAGCGCATAAAGGCATCGGCATCCACGGTTTCGGGAATGCTGTGGCGTTGTACGGTACTGGGCTCTACTGGCTTCTCGCCCATTAAATCACGTACATTCTTATGCTGAGGATCATAGCTGTATTGTTTGCGCTGTTCCTTGGGGACGGTATCGTTGAAGGTCTTGGAGGCCCTATAGCGGTTATAGATATAGCGGCTGAACTGATTGTTCCAGCCATTACTATCGTATTTTATGGTATCGCCATAGTCGTCAATCTTGTCGCTGAAATCGACGATAAAGGCCATCATCATCTGTTTCAGCCAGGCGTGTTTCAGCAGCTTGTCCACATCATCTCTGTGCATCATATGGATCATGGTCAGATTTCGGATAAAAATCTGTCTATCGGGTTTCCATGCGGCATACATAGTGAAACGACTGTCGTTGATTCTTGGCACCGGGCTCTCTTGTATTAACTTGGGATGGAGGGTGTATTAGGCATTGTAAAACTCCACCCCTGACTAGTAAACCGCAAGTGATGGAAAACGGCTCCAGATGGTGAATTAGGGTTGCTTATAGGTTTGGCTTATAAGAATTGACACTGTTAAAAGTTAACAGTCTTGTTAATAAAACTAGCGGCATGGCTGCGTAATACGGGCTCTGCTTTACTTAATAATAGAGAGTTGTCAGTCGAGACTTATCGACTTCTGGAGTTGTCTATGGAAGTTTCAGGTGCTACATCGATATTACAATCCTCGTTACAAACGACGCCTCAGCAAGTACAGAGGCAGCCGGTTGATAGTGGCGGTGCTGCTCCAGCTCCAGCTGCGGTAGTGCCACCGCCGTTAACCAAAGCGGTGGATAGTTTAGCGGCAGAAGCCGAACCGGTTGAGGAGCCGGTGCCAGTAGAGCCGGGCGCATTAGGAGCCCAAGTGGATGTGTTTGCGTAAAGCCTGCGGTGTG
>JABSRQ010000200.1 GCA_013215055.1 Pseudomonadales bacterium | reverse complement strand
GGAACAGGCGTGTGTTAACATTCTCAATCATTATCACCGCCCCGAAGGCCTGCCGCGTAATCAGCAAGCGTGGCTGGCGATTGTTTGTCAGCGCGATTAAAGCTTGTGGTTAAGCAGGGGCTAAAAGTGGCCCCATATCACTATTGTCTAGCCGCAAAATACTGCTCTATGCGGTGTTTATCAGACCTTGCTGCTCACACAGAATTTCATCGTATTTATATTTCATCGGCATTACACTGTGATGCAAACACCTTTTGAAGTCGCTATTCATGCATAAAAACCTTGCCATCCTCTTTCTCTCCGTGATTATTATCAGTGCTGTCGCCATACCCATGGTGCAGAAACAGAGCGTCTACAATGCCCAAATGAAGGCACATGATCAGCGTATTTATGCAGCCCAGCTGCAGATAAAAGAAAAATACCGAAAGATTGAAAAACAGCTGCAAGAGGCTAAAAATAAAGCCAACCCGACCAAGCATGATCTATGGTTGATTCAGCATCTGGAAAAAACCTTCAAGCTACTACACAAGGCAGTGAATCCTGCACCTGTGCCCAAACGCCCATGGATGGCACTGCAGCAGATGGAAACCGTTATGATGCTGTTGTTGATGGCGCTGGGTTTTTTTATCTATTGGTTGAAAAGCCAGAAAACCGATAAAGAGCACCCTGTTGAGGCTGGGTTTTCTTCCACCCGGTTTCGCAGCTCCACTGAGCATGACCGTGTTGCCCAAAGAACCCATTGGCAAGTGATAAAAAGCGGAGGTGCAAACTTTAAAACGCATACTCTCACGCAGAAAACAGCGGATCTGTTATGTATTAATGCCAGCTCTCAGATGCAGATTTTTTATCTGCTATTTATCATCATAGGCTTTAATAATGTGCTGTTTAGTTATATTGCCTTTTTTCAGACGCATGGGCTGCAACCTGCATTAAGCAACCCACTGCTTTTCTTGCAACCCCTATTTACCGTAGGCCTGACGTTTGTTCTGGTGGGGTTATTGATTCGATTTTTCTATGGCTCAGCTAATTTTCGTTTTGATAAAAGCCTACAACAGCTAAAGATGGGCAAGCAATCGGTTTCTTTTTCGGCCTTACACGCCTTACAAATTTTAGAAGAAACAGTCGGTGGCTCAGACTCCGCTGTGTTTAAGAGTTATGAGCTGAATTTGGTTCTCAAAGACGGCCATCGTATTCATCTTATGGATCATGGCCATTATGCTGCGTTTAACCACGATGCAGAGCAGCTGGCTGCTTTTTTAGCCCTTCCTATTTGGCAGGCTGGTAGCGCGTAGTATTTTCACTGCGCGCTCATATCCGTATGCTTGATCTATTGTAAGCTCGGGTCTAATCTGGGGGGCAGGTCTTGTCCCTTTCCTTCTTCTAAAGATTTTAATTCAATTGATCGCACTAATTGACGTTGACTGAAACTATCCTCGATTAGGCCCGTTTAAATTCTGGCTATGATTAAGGCCAGCTTTATCGGTTTCCTGTTAGGCAACGCGCTCAATTGGAGGAGGCCAAAATAGTGTCCCTGCTTTGCCAAGAACCGTCATTGCCAATCAACCCGAGAAAAAGCACCCCCATAGTTACCGTATGAGCTGGGCTGAAGGTTTAAAGCGGGATTTTAATATGATGGGGCCGCCTTCGGATCTAGCTGTGCAGTGAAGACTGCGTCAAGGTAAACACGTTAACTGCAAACACTGGTTGTTTTTAGCATTTTATGGGTTTTCAAGGATTGTACACGACGGATTTCAGCAAGTGAGAACAAGCGTTGTTGTAAATCTTCAATGCTCTGTTTTTTATCCATGGCATGCAAACCTTCACTTTCATAGATGCTTTGTTTTTCACATTGATAGTCATTGAGGCGTTGCTGCCATAACGCTCTTTTTTCATCTAAGGCGGTGAAACGTGACGCGACTTCAACACCAAAATTTTCTACTCTTAAAACGTCTATATCAGCCAGTGGTAATTGACGCTGCATTTTCTTGAAGTGTTCATACGCCCCCTGCGTATTATGTACATCGCCATGCTGGTCTAAAAAATCATTATTAAACAATGCACTACGCTCAACGTCGTTGAATAATGTGTCCTGCAACGTTATCGCGATACCCTGTTGTTCTTCAGCGCTCAAGGCTATGTCTTGCTGTGTTTTCAGAATAATCCCATTAGATTTTTGAAGGTAGTTTTTATATCGTTGAAAGAGCTCAATAACATATATGGCTGCCGCTGATGGATAGCGTTTATTGGCATCTCGGACCAATAATAGACTTATTTCACCTTCACTTATCTCGCCCTGTAACGATAAAAAGTACTCATAATAAAATCTCAGGCTGTGATCGATCATGATAGTGCCATTCTCTAAAAAAACATCGGCAGCATCAACCTGACTGCCTGATAGCGATGATGCAGCTATATTTTTCTCCTTGTTATGCCTGGTCCATGCTGTGGTAGTTGCAGCTTTGTATGTTAATGCTGGTTTTTCTTGCTGAGCGCTTCTTTGCATAAATGACGTGTTTGCAGGATGCGTGTTAAGCCCCAAGAGTAAAGCAGGTAACAAAACCATGCCTGCAAATATAGCGGGCTTCTTAATCATCATAGCCCCAGGCCTTTTAAACGATTGGCTTGGGCTCTATATAGCGTTGGCGGATAGGGGGCATTATCATCACGTAATGCCATAAACCAATTCATATGATCTAAATGGTTCATGGGATAATCATCCTTAATCACAAAACCCAGATGCGTGGCACAGCGCGGCACCATGCCATCATCATCATCGCCATCAATCAATTTTGACGTGGATTTATGCAATAGATCTAACGGATCATAACCATTGGTTGCGGCCTTATTTCCAGCCCATGAGTAGTAATAGATGCCGTTGAAAGGCCCTTCTGAGCCGGGGCTGTTATCACCACCACAGTAGCTGGCAGGCAATCCATCGGGATATGACTGATTAAATTGGGCGATGCCTTCATCATTCATCGAATGCATAGTGGCAATGATATTTTGTTCAAATTCATTTTGGCTGACGGCATCAATTAAATGTCCCAGGGCATTACCCATGATATTGACGATACCACTGACTAATGGCAGCTTTAATTTATCCCATTCGGCAATCGACGTTGCAGCATTGACACCGGCAATGGAGGTCACCGATGCAACTAAATCGGGCCTGACTGCTGCCACATAACGAATGGTGGGGGCCCCCAAGCTATGGCCGAATAAATTAAATTTAGCTTTACCTGAAATAGCTGAAAAGTCTTCCAACTGGGTAATAAGCTGTTCGCCTCTGATTTCGGGCGTCATCGTACCTGTCACCACGGCAATATAGACCTCAGCATCACCATTACGCAGTACCTGCGGGATTTGATAAAAGTAATCCATGCCAAAGATATCATCAAATCCATATAATCCATGCACTAAAACAATAGGGTATTGCGTTTGTGAATAGCCGGGGATGTCAGATTCTAATAACGGATGATCATTGGCTGTTAAGCCCACATTGAAGCCTGTAGTAATACCATCAACACAACTGGAAAGGTTAAAAGCCATAAGCAGTGACAGAGCCGATTTTGTTAAAATCGTGATAACACTGACTTGAGTGATATTTTTCATAGTGGCTGTTTTAATTATTATTGGAACATCAAGACTAGCCATGGCCTGAGGTAATGCTCAATTACCTCTTTAGACCAAGTTGAAATAATAAAGCTAATAATGCATCAATGAATGACGTCAGCTTGTTAGCTTGCTTAGTGATTACGTTTTTATAAGAAATTGCTCAGTGAAATCCCTGGTTTTTTGGTCAGCTGGATAAAATAATTCCAATTGATACTCTTCCAGGCTGACAGATCTTGGTGTGCCATAGGTCATTAATACCGCTTCAAAATGTAGAGAATGGCCTTTATGCTGGATCTTACAGGGAATAACGGGTTCGGTATTGCCTATACTGTTAGCCGATGCATCGTCGTTCTCCCATAATGCTCTTAACTCTTTATTGGCCAATATTTTGTTGATGCTTGCCTGAAACACCACGTCATTTTGCATGGTTAATGATTTAAGTTTAATCAAACGTAAAGCCAGTGAGGACATTTCAGACCAATTCACTAAAGCCGAACGTAATCCTTTATCGGAAAAAATGAAATCGACCATATTGTCGAATTGGCTCAGATCAATATCCAGCCATTGTAAAATGGCCAGAGTGGCATGATTATACATTTGCGGCTGCAAAGAATAGTTAGATATGATGCCAGGATAGGGCTCATGCTTATCCAGGATCATCTGCAATGCTTGCAGGGTTTTACCTTGCTGTTGTGCGCTTGAATGGGCTTGTAACCCGGCTTGTTTGAGCATCAGGTTACAATCACCTGCAGAGAGGTTCATGGATAGAGCCAGTGTATTCACCATCTCACGACTAGGCTGAGATTTACCGGTTTCTAAAAAGCTGATATGTTTCGCTGAGATGCCAGACTGTAATGATAACGCTAATTGACTCAGGCCTAAACGCTGACGCCAAAGCTTTAATAGCTGGCCAAAACCATTGTGCATGATGGCATTCCCTTTTTAATATTTTTATGCGGTTATGCTGCGTTTTCTAGTTATAGCTATACCATTTAATGCTTGTCGCTGACAAGTTATAGGGGTGATAACAATGCATGTGCCAGAACCCAATAAGTGGTATTAAGGGCCATTAAAATTGTAAATCCACTATTTTCCCTTATTGATACGCAGTTTTTAGGTTAGCGTTAAACAGTATTCATTCAGCTAATACCTGGTTTTTTTATGCAGAAGTAGATGCAATTTAGCTATTACATGGGAGGGGACGAACTAGATACTGTTGTTTTTAGTGATGCTCTTATTCTAATAAAGCCACAACCCAGTTATGCAGGGCATCCTGAGTGGATTCTGGATGCCAGAATGCCAGAATGCTAGAATGCTAGAATGCTAGAATGCTAGATGTTAATGAGGCTAGTATGAATGAATTATGCAATAGGTCTGTAAACTGGCGGGAAGAAAATGCCGATTGTCGATGCTTAAAATGGTGCTTTTTATGGTTTGAGACCTCAAATTCAAGCCCTGTTTTTCCAATGATGAGGTCAGTTGTATTTCAAGATTGTTTGCCTTATTGAGTAGTTATTTTTGCAGGCTTGGACCGGGCTCCTCCGTGACAGAAGAAATTAACGCGATAATTTCATCAAGTAAATGACCTTCAAAGCTTAGCTGGGAAAAATAGGAGCTTCACTTTTATTGACCTGAATTATGACCGTCGATTATTGATTGGGATATTCAATGTGAAATTGGTATAGCATACTATGCTGATCGAATATCCATACAAGCTTTAGAATATGCCCTCACTTCTTCCTAAGCCGGCGCCAGCCACAAAGCCGTTATATTTCAACAGGGGCTTTATCTGAAAAGCGCTTATTCATTGGCAGGCAGGGGGAAAGTGATTTTAGGCTTAAAACACCTGTAGCAACGGCAGCACATATGTGGTGTTCAGATTCAGGGGTTCTCAGGATTTTAACTCCCTGTAAATCCTAAGTACCAACATCCCTGTGGCAATCGCTAGACAGAATGCCTTGATACTACCGCCAAGGTTGAAATTAACTCGATATCACGGCGTCTTGGCATCCAATAGTACACTTAGGTTTTTTATCCCCCCCCTCCCAGCGAAAAACCGAGAAAATCATCTATTAAATAGCATGATCACAATTTATGCAGCGATGCCAAGGCGGGAATTTATGGTGTTTTAGGAGAGGATTTCACCGTTTGAGATCAAAATAGGCTTCTCTAATAACGCGATACTCGATGCCAGTGCTGTTGATTTACAGGCGGATATGGGCAATCAGTTTGATCATGTCAGCTACCACATTACGATCCTTGTATATAGCCTGAAGATGGGCAGTAAAACTGATACGGTTTAAGGTTTGATCCAGCCTGCCTGACATAAAATATCTGCAAAGTGATGATATAACATAGCGGCAAAACCTTCGCCTTCACGGAAGATAGGGCGACTATTGGGCAGTTCCTCCAGCAGGCTTGCCGCATAGCGGCTGGCAACCGGATCGGCATTGCCATAAACCACATAACAAACGCTGTAAATACGCTTAAGTTCAAAAGGCCAGGGTTGATGAATGAGTTTAATATCTCTGGCCAAGGCCTTAATACCTTGTCGACTACATTCCGTGGCTTGTTTAACAGCCTGAGACCGTACCTGATGAGCATCAAAGACCTGTCTATCGCTGTCATTAAAAAAGCGTTTCAAGTTGTTATAGGCTTTTTCCCAATCGTTAGACAGCTCATGCATGGTTAACTGCATGATCTTTTGCGCCAGTGAAGGAAAGGCTCTAACGACTCTTGGCACGGTTTTGTAATACTTGGGCGCCGCCGGTATTATATGCTCCAGTACATTGGGGGCAAAGGCTTCTAGCAAGATAACTTCATCCACCGCCTCAGGGTGGAGGCTGGCAAAGGCCAGTGCATAACCGCCACCTGCCACGGTGCCAATAAGCTTGATTTTATCTAATTGCATAAAATCCAGAACGGCCATAATATCAACAGCGATATCGGTCAACTTTTCATAGACTGGGCCGTCAGATAAACCGTAGCCTGCTCGGTCTAATACCAGTAAGCGTAACTTATGTTTATCTAAAAACTCCAAATCCAGTGGCCGCTCAAATCGAGAGCTCATAGATGCATGGCATAACAACATGGGGGTACCGTTATCAGGCCCATAACTGCGTATAGCTATTATACGATTTCCGTTGGCTGGAATCATGATGTCGCTGCCAGAATTACTGTGCTCTTGCGCCGCCAACCCAACTTGCAAAGGTGCATTCAAAACCAGTGTTACCAGCTCGGCTTGGCGCTTGGTTGAGGTTTTCTGAAAAATAACTTTAATATAACTGCGAATCGTGGAAGCTGTAGATTTCCTGGCTAGGGCAATATCATCGATGGACTGTCCGTAGGCCAGTCGTAGGGTTATATCGGCTTCTGTCGGTGTGAGTTGATAAAGCTCTTGTAAGCGTGCACCTTGCTGTTTATTGCCCGTTGTTTTACTGGCAATAAACAATACAGCACAGGCGGCATCGGGTAACTGTTCCTGTAATAGTTGGTGGGCATCTTCGGCCGGGCTTAATATCATGATGGATGAATGTTCCGATTGTTTGCCTAATAACATGGCCTTATCGATGGTTTTTCGATGATGCTTCCAGCTGTTTAGCGTCTGTCTCAGTTCCTGGCTTTCAGCCTCAGACTGTATCTGCAAGGAGCCATCTACCAGCTTTATTCTTGCATCTTGCTTAAGCAAGACCGTGGCTTGTTCATTGTTATATAACACCCTGGCATCGCTATCCAGTACCAGTATTGCAGTACTGAGCTGGTTAATAATTCTCTCGGCGACTTTTTTCTGGTGATGTAACTGATTGACGTGTTTGGCAATGCTTATGGATTGCTGGAAGTGCTGAAGCAGCTCTTGCTCTACCTCGGCATCCTCGTCTGCAGGCAAATCCAACTCAGCCAATTGCTCATACAGATCGACAAATAAGCCGTTATCTATAGCCGATTGGTAGATCAGTTCGATTAATTGGCCTGACTGTGAAGTATTCATGTGAGTATGGTATTAAAAAGTGTTGGAGAAATTGAGCTGTGTCGCTGGAAACAAGTCGTAAGGCTGGGAAAAACAGTTGTCTTGGGAAAAGTATTGTTTATCAGTTGCTTAGCGTTCTAATAAGCTTGCTGTATCGGCCTTATGTCTCTTTCTTATTGAAAAGGGAATAGCTTGAGTCTGGCATTGGGCTTGCAAGCTCTACGTATATCGATTGTATTTTGATCACTGTCCAATGATCTACGGCCATGAAGTATCTCACATTTATATACAAGTGTATATTAATGGTTTTTATACCCTGGCGGGGGCTCTATTCGCTAATATTGGACGCTGCTATTTATCAGGAATTGAATAGCATTGGGTGTATGTGATCAAGGCTTACTAGATTCCTATCATTTAACCACTTCAAATCA
>JABSRQ010000199.1 GCA_013215055.1 Pseudomonadales bacterium | reverse complement strand
GTCTCCAAAGGAATGATTTGAAGACAGAATAGCGCTTTGGGAATGGGAGTTTTAGATGGGGTTTATTGATCGCTTACTAACAATCAGTAAAAGTCTTTGATGATATAACTGGCAATATCGTCAGCACAGCTACCTTCACAACTTGATGCATTACCATAAGGCATCTCGGTTTCAATGTAATAGGATAGCTCAGCTTGTTGCATAACATTGTTAAACAACGATATCGGCGATTGTCCATCTTCGCCATGACAACCGACACAGCCCATTTCGGCATAGAGATTGGCGCCAGTAGCAGGGTCTGCAGCATTGCCACTGTCAGTATTGCTATCGTTGTTATTGTCAGCGTTGTTATTGTTTGAATCATTGCCATTCGGCTGATCAGTCAGATACAGTGCCATATCTATTTCAGCCACATTCGACATGGCTGAACTCACACTGTCATTCATCGCAAAGACACGGTATTGCAAAACAGCCGCGACATCAGTGGAGTCACTATAAGACTCGCTATTTTCAGCCAATCCCGTCACGCTAGCCCAAGGGCCTGCAGCTTCACGTCGTTGTAATACATAGCCGGTTTCATTATCAGCGTTATCCTGCCAGCTCAGCTCAATCTCTTGCGCCATGCTATTCCAGGAGATCATCAAATGGCTGGGTGCATCAGGTACAGCCAGTTTTTCTGGTGCCTGACTATTTTCAACCGCGAAGGTCAAATCAAAATACACCGGTACCGTTTCACCAATGGAAGACAGAGAGGCAATTTGACGTAATAGCTCAATACCGCCATCTAATGAAAAGTCAGCGCTTTTAATAATCATCGCCTGATTACTGAAAACATTAATCTCATCACCGACTTTAACAATACTGATATCGGCGTTAACGGATTTCTTTTCCCCGTGTATCTCTAGTTCGCCATCCACATTGACACGTAATAGTTGCCCCTGTTGCAGTTCATCGATGATGGCCATATTGATATGGGTAGTAAAATGCATTTTTGGCATCAATGCCGATTCAAACAAATATTCCTGTATGCGGCTATCACGAATATCTATTTGTGTATTAACACTGGCAAGATCTATGGAGAACGTTAATTGACCATCGGCAGCCAAGGCACCATTGATGGATTCAAAACGTTGCACCTCTGCCACATGTTCCTTCTTAACGGTAATAAAACGAAGATGAGATTTATTCATGTCCAACTTCAGATGTTTATCGTCATCCAGTACCTGTGATGCCGTATTTTCAGTGGATGTTGTAGACTCGTTGCCGGTGTTTGCATCGATATTTTCATTTTCAGAAGCATTTGAGCCTGCCTGAGTATTGTCTTCAATGGTTGAAGATGAATTGCTTGCACAGCTTTTTTCCTGCCAGGCATCTGACCAATTTAATCCACTGCCAGGTCTATAGTGAAAATCGGATGAGGATTGACACCAGCCGGCAATCTTACATTGGTAAGTTTCTCCATCAACGATAACAACATCCCCTGCGCTGTATGAACTACCCGAAATAAATGGGCTAGCCGTATTACAGCTGTCGGCCATGGCGAGGGAAGAAAAGGATAGAATGGCGGCAGATATTGACGATTGTATTAATGTTTTTTTCATGATGATCTCCCGATGCTTATACGCGTTTAAATACTAAAATAAAGTCTACAGGCACGGCCATTGAGATAGAGCTTAAACTGGCCAGCTGTTTTAATGTGTCCAGGCCTGATTGCAAGTCAAAATCCAGTACATCTAAAAGTATGGGATTTTTTGTTCTAACAATAATCTGATCATTTGATATTTTAAGCACCGTCAGTTCGGCAATAAGATGTTGTGTCACACCGTGTAAAACGATACTGGTACTGAGGTTTTTCTCTTCACGGTCTCCCACCTGCATCTGATCAAGTTCCGATACATCGATGTTAATCATCGCAACCGCGGTAGGGAAATTCATCGTGTCAAAAAACATCTGCTTCAGACGCTGATCACGAATATCGACATTGCTATCGACGGAATCCAATGGGATGGTCAGTACCGCACTATTATCTTTATAGATATAGCCGGCCAATTGATTAAAATGATGCGTCTCTACCACATGAATTTTTTTAGTAGAAACAAAATTTATTTGCGATAAATCGGCTGTTAAAGCCCATACGGGTGTTTTGCCATCGTGATCAACCACATGTTCACTGGTTACACCATCACCCGAGGTCATGTTATTGCTGTTGTCCTGTTTGCCATTATCGCTAGTCTTATCATCCGATTCTGGTACACAGGCAGTTAGTATCAATGCACCGCTCATCAATAAGATGCCTGCAGAGTATTTTATTTTTTTCATTGTCAGCTCCAATTCAATTAGGGCCAGTGTAGGCACTCTTATGTTCTCTTCCTATCGCCTGTTTGGCTTAGGAAAGGCTGGCATATGGCTTAGGCCAATTTAAGAATTGAGTTAACGTTGAGTTGGCGTACTATCGAAGCACGTGATTTAACCAAAAAAACTTAAGGACTTATTATGGGTTTCGGTATTAAAGAACTTGTTATCATCCTCGTTATCATCATGCTGTTATTTGGCACCAAAAAACTGAAAAACATGGGTGCGGATTTAGGTGGGGCATTAAAAGGTTTCAAAGAATCCGTGGGTGATGATGCCCCCAATGCTTTAGTTGAAAACGTGCACGGCCATGGTGAAACACCGGCTGAAAGCCTTAAAAATGTTTGATATAGGATTCGCAGAGCTATTAGTCATTATCGTACTGGGCTTGCTTATTCTGGGGCCTGAACGCCTGCCTGTGGCGTTAAAAACAATGGCTCTATGGAGTGGCCGTTTCAAACGCAGTTATCAACAGATTCGATCTGACATAGAAAAAGAAATCGGTGTCGATGAAATTCGTCACCAATTACATAACGAAGACATACTACAAAGCATCAAAACCACGCAATCAAACCTTGAACAGTTTGTAAACGAAACCGAGCAATCTCTTACGCCTGTGAAAAAGGATATAGATAAAGAAAGCACTACAAATCAACTCAACCCCGCTTGAGTTGAAGGAACATTTCAGCGTGATGGGCATTCATTTTATTTGGCCCGATGCATTGAATGTTGCACATAATTAAAAATTAATCCGGTTTATATCGCCGCTCTACAGAGCGGCTTGTTGGACAATGGCAGGATTAAGTCAGTGCGGTATATCGTTAAGTTATTGCTCGGCTAGGTAATCATCTATTACCCCAGGCCACTCTGCGGCCATTTCTTTGATTCATTAATAAACATCCTTACTTATCAAGCACTTAATCAGCAACTGTTGTTTATTTCGTTAAAGGCTTAGGCCACATGCCCAACTCGAATAGACCATTCAGCCAATGATAGTAAAAGCACTGCATTGTTAAGATGAGTCAACTTTGAAAATAAAATGATGAGTGCAGTTATATGATAACTAAAAATCACCTGATAAATGCGATGCTGCTTACATCCACCCTCTATCTATCCGGATGTGTAGGCGCTGAGGATGGCACTGATGCTAGTGGCAGCAACCCTGCTGATACCAATGAGTCCATTGAGACTGGATCTTCAAATACAGACGGCATCGATTACACCGACCATAACAGCATTAACATCAATGATGTTACTGAGAGCGATGGCAGCTCAAACAACAATCCTACAGACAGCAGCGCAGACAGCAACACAGACAACGAAACAGAAACAGAAACAGAAACAGAAACAGAAACAGAAACAGAAACAGAGACAGAGACTGAGACTGAGACTGATGCACCAGAAAAAGCTAAGCTGTTGATACCGGAAGCTGGCTCACTATTAAACAGTAATAACATCACCTTTAGTACAGACAGCAGTAAAAGTCAGTGGTTATACATAGGCCACAGTGAAGGCGCTAAAGACATTTTCAATGCTGCATTCACTAAAGAAATTTCAGTGACAAATATCCCACAAGACGGCAGCTCTGTTTTTATCACGTTGTGGACTTCTGTTAACAACGTGTGGGAGTTTCAACAATATACATTTAAAACCGCCAATACAGAAACTGAAACTGAAACTGAAACTGAAGCCGAAACCGACACCGACAACAGCGGCGGAAATAACACGGAAACAGATAACAACGTCGATGAGAATCTCGCCCAGTGCAACTCACAGATCAGTGCAGGCTATCAAACACTGCGCCTGCTAACCCGCGATCAATACCAACGTTCGGTTGAAGACTTACTGGCGGTGAATTTTGATATCAGAAAAAAATTACCTTCCGACAGTGAATCCGGCTCTTTTACCAATAACAACAACCTCAGTGTTTTAGACAGCAGCTATATCAGTTATATCACTGTTGCCGAACAAATTGCCAAGTTCTCTGCCGATAGAAACTTTCAGCCTGCACTGCAATGCAATAGCATAAATGCAGCTTGTGCCACTCAACTGGTTGATGACTTAGCCCTGAAAATATTCCGCCGCCCACTGACCAATAACGAACGCCAAAGCTACTTAAGCCTGGCCAACGGCAGCGCAACCGATGGTGATATCAAGGCAGGTATGGAATTGGCATTGGCATCACTGCTTTCTGCTCCACAGTTTATTTATAGGCATGAACTCGGTGAACTGAATCGAGCCTTAGGCAATGATATCTATGAACTCTCAGCCTATGAGCTAGCCACATTTATCAGCTACAGTTTTGCCGGCACCACACCCGATAATACCTTATTGACTGCCGCCAAAAACAATCAGCTTACAACCAGCAGCCAAATACAGGCACAGGTATCGCGTCTGCTAGATAGCAATACCTCGAAGTTATTGATGCAAGATCTTGTGCATCGCTGGTTAGATACCGAAGGCCTGGATAATCAACAAAAGGATGCCAGCCTTTATCCGAATTTTGATCAGGTCTCAGGCCATATGAAAAATGAATTAGGCCAGATGTTCAGCCATGTGATGTTGGATCAAAACGAAAGCTACCAATCACTCTACAACCCCGATTACAGCTTTATCAATGGGCCGTTGGCTGATCATTACGGTATCAGTGGTGTCTCAGGTAACAGCTTGCAAAAAGTCGCTACTCAAGGCCGTGGTGGCCTACTGTTAAGCGGTGCCTTTTTATCGCGCTGGGCCCATGAAGATGAGTCTAATGGCATTACCCGTGCCGTTCATATCCGTAGAGACATGTTATGTCAGGATATTCCTGAGCCACCAGCGGGTGTCAACCTGAGTCTTGAAGGTAAAAAAGGTGAGCTGGGAGACTTCCTGAGTCATCCAACCACCACGCAACGTATGCGCTTTGAACGCCTGACCGAATCAGCACCTTGCTCTCAATGCCATACCGAAGTCATTAATCCTTTAGGTTTTGGCCTTGAAGACTTTGATACCGCAGGCGTATATAGAGCAACAGACAAACAAGGTAATGCAATTAATGCCAGCGGTGAATTTTTCCAGCATGGCATTAAACTGGAATTCTTTAATAATCCGGACCGAAATACCGACAGTACAAGCTTCTACGGTGGCAAAGGCATTGCAGAGTTAATGGCCAACGATCCTGCCGTATCAGCATTAGCCAAATCTTGTTTGGCAACACAGATGTTGAGCTTCACTACCGGTATTGATTCACGCGCCATCGGTTATTCAGAACGCGAAGATGTGCCGGTATTCACCAGTGATGAAAAAACTGCTTACAACTGTGATGTACAGAGCCTGGTGAATACACTCTCCACTGAGAGTCCACGCAAAATGTTACAAAAAATGGCCAACCTTGAATCCATTCGTTATCGCAAAAAATGGAATCGATAAAACTACATAGCCGCAGTCTAAATAAAACAAATTTGAGTTTAAGGTGAGTCACATGAGAAACAAACAAGATAACCCATTCGTGAAACAGCGCAGAAACCTCCTTAAGACGATTGCTGCCGCCGGTGTCAGCCCAGCGTTATTCAAAGCCTCTGGCCTGGTTAGCGGTATGATGATTGCCCGCGCCACAGAAGCACGTGAGGGAACTGCCAATAAATCATTATTAATACTGGGCTGCGGTGGCTCCATCGATGAAAAATGGCGCCCTAGAAGTGACTTTTCCTTACCCGTCATGTCGGCACCCTATGAGGATGTGAAACAGGAGATGAACTTTATTGCGGGTGGCAAGATGACCGGTGGTGGCCATGGTATCCCATGGCATAGGTTTAACGATGGTAGCTGGTCGCAGGACAGCTTTGATGTCAATTTAGGCCGTACCCTCGGTGAAAATCATCGATTAAAATACCTCAATCTTGGTGTGTTTGCAGGTAATAGTTTATCCAGACAGGGCGGCTCTTTTGTACCCACCATCAATGATCCGGAAACCGCCCTAAGCCAGATCTTTGCCGGCGGCATGAGCAGCAGCACATCAACCAGCGGTAAAGACCCCAAACTGGCGATTGTTGATATGCACAAAGAAGCCATGCATGCCTTAAAAACCAAACTCGGCCATCATGAAAAAATTAAACTCGATAATCATATGACCGCCATAGAAGAATTTGAAAAGCGCTTTGCAGATTCAGGTGACTCCAGCACAGACAGCTGTGGTGCACCGCCATCCACTAATCACGACGGTAGTTTCGACAGGTTGGCCGAAATTCAAACCGAGATTGCTATTCTGGCGTTGAAATGTAATGTCACGCCATCGGTATCCTTAGCATTTGGTAATGACGGCCATACCTTTGTTATGCGTAATGGCAGAATAGCCCATTCATCACATCATGACGGCGATTCATCCGAATATGAAAAAGATTGTGCTTATATGTCCAAAACCATCGCTAGAGTGTTACGTCGAATGCGCGAAGAAGGGCTTTTGGATAGCACCGTTGTTACCAAGGTCGCCGATATGGGTGATGCGCGTTCCCATTCTAACCGTAATGTTCCACTCTTTATGGCAGGCGCAGGTGTCAAAGGAAGCCAAGTCCCACAGGTCAGTTCCCGTACAACACAGGCCGATTTGTATAAGACCGTTGCCCGCTTATTAGGAGCTGATCAGCACCCTAATTATCGACAATTTGGTCGTACAGGTGTCGATCAAGTCTTGCTGTAATGGCGAGTAAAAACTGAGCAGATGAGAAGTCATGCCGTTTCGCATAGATCTATACTGGCCGATACGAGCATGAATATCTTCTACGTCTCCGATACGGGTATTATAACCCTCAGCAATGATTCATTTAGCAACGCTATGCTAAATGAATCGTTAAAGCTAAAGTCACGGAATAATGGTAGGCGCAGTAGTAAAATATACAGCCTGCTGCAATAAATTGAGCATGAAAACCAGAAATATCTGACCACCGCAACGCGTAAAGTGCAGCGCTTTTAACGACGAATAACGAGACGCTCAGCCGCTATGTTATTACCATGGAGGGTATAATTATTAGAGCCTCGATGACGTTTTTTATAGCCGGAACGTGTCAGGAGCAGGCATTGAGGTTAAAACCACTTAGCTAAACCGTCAGACTGCAATGAGGCTTATTGCAGTCCTTGAGTATAAGGACTATAACCGCGGTTTGAGCTTGAAATCGAAGGGTTGCTTTGTCTATGGTCATACTCCAAAGGCGCATATGGCAGGGTTTTCACTCTATCATACGGAGCACCTAGGTCGCTTGGGGAGTTTTGATTTAGATATGTCTAGAATGGAAGACCGATGGGATTTGATTTGCAGATTTAGAAAGTGCGATTATGTGTAAAAGTCACCACTACCCTGCCACAGGGGGCTAATAACCTATTGCCAAACCATCCTTTCGCATTTCCGAAGCACCATGATATACGCCATTGTCGGAGTCCCAGAAAATAGCCTGATAACCACCATATCCTCCTCTAGATGTCCTGACTACCTTATGGCCGAGTTTTTTTAGCTGTTCTTCCACTTTCGTATCGATGCCACTTTCAAGGTAAAGTTTTCCACTACCAGGAATCAAATCACCTGTCACCGAGCGGGCGGCATGGCGATATCGGGCCGCGTCTCCAGCTTCTTGAATATTCATTCCAAAATCAATCAAATCAAAAACGCACACCTGTTTCGATGAACTATTTCAGGAGACTATTTCAGTCAAAATATTCAGGCGAGATTCCCAAATAACAACGAAATGACT
>JABSRQ010000020.1 GCA_013215055.1 Pseudomonadales bacterium | reverse complement strand
CGACGACAGCAGAACGCCTCCAGCCACAGCCATTGCGAAGTAAAGGCCAACAAAACCTGCAACTGTGGTCAGAGTAGTCATGGTGATTGGGCGCCACATGGCTTCCAGAGTTTCTACAATTAGCTCATTCTTATCACTGTCTGGTTGTCTGGCTTGTAGTTCATAATAATGGCTGAAAATATGCATAGAATCAGCAACGGAAATACCAATTAAAATAACGGGGAGAGCGTTGGTGATAACAAAGAATGGCACATCAAGGAGAGCCATTGTCGCTAAGGTCATTAATACAGAAGCGGCGATGATGACGTTGGCCAACAATGCGGGAGTGAATCTGCGGAATGCAAACAGGATGATGATGGTGATGATTAAACCAGCCATGGGGTTAAGGCGTTGTGCATCAGCATCAATGTAGCTGCCCAAGTATCCCGCAATGGCTCCCTCACCAGCAACATAAATTTTATCACCCTCTGCCTTAGGTGCTTTATCAACCAATTCCAGAATCTTTTGATAGCTTTCTTCTGATAGTCCCTCGTCCACCAGCTCAGCGATGATTAGCGTTGCTTTCTTGTCATGGGCAACCATATTACCCATGTACAGAGGGAAATCTGATACCTGCTGCCATACGTTGTCGGCTGCTTCTTGAGTGACAGGCTGCTCATCAAAGAGAGTGTCAAAGAAGGGGGCAACCGCCATACCCTCATCACTGCCAGAGATGTTATTCTCAGTAGCAAGACTGGTTACACGATCACTGTTAACGTTATCTAAGGCTAGTATTTCTTCAGTCAGCCAATCAACTAATATCAGTGTCTCAGGGTTGAAAACCCCATTCTCGCCCTCGTTAACAACGGCTACAACGATAGGATCACTCAGGCCAAATTGGGCCTTAACTTTATTCTTGTAAACCAGTGCTGGATTATCAGCAGCTAAAAAGGCATCAGCACGAGTATCTTTATGCAGGTTTGGTAATGCACTCAGAAGCGCAACCATCAGTAGCAAACTGATCAGAACATAGGATTTCGGGTGGTTTACAACATGCCAAGCAAGGCGTGATGCTTTACCTGACGCAGCTGTTTGATGTGGCGTATTCATTCTATCTCTCCTAATCCATTCAATCGTTTATTTTTTGGCTAGAACGATGTCTAAGATTTCTGCTGGCTTCTCAAGTGCAGAAAAGTGGCCACAGTTATCGACGGTGATTAGCTTAGAATTTCTGATTTGTTTTTGAGTTGCTACACGTTCAGCGGGTAACGACCAGTCATCATCGCTATAGATCAAGGTGACAGGTACATCGATGCGAGAGTATTTCTTGGCCCCATCAACCCAGCTTTTCCAATTCAGAAAGATAGAGCGGAAAGCCTTGGGATAGCCTTTACGGCCTCCCTGTTCAGACATCTCTGTCACGAAATCAGCAGGTAGTTGGCTGTTATCATTAAAGCCACCTTCAAAAACTTGTTGTAGTATGTCGCGCTTTTCAGCATTAGAGATGACGAAACCAACGATAGGCAGACGAATGCCAGTAAATAGAATCTTACCCAGTGTTGAGCTTCTATCCAGACCATTACTGTTGTCATAGTCAGCTGGATTCAATGCAAACACTTGTTTCACTTTGACGTTCTTCTCAGCAGCAATACCCATGGAAATGGAAGCACCAATGGACTCACCCATTAAGGTCACATCATTCAGTTTCAATGCCTTGATAAAGCCAGTCACAGCATTAATAAACATGGGTTTGTCATGAACTTGATCAGTGATGTCTGAGTGGCCATGTGCAGGTAGATCAATGGCATAAACACGATAGTGCTTGGCTAGTGTTGGGATCAGCTTCTGGAAGTATTCAAGTTGAGAGCGGATAGTGTGGACAAGTACCAGTGGTTCACCTTGGCCGATTTTCAAGTAACGCAGATTGATGCCACTAACATTAACAGTTTGAATGTCACCACCTGTTGCCCATGTTGGAAGTGAGGCATTAGTGTGAGCTTGAGTTGATAGAGTTGCTGTAGTCATGATGCTATCCACATGCATATGCATGTATTTATAAGTAAAAAATAGTGGTTAAACGGTTTCAAGTTCTTTGGTTTCGGTTAACAGCACGTTCTTCAGCTGTCGTTGAGTGTGGCTAAACCAGGGTTGATCTTTCAGTCTGGCTAGCCAATCTAGGGTCGCGATGTAGTTATTCAGTGGCATTCCAGCTTCTTCAGCGAAGATCAGGAAACTGGCAACACTGATGTCAGCGATGGTGAAGTTGTCACCAGCTACGGCTGGGTTTTGTTCAAGGATGTTTTCTAGGGCTGTTAATGCCTTGTGAAAGTCCTGCTCCATCTCATCAGTAATATCGCGTTTATCAAAACCCCACTGAGGCATTACAACCCGACGATGAGCGTATGGGCCTAAAGCTGAATTGAAGTAGTTGGATTGCCAGAAAAGCACCTTTAGAACTTTGGCTTGTTCTGCTACAGATGAAGGCCAGAAAGGAGAGTGATGTTTAGCGGCTAGATATTGCAGAATGGCATTAGATTCGGTCAGGGTTAAATCACCATCAACCAGCACAGGAACTTTGGCATCAGGGTTTAGTTTCAGAAATTCATGTGTACGCTGGTCGCCCTTGTGTAAACGTATATGTTTGTAATCCACATCAATTTCGAGCGCATTGCAGATCAGCAGCATCTTAATGCTATTAACCGTGAGTGGGTTCAGATGTAAGGTTATTGGTGTTGTCATTGTATTTCCCGTCTTGTTGCAGTGTTGATGTATATGCATGTATTTGGCTAAAAAAACGCTATTTATCACCCAAGGTTTTAACAAAAGTATCTGCTAGCGCAAGTATGCTATCCGTTTCATTTGTGCCGATTTTCTTCTGCAAATCTTCCTGTGTTTTTCTCCAGATGGGTTCAGCTCTTTCGTATAAAGCCTTACCACTTTCTGACAGGCTAATAATCTTTAGCCGACCATCTTCAGGATGGGGAGCTAGTTTCAGATATTCGTCTCGAATCAAAGGTTTAAGATTGCGTGTTAACGTTGTCTGATCCAACACCAATATGGATTGCAGCTCTTTATTGGTCGTCTCTTTCGTATAGTTCACGGCCCGTAAAATCGAAAACTGGCCAACTTTCAAACCCGTTTCACTCAAACGATCTTCATAGAATTGGGTGATCAAGCGGCTTGATTTACGCAGTGCCAAATTAAAGCAGTAGTCAGTGCTCATGTAAGCCTCTTTTCAATGTATATTCTTATGATAGATGTATATGCATGTATGTGTCAATTTTTTATTTCTAATAATAGAGTGAATGGCTGCTTTAGCCTCGAAGCCGGTCTTTTGCCGATTCTCTAAAATTAATACATAGCTGCAAACTTAGGAGGTCGCTATGTATTTACTTACTCATCAATCTACTCATAAAGCACCTTGGAACAAGGGTAAATTACTTGGACAAAAGGCTCCACTAAAACTGCCTGATATATGGGCTATTAGAGTGCGGCTCCAGATCGCCAATAATCATAGAGACTTAGCCCTATTTAATTTAGCTTTAGACAGTAAGCTTCGAGCCTGTGATTTGGTGAAATTAAAGATCTCAGACATCTCTGCTGCTGGAGAAATCGCAACAAGAGCTAAGTCATTCAGCAGAAGACGGGGCAACCTGTTCAATTTGAAATTACTCTCGCAACTCGAAATGCTCTGAAGGCATGGATCAATTTCGCTGATTTGAACCACTATGACTACATATTCCAAAGCCGCGTGCATAACAGCAGTCATATCAAAACAAGGTACTATGCTCGAATAGTGAAGGCTTGGATTAAAATGATCGGGCTTAATCCTTCAGCTTATGGCACACATTCATTAAGAAGAACAAAGCCAACCTTAGTGTACAAGAAAATCAAAAATTTCAGAGAAGTTCAGCTGTTATTGGGGCATACAAGATTAGAAAGTACAATTCGGTATTTAGGCATTGAGGTCGATGATGCACTGGAAATATCCGAGCAGATAGAAATGTAAATTACCGCCCCTCTCTGTAGGGGCGGTAATGGGGCTAAAGCGGTCATTAGGAAATATTAAAAGATGCACTCAATTTTTAAATAAGATCGATGGGCCGTTCTTTTTTCTCCAATAGAATATCTAAGAACTTTCTTATTTTAGGGGTGTTCATCATATCCCTGTGTACAAGTGCCCAAACAGATATCTGCCAATCTTTATTAAAAGAAATCTCCACCAAATCATGCCTTTCGTTGACCGTTTGTTTAGGTAACACGCCAATGCCGCAGCCAGCCGTTAAAGCGTGGGTTAATATTTGCTGGCTAGAGCCTAAGATAACAATATTTCTTTCTGGAATATTGTTATGAATCCATTCGTTCCAGAGTAAATGTTCAGGCCTTTCTTTGAGGGCGATAAATCGATGCTGCGATAATTCACTTTCATCAGGAAGACCGAATTGCTCGACATAAGATTTGTGCGCACAAAAAACCAGCTGAAGTTGAAGTAAAGGCCATACAATATTATCTGGTGTAATCGGTTTTTCTCCACCACGAATGGCTATATCAGCCTCACCGTATTCAAGGTTAAAGTTTCTAATATCACCAATTAATTCGACATGCACCTTAGGGTAAAGCGTTTGATAGTCTTTAATGGAGGGCATGATGATACTGGCAATCTCGCTCACGCTAGTGATCACGAGTGTGCCTTCCAACGTCTGTTCCTTACTTCTCAACATAGAGGGTAATTGAGAAAAGTGATTATCCGTCACCTCCCCAAGGCGCATAATGTCGAGACCCGCTTCTGTGGGTATATAGCCCTTATCATTACGTTGGAAGAGTTTCACACCTAAGCTCTCTTCTAATGTATCTATATGGCGCATCACCGTTGATCGGTGAACCCCAATATCCTCTGCTGTTGCACTCAGCGTTCTGAGTTTAGCCAATTTGTAGGCAGTTCTAATTTCATTCCATTTATCCATTTTTACTGTCGTATATTTGCACACATGCGTCTTATATTCGCTCATTTACAGCAAAAATGCTACCGGATACTATTTAGAAAATGACTAATCAAGCAGTCTTCAACACATAAAGGGGAAGAGAATGACTATTCAAACAGATGTTTTAATTATTGGTGGGGGATTTGCCGGGGTTACGGTTGCACAGGAGCTAGAGAAGCAAGGAATAAAAACAACGCTTGTTGATAGGAAGGATTACTTTGAGGTGACTTTTGCAACACTACGGAATATTACTGCCCCCGATAAAACCAAGAATAGAGCAAGGAAAAAATATCAGGATTTTTTATCAGGACGCTTTATCCAAAGTGACGTTGTAGAAATGTCGTCAACAGCGGCAGTATTAATCGATGGTACAGAAATAAAGTTTACGCAAGGCATCATAGCATCAGGTACACGTTATTCGAGTATGCCTGTAGCAAAATCAACTATCGCAATGGATATTAGCGCGCGTAATGATGAGCTGCTTGGGTTTCATGAAAAGTTGAAATCGGCCAATAAGGTATTAGTTATAGGTGGTGGCGTAGTGGGCGTGGAGTTGGCCGGAGAAATAGCTTATGCGCTGCCTAATATCCAAGTAACCTTAGCACATAATAGTCATGTCCTATTAAATGGATTTGAGGAGAAAACTCAAAGAAAATCATTAGAGCAGCTTAATAGCCTTGGCGTAGACGTTATTTTTAACAGCCAATACCTGAAGATTGATGATAGCTATATCGACAAAAATACAGGTATCGCAAGTGATGCCGACTTGGTCTTTGAAGCCACCGGCGTTTTGCCAAATAACGAATATCTTAAAACGAATTTATCTCAAATACTCAATGATTATGGCTACGTGCGTGTTAATGAAAGGCTTGAAGTTATTGGAGAAAATAGTTTGTATGCTTTAGGCGATATTGCCGATGTAGGCGAAGCTAAATTGGGTTATCTCGCTCAGGAGCAAGGAAAATACGTAGCAAAATCTATCATTAAGAAGCTTAAGGGGAAATCAAACAAGGCTTACAAGCGAAACCCATTAATTGCACTCATTCCTGTAGGACAAAAAGATGGCGTGGTTCAACTTCCCTTTGCTGTAACCACATTAAGGTTTTTAGTGGGGCTCAAACAAAAAGATTTGTTTGTTAATAAGGTTTATAAGGCGTTTTAATCTGTAACTTCATTTAATCCGTAACTTCATTTAATCCGTAACTTCATTTAATCCGTAACTTCATTTAATGAAGTTACGGGCATCATATGTATTGTATTCCTATTTGAACACGGTGCCTTAATGCCTGCTTTAGCCTCGAAGCAGGCATTGACATTGATGCTACTTAGCTTAATCGGCAGTCAGAAGTGAAACTATTCATTAACCTGTAACCGCTGATATTAAGGCCGGTTATTAGTCTTTGCTGATTTTCATCTTAGGTAAGTTCAAGCTTGAGGGAATTAGTAAGTGATCAGACTCTCATATGCATATAAAAAATGGGAATTGCTTGAGAAGTGTTCATATCACTAGTGTTTTTTATTCATCATTAAAAACGAAGACAATTGTTAATTAACTTTACCCATTTAAAATCAATTACTTAATCTAATTTTCCGAATTATCATTTGGCTAATTATCTTCGTGTTCTTCAAACTGTCTTCGTTATTAATGCATCAATTCACTTACACAAACAAACCTGCGCTATGGCCGGAAGACCAGGCCCATTGAAAGTTGAATCCCCCCAAATGGCCGGTGACATCCAATACCTCTCCGATAAAATATAAACCGGATTGATGTTTAACTTCCAAGGTTTTGGAGCTGATATCGTCGGTATCTACGCCCCCCAATGTTGCTTCTGCCGTCCTATAGCCCTCTGTGCCTGCAGGTTTTAGCTGCCAGTTTTGCAGTTTAGCGGCGATTTCTTCCAGTTTTTTATCTGGCCACTGGGCTAATGCGGTTTCGGCTAATTCGGGCCACCAGAGTTTCTGTAGCTCTAAAACCAATGATTTGGCCATCTGATAACTTAAAAATGTCCGTAATAACGCTTTATTATGCGTTGCTTTGGCCGAAAAAAGCATCTCTACGCAGTCTTCATTAGGTAGCAGGTTGATACTGATGCTATTACCTGCTTGCCAGTAATTGGATATTTGCAGAATGACCGGGCCACTGAGGCCTCTATGGGTAAATAGCAGGTTTTCTTGAAAAGAATGACCATTGCAGCTGACTTCAACGTCTAAGGCCAAGCCGGATAAACGTTCATTGATCTGTTTGATATGATCGCTGAATGTAAACGGCACTAAACCTGCGCGGCGCTCGGTGAGCTTTAGGCCAAATTGCCTGGCAATGTCATAACCGATACCGCTGCCGCCTAGGGTCGGGATAGATAAGCCGCCTGTGGCTACCACCAGCGAGTGACATTGTAGAGTTTGGGCTTGATGTCCGAATTGTAATTGCAGTGAATAATTAGCTCTATCATCCTGCTGCTGGTGTTTTTCGCTATGGCCTTTGTGAGGTAATGCCGTAATTTTCTGTATTTCGCAGTGGGTTTTAATGGTCACGCCTGCGAGGCTGCATTCCTCTAATAACATATTCAAAATTTCTTTGGCGCTGTCTATGCAGAATAGCTGACTGTGACGGCGTTCTTCATAGTTGATGCCATGTTGCTCTACCATGGCGATAAAGTCCCACTGGGTAAAACGCTTTAATGCCGATTTACAAAAGTGGGGGTTTTCTGAGACAAAATTTTCAGCTTCGACATAGTGATTGGTGAAATTACAGCGTCCACCGCCTGACATCAGAATTTTTTTACCGACTTTATTGGCAGATTCCAAAACAAGCACCTTGCGGCCTCGTCTGGCGGCGGTAAAAGCACACATTAAACCGGATGCGCCAGCACCGATTATGATGACATCGTAGAAGGATGGAGATGAGTTGCTATTTTTCACAGGCATACACTTAAATGATAGGCGCGTATTTTACCGATATTTAATCGGGAAACTAGTCGGAATAGGGGGCAAGAAGGAATATATTTGCTAGAATCATCACTTTATTATAACGGAGATTAAGAGCAGTAATGGAACAACTCAATATTCAAGATGCCGGTTTTATTTATCAGGATACCGAGCAAACCCCTATGCATATCTGTGGCCTGGGTATTTTTGATCAATCTACCAGTAAAAATAAACGTATGGATCTGGCGGGTATTGTTGATTATATACAGCAGCGTATTCATCAGGCTCCGATATTACAGCAGAAGTTACTTCATCCGCCTATGGAGTTAGAGCGTCCATTTTGGGTGGCTGATCCTGATTTTAAATTGGAAGATCATGTTTTTCAGCTGAAATTAGATGCCCCAGGCAATAAAAAACAATTAACCCAAATTGTGGCTGAGCTTGCCGCTACCCGCATGGACTTGGATAAACCGCTATGGGAAATTTATCTGGTTGAAGGCTTAAATGACTTTCCTGGTGTCAGTAAAGGTAGCTTTGCGATGATTACCAAGATCCATCATTGCTGTGTGGATGGAGGTTCGGGTAATAATCTTTTTGCCGCTCTGGTTGATTTAAGCCCGGATGCCGTGCCGCCTAAAGCTGAAGTGCAGGAAGAGGTTGAAAAGCCAAAATTGCCGGGTAAATATGAAATGCTTACACAGGCGTATGCCAGAAATACGATCTCTGCGGCGCAGCAGACCATCGCGTTTAATAAACGTTTACCGAGTTTAGCCAAGGCTGCGGTAGATTTATATAGAGGGCGACGTGAATCGGGGGCCAAATTATCCGTGCCTCTAACCCGTTTTAATCGCACGCCTGATAAAGAGCGGGCCTTTGGTTTTACCCAGTTCAGTTTAAAAGATGCCAAGGCGATAAAAAATGCGGTACCGGGAACCACCATCAACGATGTGATGGTGTGTATAGTCTCAGGCGGCATGCGTAAGTTTCTGGATGCCAAAGGTGAATTACCCGAGCAATCTTTAGGTGCGATGATGCCTAAAAATATGCGCCAAGGGGATGAGCATAATGAGCAGTCCGGCAATAAAGTGGGTGGATTGTTTGCATCCATTCACAGCAATATTGAAGCCCCATTGGAACGTTTAAAGGCGATAAATGTTTCTACCACACAGGCGAAAGCGTTTGCTGAAGAGATGGATACCGGGGCGATCTTCCCTAATTTAATGGGTGGGTTTTTATATCCGAAAGTGGGAAAAGCCTTCACCAAAATGGCGCAGAAACATCGTTTAATGGAACGTGTTGGCCCGGTAGTGTTAAACACCGTTATCACCAATGTGATGGGGCCTCCGTTTGATTTATATCATGCCGGCGCCAAGCAGTTGAGCTTTATGGGCCTGCCACCGTTAACCGATGGCGTGGCGATCAGCCATGCGATTTATAGCTTAAATGATATCGTGTCTTTAGGTGTGGTTTCCTGTCCGTCGATGATCGATGACGGTGAGTTTTATATTCAATGTTGTGAAGAGGCCTTTGCTGAATTAAAGGCAAAGGCTAACGTGTAGATACGTTATTGCCGTACCTTTAAGATGGATTGAACAGGGGCTTTTAGCCCCTGTTTTGTGTGTGGGGCTAAGGCGACGTGACGGTTAATTCCGCTGAGCCTGTGACATTGTGGTAGGTGGCTTGGATCTGAACGGTTCCAGCAGCCTCTGCTGTAGCGCGGCCTTTAAAGATTCCGCCGTTATCAACAACAGCTATGTCTTTATTGGCGCTATCCCATGTGGCTAAAACGGTGACAATAATCCTGGCGCCGCTTTGATAAACAGCAAAAGCCTGGAACTGCTTTTTATTATCAACAGCCATTGTGTGTGACGCTGGTTCTATGTCTATGCGTAGCAGTGATTTTGGCGTGACATTCAATGGCACGCTGTCTTCCAATATCACTCCTGCATTATCGTAACGTGCGGTAATGGTTGTTTGCCCAAATCCCCATGAAAAGGCTTTGCCGGTATCAATGCCTGCATAGATAATGGTCGCAACCAGCCTATCGGATGAGGTCCAGTCAACATCCTTGGTGATATCATATCTATCGCCATTGCTCATCACCGCTTCACAGAGATATCTATGGCTCTCAGCCAAATCCAGTACCACATCTACAGGTGTGACTTCTATATGATCAATGGTTGCAGGAATAACCGTTAGATTAGTTTCCCCACGCATGTTCATCTCGTTCCAATCCGCACTGACGGTGGTTGCGCCAGTATTGTGGGTCTTTATGTCTCCCTGGGCATTGATGGAGGCTACATTTTGGCTGGACGATTTCCATTTCACATCATCGGAGATGTCTTGTTCGAAGTCAGGATAAATAGCATAGGCTTTATAGAGGCGGCTAGTGCCTACAGGCAAGCTGATATTGTCCGGTTCAATGCGAATGCCAGTGGGTGCTGTTGCATCTTCGGAGACGATATAATCTGAATTCGCCTGCCATATTTTTGCCTGACTGGTTTCGGCATAACGTATGGCAATATTCCCCGTACCTGTGGTTAAGCCTTGTATTTGGCCCTTATCGTCACCGATATCGGTTAAGCCAAGAATAGAAGGGCTGTTATTCATCCATTGACTGTCTAACGTGACATCTTCGATGCTGTTATCCGTCATCACGGCGATGGCCTTTAATGACAGATGAGTGCCTACATGTAAGCTTTCTTCATAAGGGCTTAAGCTCAGGCTTTTAACGGCTACGGCAGTGACGGTCACCTCTGTTTGACCGGTGACGCCATCCAGGCTGGCGCTGATGGTCGCCGTGCCTTCTGTTCTGGCGCTAAGCATGCCCGAATGATTAATAAACGCCGTATTGAGGTCGCTGCTGTGCCAGACGACTTGATCGCTAAGCACATGGTGTGTTTGATTATTGTATTTTCCGATAGCGATGTATTGTTGATGCAGCCCCTTGGACATTTCTTGATTAAAAGGCAGAACCTGAATTTCCACTAGGCTCGCTGCGGTAATGGTAAATTCAGCGGTAATTGGGCCCAAGTTAACATCGTCATAGTTTTTATGAGTGACAATAACATCTGCCTGACCCACAGCCAGTGCTTCGCTTATACCTTTAGATCCTGGGCTGTTATTCACATAGAGTGTGGCTGGGGTTTGTGAAAGCCATTCAACCTCATCGGTGACGTCTCTTTGAGAACCGCTGGTAAATAGGGCGTGAGCTCTGAGCTGCCCTTGCGTGCCTACCGGGAATTCGCCGGTATAGGGGGTGATCCACATCTGGGTGATGGGATCGCCGGTGACCGTCAACGAGGTTGAGGTCGTTATGCCCTGATAACTGGCGATAATCGTTGTGGTACCCTCGGTAATACCCTCGGCCAGGGCATTTTCATTAATGGTCGCCACGGCCGAGTTATCGCTGATCCACGTGACATCGGCGGTGATATCTTCAATCCTGTCATCGCTGAATGTACCCGAAGCGCTATATTCCAAGCTGGAATGAGTGGCAATGCTTTGATCCTTTGGGGTGATATCTATGGATAGTAATTCGGCCGCGCTGGCGCATACGGAGGCCTCGGCTTCTACACCTTCATAGTTTGCATAAATAGTTACACAGCCTTGTTGTAAGGCTTGAACCCGGCCTTTGTGATTATCCGCATTACTCACGCTCACATAATCCGGTGAACTTGATGACCAAACAGAGGCGTGGCTTACGTCTAGTTCATAGATGTATTCGCCTTCCTGGAGCAGGGCATAGGCCGTCAGTTGCCTGATATTACCCACGGGAAGATCCAATATTTCCTGTGGTTCAATACGCAATTGCAATAATGTAGGGGCAATAACGGTTAACGTGGTTGCCGCGCTAATCGTGCCGGTTTCAGTTTCTAATGAGGCTTGAATTTGGGTTTCTCCAAGCTTGCGGGTATGAGCCAGGCCTGTGTCTTCAATGCGGGCAACATCAGTGACAGAGCTGGACCAGGTAACCGCATCGGTGATATCGGCCGTCGATAGATCCGAGTAGATGCCCGTGGCGGTATATTGCAGGCTATTTTCTTGATTCCTGACGGCGTTCAGGGGCGTTACGATGATTGTATCTAACGTGGCCGCTGTGATTGTTACCGGTACGGTATTCTCCTGGCCTTGATAGCGGGCGGTAATGGTTGTTGTACCCGCGTCGATGCCGGTGACAATAGCGCCTTCCCGGTCGGTTTCTATATGCACATCGGCAATGCCTGTATCGCCACTAATCCACACGGCCTGATGGCTGATATCTTTAAAGCTATTATCGGAATAATAAGCAATGGCCGTATAGGTCTCACGTGAGCCCTGTGGGAATATCGCATCGGCGGGGGTGACCTGGATAGAGGCAACCGTGGCATCACTGACCGTGAGTTTGGCGGTTTGAGCCAGCTGGCCCTTGAAGTTGGCAGTGACGATAACATCACCCACCGCAAGCGTGGTTAATAGACCTGTATTACCCGGGGTATTGTCGATATGGGCGCGAGTCTCTTCATCAACAGCCCACACACAGGTGGCTGTGACATCCAGTATTTGGCCATTTTCCATATGTAATATGGCCGTGTATTGATGGCTTTCATTAACCGACAAGGTTTGCTGTGCAGGTGTAACTTCCAGGAAACTAGGTGCGCTATCGATAACAAAGATCTGCGTTTCGCTGCTGAATGCTGTGCCTTGATAATCGTAAACCACTTTTACAGAGGTTGAGCCAATGGAGCGTCCTAATAACAAGCCTGTGGTATTTTGAGGTTCAACAATCAGGCTATTAGCCACCGACCAGGCGGCATTTTGGGTTATTTCAACTTGTGTACCATCAGACATCAATGCATAGGCGCGGTATTGTCGTGTGGTGCCTAAAAGCAGTAGCGCGTCTTCCGGCACAATGATAATTTCATCAATGGCTAAATCAGGTGTTTTCACCACAACCTTGGAGTTACCCATCCAGTTGGGTGAGGCTGTATAGAATCCTCTAGTTGTTACCGTGCCTTGACTGATAGCCGTTAAAAGACCTGCTGTGCTGATAAAGTCGGCAATGTCCGTATCAAAACTTGTCCATTGTGTATTGGCATTATCGGTAACATCCATTTGAGTGCCATCATTCAAAAAGGCTGTAGCGGTAAATTGCTGTGTATCGCCAATTAATAACGTGGATTGGGTAGGCGTAAATTTAACCGAATCCAGGCCCGAGTCAGGTTCTTTTACATAAAGATTGGCGCTTGTTCCTTGGTTTTCAATGCTTGCATTGATGATGGTAGTGCCCTTTTTATGAGTCGTCACCAGGCCTGTTGCGCTGATTTCTGCAATGCTTTCATCTCCCATGGCCCACCGTGAAATATGGGTGGTGTCATAACGTGTGCCATCATCCGTGACGACATAGGAGCGCATTTGTTTTGTTGTGCCAGCGGGCATGTTTACAAATGAGGGTTCGATGATGATGTTGGGGAATAAGGGCAGTGTGCGGACATCTATACTGGCCGTAGCCGTATGAGTATTGCCATCAATATTGATGGAGGCGTTGATATGAGTGCTGCCTTCACCTAAACCAAAAACCAGGCCTTGGTTATTTTGCATGGGCGCGATAGTTGTATCATCGGAAACCCAGCTGGCCTCAACGGTAACATCTTGTGTAGTGCCATTGTCGAAGACCAGGGTGGCGGTTAACTGATGTAATTCACCCACAAGTATATTGTTAGTTCCTGGGGTGATGTAAAAATCATCAACCACGGGTGCTACTTGAACGTGCAGGGTTTCAGTATCGTTATACTCCGTACCTTGATAGCTAAGAGCGATAGTAATATCTGTAGTGCCGGCAAGTATGCCAGTAGCCAGACCCGTTTGTTCGATGCTTGCGATGTTGAAATTTACCACTTTCCAGTAAACCAGATCGGTAATATCAACCTGGCTTAAGTCAGTTAAAATTGCCGTTGCGGTAAATTGCTGGGTGGTGCCCTCTACAATCGTAGGCGCATTCGGTGTGATTTGAATGTTGTTGATAGCATTGATCACCGTCAGTTTTGCAATATTACTGTCATAGTCGCTGCCCTCGTAGCTTAATTTTGCGCTGATATCACTGAGGCCTACATCCGTGCCTGTGGCAATACCTTTGCTGTTAATATTTACGGATGCCGTATTGCTACTACTCCAATTAACCATCTGTGTAATATCGACTTTTGTCCCATCACTGAGTAGGGCCGTGGCGATATACTGTTGCTCATCATTTTTAAGAATCATCGCCTTATGTGGTGCAATTTTGATGTCTTCAATTGTGGGTGCTATGACAGTAAAGAGAGTATTGGCATCGGTCATTTCTCCTTGGTAAACAAACGTTGCAATGACTTCTGATTTACCTTCAGCCAAGCCTTTGGCAAGTCCTAATTGGGTAATGCTGGCGATTGTTGATTCAGCTACTGTCCAGGTGACATTGCTGGTGACATCAACAGATCTTCCATTGGATAAGGTAATGTCAGCTCTGTATTGTTGATAACCATTAACCAAAGCTGAGGCTGAGGGCGGCGTGACCTTCATTGATTGAATGGTGATGGCGGAAGCCTCTACGGTGAGCAGCGTCCCATCACTGAAGTTAGATCCACCCTCACTATAGTCAGCACTAATAGTTGTATCACCGGCACTGATACCTGTTGCCAGACCCGTGCTATCTATAGTTGCAAATTGAGATGCGCTACTGCTCCAGCTTACAACATGAGTAATATCAATCTGAGAGAAGTCAGTCAATATCGCATAAGCCACATATTGCTGTGTTATTGAGGCTAATATATTGGCATTGCGAGGCCCTATAACAATACCTTGTATGTCTGCAGGGGCTATTACAGTTAAGGCGGCTCGCTCACTATTATAACTCTGGCCGTCATAATCTAATGTGGCGGTGATTTCGGTAGCGGCAGCGTTGGCAGCAATTGCTGTAGCCATGCCTGTATCGATATCTATACTGGCAATGGATGGGAACGAAGACTGCCAGTTAACATGCTGAGTGATATCTTGTGAACTGCCATCACTGAGGTAGGCAATGGCTTTGTATTGCTGTGTATGGCCTTCCAGTAATTGAATGGAGAAAGGTTCAATGACGATTTTATTCAATGTTATCGCTAATGGCAGTACGGTTAGACTAGCGGTGGATGAATAATTACCAGTTTCATTACTGAAATTTACCGTTATATCGGCCTGCCCTGCATTGTTAGCAGTAGCAATTGCTGAGCTATCTATGGTAGCTACAGCTTCATTATTAGATGTCCAGGTGGATTCATCGGTAATATCCAGCTTAGTACCATCAGTGAGAATGGCGGTCGCTCTATAGGCCTGTGTTGTGCCGATTAAAATATGACTGACTGCCGGTGTGATTTGAATCTCAGTAATTGTTGCTGGCGGGGAGGCAATCGTTAATTCAGTGCTGTTGCTATAGGTTTGACTGTTGTAGGTAACAGTTGCAGTGATAGGGGAGATACCTGCATCTGTAGCTAGAGCTAGGCCGTTAGTATTAATGTTGACCAAGCTGTTATCTGCAGACCAAATAAGGTTAACACCACTACCATTGTGTATTTCTACAATGCTACTATCACTTAATAGAGCATAGGCCTGATATTGCAGGGTCTCTTTTACCTGAATATGTTTATTTCTAGGTGTTACAACAATGTTATTCACGGTGGTGGCTGCAACGACGGTTAAAACTGCCCGCTCACTGTTATAAGTCAGACCTTGATATAACAAGCTGGCAGAAATATCGCTGCTACCTTCTGCAATACCCGTAGCGTCTCCATTCATCTCTATAGTGGAAAATTCAGGATGATTGCTTTGCCAGATAACATAGCTGCTTACATCAACTTCAGTTTTGTCACTAAGATAAGCTGTCGCACTATAGCCAAGTGTATCGCCTTCAATAATACGGCTGTTAAAGGGCTCTAATACAATTTTATCGATAGTAATGCTGGGGGATAAGACGGTTAATTGGGCTTCGCCATGGTAATCACTCCCTGCATAAGTAAGATCAGCACTGATGGTGATAACGCCGTCGCTCAGCCCTTTAGCGATAGCATCGCTATTGATATTGGCAACACTGTTATCAGACGATGTCCAGATGACTTGATCTGTCACATCAATCTTCACTCCGCTGCTAAGAACTGCCTCGGCTATATAGCTCTGGCTTGCACCTATAAGAATGGCGGTATCATTGGGCAACACTTGTATGGCAGTAATAACAGCCGTCGGAGCCTCTACTGTTAGCTGTATTTGTGATGAGTAGCTGATGCCAAAATAGGTGGCGCTTGCCCGTATTTTAGTCACCCCCGCACTCACACCAACAGCTAAGCCAGTACCGCTAATAATGGCGAGCCTTTGATTGGCACTGGACCAATGCACATCATCCGTCACATCCTGTTTACTGCCGTCTTCAAAAACGGCGGTAGCGGTATACTGTTTTGTACTGTTAATTAAGACGGTGGCCGATACCGGATTCAGGTCTATATATGAAAGAGGTTTTTCTGGCCCTGTCACGGTGAGTGTTGTGGTAGCGCTAAGATTTAAATCGATATAACTGGCTATAACGTTGCTAGAGCCTTTGCTGAGACCGGTTGCAAGGCCAAGGCTATCGATCTGGACAATGCTGTGATTTTCTGTTGTCCAGCTGACTTGTGTAGTCACATCGTGTTGACTGCCATCGCTTAATATTGCCGTGGCCGAGTATTGTGCCGTGGTACTGACGATGATTTCTGTATTCAGTGGCGCGATCATTAGCTGGATAATGCTTGCATCTGTCACGGTTAATGGTGTGCTTGCCATCTGGCCAGAAAAACTTGCAGTTATTTCAGTGGTGCCAGCAGTTAAAGCCGTAGCCAAACCTGCCTGAGTACCTGTGGCAATAATTTCGGCGACGTCGGTTTTAGAGCTGCTCCAAAAAGTCTGACGACTCACATCGAGTCGTTGGCCGTTGCTTAATGTGGCAAAGGCTGAATATTGTGTGATGATGCCAGCAGCGGTGGTGATATTGGTGGGTTCTATGTCGAGACTGGCAACTGTTGCATTAGTCACGGTGATGTCTGTGCTGCGGGTGATGCCATCAAACGTAGCGGTTATGCTGGTATGGTTTACCGTATGGGCGGTAGCCAAACCGCTGTTGGAACCACCACTTATGATGCTGACAATGACGGGGTCAAGTGATGCCCATGCGACATCCAACGTGACATCAACCACAGAGCCGTCGCTATAAATGGCGCTGGCCTGATAGCTTATGTTTAATCCATTAGCCACTTCGGCATTTTGTGGCGTAATTTGTAAATCTTTGATGACATTGGAGGTGACAGTGGCTGCAATCGTGCTTTCAAAACCCAAATAGCTGGCTTTGACCTGTGTTAAACCTTCGCTAACACCTGTGGCAAGGCCTGCATCGGTAGTGCCCGTTTCAATATGCAGTATGGCCGGTGAGGCTGAAACCCAGCTGCTAAGGGAAGTGATATCTGTGGAGCTGCCATCGCTATAATATGCCTTGGCATTTAATTGTGCACTGGTGCCCTTGGCTAAAGAAAGACGACTGGGGGTGATTTGTATATGGGTGATCAGGGCATCGCTGATAATAAGCTCTGCAGTAATATCTTTGCCAGCAAAACTGGCCTGTATGCGTGTACTACCTGTATTTAATCCTGTGGCCAGACCGCCGTTATTACCGGTGTAGCCAATGCTTGCAATGTTGGTATCTTCAACCAACCACTTGGCATCGTTGGTTACTTCAAAAGTGCTGCTTTCACCAAATTGGGCAAATACGCGGAATTGGCCTGTGGCGCCTTTGGCTAAGGTTAAACTTTGGGGATTGAGGGTAAGGGTTAATCCCTCGGCGCTTCTTACTTGGACGGAGGCATTGGCTGTGAATATTGATCCGGCAAAGGTTAAGTTGGCATTTACCGTGGTGGTTCCGATTTTTTTGCTTTCAATAAAACCTTTATTGCCGCTGTTATTGTCTACCGTGGCGATACTGCTATCAAGCATGTCCCAGCTGACTTGTTCGCTCACATCAATTTGTCGGTTATTTTCCAGTATTAACAAGGCTTGCATATTCTCACTGCTGCCCAGGGGAAGTACGAGTGGGTTAGCTTGCAGTATTAAAGCCTTGGGGGCAGATTCACTGACGGCTAACTGTGCCGTGCCGGATGCATTGTTAAAGCTGGCGATAATATTGCTTATACCGGGTGCAACAGCTGTAGATATACCATCACTGCCAATGGTCGCAATGGCTGGGTTAGCTGAGCTCCAGGTAGAGAAATTCGTCACATCTTGTTGAGAACCATCGGCACAGACTGCCGTTGCGGTGAACTGATTTTGCAGCCCCACCAAGGACAGACTTTCTGCAGGGGATACACTGATGGATTGAATGGCCTGTTCAAATACCTGTAAATCAGCCTGTGCCTCCAGGCTAGAAAAGCTGGCCTTTATCTGTGTTTTCCCAGCGCTTAAAGCTGTCGCTAAACCCGTATCATCAATACTGGCAATGGGGGCATTGCTGGAGACCCAAACGGCTTCATGGGTGACTTCACTGCGCACACCGTCTTTATCAATCATAAAGGCTCTATAGGCCTGGGTTGTGCCTTTATGAATGCTGCTTGTGCCGGGTTCTATGGTTAGCGTGCCGTTATTGGTTACGGCAAATAGTGCCCCTTCTTTATTGCTACAGCCCCATAAAAAAAGGCTGCAGAATAAAGCGAGAAAAATCGTCTTTAATGGCATGGCGATTACTCCTGAGTTTCAGTCTTGGCGGGTGTTACAACGGTTACAGGCTTTTCTTCTCTACGTTCAATGAGGGACGAGCGTGAGCCGGCTTTATAGAAGATGGCTTCTATACGGCGATTTTGTTCACGGCTAGCCTTGCTGTCATTATCGGTCCACTGGTATTTCTGGCCCTTGCCTTCATAGCTTAAACGTTCAGAGGCAATACCGTTTTCGATTAACTTATCTGCAGCGGCTTTAGCACGACGATAAGAGAGTTTTTTGTTAACCACGGTGCCGCCTGTATTATCGGCATAACCATTAATATGCACGGAGTATTCCGGGTTGCTTTGTAAAAACTCGACCACTTTGAAGCTGGGTTTATCCACCATATTCTCAACTTTAAATTGAGCAAATTCAAAAGACAGATTAAACATAAAGCTTTCTTGTGGGCAGCCTCTACCATTCACCGGCACGTTCTCTAGCGTGTTGGAACAGCGATCCAGATAGTTAGGTACGCCATCACCATCGTTATCTCGTTGATCTTGGCGGCTGCGCTGACCAAAGCGATAAACGATGCCCACTAAGGCGCTGAGTGATTCACCATCGCTGATGGTGGTGACCTGAGAGTTTTGTACCACGGTGGTATCCATATCATACAGGTCATAACGCAGGGTCATATCTATTGCCCAACTGGGTGTGAAATACCAATCTAAACCGGTTTGAAACGTGGCCGTAACACTTTCATCACCGGCTACACCTGAAGCCGCCGCGGGGGCAGGGCTGTTGGTCCAGTGAGAATAACCACGACCTAATCCTCCTGAAATAAACCATTCCCAGGATTGTGCATCGTTAATAAAGCGGTCATGTCTAAGTCCCAGGCTATAGATACTGAAGTTTCTGTCATCATAATTGATGCGTGCATATTCAATATAGGGTTTTAAAAAGGGCATATATTCATTATTGAATACCGCGCTGAGGCTGTATGTTGTGCCTTGCTCCTCAGGGGCTGCTATACCCGCGATGCTACCGTTAGTTTCGCGAATATCGGGGCTGGTTTGTGAAAGCCCCAGTTTAAAGGAAAGTGTGTCCAGATAAATTTTATCGGCAGGTTCCTGCACACGGTATGTGTCTTTCTTTTTTTCTTTTTCAGTGAACTCTGAGCTTTCTTCTGCACATAGTGGCATGGCCAAAGTATAAGAACATAGGCTAAGAAGGAAAAACTTTTTCATGGTAAAACCCTAAGTATGAATGAGTACTACTTGCTAGGCTGAAATAGAGAAAAGGAAGACTTTGAAAAAATGGCTGACATCCTGTTCAATCCAAACTCTCGGTTTGAGCTTTATTCACCTGATGATGGCGTTTTATGTGAATAAGAACTCAAAATTGATAGCTAGGTGATTTTAGATAATGTCAGTGATTTTTTCAATAGGGAGGAGCCCCTGAATAGGGTTGTTAGGGGGGGGCAGACAGAAACATTGAGAATTTATTTGCTGATCTTAACAAACAGCATCTTTAAACGGCGATTTTTTTCATGAAAGGACAATTCTGGCATGTGGTGTGATTTTAGGTTCTTTGGCTCGATGTTTTATCAGGTCGTCATGGTTTTTTCTGCTACGTTTTTCTGACATTTTTCAACGTGTAGGCTATCAGAAGTTTTACCTGCCGGTTATAAAAATAGCGTAATCCGAGTGTTGTCTCATCTTGGCCAGAGTTGTCTGTGAAGCCAGGCAGTAGATAATTGCTGTTAGATCAGGAAAATATAACGGCTTACATCAAGGTAGGGTGGCTTAGAAGGGCTTATTTGATCATGGAATCATCGAAGATTTTAACAAATTCAATCTTCAGGCGGCGATTCTGAGATTCTCCTAACGGAGATTCCTCTGTCGCCATGGGCGACGTCATTCTCGCATCAGGCGTGATGCGAGGCTCTCTAACCCCTTGTCCAACAAGATAGTCGCTGGCATCACGAGCCCGCTTTTCAGATAAACGTTGATCGAAGTAGGGGCCTTCAGCTGTTTCAACGAGGCCGGTCAGGAAAATATCGTACTGAGGATTTTTTTTCATGAAGGCCACGACCGGGAATACGGGATTGCCTTCTAGCTCTTCAATTCTGAAAATCTCAGACTTAAATTCAACGATTAATGAGAAGCGCTCCTGCGGGCAGCCATTCTTATCGACAGGCACATAGGCCAGAGTCTCTGGGCACTGGTCTTTGGTGTTTGATCTGCCGTCATTGTCGATATCATTGCTTTTATCGCCAGCATCGACGGATTCTTTTTCGTTATTTTTGTCATTCTCTGCAGGATCAGTAGCTACAAGGCTTTCAGAGTCTTGGTCGCCTTTTATGTTATTTTCGATGGTAAATGTATCGGCAGCTTGCTGTTCAGGGGAGGAAGGCTTGTCTTCCAGTACCGTGTTTGTAGAACAAGCACTGCTTAACAATAAACCTGAAATTAAACATAAGCTGAAAATGATGTGCTGCAGGGGTGGCATAAATATTCCATGAAGTGGTTTCATCCAACTCTAATTATATGAAAGAATTACATTATTGAATAGATGCTACGCTCTGCTTTGTGAAGTAAGTGCAATCCAGCTAATTCCGTCATAAAAAGTACAGGCGCTTAACAGGCCTGCGCTATTGATTGCTGTTGCTGCATTTTGAAGCGATTAAATCCATTTAAGATAGCCAATAATCCGGCCTCGGCGATATCCTCACTCTCGGCAAAACCACAAAATCTTTGTCCCAGTATACGCAAATGTACTATGCAGCTAGCCTTGGCTGCGGTACAGGTATGGCCGCTATTGTCTGTGCTGCATTCTACATAGTCGATGATATGAATATCCTCGCCATAAGTTTGTAACGCGGTACAGAATGCTTCCATCAGGCCCTGGCCCTGGCCATTAACCTTTTGAGTTGCTGCATTATTGCTGGTTATAGTCGCCGTCAATTGTTGCTGACCGGCTTTGCGCTGGGTTTCATAGTCCATCAAGCTTAAGCCTTCAGTGTTACTGCGATAGATCTGATCAAACAGCGCTATTATTTCATCAGCTTTAATTTCTTCTTGTGTCGCCTCTGTTTTCTGCTGCACATGGTGGCTAAATTCAATCTGCATCCATCGTGGCATGGCTATATTTAAATGTTGTTCGATGATATAAGCCGCGCCGCCTTTGCCTGACTGGCTATTGATACGAATAACGGCTTCATAATCACGGCCTATATCACTGGGTTCTATGGGTAAATAGGCGACCTGCCAGGGTGTGATGGTATCGGACTGTTGTAGTTCCTGCTTGTTGGCTCTGGAGGACAGACATTTCTTGATGGCATCCTGATGTGAGCCCGAGAAGGCGGTAAATACCAGCTCCCCGGCATAGGGATGGCGTGGATGACATGCAATGTCGGTGCAGTAATTGACGGTTTCTATGATGCTATCCATGTCCTGCATATTCAACTGCGGATCAATGCCCTGGCTGTATAAATTCATCGCCATGGTGATGATATCCATATTGCCTGTGCGTTCACCATTACCCAATAAAGTGCCTTCTACTCTATCGGCGCCGGCCATCACACCTAATTCCGCTGCCGCAACACCACAGCCTCTGTCGTTGTGGGTATGCAGGCTTATGATGATTTTTTCACGGTTGTGAAGTTGCCTGCACATATATTCGATCTGATCGGCATAGACATTGGGCGTGTTGACTTCAACGGTAGCCGGTAAATTAATGATGATGGGTTGTGCTTGTTGACTCCAAACGGCTATAACCGCATTACATATTTGCACGGCAAAGGGCATTTCCGTTTGGGTGAAACTTTCTGGCGAATACTGAAATTGCCACTGCGTCTGCGGGTATTTCTCAGCTTCGCTCTGGACTTTTTCAGCCCCTTTCACGGCGATAGCGATAATGCCTTGTCTATCTTGGTTAAATACCTGTTCACGCTGAATGGTCGATGTGGAGTTATAGACATGAACGATGGCTTTTTTTGCGCCTTTTAATGCGGAAAATGATTTTTCTATCAAGGCATCCCTGGCCTGGGTTAAGACCTGGATGGTGACATCATCGGGGATTTTATCTTGCTCTATGATTTCCCGAACAAAATCGTAGTCAGTCTGTGAAGCAGCCGGGAAACCGACCTCAATCTGTTTAAAGCCCATCTTCACTAATAAATCGAATAAACGGTGTTTTTGTTTGCTGTTCATCGGGTTAATTAGCGCTTGATTACCATCACGCAGATCGACACTACACCACTGCGGAGCCTGGTTGATTTGTCGATTGGGCCATTGACGGTCAGTCAATGTCATCACCGGTGCTTTCTGATATTTCTGATGATCAAACATGGTAATCCTTGGTTTCTAGGGCATTGTTATGGTCTTTCTCCTTGCACAACTTGTGATTGGGAAGGAGAAAGACTGGGGCTCTCTTGTGAAGAACCGTGGTAGATGTTTTGCCTTTTGGGCTAGTTATCTATGGGAAGAAGTATAGGGTGTGAGGCTTAGTGAATGTTTGCAAAATGTGGTCTTATTGACGGTATTTATGGTGGTATTCACTAAAATATATTGATAATATAGTGATATTGTCTATATAAGCTTATTGGGGTGATGCTAATGCTTGAGTTGGACCGGATTGATAGACGCATTCTCGAGTTGATGCAGTTAAATGGCCGTATCAGTAATCAGGAGTTGGCAGACAAGATAGGCTTATCTGCCACACCTTGTTCCCGGCGGGTTAAACGTCTGGAACAAGAGGGCATTATTGATAAACATGTGACCTTGTTGAAACCCGATGCTCTGGGGCTGAAGCTTACGGCTTATTTGGGCATCAGCATGGACAGGCATACGCCCGAGCGTTTTAATAATTTTGAAACGATTATTGCCGGCTACCCGGAAGTGCTGGAGTGTTGCATCGTCACAGGTCAGTCGGCCGATTATATGTTGAAGGTTGTGGTTAGAGATATGCAGCATTATGAGCAGTTTTTATTAGGCCGTTTAACTTGCATTGAAGGTGTGACGGGGGTGCATTCAAGTTTTGTTTTACGCAAAGTGGTAGATAAAACGGCCTTGCCTGTTACTTAAGAGTGCAATGAACGGTGTGAATCGATAAACTAAGCTCATGACAATAATAAAAACAGCACTGCGACTTTTTATCGCAGGTCTTTTTCTGCCGCTGGTCTTTAGTGGCATGATGTATATCGGCTCTACAACCGCCTATACCTGGGGTGTGTTCAACGAGGCCGGCTTTCATACGCAGTATGATGAAGGCATCTATAAATACCGTGTTTTAGGCAAAGAAAGCCTGCTGTATTTTCAGCAATTGCTTGCCGATAACAAACTACCTCGTTTTATGCCGGGTGTTTTCAAGGCCGATTTAAACGTCGAATCCACGTGGTATGCGGCGTATTTTTATAGTAATAGCCTATACCTGTGTTTAGCCTGCTGCGTGTTGTTTTTTATTTTCCATGGCCATAAAAATGATTCTTATCAGCATGTAGAATTGCCCATGTTGGGCTTAACGTTATTGATGACGCTGACCCAATATGTGGTGGTGCCCTACGATACCTTGTCCTATTTGTTCTTATTGATAGGCATATATCTGAGCTTATTTAAAAAACAATCGCTACTCACACAGGGCTTATTGGCGGGCTGTGTGGTTTTGGCAACCTTAAACCGTGAAACCGCTTTTTTAATTATCAGTTTCTATGTCGCACAACATCATCAAAAAATATTATTACATAACCCATTAAAAGGCATTTCTACGCAGCAGTGGGTAACTGTGGCTTTAAGCCTAGCCTTTTTAATGACATATTTTGCTTTACGTTTGTATTATGGTTTTGATAAAGCTTTATATCAGGATGTGCAGTTTTTTGAATCCCTGCATATCACCGCGGTGGTGGGTTTATTGTTTTTAGCGTTATTATTATTAAACCTGTTATTAACATCACCGGTCACGCCACAGATGAAGGCCTATTTGTTAACCTCTGCACCGTATTCGGTGATGATCTTATTGTTTGCGATGCCTAATGAAATGCGTTTATGGATACCTATAATATTGCCTCTGATTATTCTTAAGTTACAGCCCGAACAAGCTGGAATCAAAGGCGAAGCATGAAAAATCGGGCTATGCTTTAGATAGTCATCGCCAATTATAGGAATTGTTGTTAAGGAGCAGGATATGAGCGAGAAACTCTTTGCCCAACATAAAGCGGAACGTTTGCAATTTCGTACGGTGGTGCAATGTCCTCATTGTGGTTTTAAAGTCACCGAAAAAATGCCTGTCAGTCGTAAGGTGGTGGTTTTTCATTGCCCAGGTTGTAATGAATACAGCCATGTTAGTGAATCTGAATGCTGTATTTTTTGTCAATATGCCCGCCATGCTTGTCCAGAAAAGCAACAGCAGTCTTTGCATGCAGAGACATAGGACTAAAATAAGTCTGAGTATCGATTGCTAAACCCCATCATGCTGTGTAATTTTGTCGATAATGCATTATCAATCAACGTGTTATTCGAGGTTTAGCCATGGAACAAAGTTACCGACTGGTCATTGCTTGTCCGGATCAGGTGGGCATTGTTGCTAAAGTGAGTTCATTTATTGCCGAATTAGGTGGCTGGGTATTAGAGGCCAGTTACCACGGTGATGAAAGTTGCGGCATGTTCTATATGCGTAATGAAATTAAGGCTAGCTCCTTAAGTGTATCTTTAGAGGAGTTCACAGAACAATTTCAAGCTATCGCCGATGCATATGATATGCAGTGGTTTATCAGTGATTCGGCCAAACCGAAAAAAATGGTGATATTGGCCAGTCAGTCGTCCCATTGTTTAGCGGATATTTTACATCGTTGGCGCTCGGGTGATTTACACTGTGATATTGCGGCGGTGATTTCCAATCATGAAAATCTGCGTTCCATGGTTGATTGGCATGGCGTGGATTATCACCATATTAAGATTAACGCTGACAATAAAGTTGAAGCCAATAGACAGATTACAGATTTATTACAGCAATACGACGCCGATTTTATTGTGCTTGCCCGTTATATGCAGATTATTCCGGCCAGCTTATGTGAACAATATCCGGGTAAAATTATCAATATTCACCATAGTTTTTTACCGTCGTTTATCGGTGCCAACCCGTATCAAAAAGCCTTTGAGCGAGGCGTAAAGCTTATTGGTGCAACGTGCCACTATGTGACCGCGCAATTGGATGAAGGCCCTATCATCGATCAGGATGTGATTCGTGTTAATCACCGACACAATAAAGATGACATGGTGCGCTTGGGTAAAGATGTTGCAACGCAGGTGCTTTCACGCGGCATACGTATGCATTTGGAAGACCGGGTGATAGTGCAGGGTAATAAAACCGTCATATTGGATTAGCAATAATAATCCCATTTTTCGCGCTGTCATCGTACTGTCATATTTATCCGTTTTAATAGCTGCATTGATAAAGGTGGGATAAAGAGTAAGTCATGGTAAATATTCTTGTAGTGGATGATGAAAAAGCCATACGCGATATGATTCGCATGGGACTGGAAATGGCAGGGTTTGCCTGTATGGAAGCGGCTAATACATCAGCGGCTTTTGCCATTGTTCATGATCAACGCCCGGATTTAATTTTATTGGATTGGATGTTACCCGGTGGCAGCGGCCTGGAATTATTGCGCCGCATGAAAAAAGATGATGTTTGTGCCGATATTCCCATCATCATGTTGACTGCAAAAACCTCCGAAGATAATAAAATTCAAGGCCTGGAATTAGGCGCCGATGATTATATCGCCAAACCTTTTGCGCCACGTGAACTGGTGGCTCGCATTAATGCGGTGTTGCGCCGTACAAGTACCGAGCTTAAAACCGATACGGTTGAACTGCTGGGAGTGAAGTTGGATAACGTCAGCCATCGGGTCAGCATCGATGATGAAAAAGTCACAATGGGGCCTACCGAATACAAATTATTACATTTTTTTATGACCCATCAAGAGCGTGTCTATAGTCGCAGCCAATTACTGGATCATGTTTGGGGCTCCAATGTGTATGTTGAGGAACGCACGATTGATGTGCATATCCGCCGCTTAAGAAAAGCGTTACAATCGCCGTCTGGTAATGCCGATTATGGTTTTTTAGTGCAAACGGTGCGTGGTTCCGGTTACCGATTCTCGGCCGCCAGTTAACCCTTTCTCATGTGATGTAATTTTTGAATGAAAAATAACTGGGCCAATGAGCTACAGCGTTTAGCGTGGCTATTAACAAGCTGTTTTTTTATCGGCTGGTTGCTGGGTTATGCCTTGCAAGGGCTTGTTGTCGGCTGTGCGATTCATCTGATTTGGAATTTTTCTCAATTACGCCGTATTCATGCCTGGTTGATGTCTAAAGATAAAAATCAAGAGCCACCGGAACTGCCCGGTTTCTGGGGCGCGGTCTGCGATAAAATCTATTATCTACAACGAGATCAACAGCGCATACAGGCTAAGCTTGAAGCCGATGTTGCCTATTTACATAGCTCTTTTGCGTCTTTAAGTGATGCTGTGGTGATGATTAATGGCCATGGCACTATTGATTGGTGTAATACGGCAGCGCGCAGCAACCTCGGTTTACGTTACCCGCAGGATTTAGGTCAGCATCTTTTACATTTATTCCGTGATCCGCAGTTTTTGCAATATTTTGATGGTCTGAATTATGACAAAGGTATAGAAGTAAAAGCCCCCAATAACGGTCAAAAAACCTTATGGGTGCAATTAACACGTTTTGGTGAAGGGGATAGATTATTGTTTGCCCGCGATATCACCGAGGTTCAAAAATTAGAGCAAATGCGCAGAGATTTTGTCTCGAATGTGTCCCATGAGCTACGTACACCACTCACAGTGATCAGTGGTTATATCGATAACTTCCATTTATTTACCGATAAAATCCCCCAGATGGCTTTGCCGCTGGAACAAATGGCGCAAAATGCCCAGCGTATGGAATATCTATTGCGGGATCTTATTGATCTATCGCGCCTGGAAACCCTGCCTAATGAGATGCATAGCACATCCGTTTCACTGTCACTATTATCTCGCATGATAGTGGAAGAGGCGCAGGCGAGTTTGGGTGATGAAACCCGTGTGATCAATGTTGATATTCAAGAGCATGTTGATATTTGGGGTAATCAGCTGGAATTACACAGTGCTTTATTAAATATTCTGATTAATGCCTGCAAATACACCCATGATCAGGGGTTGATTGAACTTATCTGTCGTAAAGATGAAAAAGGGGCCTATTTTTCCGTGACAGACGATGGTGTGGGTATTGAGGCAACACATATTCCCCGTTTAACAGAACGTTTTTATCGTGTGGACCCCAGCCGTTCGATTAATACCGGCGGTACAGGTTTGGGCCTGGCAATTGTGAAGCATGTTTTAATACGTCATGACGGTGAGTTATTGATTGAATCTTCTCCGGGGCAGGGCAGTACGTTTAGCTGCCACTTCTCTTCTCACCGCTTATCCGAATAGGTTTTTAGCTGTTATTGATAGCCAATCACAGACTAAGCGTGTGTTTCAGTATCTATCGACTATTATTTGAACAGATATGACAATTTAAATCAAAGACTTAGGTTTTATTGAAAGCCTCTTTCAATATGTTTTTATTCTATTATTGTAAATATAAGCAATTGTTTATTAAGTGTTTTAATCGAATGACAGGTTTATCATGGCTTGTCATATAACTGCAATATTTGTTGGGCATACTGCTCCACATCGCTAATACAGTGATGCAGTCAGTCATTTATAAACTTAGAAAGATTTAGGGGTTCCCACTATGAAAACAAAATTGTTATTGTTAAGCGCATCTATTCTGGCAGCCAATGTCGCTATGGCCGATGTCACCGTTTACGGTAAAATCAACACCACTTTACTTAAGTATGATCAAGAAGACCTGGCAACGGGTGCTACCGAGGTGGATAACTGGCAGGTCACATCAAATGCATCACGTTTTGGTTTTAAAGGGGATGAAGCGCTAAATGATGGCTTAAATGCGATTTACCAAATTGAATATCAATTTGGTATCGATGATGGTTTGTTAGATACAAATAAAGAAACTGATGGTAAAGAAGGAGCTCTTAAGCCACGTAATATCTATTTAGGTTTAAAAGGCGGCTGGGGTACCTTCCAGTTTGGTCATCACGATACCCCCACCAAAATGATCTCGGGTTCTAAAGTCGATATGTTTAATGACTTACCGTTAGCTGATACCAGCAATATGATGGCCGGTGAAAATCGTTTCACCAATTCGATGATGTATAGATCTCCAGCTTTTGGTGGTTTAAAGTTTGATGTGATGGTAGCCCCCGGTGAAGATGATGGTGTTACTGCGGGTAAAGATAAAAACGGTATCGCTGATTTTATCTCGGCAGCGGTTTCTTACAATATCGATGCATTAACGTTTTCGGCTTCTGTCGATAGTGGGTTTACCGGCCAGAAACTAGCCGGCTCTTTGGATAAAGTTGCCACAACAGAAGCCGATTTAATTAGATTGGTTGCGCGTTATGATGTGGATGCCTTTGGTGTAGCTGGCCTTGTGCAAATGAGTGACGATAAAAATTCTGATTTTGAAGAAAATGTTTTTATGGTTAGCGGTTATTACAAACTGGATAGCTGGAAATTTAAGGCGCAATTTGTACAAACCGATGTGGATGAGGCTTTAAATTATTCCAAGACCCAGTTTATTGCCGGTGCCGATTATAAGTTAGCCAAGTCTACCAAGGTGTTTGGTTACTATTCTATGATTGATGATGATGCCGATGGTTTTGCCGGTGCGACCGATTCTGTATTGGGTACGGGTATCGAACACAAGTTCTAAACTCTGCTTAAGTTTTTTCACTACTTAGTACCTTTGGCCAGCATGGAAACATGTTGGCCTTTTTTTGCCCGTTATATGCAGGTGGTTTATGACAATACGGTAAAAAAACAGGTTTATTATCAGTTAAAAGGGGGGGATATCTGTTTTTTGTCATCGAACTGTCATACATGGGCGTTATCTTAGACTCACAAACTAGATGATAGATGACAGATTTAAAAGGATAAAAAATGAAGTTAACACAATTAATTACCGCGATTGCGATTAGCTCCGGCAGTCTCTTTTCACTGCAAGTGAGTGCGGATACAGCTATTGATAAAGCCATTCCTGATTATAAAAAAGCCAGTGGTGTGTCGGGTAATTTATCCTCGGTAGGTTCTGATACCTTGGCTAACTTAATGACCTTATGGGCAGAAGATTTTAAGCGTAATTACCCGAATGTGAATATTCAGATTCAGGCTGCAGGTTCTTCTACTGCCCCTCCTGCGTTAACCGAGGGTACATCGAACTTAGGGCCTATGAGCCGTAAGATGAAAGATAAAGAAATTGAATCTTTTGAGCAGAAATACGGTTACAAACCTACCGCGATTCCAGTGGCTATCGATGCTTTAGCGGTCTATGTGCATAAAGATAACCCGATAAAAGGGCTGTCGATTCCTGATGTGGATGCGATTTTTTCATCCAATCGTAAATGTGGCGGTAAGCACAATATTAAAAACTGGGGTGCTACCGGCCTAACCGGTGCCTGGGATAAGCGTGATATTCAAATATTTGGTCGCAACTCGGTATCTGGCACCTACGGTTATTTTAAGAAGAAAGCCCTGTGTAAAGGTGATTTTAAAAACTCGGTAAATGAACAGCCAGGTTCAGCTTCTGTAGTGCAATCGGTATCTACGTCTATTAATGGCATTGGTTATTCGGGCATTGGTTATAAAACTTCCAGTGTTAAAACGGTGCCTTTAAGTAAAAAAGCCGGTGGAAAATATGTTGAAGCAACGCCAGAAAACGCGGTGAATGGATCTTACCCCTTATCACGTTTCCTCTATGTTTATGTTAATAAAGCGCCTAATAAGCCGCTGCCACCGATCACCAAAGAATTCTTTAAATTGGTGTTATCGCAGCAAGGTCAACAAGTGGTTATTAAAGATGGCTATATCCCTCTGCCAGCGAAAGTTGTTGCCAAGTACTTAAAGCAGTTAGAGAAATAATTTAGAGTTATGAAAACCCCCATCTCTGTTGAAATGGGAGGAGGAAAGGCTACTTCAATGTAGCCTTTTTTATGTTTTTAAATAATCGCCTGTCATCTAACTGTCACAATACTGTAGTACTTTATCACTGATAAAATAATGTTGAAATCTTACTGTCTAGTGATCACCATTATTGAATAAAACCGGCTAGAGAAGAGTCATGAATACAAACACCCTGAGTCGATCAAAATCTATTATAGATTTTGATTCACCCAAGATTAAACGTTACAACCGCATGCGTAAGCGCAAAGATCAGATGGCGACGGTAGGTGTAGCCATTGGTGGCATCAGTGTTATTGCCGCCATTTTACTGATCTTCTTGTATTTACTCTATGAAGTGATACCGATGTTTCAATCGGCCGCGGTTGAACCTATGGCTGAATATGCCCTGCCGGGTGATGATTCTTTGACGCTGTATTTGGCGATAGAAGAACAAAACGAGCTAGCCTTAAGGGTCAGCCAATCGGGCCAGATCAGCTTTTACCAATTAGACGATGGCACATTAAAGACGCAGTTTAATTTGGCTTTACCGGATGATACTCACATCACCAGTTTTGCGATTAACTCTGATGAAAGCCGTTTAATGGTTGCAGGCTTAAGTAATGGGCAGGCGCTGATCTTTAAACATAATTACCGCATCACCTACCCGGGGGATAAACGTCTGATTACGCCGCGTATTGACTACCCCTATGGTGAAGAAGCTTTCACCATAGCTGATTCGTCTCAGGCATTAACGGAGATTGCGATACGGGATGAAGAAGAGTTATTACAAATTATTGCCCATAACGGCACCCAGCTTATGGGCGTGAATTTCGTTAAAGAAGAAGAGTTTATGTCTGAAGAGCTGGTATTGGACGCTCAAAATATGGATTTACCCGCTATTGTCGCCAATAGTGAAGATCATAACCTGGCCTTAGGGGAGTTATTAATCGATGTGGATCAGCGCTTCTTGTTTGTGCATTTAGGCGGCGCGCAAATGGCGGTGATCGATATTGAAAACGGCGATTATCAGCGTATCAATGCCGGTGGCGAGATTCAGAATCTGGCGTTTTTATTAGGTGGGATCTCCTTATTGATCGCCGATGATCAAGGCAATATTGGCCAGTGGTTTATGGTTAAAGATGAACATAGTCAACCGCAGTTCACCGAAATTCGTCAGTTTGAAAGTCACTACAAAGGCGATTCGGTGTTAATCACCAGTGAGCAGCGCCGCAAAGGTTTTGTGGTGGTTAACGGTGATGGCGAGATCGCTATTTACCACAGTACCGCGCATAAAAATGTCTTTAATGCGACGTTGTTATCTGCTGATAAACCCCAACATCTGAGCCTGTCACCACGCTCGAATCGTCTGCAGGTAGTCACCCAATCAGGTCAAGTGAAGGTGTTTGTCGTTGATAATAAACACCCCGAGGTGTCCTGGAGTTCACTTTGGGGCCAGGTGTGGTATGAGAGTTATCAAGAGCCTGAATATATTTGGCAGTCGTCATCATCCAGTAATGACTTTGAACCTAAAATGTCGCTGATGCCCTTAGCGTTTGGCACATTAAAAGCGGCGTTTTATGCGATGTTAATTGGTGCCCCTTTGGCGGTATTTGGTGCTATTTATACCGCCTATTTTATGACATCAGGCATGCGCAGGAAAATCAAACCGTTGATTGAACTGATGGAAGCCTTGCCCACGGTTATTCTGGGGTTTTTAGCCGGGCTTTGGTTGGCACCTTTTATGGAAGCGAATCTGGTTGGCATCTTTTCGATTTTATTATTTTTACCACCCGGCGTTGTGTTGTTTGCTTATGGCATCAGTAAATTGCCGATGTCGGTGCAAAACCGGATTAATGAAGGCTGGCACGGTTTTATCCTGATTCCAGTAGTGCTGCTATTAGGGGCTGGCTGTTTGGCTATGGGGTCACCGGTTGAAACCTTGTTTTTTAATGGTGATATGCGCCAGTGGTTAACCCATGATCTAGGCATATCGTTTGATCAGCGTAATGCGATGGTGGTTGGGGTTGCGATGGGTTTTGCGGTTATTCCTACGATTTTCTCTATAGCAGAAGACGCGATTTTCTCGGTGCCCAAACATCTCAGCTATGGCTCATTGGCATTAGGTGCTACACCGTGGCAAACCTTGGTTGGGGTGGTTATTCCTACCGCCAGTCCGGGTATTTTCTCTGGCTTGATGATTGGTTTAGGCCGTGCGGTTGGGGAGACCATGATCGTCTTAATGGCAACCGGTAATACACCGATTATGGATGCCAATATCTTTGAAGGCATGCGTACCTTATCGGCGAATATCGCCGTTGAAGTACCCGAAGCCGAGGTGGATAGCACCCATTATCGGGTACTGTTTCTGGCCGCTTTTGTGTTATTTATCTTCACCTTTATGGTTAATACCGCGGCTGAAATTGTACGTCAGCGCCTGCGTAAAAAATACGGCTCGTTGTAAGGTTTTATCATGAATATGCATGCAAAAAAGCCCACATTAAAAATGTGGTTTAAGAGCGGAGACCCCTGGGTCTGGTTAAATGCGGCTGCGGTGTCGGTGTCGGTTATCGCGGTGTTAGGTTTATTGGCCGTGTTAGCGGTGAATGGTTTTAGCCACTTTTGGGTAAAAGACATTAAACAGGCCAACTACTTTGTTGCCGGTATGGATAAACCCGTGCGGGTGACGGGTGAGGTCGTGGATATTATTGATGTGAGCTCGGCGCAGTTAATCAGTGCAGGTTTTCAATTAGATGAAAACGTCGCCACTTATCGACGTGAGCTGATCAAATTAGGCAACCGTGATGTGACCGGGGCCGATTTTGGCTGGTTTTTAGCCGACGGTTTCTCTGATGTGTTATATCCAAAAGATTTGATGGTCTTGGAGCGCAGAGAGTGGGGCAATTTTTATGGTCGCCTGCTGCGTGTTCAAGAGGGTGATCAGGTTTCTTCTCAGGTGGCGGCCGATGGCGCAAATGTTGCTGCGGTATGGCAAGATTTTGAAACCCGTTTGCGACGTGTGCAGCGTATTCATGACGATATCTTTGCCATAGAAAAACATACAATCGGCAAGATTAATCATGGTATGGAACGTCTACGTTTGCAGGAACGTAAGTTAGAGCTTAGCGATCCTACGGCAGAAAAACGTGCCGTGGTGATGACGGATATTAAAGCGGAACGTGCGGTATTGGATAGGCAATATGCGGCTTTAGAAACCGAGTTAGCTGATTTATACCGTGCCATCAATCGAGACAGCATTGTAGCCACGGTCAGTTCGGGTGAAGAAGTGCCTATCGCGCTGGCTAAAATAGTCAGGGCTAACCGCCCCAACGGCATGTCTTTATTCGAAAAGTTAGCGGCCTATTTAAGTAAACTTTGGGAATTCTTAAGTGAAGACCCTAGAGAGGCGAATACCGAAGGGGGCATCTTTCCAGCGATCTTTGGCACCGTGATGATGGTATTGTTGATGTCGATTATGGTCACGCCCTTTGGTGTGGTCGCCGCCGTGTATTTACGTGAATATGCGCCCCAGGGCCCGGTAACACAAACCATCCGTATTGCGGTGAATAACCTGGCCGGTGTGCCATCTATTGTCTACGGCGTATTTGGTTTAGGATTTTTTATCTATTTTATCGGTCAGAATGTGGATCAGGCCTTTTTCCCCGAAGCCCTGCCAGCCCCGACATTTGGCACACCTGGGCTGTTATGGGCATCATTAACCCTGGCCTTATTAACCGTGCCGGTGGTGATTGTGGCAACCGAAGAAGGTTTAGCGCGAATCCCCAAGGAAATAAGAGAAGGCTCTTTGGCCTTGGGTGCGACCAAAGCCGAAACCTTATGGCGTGTGGTCTTACCGATGGCAAGCCCGGCGATGATGACGGGGTTGATTTTGGCCGTTGCCAGAGCCGCCGGTGAAGTGGCCCCATTAATGTTGGTGGGTGTGGTTAAGCTGGCGCCTTCATTACCGCTGGATGGTAATTATCCGTATTTACATCTGGATCAAAAGTTTATGCATCTGGGTTTTCATATCTATGATGTGGGCTTTCAAAGCCCCAATGTTGAAGCCGCAAGGCCGCTGGTGTATGCCACCGCGTTATTGCTGGTTATTGTTATCGCCTTATTAAACTTTGCGGCCGTGGCTATGCGTAACCACCTGCGTGAAAAATACAAATCTCTGGAGCATTAATCATGGCTAAATTAGATACTAGCCCAAAAGTCGATTTGTCATCACTGGGGCGATTAACCGAGCCTCGGACCTTGGCGGATGAAAAAATCTGCCTGGAAGTGGATAATTTAAATCTGTATTACGGCAAGAAACAGGCCTTACAGGGCGTGAATTTAAACATCGCCGCTAAACGGGTGACCGCATTTATTGGCCCCAGTGGCTGTGGTAAATCGACCTTGCTACGTTGCTTTAACCGTATGAATGATCTGGTGGATGGCTGTTCTATTGATGGGCAAATTCGTTTAGATGGGCAAAATATCTTTGATAAATCGGTGGATGTGGCATCGCTGCGACGTAAGGTGGGTATGGTATTTCAAAAGCCCAATCCATTTCCTAAATCGATTTATGAAAACGTCGCTTATGGCCTGCGTATTCAGGGCATTAAATCGCGCCGGGTGCTGGATGAAGCGGTGGAGAAATCCCTAAGAAGTGCGGCATTATGGGATGAAGTGAAAGATCGCCTCAATGAATCGGCATTAGGTATGTCGGGCGGGCAACAGCAGCGTTTGGTTATTGCCAGAACCATCGCGATAGAACCTGAGGTCTTGTTATTGGATGAACCGGCCTCGGCGTTGGACCCTATATCAACGTTAAAAATTGAAGAGTTAATTAACGAGTTAAAAAGCCGTTTCACGATTATTATCGTCACCCATAATATGCAACAGGCTGCCCGTGTTTCGGACTACACGGCATTTATGTATATGGGCGATATGGTAGAATACGGCAATACCGATCAGTTATTTACCAACCCCGAGAAGAAACAAACCGAAGATTATATTACCGGGCGTTATGGTTAAAACAAGCTTAAGAGAGGAGTGAATATCATGGAAAATGAAGGTTATAAGACCCATATATCGCGTCAGTTTAATGATGAACTGGATCAAGTACGTTCCCATACGCTGGAAATGGGAGGTTTGGTTGAGCGTCAGGTGACCGATTGTGTTGTGGCATTGATTGAGCTGGATGTGAGTAAGGCCGAAGAAATTCGCAGAAACGATCATATTGTTAATGCGATGGAAATCCGCATCGACGCAGAATGTGCACGCATTCTGGCTAAGCGCCAGCCTGCGGCCAGCGATTTACGCCTGGTTTTAACCACCTCCAAGTTAATTTGCGATTTGGAACGTATTGGTGATGAAGCCGGGAAAATTGCATTACATGCGATTGGTTTGGCTGAATCGGGTGATGAAACCCGGGGTTTTGTTGAGATTCGGCATTTAGGTGCGTTGGTAGGGCAGATGGTACATGATGCGCTGGATGCTTTTGCCAGGCTGGATACCGAACAGGCGTTGCAGGTCGCCCAGGCGGATAAAAAAGCCGATTTGGAATATGCCTCGGCATTACGTGAAATGATGTCGGTGATGATGGAAGACCCTCGCAGTATCAGTCGTATCATCAATGTGATATGGGCGCTGCGTTCCCTTGAACGCATCGGTGATCATGCACGTAATATCGCTCAACATGTGATCTATCTGGTCAAAGGCAAAGACGTTCGCCATGCCAACTTAACTGAGATGGCAGACAGCATCAAAGATTAATATCGACGGTCTTATGCAAGAATCATTATTTAACAGTGCCTTTGATAGCTGTGAGATCATCCCGCTGCGTATAGCGGGGCATGAGGTGGCTGAATTAAACCTTTATGCCTCGGCTTTTTCCGAACAGGCGGATGTGTGGTTGCAGCAATTGTTGCAACAAACACCCTGGCAGCAAGATCAGATTCGCATCGCGGGAAAAGTGCTGGATATACCGCGCCTGCAATGCTGGTATGGTGATTCTAAGGCCTATTATCAATACAGTGGCATTCATCTGACACCTCAGCCCTGGAGCCCGCTATTACTTGAGATTAAACAGCGTATCGAGTCACTCAGTGGCTTTACGTTTAACTCAGCCTTAATCAATCTTTACCGTGATGGGCAGGACAGTGTTAGCTGGCATGCCGATGATGAAAAAGAATTGGGTGAAAACCCGGTGATTGCCTCCATAAGTTTAGGGCAGCAGCGGCCTTTTTCATTAAAACCTAAAAAAAACCTAAAACTTTGCCCTTCGTTGGATTTAAACGGAACTCCTGCTAAACCCTCGCGTCTAAATATCATGTTAAATCATGGCAGCCTTCTTATTATGAAGGCTGGCGTACAATCACATTATTTACATTGTATAGCGAAACAGGACGGTATTGATGCACCCAGAGTGAACATCACATTCAGGAAAGTAACTCTATAGTTCCTGATTGGGTATTTACCTGAGCCATAAAACCTTATACTGTTCCTCTTATAACATTCACATATAACAAGAAAAGGGTGAACGATTTGAGTATCCGTGTTGTCGTAGCTGACGATCATGACCTTGTTCGAGTGGGGATCACTCGAATGCTACAAGACGTGCAGGGAATTGAAGTCGTTGGCGAAGCAAGTACGGGTGAAGAGGCGGTGCAATATGCCCGCAAGCTGAAACCGGATGTTGTGCTGATGGATGTTAAGATGCCCGGTATTGGCGGGTTGGAGGCAACCCGTAAGCTGCAGCAGTATTGTCCTGATGTGAAAGTGGTTGCCGTGAGTGCATTAAATGACGGGCCTTTTCCGGCTAAATTATTAAAAGCCGGTGCCGCAGGTTATATCACCAAAGGTTCTGAATTATTTGAAATGGTTACCGCGATCAAACATGCGGTGGCCGGTAAACGTTATCTGTCGCCTGAAATTGCCCAGCAAATGGCATTAAACTCTCTGGACCCTGACGTTTCTCCGTTTGAACTGTTATCAGAGCGTGAATTGCAGATCTGTATGATGGTGATTAACGGTGAAAAAGTTGCGTTTATCTCCGATAAACTCTGTGTTAGCCCTAAAACCGTTAATAGCTATCGCTATCGTATTTTTGAAAAACTGAATATAGACGGTGATGTTGATTTGACCCGCTTGGCAATTCGCCACGGTGTGCTGGACCCTCAAGAAGTCTAAGCGCGGCTATACCTGCTGCGCTAATAGTTACTTTAAAATATATTTTTGGCTGAATCTAAGGCACAATAGAGGCCGTTAGTTCAGCCTTTTCTTATTTTATAAGCCCTTTAGCCTGCGTTATGGTCGATTCTGAAAAAAATGCCCTTGCCCGATCTCCTCAAGCACCTGAACTGGGTTTAAGTGATGAGATTCCTGCGGCTGTTTTTGATCATAAAACCTATTTAAAAACCTTAACCGAACGTCCGGGCATTTATCAGATGCAAGGTGTTGATGGCAAGGTTTTGTATGTTGGTAAGGCTAAAAATCTAAAAAAGCGGGTTAGCAGTTATTTTCGCAGCCGCGGCTTAAATAATAAAACCTTGGCTTTAGTGAGCCGCATTCAGCACATTGATGTGACGGTGACCACCACCGAAACCGAAGCACTGCTGCTGGAGCATAATCTGATTAAGGCGGCCAGACCGCCGTATAATATCTTGCTCAGGGATGATAAATCCTACCCCTATATATTTTTATCCGATGGGGATTTTCCTCGCCTGTCTTATCATCGAGGCGCTAAACGTGCCAAAGGCCGGTATTTTGGCCCTTATCCCAATGCCAGTTCGGTGCGAGAAGCGTTAACCTTATTACAGCGTGTCTTTAAGGTGCGCCAATGTGAAGAATCCTATTTTGCTAACCGCTCCCGTGCCTGTTTACAATATCAGATCAAGCGTTGTTCCGGCCCCTGTGTCAATCTGGTAGATAAAGAAACCTATGCCGAACAAGTCAGGCATACCCGCTGGTTTTTAGAAGGCAAAAGTGACGAATTATTAAAAGACCTGGCCGATCAAATGGATGTAGCCGCCGCCGAGTTGGCGTATGAGGACGCGGCAGAGTATCGGGATCAGATTCAGCATTTAAAACGGGTTACCGAAAATCAGTATATTGAAGCCGGTAATGCACAGGTTGATGTGATTGCGGTGGAGTTAAAAGCAGGCAAGGCCTGTGTGCATATCTTATTTGTTCGGGGCGGCAGGATATTGGGTAGTCGTAGTTTTTACCCTAAATTAACGGTGCAAGAGTCGGAGGGTGAAGTGTTATTGGCGTTTATTGGCCAATTTTATTTAGGTGGGCAGGCCGGCGATTTACCCCGTAAGATTGTCTGTTCCCAGACCCATGAAGATTTTCCGCAAATGGGCCAGGCCATAAGTACACAGCATAATAAACGCCTGGATATTGTCACGCGCCAGCGCGGCCTATTAGATAAATGGCTGGATTTGGCTATCGCAACCGCCGAGCAGAATTTAAGCTCACGATTGGCTGCTAAACAAAGCCTGATGAAACGTTTTGAGCATTTACAGCAGGTGCTGAATCTGGATGAATTGCCGCAGCGTATCGAGTGTTTTGATATCAGCCACAGCTCTGGCGAGGCCACGGTTGCAAGCTGCGTGGTCTTTGACCAGAATGGCCCGCTTAAATCTGACTACCGACGTTTTAATATCGAAGGTATCACCGGCGGTGATGATTATGCTGCAATGCATCAGGCCTTAAGCCGACGTTTTAAACGCCTGATCGATGGTGAAGGAAAACGCCCCGATATTCTGCTGATTGATGGGGGTAAAGGGCAGGTGAGTCAGGCCTTTGACGTCTTACAAAATTATGGTTTAACCGATATCTTAATTGTTGGAGTGGCCAAAGGCCCCGAGCGAAAAGCCGGGCTGGAGCAATTAATTTTAGCCAATGGTGAAGGTGAGTTTAGCCTGGCCGATGATGCACCGGCCTTGCATTTGATTCAGCATGTTAGAGACGAATCACATAGGTTTGCGGTAAAAAGCCATACCCAGCGGCGCGATAAAAAACGCAAAGTCTCCTTATTGGAAGGCATTCCCGGTGTAGGCCCGAAGCGGCGTAAAGAGTTATTACGTTATTTTGGCTCTGCCAAGGCGGTCACCGAAGCGCCTGTGCGCGAATTGATTAAAGTACCTACAATTAATGAGAAGGTGGCAGAAGATATTTATGCCAGCTTCAATAAGACCTAATGGGTTTAGTAAACAAGTAAATATGTCTTTATCTATTGTACGTTTAATTCTAATTGCAGCCATGCTCTTGAGCATTTCTGCTTGCAGCTTCCAGCGTGAAACCTGGAAACGCACCATGGCGGCCAGCCCGAATGCCGTTGAGGCGGCGTTACGTTCGGATAAACATTATCCCTATCTGCTGGATGTGGATAGAACTCAATCGTCAAAAATAATGCCGCCGAGTAATTTACGCCCCTGCTGTGCTTTTGGCATGGATATTAAACCCAGTATTGCCACCGTCACCATCCCATTTTATCGGGTATCTAATATTATTGATGTGGCCAGTGTAGGCCCACATACCTATGATGCGGGTTTCTTAGGCCATGGCACCGATAGACAGGTGGCCTCTAATGAAAATAACGGCCTGTTGTATAGCTGCGAAGGTGGATTTTTAGATACCGCCCATATTCGTGATTATTCCGATTGGACGGTGTTTTTATATACCTGGATTTTGATTAACCAGGCGCAAGAGGTGGAGCTGGTTTTATCACCCGAGGTGGGCAGTAGACCCTTACACCTTCAGGCCTATGACAATTCTCAGCTTAGCCCGCGTCAGCAAAAACAGTTGAATATTGCGTTGGCACAGTGGCTGGCGTTTCAGGTGTCGGTGTGGCATGAAATTGCGCAATGGCATGGTTTGGCGGTGATAGACGCATTTCCTGAGTATGCCTCGGCCTACTCGGTAGAAGATTTATACTCCAATATTATAGGCACTCAAATCGCCGGCGCATTGATTGCAGGCCATGCAGTGTCTACCGATCAACTGTATTCCAGAAATATGGATATTTGGTTAAGCAATACCTTACAACATTTACACAGCCTGTCTTTAGATCAAAGTCGTGCGTATATGAAGGGGCTGGATCAGCAGTGGTGGGATTCTGATGCTAAATTGCCGGAAAAATTTGTGGTATTAAAACGTAATTATAATGTCAGCGTAAAGCAGCAAGCGCCGGCGTATCCTACAATACTTAAATCAAAATTAAGTGCTGAAATACTACAGGCTTGCCCTGAGGCGGTAAAACCCCGGGTGATGACATTAGCCCGTGAATATGAAGGTTTTCAACTTAATGAACTGGCCTCACTGGAGATTCAAATATTACCTGAATATCAGGCCAGCTTTTCTTACCCAACAGAAAAACACCGAGCATTAAACCGGGTTAATCAATCCGATTTTCAGGCTATCGCTTATATGAATCGGGCTGAAGATGGAGAGCAACTCAGCCTGCATATTGTTAATAATGCCGATTGATTCAGCTAAATATCAGAATCGGAATTTTTCGAATACCCTTGGTTCTGGCGCGATATTCTTTATAACCTTCGTAAACCTCATCTAATTGGGGCCATAAGGTCTCACATTCATCTTTGGTGGCTTCTCTGGCGGTCATGGTCTTTTTCACCGCGCCCACTTGTACTTGTACCTGTGGATTCTTCTGAATGTTTTTATACCAAAACGGATCTTTGGAAAATCCACCGGTGGAGGCAACCATGACAATATTTTCGCCATCTTGCATATACAATAATGGGGTCTTGCGTGGCAAGCCGGTTTTAGCGCCTGTGGTCGTCAGAATCGCACATTTGCAGCCTAAAAAGGTATTCCAAAGTCGGCCACCGGTTAATTCATAGACCTTGGTTTGCCATTTGGCGATGGATTTTATAAACCGTTTACCGATTTTTTCCTGCTTTGCCGTCCATGGAGGCATGGACTCGTAGTCTTTATTTTTGGCCATTGTAAGGTCATTTTTTTCCGATGAATATAGGCCCATATCTTAGCGTAAATTCAGTGTGGTATAAATGTTTGCGTGGGCTTTAAGGTTTGGGGAAGTTTAGAATATCATCGGTTTTAAAACGTTTATGGCATTGATCGGGGGAATCTTTAACGATACTTTTCCTAAAGGTCTCGTCGATAGTCAGCCACTTTTCTCTTAAACGTTCATCACTGCCTAGCTCTTTAAAGGTATCGGCCAAAATTTTCTGGCGTAAATCGAATAATTCATTGCTGATAAACATATGCGGGTGGGCGTTGGGCGGCGTTTTACCGGCATAGATATTATCGCCGCCCAGTACACGCTGCATGAAATCGACTTGCTGGCGTTCGATATGATCTTGTGGGATATGTTCAAAATACAATTTCAGCCATGTATCGGCATAGACCTTATCGTAAAAAAGTTTGCAGATATCAACAAGGCTTTGGCGTCCACCCATTTGCTCAAATGCATCAAGTTTTGTCATGCTTAGGTCCATTAAGATGATGTTTTTACAACGTGACGTTATCTAAACAGTATCGTGTATTTTGTCAGATAATCCATTATTTACTGACTCGTACGTCTGCTATAGGCTTGTTGGCAGCCAGGATTTTTTATAAGATTAAGTACCAGATAAACACGACAGTTGCTGAGAAAACGTTTCATGAAAAAAACTGCCTTACAAAACTATTTAAATCAAGATGTTAAAAAATACTTGTCTAAGATTTCATTTTTTAAGGCTCTGCTGCAGGCGAATAAAGATCAACACGATTTATTAGTCAGTGTCACCGATGTGATTGTGCTTGAGCCGGGCGAAGTTATTATCAATAAAGGCTCGGTGGATAGAATGTTCTATTCGGTGGTACAGGGTAAGTTGGATGTTTTTGCCGATGATATCGACGGTCAGGCCTCTATTGGCCATGTCTCTGCAGGGCAGGTCGTGGGTGGATTATCGCTGATCAGTCAAAAACCCCGCACGGCCACGCTGGCCGCATCTCGGCTAAACGGCGCGGTATTATTAGCCACCGATTTTAAATTATTTGGCCATGTGGATGATTTCAGTCATGTGGATTTAGAAACCAAACTGTGTCTTTTCAGAAATGTGGTGAATTTCACCACCTGGAAACTGGATGAATATCGTCATCATAGTAAAGATGAAAAATTAGCGGCCGAGCTAGGTAAAATTCTGGATTTCTCTGGCATTAAAGACAGCCTGGATGAGCTGATCTATTTGGAGAAACAATCCCTGATGCTGGGGCGTTTATTGGGCCAGTGGAATGAGGCGGTGTAACCAGCTGTTATAACTTGATGGGAATACGATTATCTACGTTTAAGATTTGGCAGCATGTGCTAAGACCATTCATGCATGAAACGAAATATCTGTCCTTCCCTAATAGGCTTGTTGCTTTTTACAGCTAAAGAAAGGCTGCTTTAATAAATAAATATTCGTATTCAACGGCGGGTTTAGCTTCTAAAATTTAGATAGAGCTAGTGTTTTTGTGTACCGTATATTTGTGATAACGGTTGAGGTTATTAGCGTGGCTTTACATAGTGCATCGTTTTCATCCAATCAGTTGATTCAGCAGTTTCAGTCGGTCTCCAGCATTTCATCGGCTAAGCCTCAGGAGCGTGTAGTATCTTCCACAGCCGAGGTTAAAGCCAAAGATGAGACCCCAGGTGTTTCTCCGCAGGAAGAGCGCCTTCCCCCAAAAACGGTGCCAGGTGTTGAGGTTGAACTGAGCAGTAAAGGCAATAATGACTTTGAATCCTTGCAGCAAAAATCCGAAGTACTTTCACAGACTCAATCCGCCCGTGAGAGCTTGACGAATATCAGCCAGCAATTGCAGCAAGTGAGGGAATTGACGGTAGCCGGTGACGTTGAAAATACCCAAAGTTTGGCCTTGGAAGATCAGGCCAATGTCTTAAGGGATGAGGTAAGTAAAATTACCACCTCCAGCCCATTTTCAGGAAAAGATTCAGGTGGTGACGGCGGCCTGAGTGATATTAACAGCGCTACGGCTACAGATGTGAATAACGGCATCAATGCCAAGAATGTAGTTTCGAAGGATTCCTCCATTGAGCAGTCGACCGGTAATTCTTTAGGGGTTATTGATAATACCTTGCAGGGTTTAGCCGAGCAGGAGCAAGCATTAAGTGCAGTTGAGCGAGCTATTCAAGAAGATGTTGACAGGCTTTCTCCCAGTGTTGAGCCTGAAGTGGTAGATCCACTTGAGCTGGCACCCAGTATCAGGGAGTTTCTTACTGAGGTAAAAAGTGATTTTGAAACGCAGGGTGACGTTGCCGTGCAGGCCCAGGCGAATGTCAGCAAAGAATTTGTCAGCAATGTTTTAACGCAGTGATTGTATCGTTTTTAGCTTCTCCCGTTTGAACTGTTTTTAATAGAATATGCCTTTAGTAAGGTATAAAGAACAAGTGTGATTTTCACATGCCCAGCACAGTATATCTAAGCTGTTTTTTATGTTTAACCGCTTTTTTAAACGAGGATGCTAATAATACTAAGATCTGGCTGGCGTAATCTTCTCGAACAATCTCCCCAATATACGTGCCCATCTCACGCGCAATCGCCTGCTTAACAATATTTTTCACATTGGCGCGTTTAAAGGTGATTTTTTGGTAAACGGTTAGACTGTGTGGATGCTCTATTGGTATTAGTCATACCCAATAGGATTTGAATCGATTTAGTCATCGCGGTAAAGTGACGTTGAAGAATTTTTACAAGCTTGTTATGTGAAGGAATCAATAAACGGAAGGGAATGAAAATGAAAACGATGAACTGTAAGCAATTAGGTGGAGCCTGTGATTTAGAGTTTCATGCTAACACTTTTGAAGAAATGTCTGAGCTCAGTAAACAACATGGAATGGAAATGCATCAAAAACAAGATGCTGCGCATCTGAAGGCAATGCAAGAAATGGGCGATTTGATGAAAACGCCTGATGAAATGCAAAAATGGTTTGAATCTAAAAAGCAGGAATTTGATTTACTGCCTGAGAGCTAAGCCATTTTTACAGCACACAGAGCCAAGCTCAGAACAGGCTACTTTATAAAACGATAGTGAGGCCTTGGGTTTTGTCTCCCATCAGCAGCAGGGTATGGCATATATTAATAAACAGCTGCTAACAGAGCACGTTAAAGTTGTATGGATTATGCCAAGCTTATCAAATGTATTACCGTAAGCGTTAATAACGCTAGATTAGCCGCCAGTCCCAGTCCAAAGAAGTAACTTCTTGGGCTAGGGTTTTTCTCCGTTGCAATAAAATAATATAACAGCATGTGAACAATTCTGGCGCAGGCAAAAGTCCAGATGCACACCGCAGTCCAGAACTCATGCGTACCAGAGAATATCGCTAAAAAGCTACTGCCTAACATCATGGAGATATTCTCCAATGAATTCATAAAAGTCCGGTTGCTGCGATAAATAAAACTCTCATGGCCGATATCTTCAGGTGTCTTGCCGGGAATTGCATCGGGCAGTGCACCCTTGGAACCCGTGGCAAAAAGCCATTGTATAAACAGGGTGATAAGGATGATGGCTATACCTAATAAGGCCCAGTAATAATCGTGACTAAGTATTGGCATTTTGATTCTCCGGCTGTGTTTCATACTGCAGGATGTCATCCGGAATTTTTACCCAATCCTGTTTGCTGCGAGTCCAAACATGCACATCGGGTTTGATGATGCGGGTATCTTCCAGTGTGCCGGGTTTAACGCGGTAAATATCCGGGCTGCCCGTACTGTGGTGATAGATACGGTTGCCACAGTCTGCGCAAAAATAACAGTTTACGGTATGGCCAGATTCGGCGGTTTTGGTATAGGTCTTTAATTGGCCGGTGATAAGTTTAAATGCATCTTTTGGGATGGCTGCAGAAATACTAAAGGATGTGGCAGACATCTTGTGACAATCGGTGCAGTGACAAACAGCCTGATAGAGAAAGGGTTGAAGAATGTGATAACGCACCTGACCACACTGGCAGTTACCCTCTAACGGGTATTGAATATCTGTCATGATTTAGCTCCCTTGATGAAAGTTCAGCTTATCGTATAGAAGGGGGGATTTTCCACCAACATGTACAGATATTAAAAATAATAAGCATATTGGCTATTGTTCCGTTACGCATACTTTTCTTGAGGCTGTTTAATACTTTCTTTACAGCAGGTCATTCATTAGCTGAAACCTCACGCCTCATCGTTTAATTATTGCATCCAACGGGTGCTATGTTTTTCCAGTAGTTTGATAAACTCTAAATGCACAAAACCAAGGGCGTGTTTGCGTTTATACACGACATCGACATCAACATGGATAGGTTGATATTGAGTTGAGGGAAATATCGGTATCAGCTCACCGGTCTCCAGTTCAGCGCGTATGGATTCTAAATGCAAAAATCCCATGCCCATGCATTGTAAAACCAACTGCTTAAGCACCACGTTATTACTGCTGGTCACCGCTCGCAGTTTCTTTTGTGCTTGTGTGTATAGGTTTCGTTGATTCTTTTTTATCCAGTGATTAAAGGCTGAATACGTATCGTGGTAATCAACCAAAGGCATGTCTAAAAAGTGTTGGATATCTGTCGGCTGTTGATGGTTTTTCAGAAACGCTCTTGATGCAACAGGCAGCAATGGCTGGCGGTAGACGGTTTTTTGTTTAAGCGTTTTTTATCCTGACAAAAAACTGTAGGCAGATATCTATTTTTTTAGCCAGTAATAAACGTTCAATGTCCTTGTTATAGAAGCGACCTTTAACCCTAACGGCATGAATACACCGGAGTTTAAAGAATATTCACGCAGGTCCAATGCCAATGGAGAAGCCCATGGCGGTGTAGTTATTGGTAAATATCAGGTCACCGGGCATTTACCTTCTCCTCAATCCAATGACGTTGGGCCATATTTGATTTTAGTGATTGAATATCCTAATCAGGCTATGGCCGAGAAGACCTTCAGTAATGAGGAATACCTGGCGATTTTGTCGTTACGTGATGTGGCGTTTAAGCAGGTGAATATTTACCAAACCAATAGCCTAGCGCTTTAATTACCTCCTATGCATTCGCGATGACGTTTATTAAATATCATTGTGATATCGTTAGGTAACGTTATTTATAGAAGCCCATAGTATGGTTGAAAACACCTATATTATAGGATGTTGACGGGCTGGAATGTGTCAATTCCGGCTGTTGATACATTTTAAAAGAGAATAAAGGCTGAGACTATTGCAGCCCTTCAGTATCAATTACTAAAAGTACTCCATCCACCAAAAGCACTCCCACAGTTACCGAATGATGTGCTCTGAACGCCTAAAACGTGTATTTAAAATGATGGGGCCGCCTTCGGATTGAAGTCTGCAGAAAATACGGTGGTAAGGTAAAATTCATCGCCTCGATTAAAGGTTCGATAGTAATTGATAAGATCTTAACCCATTTTGATTTGATCGAAGATCTTATTCCGCGGGCCTTTCAGCTACCTGAGGAACAAGTGCCACCCATCTGAGATGTTTCTCTAAGGCAAGCAATCTCTCGATCATATAGGTACAGCCCTATTGAGCTCAGGCTGCCTGGTATTTTCCTGTGAGTCCCTTCTTGATTAACTTCAATCTGCAGTTAGACTCATTAGAATTCCACACTACCGGTTTCAGGCCTAGAGCCACACGACAATACTTATGCTGTACTTCTAGCATTGAAACAATTGGGACTTAATAAGCCTTATACCTCCATACAACTTGTTAGAAATAACCAAATCACTGATTACTTGGATAAGGCTTCAACAAGCAGTTCACCTCTTTCAAGTTGCTCTTCAGTTAGCGAATCAGATATAAACCCCACAACAATTCCCGCCATGGAAAAGCCATTATTTGCCGATAGTTTTGTCCAAGCATAACCGAGAACAACATCCTTATCTGGAAACTCAACTGTTTTTGAGGCATGTAAGCCGCCTAAACCATATTGGGCAATTTCATTGCCTGAATCAGCTGCCAGTTGATACCACTTCAGCGACTCAATAATATCTTTCTCGAACCCACTTTTCGCCTCTGCGTAATAGGTTCCAAGCTTTGTCTGTGCGTCAGTGTGTCCAAACTCCGCACTTTTGATTAGCATTCTATTTGCAAGGCCTAGATCCTTCTTGGATTCAGGTATTTCTTTAAAATAGTGAATATTGGAAACTAAATAAGCTGCTTTTGCATGATCTTGCTTAGCAGCAGACAAAAACCAATCTAACGCCTTCAACTGATCCTCATCTACCCCCATCCCCTTATGATATAAGTAGCCCAATTCAAATTGTGATTCAACATGCCCGTCATTGGCTTTGACAGTTAATTCATCGAAACATACATCCGCTTTACTATATTCTCGGTTTTTTTCAACAAATGAATCAAGAGTCATTCCTGACAATGTCCCCCCTTCCCAAGAACCTCCATATGCATCAACCTCCATTTTATAGCTACTTTGAATATTCGGCTCAAAGTCGATTACATATTTCTTACGATGATTTTCATTAGCCAGTGCCACATAGAATCCAACAAATAAATTCCAAGGAATACCTAACTTTGACACCCTGACATTTTTGCTATTCCCACCATTTAATTGATACTCAACTGACCCTCCAATCCCTAATTCACCACAATCCAACTCTAAACTAACACGTACAGAAACGACATCTCCTCCAACAGCTGTAGATGCTAATGCATAGAAATCATTGCTCATAGAATCTAAGTCATAGTCAGATATTTTTTCCGGCAAAGGATAATGTTCTGAGCCTTCAGAACATTCTATTTCAGTATCGTCCTCATCATTATATTCAGTGATGAAATTTGCCAACTCATTTTTGACATAGATGGAAGTATAAAAATCATCGCGCTGATCAATAAGAAATTGACCAAATCCATCAATTATTGCAAGTCCCCGTACCTTCTCAATAAACTCATCGGATACCCAATCTGAATCATGCGAACAGCGCCATTCAATCCTTTTATCATTCATATCGAATTGAATTTTTTCTATCTGAGAGCTTTCATCATAGGCTGAAGTAATATTTTCAATCTTTAAGTGGCCATCTGTTATTGATGTAAACGTAGACAATAGACCAGCATAAGCGTTTTCATCTTCAATACACTCCCCATCAAAAGACAAATAGCACGACTCAAAATATTCTGAAAAAATATCAAAGAAATCGCTTAAGCCCTCTTCTTGCTGAAGTATTTCAAAATCATCATCTTCAAAAATAAGGCCATTATCTGCAAATATCTTTCTATATTCTTGATCTTCCATAATATTCCCTTGCTAACGTTAATAACTTTTCTGATCAATAAATAAGCATCTCATCACCTTCACCAACCCCTTTACCAAGCCCATGATTGTCCCGCTTAGCAGCTGTATTAATGGAACTTGTTCCTGTTATGCAACTGCGCACAATTCAACCAATTTCTGTCAGTCCCTTACACTCTCTACATTCCTGAGATCAGGTACGTGTTATTGAAAAAGATAAAAGCGGAACTTTTTCCGTGTTATTACCTTTTAGGGATATAACATATCAGCTTTGTCTGACATATCAATGAGTTATGGAGTAGCCCCTTCTAATAGGAGTCAGCTGAGTGTCTGCTTTAGCCTCATTGAAATCTAACCATCTACATATATATCGAGAATTTGAGCAGCTGGTTTTGACACAAAGCGTCCTTCCGAAAATATCATTTAAGTCTAATTTTTATCGTTAGGCTTGATGTCGGTGATGTGTTAGGGGCAGCTATTCAGTGGACATATGAAAAGCCGATGTTAATCTGGTTTAAGCGAGATTATTGCCGATTACCAATACACATTTTTTTACATCCTCTCTTCGCTGAATCTCGCTCTTGAACAGGTTTATGAATACCCCAATTTTTTTAAATTTAATAATATAGATAATTTGGAAATATCCATTGCACAACTTGGATCATCGCAATGGGAGAGGGGGAATTTGAGGTTTAAGCCATGGGCTGTCATAAGGCTAAATAGAACTCTTTCACTTACTGCGTGAAGTTTTATAAATATCCCCACCTTCTTGATTCAGCCCCGCAACTATACACCTAAGATCCAACGTAGTATCCATGCGGAAATTGGATCGAGTGGTATGGCGATCAGCATAAAATAGATCGAAGGTTAATGAATCACCCATACCAATAAATTCCGTCCCCTCAGGGGCATCACCATCTTCTACCTCAGCGTTATAACCCTTCCAACCTACAGGACCATCACCATAATTATAATCATAAGAACCACTGACGAAATCATCTATTTTCAGAAGAACTTGCTGCTCGCCATGCACACCACCTAAATCAAAGGCTAAACGACCATTGATATACAGAAGAACGTCATCATCGCCATCAAAGGCAAACATTTCACCTCCGTTATAAGTGAAGACCAGACGAGTCTCCATCGTGAAGTGGAAGTTTTTATCCGTCCTTTCCTCGCCATTCCAAACATAAGGGAAATGCTCAATCATATTATATGTATCTGAATTCGGATCTTGATCAATCATCCCGTAATCATTAATAGGGAAGAAGTCATTACTATGGAATGTCCATAACCAAACATTTTCATCTACATGTCGAGTCAGCAACAGAGAACCATTGATTATAAGTAGCCTGACCATGAACAGTACCGTTATGAAGAGAATCAATATCAGGACTGTCAGCATCACCATGCTCATAAACAGTTAAATGATCAGCTCCCAACCATTTTTTTGTATAGCCACGATCTGAACCCGTAGCATTTTGAAAATCGACATGACCGTAAGATATATCATTCTCGTTATAGGCCAAGAAATCCCTAAAAACCACTGGAATAGTCCGATAGACGGGCTGATTATCAATCGTTAGAGTTTCACAAACTGCAGGTACGTCATCAGGATCTGTAAGAATATCATGCTGCTCTGTTGGCGGAATTATTACGCCTGTATCTGTATGAGTGCTTGTACCTGTTTGAGTGCCAGTATCTATATCTGTATGAGTATAAGTTGAAGTGTTTGTTCCAGTACTGGTTGAAGTGTTAGTGAAAGTAGCAGTTGAAGAATTTGTGCCTGTATCGGTATTTGTTTCCGTATCAGTTCCAGGATTCGTGACAGGTACATCTTCATCGCAGCCTGAAAAAATGATTGCCGCTGAAAGTACTAGAAATAGATACTGCTTGTTCATTGTTGTCCCTGAATATTCTACGGCAAAGCTAATATGTTATATGATTATTCAGGGTATTTATATCAGGTGATTACTTAAAATTGACATCGAGGTCTGCAGTAAATGCGGAGGTAAGGTGAAAATTATCGCCTCAATTAAAGATCCTGTGTTGATAGATAAGATTTTAAGTTATTTGAATTTAATCGATGACATTATCCCGCCGGCTTTTCAGTTACCAGAGGACCAAGGGCCGCCACCAGAAGTGTTTTTATAAGCTAAACGGTTAACAGCATCGTACAGACCTAGGCTTGTAGAGCATACTTTGCCTAGCTTTTACTTATTTAGAACCACAGTGAATTAACAGGATATGGCATTAGCATTATTACCATCTACTGCACTGAATCCCGTTAGTTTATTAAACCACATCAACATGCTGCACAACATCGTTTAAGAGAGTTAGGGCTAATCCACCTTATACTCTTAAGTCACATCCCGCTAAGCTAAGCCGATCCTTGATCGATTGCATCAATGGCTGCTGAGTCAGCGCCAGAAAGTGCCAATTGGCTCAGCAATCGCGAAAGCTATCGGTTACAGTTTGAATCGCTGGTCAGCACTGATTCGCTATAGCGAAGATGGCGCGGTGCCTATCGATAATAATTGGATTGAAAATCAGATGCGGCCGTGGGCGCTTGGGCGTAAAAACTGGCTATTAGCAGGCTCGTTACGCGGTAGTCAACGTGCAGCTGAGGTGATGAGTTTGATTCAATCGGCAAAGCTGAATGGGCACGATCCCTATGCCTATTTATCGGATGTCCTGAACCGTTTAGCGACTCAAAAAAACAGCCAGATAGGAGAGTTATTGCCGCACAATTGGCGGCCTAGCGTCAACATGTGATCGCCGGAGGCTTACATTTGAGCATCTGAACCTGCGATATATTTGCACATTATTATGCCCTAATATTTTTTCTTAACTATGCAGCGCAAACAGTTTCTGGCTCCTTAATGAAATTAACCACATCCTCATCAAAAATATCCTTCTTCATCCATTTTTGAAAATCCACAAAGGTTTTATAGGGTAGATCTATAAGCAATAAATTATAGACCGATGAAGGAAGGCTACCGCCGGGAGAGAAGTGTCCGCAGTACTCCAGTTGTAACTTGCCATCATTCAATGGCGTTGCACTTACCGTTGCCTCAAGCTTAGCCCTCACTAACCCAGCTTTGCTCTTGACGAGAGGATGTCCATCTACGGATGCCATGTGCATGGCTATAGAGTAATCATCGGCCTGTGAAAGCTTTGCACTAACGATGACATCACGCTTTTTAGCAGGCCAAGGTAGTTCATTAATGATGTGGCGAATACTCGTTTTCGCATCAATCGCCTCTACGAGGTGTACGGATTTTGTGGTATACATCCACTCGGACATTGTTTCAGCATCCTGCAGCATGGCCGCCACCTTTTTAAGACTGGCCTGCACTTTCATGACCGCTTTAAACTCCTTGAACTCTGAGTTTTCGACGGACCGAACAAAGACCTCTATATCCCCCTTCTTCTTTTTTGATTCCCACTTCACTTCATTATTATCTGTTATAGATCGCATAAATTTACCGCTGTCAGTCTTCGGATTCGCCGATGTTTCTCAGGCAGAAAAAGAGTCAATCCATTAGCTCTAAAGCGCTGCAGATTTCAAAGGGCTAGAGTACTGCCCTAATCACGCAGACCTCAATGGCAGTAAACTTACCCTGCACTTGATAGATGTTTTAAAGCTTAACAGGATACTCTATTAGATTCATCAGTCATCCCCCTAGCGAATAAGCCAAGCAGGAATGTCAGCAACAATGAATGTTTGTTACGCTATTGCGCTGTTAGCTTGAGATATGACTTTTGTCTTGGCGATGAGTCAGTGTTAAATGATCATTGAGCTTATTACAGATGAGCGAATCGAACGATAAAAACGAAGAGCAGGGGTTTACTTCATCGGCTTCAAAACCAGCTACTTGCTCACGTTAAAGCCGAATCTTGTTCTTCTTTTCTATCACTTTGAAATGATGATAATCTTCATGATCGATAAGCGGTATTGCCAAGCCCACTTCAGCGGCACGGCCGGATCGACCAATACGGCGCATGTAATCTGATGGACTTCTGGGTAAATAAAAATTGATCACCACGGGCAGCAATAAAGCCCAGGCTCAACATGCGATCGGTTTCATCAAACACTAAGGTTTTAAGCCTATCGAGCTTGATGGCATTACTTGAAATCAAATCGAGTAATCGACCCGACGTTGCCACCAAAATATCGCTGCCGCCGCGTAATGCAAGCAGCTGCCAAGAATCTACTATAATATGAAAAAATTGTATAGTAAGCCATACAGAAGCAGCCCATAGTACTGGTAGTTTTTATTTTCAACCGTCTTATCAGCCGCAAGGCCGCCATCTTTTTTTTCAGCAAAGCAACCCGTAAACTGTATGATTAACATCATCGATAATACGCAAATGGAAACAATTACATGAAAGTCGTCTATGTATTATGGCCGGATAAAAAAATGTCCCCCAGCACACGTCGCAGCGTACTGCTTGAAAACTGTGGCAAGGCCATTTTGGATATGGACACCGCCTATCTTTCAATGAATATCGACGATGAGTTTTCCACGGTGAAATCACCCGCGCCCAAATGGTATAAGGGTGATGCCATTGTCGCGACGGTATCTGTCATCTTCGATGACTCTGATGAAGATTGCCTGCAGCGACGCCAACATATCAAAAACCTGCTCAACAGCGCGGGCTTCAAGGTCGGCATGTATATTGTGGATGCATCCATCTATAAGGACTATGGCGATAATCCACATTTCCGAAAGCGCGACTGGGCCGATGGAGAAAAGACGCCGTCAGTGGTCATGGCAATAACACTGTTAACACGGCCAAAAAAATACCCTCATGCCGAATGGATTCAACGCTGGCATGGACGTATGTCACCCGGCTCCGAAGTCATACAACCGCGGGCGCGCTATGTGCGCAATGTTGTATTATCGGTAGAGGATGAGAGCCCGCACTTCGATGGTATCGTCGAGGAATCCTGGCCTTCAGCCGGGCATATCAGCAATCCCTACAAGTTTTATCTGGCCGACAATACCGGGCAATTGATCAAAAATATGGTAAAGATGATACTGCTGGTTACACACTTCCATCAGCTACACAAGATACGTACAGTGACCATGAGTGAGTATTTTCTAAAAACGAATGATGCCCGTCACGCAGGCTGAGGTGGTAATAATTTCAGCTTACTGCAACAGCCTGTTTGACAAATAAGCCACTCTACAGCGTATAACCAGGTTCAAGAGAAGTTAATAGCCCTGCCGCGTGAATCGACAGGTCTATAGACGCTGCCTTAACAAGCCAATAGAGCTATCTACATCCCCTCTACTTTATGTACATGCTTCCAGATAGCTTGCGGGAATAAACGGCGGATTAGCAGCCTTGATACCACCACCAAGATTGAACTTAACGCGCTATCATGGCGTCTTCGCCTCCAATAGCAAACCTAGGCCATTGATCACAAAGCTGCAGAGACAAGCCAATAAATCATCTATTAAAAAGCACAGGCACAGTACTCGCATAAGCTGGGCTGAACGCTTGAAGTGAGTATTTACCAAAAGTAGGCGCCTTAGGCGAAATTGACATCAAGTGTGCAGTGAATGCGGTGGCAAGGTGAAAATTATTGCCTGTATTAAAGATCCGTTGGTGACCGTTCCTGCGCCTCCTGCGCCTCCTGCGCCCACTGCATTAGTGCAATCCCTGTACGTCATCGATAAGATTTTAACGCATTTGGATTTACTCGATGATATTATCCCTCCTGCTTTTCAGCTGCCTCAGTCAGCTGTCCCTATTTGAAAGCAAAGCCTCTCATGAGCATAGCGTCGACAGCCATCATGGCCAGAATACACAAATTAATGGGCGATCAACATCCGAGTCTGCTGATAAGGCCAAAGGCGTTTGCTATCTACAGGATAAGGTCATCATTTTGCAAAATAATACCCCCCCTTGAGGGAGATGGTTGTTATCATAACTGGCTGATTTATCGTAAGGTTACTAGAGCACTTTTGAAGAACTGCATCAGCGTGATAAGGTCACACTGAATTTTAATCGATGCAAGACTCGGTCAGGTTTTTCTATGATGCCAGCTTGAGAGATATTTACTCTCTTCAGAGCTATTCAGAAAATTGATGATGCTGAAGTTGCTTGTGAAAACAATAATAACAAGTTAGAGGAAGATCGTGATGTCCGCTCAGTCAGTTGTGTTAACCGGGGCCGCAGGCTTTCTTGGGGTTGCTCTTGTTGCAGAGCTTAAACAAGCACATGAAAAGCAACTCATTCAGATTGATCGCTTATTGTTGCTTGATAACAAAGCTATCAAACTCGATAACAGCTCTTACCTCTTTAATATTGAGTCTCATATTATCGATATACGTGATGCTCAGTCGCTGACGGGCTTCTTAGAGGGTATCGATGTTGTGATTCATGCCGCGTCAATTATTGACTGGGGTAATCTGCCTCCGCAGTTGTTACACGAAGTCAACGTGCAAGGGACGGAAAATATAATAAAGGCCTGTACTGAGAATCATGTCGGCAACTTAATTTATACCTCTACTATGGATGTCACGTATGACGGAAGGCCAGTGGTAGATGCCGACGAAAGTCAGCCTTACCCCAGGGCATACCACGATGCCTACTGTGAGACCAAGGCGCTGGCGGAGCAGTTAGTGATTAAGGCCAATAGCGATAGATTAAACACCTCAGTGCTCAGGCCTTGTGGAATTTATGGTCCTGCCGACCCCTATCATATTGCCGAGTCATTAAAGGCTGTAAAATCAGGAGCGTTAAAGGTGCGAGTAGGCAATGGTTCGGCGCTTTTTCAGCATGTCTATGTCGGCAATGTTGCTCACGCTCATATCTTGTTGCTCAAGGCCATGACAGAAAATAATACTGAGGTAAATGGCCAGATCTATTTGGTTGCCGACGATCCGGCAGAGAACTTCTTTGATTTTCTCGAACCTATTATGCGAGAGTTGGGTTATCCGTTTCCGCCGAAACAGCGGTATATTCCTTATAAAATCATGTACATCATAGGTTTTATTGTTGAAATGCTGGCAGCTTTAGTAAAACCGTTTGTAAATATCAGTACACCGATTACTCGCTCGAGTGTGAAGATGCTGTGTGAAGATCTAACTATCAAGACTGATAAAGCGTCACGTCATTTTGGCTATACGCCAAAATATTCCAAGGATGAAGCCTTTGATGCCACGATCGAATATTTTAAACATGAAAGCTAGTACGGCCTTTATCAGTTGATTCGAAGGCGAGAGGAATAAACTCTCTGCGGCGTATTTTCTTACTCGACGGCTAGGTATTTGAGTGCAGCTGGGGTTTGCTGAAATTGAGGTATTGGCTTTGAATGAATAGCGGTGAGATGGAAGGGAGCTCATGTTTTACCCATCAATCTCACCGCTCAGTTACCTAGCCTGGGTTAGAGGCTAGGGTTTATCTCTAGAGCATTGTCCATATTGTCGTCCTGATCCAAGTCCTTGTTTTCACTTTTCACTTTCTTAGCCCAGAACAGGGTCATTAATGCCGGTGCCAGGATCAGGTTGGCGATCAGAGCGATGATGATAGAGAAACTCAATAACCAGCCAAACTCTTTGTTGGTAGACAGCTCTCCGGTCAAGTGAACAATAAATCCACCGACTAACACTACCGAAGTGAAGAATATAGCGCGTCCACAAGTTTGCAGGGTTTTATGAATGACCTCCTTGATGTCATCACTGTCTTCTGAGTAACGACGGAAGTGGTGCATAAAGTGAATCGTGTCATCCACCGAGATGCCGATGATGATACAGCCTATGGTTGAGGTAATGATATTAAGCGGTACGCCGATTAAACCTATCATGCCGACGGTGATGAGTATCGGGAATATATTAGGTACAAAGGCGATTAAGCCACCGCGGAAACTTTCCATCAGTAATAACATGATCACAAACACAAAAATAAATGCGATCAGGTAACTTTGTATTGTGCCTGTAAGCAGTGAATAAATAGCTTCGCCAAAAATGGCTAACAGGCCAACAAACTTCACTTCCACATGTTCTAAACCTTTTTCTTTCAGGCTGTCTTCAATCAGGCCGGTGATGTTTTTGACATAGTGGCGATAGTGCAGCACGTTGCTCCAGCGCAGTTGTAAGTCGATACGGGCTACTTGTAAATCAAAGTCGGCATAGTCGTTAATAGCATCTGAGCCACTTTCAAACAGTAATAATTCCTGGGCGATCAATTGTCGGTTGTCTGGAATCGCGAAGAAGGCCGGGTCATTATAGTTGAGGGCTTTATGGGTTTCCTTGATCACGCTCAGAATCGAGGTGGCTTCTATGGCATCGACGTCTTTGTAGTTGTAGTCTTTGATCAGTTGTTCGATATCTTCAATCGCATGCAGCATCTTAGGGTCATGTAGGCCATTTTTTTCCTGGGTGTCGAGGATGACGTAGGCCGACATAGAACCGTTCATGCGTTGGTCTACTTGTTCTATGGCCGTACGCAAGTCGTGACCTTCTGGATACCAGCGCAAGGGGTTGTGGCTGAACTGGGTGTTGACGACGCCCACCATGGCGATGGCAGACAGTACGACTGAAGCCAAAACCACTTTTTTAGCGTGGTTAACACCCAGGTCGGCGAATTTCTCTATGCTTGCATCGACCCACTTTAATACCCGTCCGCTATCTTCTTCTGACTGACCATCGGCACCTATGCTTAATGCCCGTCTTTTAAGAGGAACAATGGCGAGAATACTGGGCACCAGGGCGAGGGTGTAAAATAAGGCCATGACCACACCAATCGCACCAAAAATACCCATGGTGCGGGTTGGCATCATGTCAGATGCTAAAAACGATAAAAGACCGACCGCCGTGGTTACCGTGGTTAGCAGTACCGCAATGGCGGTTTCTCTGACGGACTGGGTAATGGCTTGATGTTTTTCCATACCGCCATCGTAATACTTGTAAAAAATACTGAGAATGTGGATTGCATCGGCAATACCTACGGCCAGGATAAAGGTGGGTATGATCTGCGTATTGCCGTTGTAGGGGAAACCCAGCATTGGCCAGATGGCGAGTGTCATCATTAGCGACAAGGCGACAACCAATAGCGGTAATACGACGCCGGATAAGCGCCGGAATAATAAGGCCAGCAATATAATGATGATGATCATGCCCAGACCTATGGAGCGGCTGGTGGACTTTTCCATGTCGGTGGCAATACGCAGGTTCATGGTGGGACCGCCGGCGTTTTTAACATTGAAGCCTGCGCTGGTGTATTGGCTGGATAAAGCCAGCACGGCTAGGGAGTAGTCCGTTTCTTGCTGTGGTTGTAAATAGGTGACACCCTCTTTATTGGGATTGTTATTGGTTGGTGAAAATACCAGGGGATCGATTAATACGTTGAGTACTCTTTCGTCAGACGATATCACGCCGCCAATATAGTTGGGGGTGCTCATGACGATGGCGCGGAAGGCTGGGATGTCCGCTTCGGTCTGTGGCCAGATCTCGCTCAGGTCACCTGTGATCATGGTGTCATCATCGCCGCGGGTATAGCGTACATTAGCAAGACTGGTGACTTCCAGCAGGTATGGTACGGTTAATTCGGCCGCCTCGTGCAGTTGCTTAATTTTGTTCAGGTTTTCCATGGTAAAGACACTGTCGCTTGTCTCCACCGTCAGTAAGGAGCCGGGGGCGTAACTGAAGTTGAGGCGGAACTCGTTGTAATCGACCATGGACGGTGCATCTTGGGGCAGGAACGATTCGATGGATATATCGACCCAGCCATGGCGAATCTGTGGGATGATGGCAAAACTTACCGCGAGGGTAATAAACAACACCCACCAGCGATGGAGAACCACTACGGTGCTCCAGGATTCAAAGAAGTTTTCGATGTTTTTACGGATATTCATGCAGGGACGTCTTTTTTTTATTTGACTGCGGCTATAGATGCAGGGATTAAGCTGAATGTATCTAGCTGGCTAATATATTCTGCAATTAAGGTGGAAGGCTAGTGAAGTTTGTCCATGTTACGTACATTTAATAAGCAGTGTTTGTGCTAAGTGATTGAATTTTTCTAAAAGATATGATTGTTCCGTCCTAATCATCATAACCTTGAAGGATAAAATGGCGATGTGGATTAGCGATATGAAAGAATTCAGGAACCAAGGGGGCAGAGTCATTGGAGCCTCAAATTGAAATCTTTCAATTACGGTATAACCACATAAACATCAACATTTAGCTCATCTTTCAAGGCGGCTAGGATGGCGTGCCTACTTCGTCTAAAAAAATCAAACAAATCGGCACAGTGAGGATAGAAGGGCAGAGCGGTTTACACAGACATTTCAATGACTCTACTCCCTTGATTCGCCCCCTTGATTTATTTTTCATACGTCAAACTTATTCAAAAGAAGCTAATCGGTTAATGATTTTTCATACATTAAAACTTAAATTCTGAGAAATACTTACGGCTGGTGAGTGTCACAAATCAGCCTTGGATTTGGCCGCTCAACCTACTCCATTAAAACTTATGTGGAATGTCTTTGAAGGACTGCTGATGTCATGAGCAGCTGTTGGTCTGGTATCGATTTACTACACAACACAGTTTTTGATTTCACTTAAAGCGGCCCTTTAGTGGTAACAAGCATTGCCCAGCTTTCACTAAAATTGCAATCCAGTTAGCGTTGTATCTGTAGGTCAACAGATATAGTTAGCCATATATGAGCTTGAAAGTACGAATTTCATAGTAAGTTCTATTGTTAGCGTTTCGGTAAAATATCTGGATTTTCAGTTTTAATATAACTAATTAAGCCAAGGCAGGAGTCGTGAATTTTATTCAGTACCACGGAAAATTGGCTTTCGTCTTCTTTATAGGGGGCGGGTATTTGCATATTGCCATCATGGGCCCCTTGTTTGTATTTCATCAGTAGTTTTAATTCACCGCTAAAATCATCGGTTCTATAACCCTGTAAAATTTTTAAATTGATATGGTCCATGGGAATAATAAAGTCGAATTGCTGATAATCTTCAAGGCGGATCTGGCGGGAAATTTGCTGGCTTAAATCGATACCTTCACCAGCTGCAGCTTTTTATAGCGCGTTGATCGGATGCTTTGCCAACATTAAACGGGGCCGTGCCACAGGAATCGATGGTAAAATAAGGCGCTAGGTTTTGTTTTGCTACGATATTACGAAAGACTCCTTCGGCGGTAGGTGAACGACAGATATTGCCAAAGCAAACGAATAATACGCCTATTTTATTCATGAGCGGACTCGAGTAATAAATTTTGTAAGTGTTCCAGTACCGCTTGTGGCATACCGAGACGGGAGTGAAAGTAATCACCGAAAGAGCCATCGACGCCTTTCATTTCGTTAAAAGCGGATGTTAGATATTCTTTCTCTACGCCGGCTACGGCATCAAAGGTTTTATCATCGGTTTTAAAGCCTGAAATCGTTTTTAGCATCAGTCTTGCTTTGTCGTAGCTTGGCAATACTAAATCGTTAGTTAATAAATAATCTGCGTAAATATCATCTGAGGTAATACCCAGTGCTAACATTAGGGTAGCAATTGAAACGCCAGTACGATCTTTACCCGCCGTACAGTGAATTAAAAGGGGCAAGTTTTTAGGGTCAGCAATGGTCTCTAAAATAAGTTTTAGCATGGGGCTATAAGCTTGAATAATTTCTTTATAGCCGTTATTCATTTGTTGTTTGGCCGATAGGTAGCTTAATTCGCCGGAACGTAATTGTCTGGCCATTTCATCCGGTTGCAACTCTGATAAGCTGATAGGAATATTTAATACATTATAAGCTATGTCAGCCGGTAGCCGATTAGGCTTTTCTTTTTTCTCTTGGTAGGAGCGTAAATCAATAACTGTTTTTATACCGAGCTGTTTAAACTTTTCGAGATCTTCTGCGGTTAAGTCGGCAAGATGATCGGATCGATATATTTGACCATATTTAATTGTTTTTCCATCCCAGCTGCTATAACCGCCAATATCTCTAAAGTTTTTTGTTGCTGTAAATTCGATGAGTTTCACTTTGGAACCTTCCGGTAATTGCCCTGGCTTTTCACAGCCAGTTAAAAATAAAAGAGTCGATATTAGGGTTAGTAACAAGGCGAATGAAATAGTTGGGCTCGATTGCATTTATAAACCTGCAGCTCTTATCAATTTTGGGGTATAACTTTGTTGAGGGTTATTCAGCAATGTAAGACAGTCACCCGATTCAATGATGGCACCTTGTTTTAATACTAATAAACGATGTCTCATCGCTTTAATGGCATTAAAATCGAGGCTTATGAAAACATAACTGAGCTGATATTTCTTCTGAAGGTTTTGTAATAGTGTTAATACCTGTTCTTGGACCGCGTGATTTAGTGCTGAAGTGGGTTCATCCAAAATAATCAGTTTAGGTTTTAATATTTACACACGGGCAATGGCAACAGGCTGTCGTTGACCTCCAGAGAGTTCGTGATAGCAGGCAAATATTGCTTGGGCTTAGATATCAATTTTAAGTGTGTACAGTTCTTGTAGTTCCTGTAGCCCCTGTAGCCCCTGTAGTTGCATAAAAAGCTCTCCAATCCTTTGCTGATAGCCTACAACTTCGTCGGTGACACAGAGTTATCTGGTGCGATTTACACCAACTTCAAGTTATTTTTACTTAAAAGTACGCTCTCATATTTTGCATTTACAGGCTTCTAATTGCTGACAGTTGTGACTCCGGAGTATAAGAAATATTAACGCCCAATCCCATTGAATATGGCTGTAGAACTAGTGCCGACAGCGGCCTTGATAAAAGTGAAAACTAACAGGTCTTAAGATATTTCAACAGCCAAAATTGCCATCAAGGTATCAATATGGTGTTCGGCGTAAGCTTCGGAGTTGGCTTTAACACCTAAAACACGTTCGGTAATGGGTGCAACATTGACTAGATCAATTAATGCTCCTGATCAAATATGCAATAAATCCATGGCATCAACTTGTGGTAAGAATTGATGACTTTACGCCAACTCAATCATGGCTTTGCCGTCCATAAAGTCAGCTTTGAGAAAATTTTCTACCATCCAGTCTAAACGTGGGCCAGGTGTTGAGGCTTCCTGAAACATCATTTTCACCCATTCAGGGTGAGCAAAGGTGAAGCGTAAAAGGCGTTGGCACAGGTCACGAATCATTTGTGTGGGTTTACCGGTGTCATCCATATTCATGGCAACGCCATCTAAATAACGTGGCAGGGCATCACTGCGTTGCTGCCAGACTTGTTGCACGGCTTCGCGCCAAAGCACTTCTTTGTTTTCAAAATGGTATTGAGCCAGCGATTTTTTTACGCCGGCACGTTCTGCCACGCACTAATCGATGTACCTTCAAAACCACGCTGGCCAAATAGTTCGGCGGCGGCCTGCACAATGCTGGCTCGGCGGTTGGCTTTTTGTTGACGAGGGTTAACTTCATTCATGACAACATGGTATCGCTTGCGCTTTCCTAGGGTCAATATTGTAACGGTGACTTTATTGAAATCGTGTCCTAATGCTTGACTCTAGCGCAAAACTATACGATCGTATAGTTTTTCACAGTGCATGGTGCGGCATGGCTCTTAGCTCTTCAAGTAATTCATCAGATAGCTCTTCACATAGCTCTTCATCTAGCTCTCGAGAAAGTGGCCTAGGTACAACAGACTCAGGCACAGCGGGCCAAACAATCCTCTGGGTGCAAGATATCAAAGAGCAAGCTGTCGGTGGTAAAGCCCTAGGCCTGCGAAAATTGATGCAATGGGGTTTGAATGTGCCACCAGCGTTTGTGTTGGTGAATGCTGAGGTGGGCAATCATCCGGATGACTTGGCTGCATTTTATCAACAGATGGGTGAGGGTAAAGTGGCGGTGCGGTCTTCAGCTATCGGTGAAGATGGTGATGATAGCTCCTTTGCAGGCCTTTATGAGACCATTTTGAATGTTGAGGGTTTACCGGCTTTAACATTGGCGATTGATCAATGTGTGCAATCGCTGAATAGCCTACGTGCTAGCGCTTATCAAGAAGACCAGCATATTGATACGAGTCAGATGTGTGTTCAGATGTGTGTTGTAGTACAGCGCATGGTTGACGCTAATTCTGCTGGGGTATTATTTACCGTAGACCCAGTGAGTGGTCGCCATGACCGTTTAGTGATTGATGCTGTTACCGGCTTGGGTGAGGCTTTAGTCAGTGGTGAGCAAACGCCGGATCATTATGAATATGATCGCGCCGGGCAATTGGTGTATAGCGAATTATTAGACAAGCAAGCCATTCTCAGTGACGCACAGCAACAACAGTTAATTCTTCAGGCACGTCAGGCAGAAAACGGTGCCGGTGATGCTCTTGATATGGAATGGGCCATCGATGCTAAGGGTGATTTGTATTGGCTACAAGCGCGCCCGGTGACCACAATCGGTAGTGATTTAAATGAGTTAGACACTCCGCTTAAGGCCGATGATGTACTCACGCGTTGTAATGTTGGCGAGATGATGCCAGGTGCAAGTTGTCCGTTAACGTTTTCTACCACCGGACGGGGCATCGAACATGGCATGCAACATATGCATGTGAGTTATGCCAGCCGCCCAGAAATCACGGAAGAATGGACACAGTTAGCCATGAGCCATGGCAAGCTTTTCCTTAATCTCAGTGGTGCTGCTGCCGCAGCGGCAACGGTGTTAGGGATTGATGTTAAATCATTAGGTCATAGTGTTTGTGGTGGCATTGTTGAAGGGTTAAAAGACCCAGCGAAAAAAGCCTGGTGGATACGTTTAGGGGGCAGCATCAAACTGCTCCGCTATCTTAGAAATGCTGATTCGGTGATTTCTGAATTTACCCAGCGGGCAGAACATTTTTGTTTACCCACAGCGGGAGATAGCCGCAGTATGACCACGGCTTTAGAACAGGCCCAGCCATTTTTATACGAAGCCATGGCGGTACATTTACAATCATCAACAACGTCTGGTTTTGCCAGTAATATTTTGCAAGGCATTATCTCAGGTGGGCAGGAAAGTACTCCCGAAGAAGAAGCCGAAGCTGCAAATTTAATGGCTGGCGCTACTGGGGTTGAAAGTGCCGTTTTAGTGGAGCAGTTGGACCAAGTTGTTGAGCAGATTTCTGGCCATGAAGACGTCAAAGAAAAGTTCTTAAATACGACCAGCGCCGAGGCATTAACTTGGTTAAACAGTGAAGCCAGCGACAAAAATGCTAAAACTTTTCAGACTTTTTTACAGCGCCATGGTCATCGAGGTTATCGTGAATTATGTATGCGCGAGACCGGTTGGGCTGATGCCCCGGAAGATTTAGTCAAAACCATGCAAGCGTCAGTGAATGCTTATATTTCTGGTGTTGTCGCTAGTACAAAACCTGATGGGGTTGAATTAGAGAGTTTAAGCCGGGCTTTACGCTGGATTTTACCCAAGGCCCATAATGCCGTACGTCGTCGTGAAGCAACAAAGTCATTATTAGTGAGCATCACCAATCGTTTTAAACAAAGTTATCGCGCTTTAGGCTTTCAGTTAGAGTCAGAGGGTTTGTTGGACGATGCTGATTTGGTATTTTTCTTTACCCAAAAAGAACTCTGCCATTATGTCCTGCAGCGCTCAACGGGTAATGACAGCATTGTTGCGTGGAATAAAAAAGCGAAAAAGCGCCGAATAGCCTTAGAATTCCAAAACCGTTTAAATTTTGATGAGATTAGTGTCGGTTTACCGAAGCCTATTGATGTCAGAGGTTTAGTATCAGCAACTGATGGTGATTTGGTAGGGCGGCCAGTTTCTCTCGGTATTGTTGAGGCTACAGCTCGTGTCGCTTTAAGTGTTAGTGAGGCTGCAGCATTACAGCCCGGTGAAATATTGGTTGCACCGATTACGGATGTTGGCTGGACACCTTATTTTAGTATGATTTCTGGTTTAATTACCGATGTTGGTAGTGCGGTTTCACATGGTGCCGTCATTGCCCGTGAGTATGGTTTGCCAGCTATTGTGAATACGCGTGTGGGTACCCAACGGATAAAAACCGGTGATCGTATACGCCTTGATGCTAATACTGGGAAAGTCACTATTCTCTAACAGTTTCGTCATATGTTTAAGTGACGTGTAGTATAAATAATGACAAATTCGAATGTAAACATCAGCTACAAAACTTCTAGAATGCAATCAGTATAAGGTGGCGGAATATGAGCACGGAAATGGATGTAAGTAAATTTGGTATTCAGCCTGAAGATGAATTCCCTCATGCTTTTAGTGAAGATCATGCCGACTGGAACGAATCCTATTTTTTTGATTGGTATGATGCCACGGGCAGTAATGCCGGCCATTGCCGTATTGGCTGGCATCCGGTACAAAAGCGCGTGTTATTTTGGCTCTACCTATTTAATGGCAGTGAATGGTTTGTTATCGAAGAAAACCGACTGCCATTCTCCGAGTTACAGTTAGGCAAGGTTGAAGACTCTAATTCAACAGTGGTTGATGAGGCTAACTGCCATAAAAAAGCCTTCGCTTATCAAGGCTGGGGTTTAGAGTTTAGTTATCAACCCAAGCAATTATTACGCACGGGTGAATTACACGTTAAGGGTTTTGCCCGTGTTTTATCGGGTGCGCGTCAAGGTATGATTAAAGCCGTTGAGCTAACGCTAAATGTTACGGCACAGGGCCCTGCATATTCTCGTGGCGGTGGCAGTGTTGATGGTCATACTGCCCAAGGTTTTAGCACTGATCGTTATGAGCAACCGACACAATCTCATTGCCAAATGATCATTGATGGTGAGTGTAGAGAACTAAAGGTTCGTGGCGAACGTGATCATTCTTGGGGGCCTAGGCCTTGGGATATGGGCTGGCAATTTTTTGTGGTTAATAACGAGCACTTTAGCTTATGTGCAACCCAAGTGATGATTCCTGAATGGCCACTGATAAATATGGGTTATTACCATGCCCACGGCGGCGAGATGGAGAACCTTAACGAAAACACTGAATTTAATTTACAGTTTAATGCCGATGATCCCACCCAAGCGGTCAGCGGCAGTTTTAGTTTAAACTGTGATAGTGGCCGTAAAATTCAAGGCGTGATTGAGGTGATTTCAGGAACTGAAATCGATATTACCCATACCTTTGCCAGTCCACATCGGACGGAGTATCGACGCTCATTAATTCGTTGTCGTTTTGATGATGGTAGTGAAAGCATTGGTTGGTTAGAGTGTAATCGTGAAAGTGATTAGTTTTTATTACCTTGACGTTAAAAAAATAAAGCAAAGGAAAAACCATGAAAATTGACGGTCCTTTTTATGCCGGCATGGATGGCGCAGCAGCAGAAGCCAAACGTTTGTCAGCCATGGGTTATGACGGTGTTTATACTTTAGAAGGCAGCTGGGATCCTTTTTTCCCGCTTGCGATTGCCAGTGAACATGCACCCGAATTAGATATTGCCACCGGTATTGCCGTGGCATTCCCGCGTAACCCTTCACATATCGCTTACCAAGCCTGGGATTTGCAAAAGTTCTCTAAGGGTAAATTTAGCTTGGGTATTGGTTCACAAATTAAAGCCCATATTGAAAAACGTTTTGGTTTGGAATTTAGTCCGCCGGCCGCACGCATGCGTGAATATATTCTGGCCGTGAAAGCTTTTTTTGATTGTTGGCAAAATGGTACACGTTTAGATTTCCAAGGGAAGTATTACCGCCATACCTTAATGACCCAAATGTTTAATCCTGGGCCTAACCCTTATGGTGTGCCGCCAATCATGTTAGGTGCTTTAGGCCCAAAAATGACCGAAGTTGCTGGCGAAGTTGCCGATGGTTTGATTGTGCACCCTTTTAACAGCATGCCATTTTTAGAAGATCATGCAATGCCTGCGGTGCAGCGTGGCCTTGATAAGTCAGGCCGTAAGCTCGAAGATTTTATCCTGCAAATCAATGCCATTGTCATTACCGGTGAAAGCGAAGAGGAATACAAAGCGGCAGAAGAGAGTGTTAAAGGACTGCTGGGTTTTTATGCCTCAACACCAGCGTATGCGCCACCAATGAAAGCCGTAGGTTTAGAAGGTTTACAGCCAACCTTGAATGCCTTATCAAAGGAAGGCAAATGGGATGAGTTAGGCAACCATATCGATGAAGATTTTCTTGATGCTTTTTGTACTCGTGGTAAACCCGAAGAAATTGCCGGCATGTTAAAAGCCAAATATGGTAAATATGCCGATAGACTCGCCATTTATGCGCCGTATGCGGCACCCGATGACATGTGGAAAAAAATTATCGCAGAGCTAAAAACCTAAATAACAAAGCGGAATGAAACCTGTGAGCAATACTTAAAAGCCGCGAATATGTGATTCGCGGTTTTTTTATGCTATCGATAATGCACTAAGGTATGGTTTAGGCATAGTTAAGGTCTAGCCTCTTAATTGATTGCTTTAAAAGACGATGCCTCTAGGTTTAAAAATCGTGCTCGTTGCTCCGGTATTAACATGCGACACTGGGTGTTTTTGCCAAACCATTGGTAACGATTTCTAAAGCCAAATGAATAAATGGCATCGTTGATAAACTTAGGTATTAGGCGGTACAAAAATGCTAACACTCACCATTTTCCGCCCATATGATAAGCCATTTTGTACACGGCTTGTGATTTCTGAAACGCGCCATCTTCGTCAATGACAATATACGACTGAAAATCATCAACAGGCAGATTAAAGTGCTTTAAATAATCTTGCCCAAGCGGAGATTGCAGCGAAGCAAATTGTATATTTTCAGCTTGGTCATAATCTAAAACAAACTGCACAGTGCCATTACATAAAGCACAATCACTGTCAAAGAGCATGATGGGTTTGTTGTTTGGGGGTAGATGAGGGCTGCTCATGGTTTTCTCCACGTAAAAAACACCATCAGTTACTAATAGTGACCATTTTCTGTTGCTTAAGATACTGTGTCAATAAGGCACGATGAAGTGCCTTGATTACTTTAAGTGAACCAAACCAAAAAACCTGGTTAAAACTACGGAAAAGAAGAAATATTGAGATGACTTAAGTGAAAAAATGGCAGATAAACGCATTTTCCCCAATGATGAAAATTGTGCGGTAAGGGATGTTTTATCCAATCTTACCCGCAAATGGCCGATGCTGATGCTGATGCTGATGCTGATGCTGATGCTGATGCTGATGCTGATGCTGATTCTGTTTGCTTTGATGGATGGCCCTGAACGTTTTTCGGCTTTACAGCGCCGTATCGAAAAAATTTCCAAACGTATGTTAACGGTTTCTTTACGCCAATTGGAGCAAGACGGCTATGTGAAACGCCACGTTTTTGCCGAAGTGCCGCGCGGGTTGAGTATGAGCTTACCGCCTTGGGCGAAGATGTGGTACAGCCTCTGATTCACTTAATTAAATGGGCCGAAGATCATCATGATGAAATACGGGCGGCGAGGGTGGTTTTTGAAGCTAAGGCTTGAAAATATAGTTTAATGAATAAAGTATTTGAGTATAAGAAATATTAACGCCCAATCCCATTGATTATGGCTGTAGGACATGCGCTTCGGTGTTCAGCCTTTTTTTCTGGGCAGTAGAGAGCAATAACTGGGGTGTATCAAAAAGATTGACCACCTCAGTCTGAGATTAGCGAAGTAGATAAAGGTCTTGATGTGAAGCCTTTGGTGATGGTTTTCCTAGGGTAACCTCAGAACACAGACCTAGACCTGTAGGGCAAAATTTACCTAGCTTTCTCCTGTTAGAACCACTGTGAATTAACAGGGTATGGCATTAGGCTTATTACCACTCTACACCTCTGAAACCCGTTAGTTTACAAAACCACATCAATATTTTTTACATCATCGTTTAAGAGAATTGGGGCTAATCCACCTTATACTCGGGGGTTAATGCACCTTATATTTTCACATGATGCCCGTTATGGGGCTAAATTGCTTATTGAGAGGTAGAGGAAAGCCGGATTAACCCTCCCCTTGAATTACAACTTTTGCATCTGAAACCGTCTGCGAGTTTCTGCAGGGCTTGCGCTCAGCAATTCTCACCAGTCAACGAAGTTGATAAGCATAGATGCCGTATCAATCGTCGATAGTCACAATAAGCTGCTCTAGCTGTAACTTCAAAGCCCACAATTCTTCTGCCGGCATATCCAGCTCACACAGCAGTTTCAATGGTACTTCTACCGCCTCTATACTGAGGTTGATGCCCTTGTCGGTCAATACCACCTGCAGCTGGCGTTCGTCTTCGGCATTGCGCTGACGCGATAACAGCCCTTGTGCTTCCATGCGCTTTAACAGTGGCGACAAGGTACCCGAATCCAGGCGTAAACGTGATCCAAGCTCCATCACCGAGCTTTGTGCCAAACCCATCGTCCCTGCGTCTTCCAGTTCGCCCTGCTTCTGCCATAAGACCATCATCAACAGGTATTGTGGGTAGGTCAGCCCTAGCGCCTTGAGGAACGGTTTATAAGCCTGGGTCATGACTCTGGATGCTGTATAAATCTGGAAGCACAGCTGGTTTTCCAGGCGCAATAATTCACGTTCGTTAATTTTAATCGGCATTACGGCATGGGTTTTCATCATTATGACTCCGGTAGATAAAACAGTTAAACACTGTTAGAGAATTACGCCAGCAGTCTTTCGATATCCTTGCGGATGGCTTCAGGTTTTGTCGCCGGTGCATACCGTTTGACGACTTTGCCGTCGGCATCAACCAAAAATTTGGTGAAGTTCCACTTGATGGTTTCGCTACCAAGGATACCTGGGGCTTTGCTTTTTAAATGTTTAAACAAGGGCGAGGTATTATCACCGTTGACATCTACCTTGGCATAAACCGGAAAGCTAACACCGTAGTTTAGCTGACAAAATTCCTGAATAGTTTCATTGCTGGCAGGCTCTTGTCGTGCAAACTGGTTGCAGGGAAATCCCAAAACGGAAAAATCATTGTCTTTATAGTCGTCGAATATTTGTTCCAGAGCGGTAAATTGCGGCGTCAATCCACATTTGCTGGCCGTGTTAACGATAAGCATGACTTTGCCACGATATTCGCTCAGATCCTGTTTTTTACCGCCTACTTTTTCACATGTAAAATTATAGATATTCGTCATCATCTCTGCCCTTGTTTATTGTGCTGCTTGTGTCAGCGCCAACATAGGTTTAAGTTCCTGCGTCCTGGTCACAGCCTATGGCCAGGAAATATATTGTGCACAATTTAATTAACAAGAACAAGGGGATTTACTTAAATATTGTTTGTTAAATGAACAACATAGACGGTCATACAACTCCAGTTGTGTTGGGGAGGGGGCAACTGCGGCTATCCCTACCCGTTAATGCCATGTTGTACTTCTGGAAAGTATAGGAGTGGGGCTTAATGCACCTTATACTTTTTGGCCACAGACGACTGATTAGGAATGGTGATCAGTCGCATCCAGCGGCCTAATATACGCAGCTGGTTCACCGCATTAAAAGATTGAGAGCCGCCTTCTACCTGCATCACCGCCAGGGTGTTCCTCTGTGTTGGGCGTACCGCACCGAGAGATAAAGGAATCCAGTCGATCTGGATTTTCATGATGCCGGTAATCGCGCCATGGCGCTCCGGTGAACACCAGATATGCCCTTGTGACCACAGAGTCAACTCACGTTGGGGGGAGTGTCTTCCACATCATCGGGCAGAGGTAAACCTGATGGATTATAGATACGCGTTTCACAGCCAAAACTTTGCAGAATTCTGGCCGACTCTTCGACCACCAGGCGGCTGAATGAACGATCTCTTAATGAACCATATAATAATAATATACGTGGTTTATGCTCGGCATGAGTGTCTATATTCTGACAAAACTGCGTAGGCTAAACATAAGCCTCTTTAACGATATTAGGTAAATCAGTTAATTCAACGGGGGTTTTGCTTGTCACGTCCGTTCTCACTCCATAATAATTCAAACGTGATAGTCGCAATTATTGTATACAGACATAACCGCTATAGAGAACATCAGGGGATAATTAAATAACCCCTGCCTCTAATCGTTTTAACGATTTCATTAACCGGAGACAGGGCTTTGATTTTTTGACGTAACCTGGAGATATGTACATCCACAAAGCGGCTATTGCCATCGTATTGAAATCCACGCACCTTAATAAAAATCTCTTCTCTGGAGATGATCTTACCGATATTTTCAACCAGCAAGGCCAGAATATCGTATTCTGGTGCACTTAAATGGAAAAACTCACCCGCCAAGCTCACTTGTCGGGTGACGGTATTGATTAGCAAGTCATGCACCTGAAGCAGGTCTTTATTAATCGGCGGTGACTCTTTAGAAGCGGCCTTGATATAACGACTTTGCGCTCTTTTAATCGCCTTTACCCGCGCCTGTAGCACCCTTGCACCCATCGTTTTACTGGCACATTCGTCGGCACCTAATTCCAGGCTG
>JABSRQ010000002.1 GCA_013215055.1 Pseudomonadales bacterium | reverse complement strand
ATCGGTAATAACACCGATACCGACGATGACGGTGACGGCTATTCAGACAGCGATGAAACCGATAACGGAACCTCCACCCTGGATGCCACCGATAAACCGGCAGACAACGACGGCGATCTTGTTTCCGACCTAAACGATACCGATGATGACAATGACGGCGTATTAGATGTCGATGATTTCTTCCCATTTGATGAGACCAAATGGGCCGATGATACCGGTACTGCTTCATTCGAAATCACCGTATATACAGCTTCTACATCGACTACAGATTCAAGCATTACCATCAGTGGTTCGGTTACTGAAGCTGGCTCCGTGCAAAATATAACGGCAAACAACAATCAATTCTCTGACAGCTTTTTTGCAGTGAATCTTAGTGGCAGTAATTGGCAAGTATCCGTACCGTTAATGGTTGCTACCAATATTATTAGCATCACCGCGGAAGATGCCTTGGGCAATACTAAAACTGAAAGCGTTAATATTGAGCGTACAGCATTGGCACCCAATGCCAGCTTAAGCATTGCACAGCCAATTTCGGGTTCGGTGACACAGAATCAAACGATTAGTGTAAGTGGTCAAGTAACAAGTGACAAAGCCGCTAATAGTATCCATGTTACCGTTAATGGACAGGCTGCAACTTTAAGCACCACAGCCGATGTAACAGTGCAAAATTATCGCCTTGATAATGTTTTACTAGAAGAAGGCAATAACACCTTAACTGTACGTGCAGCTGTGGATTATGAGTTGTTTGAGGATGAAATCATCGAACAAGCAGCTAACGTTATTTATCAGCCAGAATCGGTAGTTGTTCCAGAGCCTGATTTAAGTTTATTGGCGCCCACAACAAATGCCTATTTAAGTAATAGAAGCTTCTACTTAACACTGAACTACGCCAGCCATTCAGGCAATGCCAATGTCAGTGTCAATGGTATTGATGTAACACTAGCCAATGAGCAATATGGTACACACAGTGAGCTATTAAACTTTCCGCAAGGGCTAAACGAATGGCAGGTTGATGCGGTTATTACCGACGGCATAGGCCAGCAATCTAACGCCACTGCAATCTACTACTTTGATGATGAAAAGCCCGTTATTACATTAGATAACAACATACAAAAAGTATCGGTAGAAAATATTGTTACCGAGCAACCTTATACCATCAGTGGCACAGTCAGTGATGCACAGTTATCAAGCTTTACGATTAATGGTCAAAACATTGATTTAGAGCCACTTGACAATAACAGCTATCGTTTCACCGCATCGATTGGTTTAAGCATTGATGAAAGTGTCAATGTAGAAATCCAAGCCAGCGATTACAGTGGCAATACACAAAATGAAGCTTACCTATTGAAGCTAGATAGTACCGTGTCTTTAAGCATGTTATTACCTGCAGAAAATACCAAGTTACTCAATATGGGAACGCCCATTAATCTACAAGTAGCAGCCAGAATTGAAGGCATTTATACGGGCTACACAGCACGTGGACGTTTACTTAAAGACAATAACTCTGTACTTGAATTTTCATTAAACATGGGTGAAGGTTTAGTCAGTGGCTATGCCAATAGTGTATTGGATGCAGGTGACTATACGGTAGAAGTTGAATTAATGGACGGCGGCTTTGCCTTAACCAAAACATCACGCTCGTTTACCGTGGAAGATGTTGCAAACGTGCCATTAACCTTGAACAAAGTAGAGCCGAAGAACGCCGCTGAGTACATAGAGACTAACAGCTCTATAACTGCTTACTTCAATAAAACGATTGATCTAAGCAAGCTGAGTTTCGTGGTTAAAGAAACCGCACATGGTTTTAGTTATATTAATAGTGATCCCGCCGGTACCGAAGGTTTCCAAGCCAAAGGTTACCAATTGGTGAAAGTGGATATTGATGATAAACCTATAAACGGTGGTTTATCCATCTTGCCAGGTAGCAGCGTCGTGGTATTTTATCCTGAACGTGAATTCGCCTATGACTCTCAAATAGATGTCACCATTATTTATGATGGAGAAGAATATTCACGCAGCCGTTTCCGCACACGAGAACTACCCACGTTTGTAGAAGGCGTAGTGATGGATCAATTTGCACAACCCGTGGCCGGTATTAATGTAGAAATTGTTGAACTAGGGCGACTAGCAACCACCGATGCCGGAGGTGCTTTCACCTTTGGTTATGGTGATATGCCAGGCAAGACATTACCCAATGGGCGATATACCTTACATGTTAATAAAGGCTTAAAAGAGATTCGTTTTGGCTCTTTACTGAAAAAGTTCTTTATCAACAAAGGTGAAAGAACCAGCATCAGTACTCAGACCTTACCGGTATTAAATACAGATGATAGCTTTAGTCAGCTAAGCGCAGGCCAAGAAATTATTTTAGCCAGAGGTGATCTAAAACTGGATCTAACCGCAAGTAACAGTGAAGTCTTCTTCCCTGATGGCCGAACCGCTGGTTTTGCGATGGCCATCTTCATGCCACTGGGTACATTCCCCCACAACTATGACCCCATGTTTATGCCGTATTGGATGTTTAATATTCACCCTATGGGCATAGAGGTGAGCGGAGATATGGCGATTGATTTTGCTTTACCTCAAATGAAAGAGGCTGGAGGGCATCTATGGTTAGATGGCGCAAAAATGTTACTCATGGGCTTAGATCCCAAGACAGACATTATTGTACCCGTAGGTGTGGGTGTTGTAGAAAACCATAGAGTTAAATCCCTACGTGCTGAATATAGCCGCTTGGATGCGATAGGTTATGCACCCATGCCTGAGCAGACATTCGAAGCCATGACGGCCTATGCCAATGGTGAAACAAACTTGGATGCGATGATCAGTGATATACGTGACATCTTGTTAAATCCGCCAGCACCTGCGGAAGGGCAGTAACATGAAACAGATATTTTTAACGTCTAACAGATTTATGCAAATGTTTAAAATCAGCTTTTTATTATTGTTAGTACTGGCGATCCCGGTACAAGCCGATTACATTCTCAAAGGCTATGTTTATTCCCGCGGCGTAGTAGAAGACCCTAGCGGTGATCAGTTCTGGGCTGAATATGACCCCGCAACCGGGGCGTTAGTAGGCAGTAATTACACCCGCATGAGCCCGGATGATTTGGATCGCACCGAGCTCGTCAGTGGTTCAGAGTACCGCACACATGTTGCCCGTTGGGAGCAAGTGCAACAAGAGTATCACGATGCTGAAATCGCCCAAGGAGGCACTGGCACAGATAACCCACCCTTAAAAATGCCAATCAATACCTTGCTCAGCAGCAACTTTGAAATGCAGCAGATGGATGACAACCTCAGCACCTCTGCGTTCCAAATCACAAAGGATGATTTGGCTAGTCTCTACGGCCAAAACGACATCGGAAATATTGATCGTATTCGCTACGTGATATTGCGCCCGCCCGTTGCAGCCGGTACCTTAAAATACACGGCCATCTCGGCAGATGAGAGCACAGAGCAGCAAAAAAGAACCCTCATCACCAATATGATTCTGGCTAAGATGCCCATCGACCCAGACCAGATCATTAGCCCTAATATCTTAAGTATATTGATTCGAGCAGGCGCTGACGGTACAGCAAGCATTTTACGCCAATCAGAAAATAATCTGGGTTTATTAACCAGCTATTTAAGTGGGATGGCTAAGGTAGAAGAGTACCGTGATAAAGACTATATCGACACCAAATTTGGTATTCAGCTCAGCAATGAAACCGAGCTGGCGAACCCGATAGAAAATGTTGTAATAAGAACCTATGGCGGTTTAGGCGTAGAGTTGGGGGATGTAACCGATGACAAAGGTAAATATTCGATAGTATTTGCGGGTTGGACGGGAGGCCCACCGTGCTGGATCATGACAGACATGTATTCACCCGTTACCTATGAAATGTATTCCAAAAGTTTTAACCCTCGCTTAGCCCGCGGTTATCCCTATTATGCGCAAAAGCCACATTATATACCCTGTAATATAAACCACCCCTTAGTGGCTTTACGCGCGATGTCAATGGCCGCCGGTCCAAGTTTGACTGGCTCTATGGCCGCCCTTAATTATATTGCAGCAGCGGCGCTAAGCCCGGTGTTTTTTTACCGAAGCGATTACATCATGGACATGAAAATTCTGGCCGGTAAAGCCACGATGAACAATGCCCATATCAGTAAAGATTCCTCACAAGATATTTACCAGGCGACTACCACGACCTCAGGCGTAATGTCTGAGGGCATGAATGCAGTTAACCGCGATATCTATGTACTGGCTGCAGGTGCCGGAGCCACAACCTATCAAACCTCCAATCCGCATATTCAAGATAACCGTATCGTGCAAAGCCAATACGATTTTGATGGCGATGGTGACGCCGATAAAGCGGTGATNGGNCAGTTNAGTTGCCGTAATACAGCCGATAANAACATTAGCCGTTTAGTGGATAGGCATGNTGAATGTACNGNNGATGAAGAACGCTTTTTTGTTGCAGCCGGTGGCGCTAGCATTGCTAAAAGNGAGCTTGAAAATGCCCAGNAACCGTATTATCAAGGTGTGTATTTCTCCTCCTCATTAGGTGAGAACGGTGAGATTCAGAGTAACGAGCCGGATGTGGTTCGCCTGTTAGATGATATGTTGAACGACCATCACCAAGGTTTAGTTAGCCTGATTTCAGAAACCGATTTACGGAATACCGATATTTATGTGTTCAGAGAATCCACCGGTGATTTACTCGCCTAGCGCAGCGGCTTAGCCTTTTCCGATGTCAATCAAGGCCGCCAGTGGACAGACAGCACCAGCATTGGCACCGGTGTAGATCAATACACCAGCCAAAGCTGTTTCCATTACCGTATGCAATTGCGTAACGCCAACGAAGGCTACTCTCGGGTGAGCCATACCGTTTTAAACATTCAACGAGTCAGCAAGAAAAATCTACTGGAAAAAGTAAATAGAATTGAGCCATACTGAGGCTCATTAGGTGGGGCAGTTTTCGATGCAAATAGTGGGTCAATTTTGGATGCGATTTAACACACGGAGACCGATTCCATAAAGCTAATCTCCTATTTAGAGAAGAGTAGTATTTCACCAAGTGAGATTTAACCAAGTATTCTAGAATATATATCAAGCCAAATATCCGCCCTATTTCGCCGCTTTTTCCGGTTAAATTTCTAGTTGTTTTACCGGTTGTTTTACCGGTTGTTTTACCGGTTCTTTTACCAGTTCTTTTGCCAGTTATAAGCTAAAGATTAGACATCCATTCACTACCTTATGGACTTAATTCTTAGAGGCTTAATGCCTATAGACTTAAAACTTAGAGGCATTTTATTGATAATTACCAATAAACAGTTTAGACTTTTTTATCAATAAAAATTACCAGTTTTTTTACCAGTTTTTTTACCAGTTGTTTTACCAGTTGTTTTACCAGTTGTTTTACCAGTTGTTTTACCAGTTGTTTTACCAGTTGTTTTACCAGTTGTTTTACCCGTTAAATTACCTGATGGAAAATGCACGTGTCGATGATTGATCCTATGATTCCCCAAGAAATGACTCTAGATAGGGAGGAGTCCAATAGCTTACGGGATAAAGCTACCGAGCTAATTGGAGCCGACTCATATTTGGCCGGTAGAATAAATAGCACAGTGATGGATGTCATGACTCAGCATATGAGGCTGATGAATTCTTATTACAGTAATCGTATAGAGGGCAACCCAACAACGCTCCGTGAAATACGCGAGGCGATGAAAGGTGTTTATTCTGAAGAGCCTACGAAGAAAGATTTTGCTAAGGAATCAATAGCTCATATCAAAGTTCAAGATTGGCTAGAGGGAAATCCGGTTGAAAAGGCAGATATTTATAAAGTTGATTTCATCTGCTCTATTCACGAACAATTTATGATGCAAATACCTGAGGAAAAGAGGGTTGTTTGGAATCAGGAACGCACTGATAGCACACCTGTAATTCCTGGTGAAATACGTGAAACAGATGCTGATGTGGGGAACCATGAAGCGCCCAGTGGTGATGACTTGAAGTATTGTTTACACCGATTTGAAGAGGCTTATGACCTCACGAAGGGATATAAGCTAAAACACATTATTGGTGCAGTCTCATCTCACCACAGACTTGTTTGGATGCATCCTTTTGCGGATGGGAATGGCCGAACTGCACGTTTACATATTGATGAAATTCTCAAGAAGATTGGTCTGAAGGGGGTAGGTATATGGTGTTTAAGTCGAGGACTAGCGCGGAGTGGTGATGCATATAAAAATATGCTTGCTGCTGCTGATCACCCAAGGAAAGGTGATCGGGATGGTAGAGGGAACTTGAGTGAGTCTGAACTGCTTAATTTTTGTCATTATATGATAGATACAGCTCTTGATCAGGTTAACTACATGACCATGTTATTTGCTATTGAAGGTGCTGATGATCGTATTAAATCCTATGTGAAAGCTAGACAAGAAAAGAGGATACTAAAAGACTCAAATCAAACTGAATTCATGCCAACATTGCGTGATGAAGCTATCCTATTATTGCAAAAGCTGTTCCTTGTTGGCGAGATAAAGCGATCAGAAGTTGGGCCAATTACGGGGTTAAAAGATAAAACCTTAACTAATCTCGTTTCTCAATTAAAAAAAGAGGGTTTAATTACAACTGAGACAAATCGCTCGCCTATCAAGTGGGCTTTGCCTATTCATGCTGAAGAATACTACTTCCCCAAATTAGCGCCTAAGGATTAATCCACTCATTATTTTTTTCTGAGCCACTGTTCAATTAATGGTTTGGGGATTGTTTGGATAAAACGTCCAATTAATTGAAGGTGATTAATTGGACTCTCAATTGTTAATTGGAGCAAAAATAAACCTGATGTGATTGTACAAAAGTAGGTGTCTGTTCCTGTGGATATTTGGGTCATGGTTATTTTGCAGATCAAAGCCATTTAATTAGCCGTAAGCACCGAACCAATCCATATTGCTAATAGCTGATTTCGTGGTTAACTGACCAAGGCAGCAATTGATCGATATCTGCGAGAGTCTCTGCCTGCGGTAACATCGTGAATACGTGCTTAAGATAATCGTAGCTGTTTAAATTATTAGCCTTCGCTGTCTCAATCAAGCTATAAAGGTTGGCGCTCGTTTTAGCGCAGCCAACACTGGTTAAAAATAACCAATTTTTACGCCCAATTACAAACGGCCGCATGCTATGTTCCGCAGCATTATTATCGATTGGCCACTGACCATCATCAACGTAGTGACATAAACGCGACCATTGATTATTGAGATAACTTAACGCTTTGCCTAAACTGCTTTTCGGGGGCGTATTAGCCAACGTTTTATCCAGCCATTTCTTTAATTTTGCAAGCGTAGGTTTCGATTAAATTTTCCGTAATTGGTAGTGTTCAACGGCTGTTTTATCCTTGCTAAACTTATCAACGCCATACAACTTTTGAATAAAACTCAGCCCCATATCTGCTTTACCTGATTTTCCTTTCGGCTGATTACCCAAGCAGTCGCACAATTCCAGGCGTAAACGCCTTCCACTGCAAGGCGGTGGCAAAGGCGTTTTTTATTAATAGCTATGAGGGGAGGTTTGCTTGTCTGTTAATGAGCGTCCTGTGTGTTGAGAGTTCGGACAATCCAATGATGTTGTGCTAAGCCGAAATACAATATTTACCTGTTAGATTTTTATTATCACCTGATCAGTTTGAGTTGTGACTCTATAAGCATAAACGCAGTAGCTGCGAGCATGATTTATTAGAGCTCTATTATGTGAGTTTGAATACTTTTAGAATTGGAAATAAATAAAAGGCTTTTCTTTAGAGAGCAACAGCACACAGACAAAAAATAGTAAGCTGAAAAAGAGACTGTGTTTGATAGTAAGCTGTTCAATTTTCAATTTAATAATACTATCGGGTACTGATCTGATTAATGATATACCCGCTTTATGAGCATTAAATATCTGTTTTGTATTAGGGAAAAACCACACTAAAAAAAACAGGGCAATGATAAACAAGTAATCCATCCAACTGGTGTGAAGCATGTGGCTGTAGTCATTGATTACGAATAAGTGGGTAAACATATTTAATACAGCGGTAAGACTTTCACTGCGAAACATGACACTGGATAACATGGTGGCAAAGAAGGTTATCAATATGCAGCAGATATAATAATAATGGCTTTTCAAAAAAGTTTTAGAAAAGTTTCTATAGCTAAACTTTCTATAGAAATGATTGCCTATCAGTAACAGACCATTAAAAAGCCCCCATAATAAAAAGTTCCAATCGGCTCCATGCCAGATGCCGCCAATCACAATATTTAACACTAAAGCGCACTGTGCTCCTGCATAGAAGGTGAAACGCCTAGCTAATGGCCGGTATACATGGCTTCTCATAAAGCGTGCTAAGGTGATATGCCAGCGGTTCCAGAACTCAAAAATATTACTGGCTTTATACGGTGATTCAAAATTGATGGGTAACTTTATACCAAATAAAAGCCCTAAGCCTATGGCCATATCAGCATAGCCTGAGAAGTCGAAATATAGCTGAAATTTATAAGCAAATAATGCCATCCAGGCATCTTGATTACTGACGTTAGCGCCATTCATTGCGCTAGAAAATACGGGATCAACATATTGAGCCAAACTGTCTGCAAGTATTAATTTTTTCGCCAAGCCTATAATGAAAATACACAGGCCAATTACCATAAGAGGGGAATTCATCGTGGCAAAGGATTTCTTCGTAAATTGTTTAAGCACTTCCTTATGATGAACAATAGGCCCTGCAATTAGCTGAGGGAAAAAACAGATAAACAATAAATAACATATAACATTATGTTCTGCTTTTTGATTTTGATAACAGCTGGTTAAGTACGATATTTGCTGGAAAGTAAAAAATGATATCGCTAAGGGAAGAACTATTTGTTCAATAGTAAAACTACTATCTGTGAGTACATTGATATTGTCTAGAAAGAAGTTGAGGTACTTAAAATAGGCTAATAATAATATATTTGCGATAAGCCCAAAGTGATACGTTTGTTTTAAGGGCCTGAAAGCGAGATATAGCCCCAATATATAATTAAACCCTGCACTGAGTAATATGAGTGCTAGGTATCTAGCATCCCACCAGGCATAGAAGAATAGGGAAGATAAAACTAATACAATTTGTGCTGCTTTTGTGCCATGAAATTTCTTACTGCAATAAAATAAAATAAGCGTAATGGGTAAGAATGCAAAAATAAAAACATAGCTATTAAAGAGCATGGTATCTTTTATTCCAGTTTACATGTTTTTTTACTACTCGTTTATTTGAGTGTTTAAATTCTTGCAAAGCGATTCTTTGATTTTCATTAATAGCATCAACATTCTTAGCATTGATTATGAAGGTAGTGGATTGGCTTTGCATTTCATCCAAAACCAGCTGCCCTAATGCTTGTTTATAATGTTGAGATTCCCAGTACCATTGCATCGGACTTCTATCCTTTGGAACAGCTTCATCGGAAATGCCTTGAATGTATGAGAAATCCCATAAATCAATGCTAGAATCCCTTTTAGCGATTTGTTCGAGTAGCTCATGTTTCCATTGAAAAAAATCATTTAATCGGTCTGAGGTATCAATTAAATGAATTTGACGAATATGAACCGGAGAAATAAATGGATATAACTTTATGCCTTTAGAATGGCATAGCTTCAAAATAGCATTAAAACTCTGCATCTTGTTTTGGTAGCTAATATGTTGAGTTTTGTTGTTGTTCCCTAGTTTCTTATGTGGGCGTTTATATTGAGTTCTTTTTCTTGTTTCCTGAGTGCGGTTAGTTGGTTTGTTATAGATTTCACGCATAATGAAACGACGCTCATTATGTAAAAACATGGGTGCATGGCCATTTCGTTCAAAACTTTCTTGCCATCGATTCGTTTTTCGTACGCCATTGTCTTCATGTATGTCAGAGCTTTTAACCGGCTCTCCTGCTAACACTCTTATAATATCGATTAGTTTTGTAACAGAAAGCATATCCGTAAATGAAGCGTTAATTTCTTTATCTTCTTGATTGGGCAAAGTATAAGAATGTAGAACTTTGTCTTCATTGGGTAAGAACATCGCATAATCAATGCCAAAAAATACAGATTTTATATCCATATAATGATCTGCAAAATTGAGAATATCTTGCATATCGTGAATCGAGCCATGCATCAATGATACGTTTATACAGTTATAATCCGAGATAGATTCGGGGAGGATGCCTGCCTCACTTCGTGATGTACCCAAAATAATACAGTTAGCGTCGGTATTTTGAATTAAGTGAGTTTTATTTTTTCCACTTTCAACCAAAGCCCCTTTACGCTTTTCTATGGACGGAATATTTACCAGGTTATAGCGATTATCAGGGTCTACGATGACATGCAATGCAATCACTAAAGCTGATAGCAGCAATAAACAGCTTAAAAAAATTAAAGCAAATAAAGATAGAGATTTTTTTTCTTGATTCATAAAAAAATGGAGATAGGTTATTTTATTGAGAAAAGCGGAGACCTTGCATAAGGGCTGCTACCATAACCGAAGACGGCTGCAAGGTAAAATAACACTGCTATTGTCTATTGTATTGAGGTGTTAGATATGATTTAACCTAGGGTATATGGAGCACTTCTTATTACTTATATTTCAATTTTTTTATACCGAAGATTCAACTAACAAGTGACTTTTTGATGGGATTTTAACTTGTTTAGCCATTCATTTTATAAGTGACTTTTATACTGACTTTAAGCCATAAGTATCTGTAGCGAGCCAAATGATCGTCACACTTTTCCCAAAAATTATTATCTGTCAAAAAATCAAAGTGTAGTCAATTATTATTGACCCAATAACACCAGGTTATTTTTTCGGGAACCTATCAAATAATAAGCTGAGCTTTCTCAGCAGCTGCATATGCATCAAATGAGCTTCATCAATCAAGGCATAAAGGACTTTTTGGTTTTTGATATCATGGCTATTTAAACATAGGAGTAAAAGCGGATACCCACTTAGGTGTTAGTTTTAACTAACGAAGTGTTAAACTCCGAAACTGAAAAATGATATTCCCCGCATAAAACAAAAAGGACCGTTTGTGAAACAGTTTTTCGGTGCTATTAGCACACCCCTGGCCTCTATATTTGGTAGCGGGTTTTTAGTGATTGTGCCTATTCTGGGTGGGGCCGTGGCGGCTTATTCGGTTTATGCCATGGCCTTGATTTGTTTATTGGCTTTTGCTGTAGGGGAGATGATTCGATTTAACATCCGCCATGTTGAACCTGCCTTGCAGGACAATCCAGCCAAAACAACACTCACATTTCAACGCTTATCCGATCTTGCCTTGATTTTAGCTTATGTGATTTCGGTGTGTTTATATCTGCATATCCTGTCGGCTTTTGTATTAACCAGTCTCAATGCCGATACACATCTCAATGAAGATCTATTAACCACCGCCGTTATTATTGTGATCACGCTTATCGGTTTGCTTAAAGGTTTAGCTCCGTTAGAATTTCTGGAGAAGTGGGCCTTAATTGCAACCTTTGCCATCATCATTCTTTTATCGATAAACCTCGCTTTTTATGATCTTAATGCCTGGCAATCGGCAGAAGGTTTAATCATGCCTGCCTGGCAAGATCAGTCCAATTGGAAGATGTTAACCATATTGGCAGGCACATTGATTGTGGTACAAGGTTTTGAAACCAGCCGCTATTTAGGTAAAACCTATGATGCTGCATTAAGAATAAAAACCTCACGTTGGTCGCAAATCATATCCAGCATTGTTTATATCTCGTTTGTGGCATTGGCGCTGCCTGTGCTGCATGCTTTAAATGGTGAATACAATGATCACAGCCTGATCGATTTAATCGGTTTGGTCTCTATGATGCTTATCCCGCCTTTGATTCTTGCTGCAACCTTGAGTCAATTTTCGGCAGCGGTGGCCGATATGTTAGCGGCAACCGGTAATATGGAAGAAATGAGCCAGGGGAAAATGAAACCAGCTCTGGGATATTTAGTGGTGGGCATAGGTGCGATTATCTTAACCTGGACTGTAAATACCTTTGAGGTTTTGGCCTTGGCTTCTCGATCCTTTGCTTTTTATTATTTTATTCAATGCATCGTGGCTTTAACCGTTACAAAGTCTTTATGGATTAAATCGGCATGGATTTTGTTAGCGGCTATTTTATTATTTATTACCCTGTTTGCGGTGCCGGTTGGATAAACCATGTTTACCACTCAAGTTGTTAGATTCACGGTTAAAACACAGCCAGATATACTCGCTTTAAGGCATCAGGTATTTACCCTGGAGCAAGGTGTCAGCGCCGAGCTCGATATTGATGGGCTCGATGATAATGCCTTGCACTGCGTGATCTATAGCGATAAAAAGATCGTCGCCACAGGGCGATTATTAACCGATGGGCATATTGGCCGCGTGGCCGTGTTAGCCGCTTTTAGGCACCAGGGGCTAGGTAATACGGTGATGAAGAGCTTGATGGGCGAGGCTAAAAAACGAGGTGATAGCCAGGTCTTCCTGCATGCACAAATATCGGCATTGGAGTTTTATCAAAAACTGGGTTTTGTAAGCTATGGTGAGCCTTTTTTAGATGCCGGTATAAAGCATATTGCGATGCTTAAAACACTAAAATGAATAAAGGGGAATAAACAGCTAGGCATTAAGTATATTAAAAGTGCAGTTTAAATATATGATTAAGCCCTTTGAGTGAACTATGCTTGATGAGATAGGCTGAAATTTAGGTAACCGAGGTTAACGATGCGCATATTGCCAATGACGCAGAGACTGTTTTTCTTCGGTATATGGTGTCTGCTTACGCTGTGCTTGTCTTCACTGCTTCATGTTCAAGCCGCTATTGTGCCTTCGGGTATAGAGCTGAATCCCACTGAACAACAATGGTTGGCCGAGCACCCTAGTATCACGATGGGGCTACCTGCGCATGAGCCATTTTTAATGACGAATAGTGACGGTAAGTTGGTCGGGGTAGCGATAGATATCAAAACCTTGTTGGAACAGCAGCTGGGTATTACTATCCATATTAAAAAAAGTGAGTCTTGGGCTGCGGTTTATGAAGCTGCAAAAGCGCACAGAATTGATGGCGTTTTTGGTGGTGCAGTACAGGCCCATCAGGTTTATGGGCTGCTTTCCACGGACTCGTTTGTTGAGATGCCGATCATTGCTTATGCAAGATCTGATGAACCAGAACTGGTGGAGTCGTTGCCACAACTTGCCGGCAGCCGTATCGTTTATTATCACATTTTGGCTAAAAAGCATCTGGCTGAACTAAAGGGGCAGGCAGATATCATTCAGGTAGCCAATGCTACGCAGGCTTTAGATTATTTAGCGACAGGCAAAGCAGACTTTTTCATCTCCCACCGTTTCGATAGTTATTACATTCTTCGTGATCATATATTAGGTATTCAGGCCATGACTCTTAAGGATATCGCCCCTTATCATATGGCTTTTGCGCTGCGTGATGACTGGCCGATATTAAAAGGCATTGTTAATAAGGCTGTGCATCACATTGGCCACAGAGCATTGAATGGCATTATCAATAAATGGATTGCGATTCCCTCGATGAGTAAAAAGGGCTTGTTGACCGAGCAGCAACGGGTTTGGATTAAGGGCTTACCGGTTTTGAAAGTGGGGATGGTTAAAAACCGGGCACCGTTTGAATATGTGGATAAAGAAGGAAATATTGCTGGTATTAACAGTGATTATATAAATATTCTGGCAGAACGTTTAGGTTTTAATATTGAGTTAGTGCTGTTGTCAGCAGAAGATGCCTTCGCACCTTTGCTAGAGGGTGACGTTGATATCATGCTGCGTCTTCCACAAAACCCTTTGTTGAATAAAAGCTTACGTTATAGTCGTCCCTATTTAGAGCTTCCCCAAGTGATCGTCACGCAGCGTGAACAAGTGATGATGCAATCGATAGCTGAGTTAAATAGCAAAAGCCTTGCGGTGGTAAAGCACTCACCCGAGCATGTTTTTTTACAGCAACATCATCCTGCAATTCCTTTGTTATTATTGTCCAGTATTGAAGATGGCTTGCAGGCGGTGGTGAATAATCAAGCTTATGCGTTAATGGCAAACGCTGTGGCGGTGGAATATCATCAACGCCAGTTACGTATCAAAAACCTGAAAATAGCGCTGAGCGTTAATGAACGTTATCAACCGGTTGTTAGTGTCAGACCTGCGCTGCAAGCATTGATACCCATTATTAATAATGCGCTTGAACAGTTTACCGCTCAAGAAAAGAAATTGATCTTCGATAAATGGGTGAATCAACCGGTGCCTGCGATAATTGATTGGGGGCGATATATACGTTGGGGTAGTGCCATTTTTTTATTGATGGCTATAGGTATAGGCTCTGTTTTGTACTGGAATCGTCGCCTTGCTGCAGAAATAAGTAAGCGCAGTAAGGCTCAGTTGGCGGCTGAAGAATCTCGACATTTAGCCGAGGCTTCAGAGCAACGAGCCGCGGCTGCCAATTTGGCCAAGAGTACTTTTTTGGCCAATATGTCTCACGAAATTCGAACGCCTTTAAATGCTATTCTGGGGTTTTCAGAGCTATTACAAACAAACCCGGATACCAGCGTAGAACAGCGACAAGAATCGTTGGCGATTATCAATAATGCCGGCAGTCATTTGCTGGGTTTGATCAATGACATCTTGGATATTTCAAAAATTGAAGCTGGCCATGCGACACTGGTGCTGAACGATGTAAATGTGCAACTTCTGCTCAGAGATATGCAACATATTTTCCAGTTACGTTGCCAGGAAAAAAGCCTGAAACTGTCTTTTGAAAATATGCATGTCATGCCCAAAGCCTTACACGCCGATGGCGGAAAAGTACGTCAGGTGTTGATTAATCTACTCGGTAATGCGGTGAAGTTTACCCAGCAAGGTTTTGTGCGTTGTTCTTGTCAAAGTACCCAGCTTGAAAACGGTTTTTATCGACTCTCTATCGATGTTGAGGATACAGGCCCTGGCATTGCACCCGAAGAACATGATCTGGTTTTTTGCAGTTTTGAACAAACCCAGTCCGGTTTAAAGGCTGACGGCGGCACGGGCTTAGGCTTGGCGATCAGCCGTGAATATGCGCGTATGATGAGCGGCGATATTGTCTTCACTAGCACGGTTAAAACGTCTAAATCTGCAGCCCATAGCGGTTCGAAATTTACCTTCACCTTTGACGCGCAGCAGGCTGAAGCCGAGGTTTCTACAGAAATGGAATCCGTCATCATAGGGTTGCAGGCTGATTCATCCTTACCTTGTATTCTGGTGGTTGATGATAAAGGTGATAACCGAGAGTTAGCGCGTAAAATTCTGGAACCGTTGGGATTTCAGGTGATTGTTGCCGGTAATGGCGAGCAGGCGATTAGCCAGTTTAAGCAACAATTACCCCAGTTGATCTTGATGGATATTCGTATGCCGGTGATGGATGGCTTGGAAGCTACAAGATGCATTAAAGCCCTTGAACGTGGCAAGACGGTGCCCATCATTGCGTTAACGGCAAGTGCGTTTGAAGATGAACGCCAATCGATTCTGGCCCAGGGCGCGGATGATTTTTTACGTAAACCTTATAAACGTCAGGAGCTGCTGCTGATGATAGGCCAGCATTTAGGGCTCAGTTACCAATATCAATCCAGCGCTTCGGCCAAAGCCCAGGTGATGATGGCAGACCCAGGTATGGAGACCCATAACGCGCTAACCGCAGTGCCAGGCTCTAATGAAAAGGTACTTATCGTTGATGATGTCTCGGTGAATCGACTGTTATTACGCAAAATAATCAGCCGCGAAGGTTACCGCTGCGAAGAAGCCTGCAACGGCAAAGAGGCGATGGCATTATTGGCCTCGTGGCAACCTCATGTGGTTCTGTTAGATATTCAGATGCCAGAGATGAATGGCTATGAAGTTTTACAACAAGCTCAGGAACAGCGCCTAAGTACTGACGTGATCATGATTGCTGTGACTGCAAATAACGATAGCGCCGAAGCGAAAAAGTTAACTCATTTGGGCGCTGCGGCTATCTGCAGTAAACCGGTTAATGCGCAGCAGATAACCGAGCTTATCAAACAGCAATTAAGCCAGGTTTAAGTCAGAGGGAAAATTGTGTGTTTAACGACTATGCCCGGTTTTCCTGGCCACAATATCATGCATAAAACTTATCAGATGTCTGTTCACTTCACAGGATTTTTCCAGCTGCACCATATGCCCGGCATTGGCGATCATTTCAACCCTGCGTAAATCGGGAAACGATTTTCGCATCAGCGAGATAGGATCATCCCCATGAAAAGCTTCCAGATCTACATCTTGTTCGCTGCCTAAAAAATAGGCGGGTACGGCTGATACAATATGTTCTAATGCTTTGCGTTCCTGCCATTTAATATCCATGGAACGATACCAATTCAGCCCGCCGGTAAAACCCGAACGGCTGTATTCACTAACAAAAAATTCAAGCTCCATCTCGCTTAACCAGCTCCATGGTAGATCAGGTGCTTCATTCATCGCATCGATATAAGCAGTCTCTGGTGGGTGTTTAAAACAGTCAAAATAATTACCGTCTTTACTTAATGCCCAGAACACTTTTTTGAAAAATTCTCGGGGGGCTTCACTGAGGTCGCGATCTGCACGGCCAAGTTCTTGGGTGAAATAGGCGATATGTAAAAAATGCTGTTCTCCCATCGCCTGGTATTCAGTTAACGGGGATATCGCCGGGTTTTGCGGGGCGGCAGGGTTTTCCAAACCAATAATGGCTGTCACACGTTCCGGGTGCAGCAAGGCTAAATCATAAATGGAGAATGCACCAAAATCCAAGCCTGCAAATACGGCCTTGTTTAATGCCAGGTGATCCAGTAAACCTAATAGATCTTTTGTTGTGTTCTCTACCGTATATTCTGAGGCTTGTTCGGGCGCCGAGGTTTGCCCCATACCACGCATGTCAGGTGCAATAACGCGGTAACCCGCAGCTGCCAAGGCCGGGATTTGTCTATGCCAGCTAAACCATAAATGGGGAAAACCATGGCATAAAATAATCGTCTCTTTTATCTCCCCCACAGGACGCTGTTCTACATAATGTACCTGGAGCTTATTAATCTCTACCCAGTGGTGGCGCCAGTTAGGTTTATTATTTTGGCTCATGGTCAAAAATGCCTTTGTAGAACGGGTATCGTGTCTTTAACTATAACTATTATTTGGACTAAATAAAAATCTTGCGGATGAATAAGGAGGGAGTAGTAATATTTATCGAAAAAAAGCCCTTCTGTGTTTAATACAGAAGGGCATGGCCATTTATGGTGTGATGGCGCTAGGGTCTTCAGATGGCATTACCATTTTAGTGGCAGGGAAATCTATAGCTGTTTGTTCTGTAAAGGTATAGTAGTTATACAGTGTAGGTGTTTGATCTGCTGCATATAGGGCTCTACAGGCTTTTACAGCTTGATCTACATTATCGATAGTGGTGAAGCTTAAGTTTAAGCTGGCTCCGCCAATAGCCGCTTCAAGTCTAGACACCGCTAGTCCTTCAGTTGCTTGGCAATAGGTATACATATCTTTGCCAACATCATAGTTAACCACAACAATATATAGATCTACCAGGATGTAATTCATAGAGTCATTTGGATCTTCAATACTCACTTTAGATATGATCGCTTCATTGGCCAATGAAAAACCTGCAGAACGATCCTGCGTTTCTGCACCCGTCTCATCAATAGCATAAAGATAACCATCATCTTTTAATATGTATTCAAGATAGAAAAAATCGCCGCTTCCATCGAGAAAAGGGGATACAAAAAACGAGGTTTGATTTAAGAACTTCTCTAAATCCATCACATGGCTAACACTGGTCGTTAAATGAGCCATCGCATCAATTTCGGGAATTAAAGCCGCAATACCTAGGTTATCTAACAGAGCTTGAACTTCTGTAGTGAAATCTGTGGCTGCAAAATTAACACTCATACCATCTGCTGCAGTATGGACCTCATCTGAGATATGAATGCCATTGTCAGGATCTGCGTCTGCATCCAGTGTTTGTAATAAACGGGTGATATTGATAACACGGATATCGCTAAGATCGGTACTGGCACTGATGGTAAAAGGTGTGGTTAATCCTCTGGCAGAGGAACTAGGCAGGGTAATATCACCAATTTTGAAGGTGACTGTTTCGCCTTCTAGATAATAATATGTGCCATCGGCTTTGGTTTTTCCATTGAGGGTTTCTGTTTCATAAACAATATTTGAAACGTAGCTATCCAGTAACTTTCCTTGCAGCGCGTTTGCTGGCGTAGTGTTTTGGTTTTGCTCATCGCCTCCGCTAACGGGTACATCTTTAATACAGGCATTAAGGGAAAAAAGGGAAAGGGCTATCATGCCCGTGGTTTTTATTTTCATTATTATCATCCATTTTTAAATTTATCCAAGTGATGAATTATAATGAGATCAACTTTCAAGACAATGTAAATCTGTTATTTTGACATGACAAAAAAGTTATTTAAAGGTGCGATGAGAACAACTTAACACGCAGAATAGCTAATTTAACTATACGACTTAAGCCCTGATATAATCCATCATTTGGATGCTCACATGGGTATTGCCTCTACCACGTCAAAGTTTACCTTGCCGCAGAACATTCTTAATGTGAATACCGTGCTTGAGTACATGGCGATCAAATTTCCACATATGGATAATGAGATCTGGACTCAACGCATGTTGGCGGGAAAGGTGCATTGGCATGATGGTAGCTTGATTCGCCCCGATACCCGTTATCAAGCTCAGCAGCGGGTTTATTATTATCGTGAAGTTTTACATGAAGTGAATATTCCCTTTGATGAAAGCATCGTTTTTGAAGATGAACACCTTGTGGTGGCTTTTAAACCGCATTTTTTGGCGGTGATTCCCGGTGGACAATTTGTTAATGAATGTCTGCAAACTCGCCTGCGTATAAAGATGGGGCTGCCCGATTTACAAGCCTTACACAGGCTAGATAGGGTGACGGCAGGCTTGGTGATGTTTTCGAAAAAGCCAGCCACGCGGGATGTCTATCATCAGCTCTTTGCTCAGCGACGTATACATAAGCTATATCAGGCCGTGGCTAAGGTTAATCCTGAATCTGATTTATGTGGCCAGCAATGGCAGGTAAAAAATCGGCTGGTTGCAGGCGATCCCAAATTTTGTATGAAAGTGGTGTCAGGACAGGCAAACAGCTATTCAAAGATATGCTGTGTGCAACAACGAGGTGATAAGGCGTTATTTGAACTGGAGCCTATAAGTGGGAAAACTCACCAATTACGTGTGCATATGGCAAGTTTGACTTGGCCAATTTTAAACGATAAATATTATCCGAATTTACAAAAAGAATCGGCGGATGATTTTAATCTGCCATTACAACTGTTAGCTAAAACACTTCGTTTTGTTGATCCGATAAGCGGGAAGGCACGTGAGTTTGGCTGGCATAAAGGTTTGGTGTTGTAACGATGGATATCCTGCTTGGTAGATCTATTTACCAAGCAGGAAATCGTGGTGCCTAATTGGTTATAAAACGTCTAAGGTGATGGTGCCTTGGAATTTATTACCAGGAATAAGCGTGCCGTCTTCTGCTTTAGATTCACGGGTTTCATATTCATAAGAGAAGGTTATATTATTGATAGCCGAGGAATCGATATTATCGGATAAATATGTATAAGAGTATATGCCATACCATTTACCATCTTCAAGACTGGTACCTGACTGGCGATAGCTAATATTACCCAATATAGTTTCATTTTCAGCGGTTGCATAAAGATGGTAGGTGCTAGCTGAGTAATACATATTACCGTTGTTGACGATTTCATAGGTATCAAAATCTGAAGTTTGCACACCATTTCTAACATAAGCAGTTTTTGTAAGCTTGAAATTTTGAAGATTTTCTACACTGGTTGGGATAAATAAAATAGCTCGACTGCTTTGATTAGAAGCCGTTGACGCTTCACCATTGGTATTGTTTGCGGTAATTAAAGCGCCATTAGTGAAATAATTATTATTATCTAAGCGCAGTGCATTAATATCAAAGTCTTCTGTATTTTTGATAGTGAATGATTCAGTGTCATAATATAAATCAATGGCGACACCATTTCTTTTATCGATAACTTCTCCGACACTATATCTATATTCTCCAGTAGACAACGCTGCATCCGGCTGAACGCTAAGCAATGTATTATTTAGCGTTAAACGGGGGGTAATAGCGATTTCTTCAGGGCCAGAAGTAAACTGTGTACTGCCTGCAGCTACTGCATCATTTGCATCATCATCACCACGAATAACGCTGACATGATATTGTTTGATCAATTTTATTTGTTCAGGCTCGATATCCACAGGAACAGAATAGAAGGCTTCAAAATTGTATTTGCTGCTGTCGAGTTCGGTATTGCTATAGATCAGTTCGACATCGGGGTTAGATGTTGAAGGCGTGAAAACCAAGTGTAATTCTTGATCAACCGAGTAGGTGTTATAGTAATTGCTAAGGGTTGAGATTCGATATTGCAGCTGCTCTTCATTATCCAAATAGGGAGTTAAGCTAATATTACTGCTGCGATATAAGGTTTTATCCAATACAAAAGAGGATTGGTAAATGTATAAATCAGAGTTAGTGATGGCTACATCGCTAAAGACATACTGCTGACTTGCCTCATCAAATACAGCCAGGTGTTCAAGTTGCTCTAGCGTTTTTGGATCTTGGCTGTAATAAGCCAAATCGATATCTTTATAGCTCAAACCTGTGGCATCAATTACTGAAATGCGGATATCAATATTTTCCAGTACTTCCCCAACAGGAACAGGAATGCTTGAGTTAACACTAGATAATAGAATGCTTTCACCTGCATCCAATAAAAAGCTATTCACAAGTAAGGTTGAATTATAATAGTAATAGTAACTGTAGAAGTCACTGTAGCCATCATTATTCAGATCCATATTCGCGCTAAGTTGTATGTTAATTTTCTCGGGTACAGTAATACTGTATTGCCCGGTATCAGCATTAAAGGTTGAGGTATGTTGATAATTTAAATAGTTTGAAGCAGATGAATTGCCCAGGGAAGAAGCGCCTATAAACGTTAATCCAGAAATAGGCTCAAGGGTATTTTCTTCCAATACCGAAAAGGTGATGGTGTTAGCTGTAGATACTGGGAATCGACCGATATCATTGTAAACCGTACCTATCTGATTCACTTTTGTACTTGCGAATAGGGCTCTTGGCATAAAGGCATCGGTAGGGCTGGTTACCAACATTTCGTAATCAGAATTGGCCGACATAGCGGGCAATTCAAATACGCCATCTGCAGCGATGGTAAATTCAAAGACAACCTTGTTGGCAATCGTTATCTGAATGGTTGCTTCTTGAACAGGCTCTGACGTTTCAGCATCAACAATCATGCCATGCACTATCACTTGTGGATTGACAACCTGATTTTGTTGTTCAATTTGCTGTGCAATAAGATCATTTTGTTTTGCGGTTTCTGCGGCAATACGGTCACTGTGATCATCATCAGAGCATGCAAAAAGGCCCAAGCTGCTTATTAGAGCAGTGGTAAAAAGGGGTGATTTATTCATTTTCATCCAAAGTTGTACGAGAATACAAACTTCAGGCCATGGTGTTTCTAAGCCTGAATTCCAAGCGACACAGTATATCTGTTATAAGAGTGATGCTGTATCGAAAAAAGGATAAATGATACCTGATAATCACAGTATTATTCTTAACCTTTAAGGCAGTGGTAACAAACCTGCCCGTAAGGCTTTATCTAACACTGCAGTGGATTTTGACCAAAACTTTTCTGGTGGTTGAAGTAAGGCTGCCTGAATCGTGGTTTTATCTTTTGCATCGGCCTTGAATGCAAACCAGATTAACGGTCCACGTTCCTGGAATACGCCGCCTTTGCAGCCACTTTTTTGCTGTCTTAGCGCTAATTGCGGTTCGGTAAAATAGGGTAGCTCAACAATAAAACTGACAAAGTTATTATTGATGATTTTCTTTTCGGAAAGCTTGATGGCAACGTCTTTGAAAGCGCAGCGGGTTTCTTCATGGAACTCACGTAATGCGGCTTCTTTATGGCTTTCATTGCCGTCAATGCTGCCTCCAAATGCGGCATAACCCCGATAAAAAGCCAAGCCGCTATGATCCGCTAATAATATTTGTGTTTTCCCCTTATGAATGGCATAGGCAATGACGCCTGCGCTATTAATCTCATTGGCGGTGAGGCCATGGCTTAGGGATAATAAAAACATCAGACTTAAAATGGCGTATTTCATACGACTTCCTTGTATTGCCTGCTAGCTAACATAGCTGCTTAGCATGGTTTTCAACTGCTCAACTTTGACCGAATTTGACATATAATCACTCATACCGGCCTCTAAACATTTTTGCTTATCACCGTCTAATGCATTGGCAGTTAATGCAACAATCGGTGTTTTTGCATTACCCGGGTCGGTAAAACGCTCGGAATAACCGGTGGCGATCATCAACATAATGGTGAAACTGCCGCCCCAGGAAATAAGACCGAAGCCTATGGCAAGTTCGGGTGTAATAAATAAACGCCCAGTGAAATAGGCATAAATGAACAGCAGCGTCAGCACCACACCACCGGAAGCTGCCATCAGCGTGTTCTTGAGGCGGAACGTTCGACGTGGATGTGCGTTGATGTCAATGACCTCTTAGCTTAGAATTTATCTGTTTTAGCGTGCTGTACGATTGTATGGCAGGCGCTGTAGCACAGCAAGTTCATGATCAGTGGCTGCTATGTTTTGTTATCTTTATAGGTTTAATCTGTGATGTTAGGTTTTTTTGAACGTTTAATAAATCCATTTCCTGCCGAGGAACCTGAGCAAGCACCTGCTACGTTGCTGGCTTTTTGTCGCCATTATACCCGCGGTATGGAATTGCCTTTGCTGTTGATGTCGGTGCTTACCGCCATTTTGGCGATATTAGAAGTCTCGCTGTTCAGCTTTATGGGCCAGTTGGTTGATTGGCTGGTGAGCAAAAATAAAGCCACGTTACTGGCCGATGAAGGGGCTACATTGCTGGCCTATAGTGTGCTTTTGTTAGTGGTGATGCCGATAATAACGTTTCTGCATGCGCTGCTGATGCATCAATCGTTATTAGGCAATTTCCCGATGTCTATTCGCTGGCAGGCCCATCGCTATTTATTAAAACAAAATATGGAATTCTACCAAAATGATTTTGCCGGGCGCATTGCCACCAAGGTCATGCAAACGTCTTTGGCCGTGCGTGAAGCGGTGATGAAATTATTGGATGTGATGGTGTATGTGCTGGTGTATTTTTCGGCGATGTTATTTTTGGTAGCCACGGCCGATTGGCGCCTGGTGTTACCACTACTGGTTTGGCTAGGGTTTTATATCGCGATACAGTGTTTTTTTATTCCTCGTTTAAAACAAATTTCGGCAGAACAGGCCGATGCTCGATCGAATATGACGGGGCGCATTGTTGATAGCTATACCAATATCACTACCGTGAAATTGTTTTCTCATAGTCAACGGGAATCCGAATATGCCAAACAGGGTATGGCTGGATTTTTAACCACCGTATACCAGCAGATGCGCCTGGCCACCGGGCTCTCGGTATTAGTGCAATTTATCAACTATATCGTGGTATTTGCGGTGGCGGCATTGTCTATCTGGTTATGGATGCATGATGCGGTGAGTATAGGCGCTATCGCGATTGCGATCAGTTTGGCGTTACGTTTAAACGGCATGTCACAATGGATAATGTGGGAGATGAGTGCGTTGTTTGAAGCCATAGGCACGGCGATAGATGGCATGGGCACCTTATCCAAACCTTTAGGCATCGTGGATGATAAAAACGCAACTGAGTTAAAGGTGAATGATGGCGCTATTCATTTTAAGCATATCGCCTTTCATTATGGCAAGCAGACAGGTGTAATCAATGATCTGGAATTACATATCAAGGCTGGTGAAAAAATTGGCTTGGTGGGGCGCTCCGGTGCCGGTAAATCAACCTTGGTAAATTTGTTGATGCGTTTCTATGATCTGGCCGATGGTGCTATCAGCATCGATGGGCAGGATATTAGCAAGGTGAGCCAAGACAGTTTACGCGCCAATATAGCCATGGTGACGCAGGATACGGCGTTATTACATAGAACGGTGAGAGAAAATATATTATATGGCCACCCGGATGCGTCTGAAGCAGAAATGATAGAAGCCTGTAAGCAGGCGCAGGCGCATGAGTTTATCCTTGGCTTAGAAGACTTAAACGGCAATACCGCTTATGACGCCGTGGTGGGTGAGCGTGGGGTGACGTTATCGGGCGGCCAGCGTCAGCGTATCGCCATCGCCCGTGTATTACTCAAAGATGCACCTATCTTACTCCTGGATGAGGCAACCTCGGCGCTGGACTCTGAGGTGGAGGCCGCGATTCAGCAGAATTTAAGCACGTTAATGCAGAAAAAAACGGTGATCGCTATCGCCCATCGATTATCCACCATTGCCGCATTAGATAGGCTGATTGTTTTGGAGCAGGGCCAGATTGTTGAACAGGGTACACATGATGAATTAATCGCCGCCGGTGGTATTTACGCCCAATTATGGATGCATCAAACCGGCGGCTTTCTGGGAGAACACTGAAAGCCAGTAAAACTGCAGATCATCTGCAGCGGTGATGGCTTATTAACGCCCAAAATAAGAAAATATTTTATCCCAGAATGGGCTGGTTTGCGGGCGCATAACATCGGATTTCCCGGTGCCAGCCAAGCGATTTTTGCGGGCACAGGGCCAGGAGAATTCACCGGTAGTGGCAGCGCCTTTTCTAAATTCAAAAATAGGCAATTCCCTACCGGCTTGCTCGGCACCGGTAACATAATCGGCAAAAGCGGGGTATACCTTCACCATTTCTTCTTTTACTGCACTTAATACATCGGCATCGGTTATCTCATGAATTTCGGCCACATGTATGCTACGCCCGAAGCTATAAGTAATACGCTGCCCGGCTTCCTGCATCGCACGTAGGTTATAGACCCATTGTGGTGCTTTACCAAAACCCATATTTGATGCCGCAATAATGCCACCACTTACACCGGAAGGGCCGCGGTCAGCAATATTATAAAGCAGGGCTGGGGTAACGAATTTTTTGCCGCTTTTACGTCCATAATGTTCAAAGCAAATACGCGGTTTATTGGCTAAATTAGTATAGTCCCAATGCCCCCCGCCTGAAAACCAGTTAGAAAATACATCAAACTTGGCATAATTTCTCAGTAATTTTGCTTGCTTCTCTTCACTGATTTTATCGGATTTAAAATTATCCAGCGTGCGGATATAAGGCCTATATCCAAACCAGAAAAGTGAGCCCAGAATAAAGAATACCCACCAACTTTTGCACAATAAACTGATGGTAGAGATAAGCAAAAACATTTCCAACATGGGCCAGACCTTATTCCATTAATTTTAAAGGCGGCATATTAACACGAATTTTTAAAAGCCGATGGCTAAACTGGAAAAACCATTTGAGCTCATATCGCGATTATAACGACCAGGATTACTAGCGGTGGCTAATGCTCAATAGTGTATACTCTGCCTTTTTATATCCCCGCATTTTATCTGGCATGGCAAACCCTGCAGGTTGAGAATAGATATGAGTTCTAACAGTAACGACAATAATAGCGCGAATTATCGTATGTCTTATCGCGATGTCGCCATGCATAAAGTGATGTTACAAGACGTTATTCGTACCGATGCCTATGAGAAAGCCATTGCCGAGGTGGTTAAACCTGCGCATACGGTGATGGATTTTGGCTGTGGCACCGGTATTTTATCGATGTTTGCTGCACGCGCCGGGGCTAAACAGGTGGTGGCGGTGGATAGATCACCTTTTATCCAAACGGCTAAAAAAATAGCCACGCAAAATGGCTTCGATAATATTGATTTTTATCATGATGATCATGAAACTTTAGCGCTGGATAAAAAAGTCGATGTGATCGTCTCCGAATGGATGGGCCATTGCCTGTTTTATGAGGCGATGCTGGAGCCATTACTGGAGTTACGGGATAAATATTTAGCCGAAGGTGGCATCATGATTCCGGCGCAGGTGAGCCTGCATATGGGTTTGGTGTGTGATGAAGAAATAGAAGAAGACATTAACTTCTTAAAAGAACGTCCCTATGATATTGATTTTGCACCTATAGCCGATGCGCCTTTACAGCAAACCGATTTATTGATTCTTTACCCCGAGCAAATCCTGGCAAATACCGCGCATTTAGGTTCTTTGGATATGCATACCATCACCAAGGCTGATAGCCCCAGAGTGTTTACCGGTAAGGTAACACCTGATACACAGGCCAAAGTTACCGCCCTATGTGGTTGGTTTAGCACCGAGTTAAGTGATGGGGTGAGTTTTGGCACCGGCCCTATGGATTCACCGACCCATTGGGATCAAATTTTATTTCCTTTGCCTGAACCTTTTTATGTTGATCCTGAGCGCGAACTCACGATTACTTTATCGCCGTTGACCGAGCAGGTAGGCAAGGAGCAGTGTTGGGCATGGAGCATCAGCGATGGTGAAACCACCATCCGAGTGAATGAACAAGAACAGCAGCAGCGGGCCCAAATTGATGTGCCTCAGGGTAAGATATAAATAGCTAAGCTATAAACGCTTTTTTAACTTTTTAGAGTGCCGCTTTCAAACAGTGAAAGTGCGGAGAACAGTATGCCCAATTGTAATTTTTATGCAGTCGATAAAGACTATGAAGAGATTTTAGACTTTGTTTTTAAAGAACTTGATTGCAAGGTTTACCAAAAATATTCAGAGCCTAATACAGAGCTTGTGATGTTTGAAAATACCGCCGAGGTGATGAAATATTACGATTTGGCCAACTTCAGCGCAGCCACAAAGAAATCTGCGAATTTGGTATTGTGGCCAACCAAGGCTTCGAAGAATTTTAGAGTTACCCGAGTAGAGGCAACTTCCAAGAAAGCCAAATCTAGCTCCTTTCGTTTTAGGGCTGAGGGTTGGGGTGTTATACAGTTGGAATTAAGTGGTGTTTCTGAAAAAGGTTTGCTGCACAGCCATAGTAATCATAATACCGAAAAGTTGGCGCGCTCAAATGAGCCAAAATTAAAACTGGTATTGGGGCTGGTGAAGTCATGGAACTGGGTCGTGGTGACGAATATCTCGGGGCAGTTAAATAATTTTATTAAATATAAATCGACAAAAAAAGTCGGCTCGATGTTGGTGATGCCTTGTGCGGCAAAGAGCACATTAGCCAAGTGATTGAATCTTCATCAAACAGGGATTATTTCCTTGTTTGATGAGGTGTTGTCATTCTCATTTTGCACTTCAACTTGCATTTCGGATTGCAATTTAAAACAGGCTACGTTCAAGTAGGCCAATGCAACGTTAAATCGCTAAGCTTCGAATATATACACAGATGACAGGCTAATAGTTAGCGCTACTGTCGGGGTAGAGCTCATACGGCACTGTCTTTGAATAATTTTGCAATAGATAATCATCCAGGTTGCTCTCACAATAAATGGCCTTGTCGAGATAGACTGTATGGAACACATCTTTAACCTGGCCCCTAATACCAATCACGGTTAACAAAAGGCCTTGGGCAAAGAGCCGTTTATATAAAAATACCAACACGCCAATACCCGATGAGTCAACGAATGTTACGCCACTCATATCCACGACAATATCTTTATTGATGTTTAATAATTCAACAAAAGCATCACGATTTTCTTTGACAGCCTGAGCATCAAACTCTCCTTCTATGCTTATAACCATGGCCTCATTAACTGTATATGCCAAAAAATTCATAACTATACTCCAAGGATAAAAAGAGAATCATTTTTCTACTCATTGATACAGCAATAATCAAGCCCAAAGTCACGTCTGCCTGCTAGTCAAGTTCATCGGCTATAGCTAACGCTACAATCACGTTAAGCTAGGAGGGCATGCATTTTCCTGCTTCGGTGGAATGGAACTCGATGAATTATCAGGGCGGGTGGGTAATTTGATGAATACTCTTTTTGACTAAATCTAAGCTGAAAATAAATATGGCACCAATATGACCACAAACTAGCAGCTTCAATATTCACCGCTATACTTCTAGATATTATTCACTGCATGCCGGTATTGTGGCTGTTGTCGCAATAAACGGGATTGATAGAGGGCATATCATGCAAATTAGAATCCTAATCTTAAGTCTTTTGATGTTGTCTGCGTGTTTTACTCAGGCTGCAGAGTTTACCGTTGGCCAGACGAATAAGGCATTTACGCCAACGACTTTAACAATTAAAAAAGGTGATACGGTTAAATTCATCAATAATGATGCTTTTTTTCATAATGTATTCAGCCTGTCGGATGTAAAATTCTTTGATCTGGGATCCTTTCCCAAGGGGGAATTCAAGATTGTCACGTTTGAAGATGCCGGCGTTGTCGATGTTGAGTGTGCGATACATCCAGAGATGAAGATGATAATCACGGTTAAATAATGCAGGAGATTAAGATGCGATATTTTTCGGCAGTATTATGTGTTTTTTTATTCAGTTTTCCTGCCTGGAGTTCAGAAACTTCTCTAAGGGCCTCAACCAAGATATTCCTGGAACGTTGTGCTCTATGCCATGGCGACGATGGCATGGGCGGTGGATTATTACCCATCAGGCTTTCTTCCTACCCCATCACCAATTTGTTAAGCCAGCAAAAAAACACGACAAAAAAAGACCTGCAGATGGTTATTACCAAGGGATTTGGTAATGATAAAATCAGTGGATTTATGCCGCCCTGGGAAAACGAATTATCAGGACCTGAGATCGGCGCATTGGCAGAATTTATCATGGCCTTAAGAACCGATACGGAAACGATAAGAACCTATGTAGCCGATGAACTCGCGAAGCGGAAATTAACCGTTGCCGATGGCCAGGCCTTATTCCAATCTCGCTGCAGCCTATGCCATGGTAAAACCGGCGATGGTAAGGGGCGTATGGCCAGGGTCATTACCAATCCCCCTCCGGCTAACCTGCAAAAAAGCCTGCTGCCCGAAAGTTATTTACATACCATTATTGCTGAAGGTGGCCAAGGTGTGGGGCGATCCGGGCAAATGCCGCCATGGAAAGATCAGTTCAGCAAGAAAGAGATAGGCGTCATTATTAATTATCTTATGACTCTCAGGGTGCCGGCAAAGTAATTCAGTGTGGGTCATCTTTCCTGACATCGGGGGCAGTGATAATTAAAGTCACTAGAAGGAGTAAATCATGCGATTGAAACAACGCTTTCACTGCATCAATTTGCTGGTGTTAGTGTCTCTGCTTGTATTAGCTTTTTTATCCGCCTATCAATTTAATACTGTGCTGGAATTTTATCAAATTCGTCAGGATGTGAGTGATTTTAAGACGGAGTTTATCCGCCTTAAACAGAATCAAAATGACTTTATCATTCATAAAGATAATCAATATCAGCAGCAATTTGATTTGGGTTTTCAACGTCTGCAAACTCAGGCCGATGCGTTACTGCTGTTCAGTACATCGGTGGGCCTTGAAGATAAAGAATTTAAACGCCTGAAACTGGTCCTGGGCATTTATCAGCAGTCTTTTCACGGATTTATTCTGCAGCAAAATACCTTGGGCTTAAATACAAAATCCGGTTTATTGGCAACGATTAATGCTCAATCTAAGCAGCTTTCCTCGGTAATTTCTGCCACGGGACGGACATCCTTGCAGCTGGCTTTTTTCCGTCTACATGAAAATGAAATTGCCTTTCAGGCCAGCCGTAATCCAGCCTATATGGAATCATTTGCAAAAGATTATTCTGCCCTGACTGCATTGATCAACAATGATTCGTTGATTCAACAGGCGCGCATCAACAGCTTATTATCGGGCTATCAAGACTCATTTAATAAACTGGCCATGGCCCAAATTCAGTTGACATCGTTGATGCGACATATGAATGCGACAGTAGGTAAGTCGGGTAAGTTTATTCAGACCATAGAAGGTCAGGTTTCAGAAAAAGTAGCTGCAGGAATAGAATTCGCTATCAAAATTTTGGTCGTTAGCATAGTGGTTATTGCCTGCCTGATTGTTGTGATTCTGATTTGGTTGTCTGGCAATATATCTTCAAAAATCAGCTTTTTTCAGGGCCAGGTACAAGACTTTGTGACCGCCTTGCATGCTGGAAATGCCGATTTAACAAAACGCATTGATGTTACGGGTTTTGATGAGATCGAAAAACTGTCGAACAGTTTTAATGATTTTACCTCGGTGTTATCACAGCAAAGCGATGAGATGAGTCGCCTCGCCAAACAATCGTTGATTGTTAAACAGGCTCTGGACAATGCCAGTATTCCTGCATTGATTTTAAATCCCGACGGTCAGGTTAATTATGTCAACGAAGCCCTGTCTGCATTTGTTGCTGCTAATCAGTCGGCATTTTTTATCGATGCCCATAAGCTTGTTAACGGCTTTGGTTTAAATGAATTATGTCAATTGGATGAAGTGTTTTTTGCTAAGCTACAAGGCTGTGACAGTCATTTTTCTGAGCTGCAAGGCCAGCTGGGGTTAAACATACTCTGGCAGGTCAGCCCCATCGTCGATGAAAACCATGTTGTCATTGCGCATATTATTGAGTGGCGAGATCAGACAGAGCAGTTAAAAACCCAGTCTGAAGTCCAGGCTCTGATTGAGCATGCTCAGAAGGGAGATTTTTCTCAGCAGATTGAGCTGGCAGATAAAACCGGGTTTTATTTAAACGTATCAGAAGGGCTAAACGCCATGGCAAAAGGCGTGAATCAATCCCTGACTCAAGTTTCATCGGCGTTGACAGCCATCTCTGAAGGGGATCTGGATCAGCGAATCGATACAAATTTTAGTGGTAAATTAGCGGAATTGGCTAATGCAAGCAACACGATGACGGATAAACTGAAGCTGGCCATGGAAGATATAGGGCATGCGGTTTCAGCCATTAAACAGGGCCAATTTAATCATCAAATATCAGAAGATAATAAGCAAGGTTTCTACCTTAGCATTGCCCAGGCATTGAATGAACAAGCTGGGCTGCTTAATAGCAGTATCTCTGATGTTAGAGGGGTGTTATCGGCTATTTCAGAAGGGGATTTATCGGTACAAGTCAGTGGACAGTATCAGGGCCAGATAGAGCAGCTGGCTGATTATACCAATACCATGGCCAGGCAACTTGATACCGTGGTCAGTGAAGTCGTGGCTCAAGTGGAAAGTGGTGTCGCAGGGGATTTTCAGCAGCGCATTAATACGGATAAGTTTAGAGGCTTCTATTTACACCTGTCGAATAATTTAAATCAGCTTAATCAAAGTGTGGAAGAGGCAATGGGAGAGTTATTGTCTACGGTCTCCGCGATGGCTGTGGGTGATTTAACCCAGGAAATTCATAGGCAGTATCAGGGAGTTTTTGATAGTTTAAAAACCGATACCAATGAAACGATTCATAATCTGGTTGATGTTATCAAGGGTATTCAGGGCGGTTCTGCTAACGTTAAATTAGCCGCGGATGATATTTCATCGGGCAACCTGGATTTATCCCGACGTACAGAGCAGCAAGCCGCAAGCCTGGAGCAAACCGCCGCTAGCATGGAATTGATAACCCAGACGATAGCTCAAAATACCGAAAGAAGTCGGCATGCCAGTAGCCTGGCCGATAACACCCGTGCCATCGCCGAAAAAGGTGGCGCGGTGGTGACTAATGCGATAGAGGCAATGCAGGAAATATCAGAATCCAGTAACAAGATTGCCGATATTATCTCGGTGATCGATGAGATCGCGTTCCAGACGAATTTGCTGGCATTAAACGCGTCGGTGGAAGCTGCAAGAGCCGGCGAGCAGGGCCGGGGTTTTGCGGTGGTGGCCGGAGAGGTGCGTAACCTGGCCGGACGTTCGGCGACAGCGGCCAAGGAAATCAAAGACCTTATTATCGATAGTGGCCAAAAGGTCGAAGAGGGAAAGGTATTGGTTAATCACTCCGGTGAATCGTTAACTGAAATAGTTAAGGCGGCTACCGAGGTTTCTGAGTTGGTTGCCGAAATTGCCAAAGCCACCCAAGATCAATCACAAGGTATTTCTGAGGTTAATCGGGCGGTAGTTAAGATGGACGAGATGACTCAGCAGAATGCCGCGTTGGTAGAAGAGGTCGCCTCTACATCTGAAGCCATGGGGCAGCAGGCCAGGGATCTGGAGCAGAAAGTCAGCTACTTTAAGTTACAATAAATGTGTATTTTGTAGCCAATAAAGGTCGTGAATTAAACAGGCTTAGATTTTAAACCATCTTCTATGATCGATCATTCTCCATACCCGTATCGCCTTTTTGATGATGTAATATGCCAAAATGAACAAGGACTCTCTCTAATAATAATATTGAGCCAATCAGGGCATATAGATAGAAATAGCCCTGTGTCGCCTTAACCACCATCAACATATGCAACAAGCTCAATAGGAAAGAGAGATAAATAAGGCGGTGTAGTCTGCGCCAATATTTGCCCATCTTTCTGCGAATATGATTTATCGATGTGACACTTAATAACAGCAGTATCAGCAGATTGATCAAGGCAATATCGATGGCAGGCCTCGCTTTGATATCAAATAAAACCTCCTGCCAGATAAAATCCATTTCGAAATACAGATAAGCCAGGAAATGTAAACTGGCATAAAAAAACGTCCATAGGCCTAACATGCGTCTGCAGCGTATCAGATAATTCCAGTCGGCCAGGCGCTTGCCGTAGATAGAATGTATATGCCTGGAAAGCTTGCATAACCATCGTCTTAATGGAGTGATAGCCAGGGTCATCAATAAAAAATTTAATGACCATAACCCTGTGTGTTGCATAAAGCTTGAAAACGGATTGCTGCCCAGAGTCTGCTGGAAATAGGCTATGCTCAGGCTTAACAGCGGCAATAGGCAGGCTGAAAATAATAGCACTTTGAATGGTTTCAGATGCCGCTGTGGCCAAGAAAAAATGTGTAAAATATGATGCAGAATTTTATAAGGCATTTTAGAAATGGATTTTTAAATCCATACCTGCATATAGCTGCTCTACCTGATCGGCATAGCCATTAAACATCAATGTCCGCTGTTTGCGAATCTGTCCCAGGCGAACTTCCCTACGTTGACTCCAGCGTGGATGTGAAACCTCGGGGTTAACATTGGCATAGAATCCATACTCTCCCGGTGCAGATTGCATCCAGCCTGTTTCAGTAGCTTGCTGCTCCAGTTGAATGGTCTGTACGGCCTTGATGGATTTAAAACCGTATTTCCATGGCAGTATTATTCTTAAGGGCGAACCATTTTGCTTAGGCAGCGGTTTTCCATACATGCCAGTGGCAATAAATGCCAGCGGGTGCATGGCTTCGTCCAGTCTTAAGCCTTCGGTATAAGGCCATGGGAAATTATAGCTGCGCTGATTGATCATTTCGTCGGGTCTGTAAATACTTTGAAACTTAACAAAACGTGCAGTGGATTTAGGTTTCACCTTCTCCAATAAAGCACACAAAGGAAAACCCTGCCATGGCACGACCATAGACCAACCCTCAACACATCGAAATCGATAGATACGCGTTTCCAGTGGTAGGGTTTTGATCAGATCTTTGAAATCAAGCTGCAGGGGCTTATCAACTTCGCCGCCGATAGATAGGGGCCAGGGGCTTGTCTTCAGTTCTCTGGCGAGGATATGTACAACTTCCTTGTTGGTAGAAAATTCATAATAATTATTATAATGCGTGACTTTTTTCTCCTCTGTCATGCTGTCGGTGAGGGCATCGCTGGAAATACCCGTAGATGAGGAACGTTGTTCACAACTTAGCAGCGTGTGGGCATGACATGCTGCAGAAGATATTAATCCAAGCTTTATCGCCTGAATAAGAAATTGTCGACGTTTTTGAAAGATCCGCAAAGGCGTAATCTCATCAATTAGCGCCTTTCCCGCAAGATCTTTCATCGCCGTTTATAGGGGTAACAGGGGTAAGGTGATGGGTTGATGATCTCCACTCAATGATTTCAAGAAGGCGACTAGAGCCTCTTTCTCTTTTTTAGACAGCTTTATTTTTTTCATATTGGGGGAAACGTTGGTTTTTACTATGCCGCCTGTTACATAATGATTCACGACATCCATTAAACTTACCGCAGAACCGTCGTGGAAGTATGGCGCTGTAAATTCTATATCTCTGATGGTAGGTGTTTTAAAGGCACCTTTCATCAGATTTAATGGGCGTTGTGTATAGCGGCCCATATCCGGGTTTTTATCACCAAAAGATTTTAAACCCACATTATGAAAACCATTATCGGTAAAATTACCTTCACTGTGGCAGACGGAACAATTGCCTTTATCGGGATTTACAAAAATCTTAAATCCCAGTATTTCCTGTTGGTTTAACGCATTTTGATCCCCTGTTAACCAGTGATCAAAACGTGAGTTTCTGCTTATCAGTGTACGTTCATAGCTGGCAATCGCCTTGGATACGGTTTTTTCATCTATTTTTTCCCCGGGGTAGGCAGCCTTAAACAGCTTGATATAGCCCTGGTTTTTATTCAGCCATTTAATCAACACGGGAATATCTACATTCATTTCTTCGGCGGCAGCCATTGGGCCCATGGCCTGATCTTCCAAGGTTTTTTTACGTCCATCCCACATCTGAATAGGGTTGTAGCCTGTATTCATCACCGTAGGCGAGGCGCGTTTTAATATCATGCTCTTGGAGCCTTTTGCGGTGGGCAATGCATCTGACCAGCCATAAACCGGATTATGGCAGGTCGCGCAGGACATATTGCCATCGCCCGAAATACGAGCATCAAAAAATAAGGTTTTGCCTAATTCTATCCTTGCCGGAGTAGGGTAATTACCCTGTGGAAAAGGCGGCTTCTCTGCCAGCATAAACTCCTGTAAAGATTTATCCCCGGCTTTAAAGATCAGGTCCTTATAAGCTTTTTGAGCGGATGAGGGCGCACAGAAAAATATGATGCTTAGAGCCAGAAAACTTGAGAGTACAGATGCACTTTTCATGGGCTTAGCCTGTCATAGCTGAAGAGATAAAATGGGATACATTTAAGCTTAGCAATGATTCATGCATAGGAATGAAGCGTAATAGATGCATTTAGACTAAAAATGAATGATTAATATTGCTTGTAATAATAAACATCAATGAGATTAAACAGTGAAGGCCACTGTTGCATTAGCCCTCTGACTTTTCTATTGGCTATGTGCAGGCTGGATATCATTAGCAGTAATAATAGGACTGTATGGCTAGAGCTACCTATTGAAGAACTCTTTTCTGAAGATAATGTTGTATCTGTTGTATCTGTTGTGATTGTTTGATCAGTATTTTTTGTGGCGCTTTCAATAACCTCAGCGGCAGGTACAGAAAATGAAAAAGATTGAATAACCGAGTTTTGCATGGATTTATATTTGCTGGAGTGTTGTGTAGTGGAATCTATTTTGTCCGCCTTTCAATGCTGTAACTGCTGGCATTACAGGCATTATGATCGACAACATGCAATTGCAATGCTTGGTTTCTTCGATGATCTGCAATGTTACGGCAATGTAAAACAGCATTCCCTGTCAGTCGGGTTGCAGATCTGAACATGATCGCTCATTAATTTAATCAGCTGCCTGACGATTGAAAGGCTCACCCCCGTACCTCCATATTTACGGGGTGAAAGCTTCACATGATGCCATTTCAGGTTATTGCAAAGAGCCTACGGATAACGATGTGGAATCCTCCTTATCCGTAGGCTGATTTTCTCCCCGCTTGATCTTTACTCTAAGCCCATAAAATAAACCCGACAAGACCACCGCAGTACCGCAACATTGCAATAAAGTAGGCCACTCTGCCGTTAATGGAATGCCAATTAATAACGTAGTGATAGGCACTAAGGCAGGGAACATCGATGTTCTTGCAGCCCCTATCATTTTTACCGCGGTACCAAAACAAATCATCGCCACCACGCCGGTAAGAAATCCCTGCACAATAGCCTGTGTGAGCAATTGTGAAGAGGCCACATCCTGTAACCGTGACCAGCCAAAATAGAATAAATACACCGGGCTATAAATACATACAGAGGCAATTGAAACACAGGCCGTAGCCACCACCGGTGAGATATTCCATGATTTTTGAACCACTGCAAAGGTGGCCCACATCACGCCGGCTAGAAAGAACAGCCCATCACCTCTTAACGCTGCTGTGCCGCCCTGAAAAAAATCAGGCCCTGCCAAAATAACCAGACCCAGTAAAATAATCAGGGCTGCAATCACTTTATTAGTCCCAGGCTTATCCCCCAAGATTAACGCTGATAATGTTAAACCTGCCAAAACCAGTCCTGCGGGTAAAAACACACCGCCATGCACCAGCGGTGCAAAGGCATAGCCTTTAACACTGATAAATACAAAAGGTGGCCCAACAAGGCTTGCCAGGACCAATGCTTTCTTAAGCCCAACCTGCCGTATCGCACGGCCGTGCTTATATGGGCTAAAGACAAGCCACAGCAGCATAATAAAGCCCGCGACACTGCCACGAATAAAGGTGATGTCCAAAGGCTCTAAGGTAGAAACCGTTAACGCATAACGAGACAGAGCTAGGTAAGCCCCCCATATTAAAACCGCCGAAGCACCAAATATCATACCCCAGCGATCTGGATGGAGATCAATGTGCTGTTTGCAGCGGTTATAGAACAGCTTCATATATCTGCCTTTCATTTTGTCATGCTAAAAAGTGTAAAGAAGATAATACGTTTGCAACGATCAATAAAGAGGCTGAAGCAGAGAATGCTTTATTGTGAGGTAAAGCGCATGCTAAAAATGCCGTTGGTTCTGAGTCGTTGCGTCAATATGTAAACAGGTTCAGCTTACCAATAAACCGGATATTTATTGCCCAAGTTGTTATAGATCAGCGCGCTGCCAACTAAAATTAGGCTGCCTAATAAAGTAGGCATTAACAAAAAATCCCAGTGCGCCAAGCTTAAAAAAACAATCACAGGATTTGAACCTGCGGGAGGGTGTACGGTGCCGCTTGCCATCATAAAGGCTATGGCGGTACTCACAGCCAAGGCTAAACTCCACCATTCATTGCCAAGAAAGTGCAGGCATATGAGGCCTATCAGTGAACTGAAGAAATGGCCAAAAATCACATTTCTCGGTTGTGAAAAAGCAGATGTAGGAAAACCAAAGATCAATACACAGCTGGCACCAAAGGAACCTAACATCAAAGTAGCCTGTGAAAAATCTGCCAATAAAGCCAGTGCAGCGATGGTGATAAATGCTCCCAGCCAGGTAATGGCCAATTGCTTAGGTGTGGGAATATCACCCTTGTGCCTGCGGTCTGTTTTCATGCTTTTGGCTGCCTCTGCATGGAACTCTAATTGTGCTTCATCATTGGCTGTTAGCCCTTGATAGTTTGTGTTTTTCATCGTGTTGTTCTGGCTATATTTCATAGAAGTAAAACCTATATTTCAATTTTTACATTAGGTAATTTGTCACCGGCGATTGCGACGGGTTTGGCACAGCATAGGAGGACTTCTTGTTCTTTAAGGTTCGAGGTGTCGGCACCATGATGGCTGACTTCACCTTCGCTTAATGTCACCTTGCAGGCACCACATTGGCCGCTGCGACAACCATAGCTGGGGGTAAGGCCATGGGCTTCGGCAAATTCCAATAGGCTGCCATCACCCTTAGTCCATTGTTGTTCTATTTCGCTGCCTGTGGCGGCATCAACAAACGTTACCAGCGCGTTATCTGCGATGGTCTCTTCCTGTGCCTGATTGATGGTAATCACTTCCTCATCACGTATTAACGATGCCGGGCCAAATTCTTCAGCGTAAATTCTGCCATCGGCAGTGCCTAACTGGCGTAGGATATCGTAGGTATCTTGCATAAATGAGGTCGGGCCACAGAGGTAAAAATCATAATCATCTAGCGCTAATATCGCTTGAATAAAGGTTTTGTTAATACGGCCTTTATGGTGAAAAGATCCATCTCCGGGCTGTTGGTTTTCCTGCAGCTGGCTCAGTGCCCAGAAACTGTGAATACTGCCTGCCGATTGTTCGGATAAGGCAGTTAGTTCAGCAAAAAAAGCCCGTTGTTCAGTATTTTTTGCAGCTGTAATCAGCGTTAACGGTTTGGGGTTACGGGTACGAAAACCTTCAAACAGAGCATGCCTGGCCATCGCTATCATTGGTGTTATACCTATGCCAGCTGATATCAATACGGCAGGTCTTGGGCTTTGTGTTTGTAAGTGAAAACTACCGGTAGGCGCCTTAAGCTGTAAGGTATGTCCGATTTTAATCTGCTGATGTAGATAACTTGAGATCAGCCCATCATCATGATCGGGCTGATTTTTAGATTCAAGTTTAACGCTGATTCTATAGTGTTCATCTTCCGGTGCGCTGGATGCGGTATAGGTGCGGATAATCGTTTTACCGGCAAGCGTAAACTTAAGGCTTAGAAATTGCCCGGCCAGAAAGCGCGCGATTTTTCCGCTTTCAGGTTTTAGATAAAAGGATTTAATCGTATTGCTTTCATCAACGATATCAATCACGGTAAAAGGCAGAAACTGCTGGCGCTGTTGTTCTGCGATGCGCGCTTGTTCAGCTTCTTTCCAACTGCCGGTTAAGGCGATATTGGCGGAGAAGTCATTAAAGTTCCATCGCAAAGGCAGTGCATTCTTAATCCGCCTGGCTTCAATCAGTTCAAAGGACCATAAACGTTCGGCCCCTTGAAAATATTCGGTATCGGCAGAGTCTAATAGCACTTCAGCGCGGCCGGTCAGGGTTAATACATCGCCGCTGTTAAAGTCGATAAACAATAAACCCGCTGTACCGTTTTCGAGAATATTGCCCAGTGTATTAAAATGATTATTTCCAAGGTAGTCTGGAATCGTCAGTTTATTTTTGTCGTCGATTCGCACAAAGCCCGGTTTACCGCCGCGATGTGAGACATCCACACCTTCACTGGCCTCTCCGGAACCATCGGCCATATGGCTGGCAACAAAAAATGTGTCGGCCTGTTGAATGGTCGCCATGGCTTCATCATCAAAAACGGATAATATTTCAATGCTTGCAGGAGGAAGGGTATCGGGGGCTATAAATTGCACGTCGCGGCTTTGAATATATTGTGGGCAATTACCAAAACATTGATCAATATTCAGTACAATGCCATCTTCTTCGATATGGCTGATATGTCCCGCCAGACGATTTCTGCGCCTTGTGGGTAGCTCAATGCCTAATAGCCCCAGGCGAGTCTGAGGTGTATTGCTGGTTTGAAAGATGTCTAACAGCGGATCTCCGGGTATAGGCCTGGCGGAAATCTTTAATTGTTGGGGGTTAACGGCAGTCATAAAACCTGGTGGGTTAAACAAAATCGAAGCCCAGGGTTGGCCTTTATTATCGGCATGACCAACAAAGACAAATGGCAGTTGTTGATAAAACTGCTGATGTTGTTCTGGCATAGAGGGGCGAATGACACGTCGACCAAAGGTCTCCATGTTTTCGCGTACACCCATCAGCGCTTGCAGCTTTTGTTCACCACGATGAAAGGGCGAGGGGCCAGGATGTTGTTCTGATGTTGTGTTCATGAGGATAGCCCATGGCCTGTCTGCGTTAGTCAGAACAGGCCTTGATTAAAATTATCTAGATTTAAGCACAAAGCCCTACGGCTGTTTTTTGCATAGGCACAAAACCAGGCAGCGCTTCAAAGCGGCTTAACCAGGCCCGAATATTCGGGTAGCTATCTAGAGCTACATCACCTTCGGGTGCGTGCGCGATATAACTGTAGTTGGCGACATCGGCTAAGCTTGCCTGTTCACCCACTAACCAATCACGGCCTTGTAAGTGGGCTTCCAGTACTGCAAATACGGCATGCGCGGTGTCTATCGCCGCTTGATGATCCAAACCTGCGCCAAATACATTCACTAATCTTGCCGCTGCAGGGCCGGTCGCAATTTTACCGGCGGCCAGAGAAAGAAAACGTTGTACCTCGGCTTTGGCTACGGCTGCTTCGGGTAGCCATTGATGGCTGGCATCATATTGTGTAGCCAGATAAACCAGGATCGCATTTGAATCAGCCAGTGTTATGTCGTTATCTTCTAGAACCGGTACTTGGCCAAAGGCATTTTTCTGGAGAAAGTCTGGCTGTTTATGTGCACCCGCTGCCAGGTCAACATCGATAAAGTTGGCTTCAAGGCCTAATAGCGATAAAAACACTTCTACTCTATGTGAATGACCTGATAAGGGATGACGGTAAAGGTTTATGTTTGACATGGTTTGTACTCCAAAATATTCGTTTTAATGTTGTATGTTTCAATATGTTAAAGCTTATAAGGCTTTAGGTAGTTGCTGTTGTTGCTCCAGTTGCAGCAGCTCTTCAAAGCCACCGATACTGCAATCGTCGATAAATACCTGTGGATAGTTACGTTTATCCGTACGCCTGCGCATTTCTTTCACGCGGTCGGGTTGCAGGTAGACATCGTGTTCTATAAAGACCAGGGCGTTGCTACTGAGCAAACGTTTAACATGGGTGCAGTAACCGCAGCCGGGTCGGGTATAGATTTCGATTTTTGCCAATGATGTTCTCCTGTGTTGCTTGCTTTCTGTTTTGTCTGTGGGTTGTTAACAATGCCGTGTTAGGCGTTGATGAAATGAAGTATCCGCACTTTTCGTATATTGATAAACAGTACTTTCATTGAATGATTGTCAATGCTACATTGACAATCATGGATACATTAGATGGTTTAAAAACCGTGATTGCCGTGGTTGAAACCGGCTCATTTACCGCCGCGGCTGATCGTCTGGGGCTTTCGAAGGCACTGGTGAGTAAATATGTGGGTCAGGTTGAGCAGCAATTAGCTGTGCGTTTATTTAATCGCTCCACCCGCAAACTGGCGTTAACCGAGGCGGGCCAGCGTTATTATGAACGTGCTTTACCGTTGCTTGAGGAGTTCTCTGAACTCGAAGATAACGTCACCGGTGAGCAGTCTCATCCTCAGGGATTATTACGTATCAGCATGCCGGTAACTTTTGGTGAGATGGCCTTATCACCTTTGATACCGTCATTTTTGCAACGCTACCCCGATTTACGGGTAGACATGCAGTTAAGCGACAGAAAAATAGATATGTTAGAGGAAGGCATCGATGTTGTGATTCGCATTGGCGGCGTGGATGATTCCAACCTGATTGCCAGGCAAATCAGCACTTTACCGTTAGTGTTATGTGCATCTCCTGCTTATTTAAAACAACATGGCAGACCCAAAGAACCGCAGGATATTGCCAAACACCAATGCATCATCGACAGCAACTTTCGTGTGGGAAAACAATGGCCATTGATATCTGAACAAGGTGAAACCGAATCGGTAGAAGTGACTTCCAGAGTGGCGGTTAACAATCCAAGAGCGGTGAAAACTATCGCGGTAGCCGGTGGAGGCATCGGTTTAATTCCCTATTTTATTGTTGCTGAGGCACTTAAAAATGGCCAGCTTGAACGGGTATTACCTACGTATAAAACCCTGGAGTTTGGCCTGTTTGCTATTTATCCCCATAGGCGTTATCTATCCAAAAAAGTGCGCTGTTTTATTGATTTTATCAGCGAGAACTTCTCCTGAATGTTAATGATTAATATGATTTTCCTTAGGCATACCGGGCTTGGCCGCGATACAGGCCTTTAAATTCTTGCCCATCTTCATCATAGCGATGAAATTCTCGGCCTTTATATTGAACCATTTCATCCTGTTTTTTGCTGTGATCCGGTGAATGATGATCAGATTCGATTGCCATACTGGGTTTGATTTTGATGATCTTTTTTGGCAGCGCCTTTGTAGTATCTTCAAGACTTTCATCTGCAAAAACTTTCAGGGCCTGATACGCCTCGGTTAATGCGAGTGATTCAGTTAATTCGCAATAGTCTTTGATCATTTGCAGAAACTGCGGATGTGATAACCTTAATTTGATATCCAGTTCTTCTTCAATTTGTAATATGCAGATTTTAGCGGCAGCAATGGCGGCGGGATTCAGTAACCAGCTTTTATTTGTCATAATTTATTCCAAATGATTGATACAATTTATGTCACGAATGTCATCCCTTTAAAAAACATGTTTAACCAATGTCTTGATGGCTCTAGTTTGTAAATTCCCTTATATATAGGCTTAGCAGAGCAGGCATTTCCTGCGTAATAGTCATTTAATGGCTTCTATAAAATGTGATGAATATCACCCTAAAAAGACTGCCTAGCCTATTTAAAGGAATTAACCCTATATGATTTATGAGTATTAGGCTGCGATATATAAGACTGATAGTGTTTGGTTTTATGATGATGTTATTGTAATATATCAATCACTTAGCTTACTGATCTATAGACAGGAAAGAACGATGAAAGGATTCATAATGCAGCGTAGTGTGTCTGTTATATTATTTGCCGGTTTATTATTTAGCCTCTCGTTACAGGCCGGTCAGGTTTATACCTGCAAAGATGGTAACGGGCGTAAAACTTTCCAACAGACTCCCTGTTTAAATCAGACCATTACCGTCAGTGGCCCGGCCTATGAGTTGCTGAGTGATATGCGTAAACTGAGCAATCGAGGCATGGAAATTAACGCCTTGATCGGGCCTACGGTCACAGCGATTAAACAGTGTAATCACAATGTTGATGTTTACAGTGCCGAGATTGCCAAAATTCAACCCCGCCTGGCCCCTTTTCAATATAAACATAAAGACTTAGCCAAGGCTTATGTCCAGTTACAGGAATGTGCAAGCTGTAGAAGTGCGGCGGCGAATAACTGTCAATCGGCCAATCAGTATTTGGATATTGCATTGGCTAAAATGAACAAATAACCGATTCGGTTGAATATGCCTTACCCGCTATTATATTCCTTACAACACTGCCCCTATGCGATGCGTGCGCGTTTAGCTTTGTGGTTATCGGGGCAAGTGGTGCGGGTGCGTGCGGTGAAGTTAAATAATAAACCCGCTGAAATGTTATTGGCATCCAGCAAGGGTACGGTGCCGGTTTTGATTTTAAATGAAGGCCATGACACTGAGCGGATATTGGATGAAAGCCTGGATATTATGTTATGGGCACTCAACACAAGTGACCCACATAATCTGCTTTATGCTCAGCAATCTACAGCATTGGCAGAGATGCTTGGGTTAATAAAACAGAATGACAGCGTGTTTATCGACGCTCTAGAAAAATATAAACACGCCAGCCGCTACAAGGATTTATCTCAGCTGTTTTATCGCCGCCAGTGTGAAGTGTTTATCGCAGAACTTGAACAGCGCTTACAACATCAGGATTATTTTATTGGCTCAGATGCCAGTTTGGCCGATTACGCCCTGTTACCGTTTATTCGTCAGTTTGCCAAGGTGGATAGGCAGTGGTATTTACAAGCGCCTTATCCTAAAGTGAGGGATTGGTTAAACCGGCATTTACAACAGCCCTTATTCACCAAAGCCATGACCCAATATCCGCTGTGGATAGACGCCGGTGAAGAGGGAAGGTTGGGCCCCGCAGCTAAATAATCGATTTAAATCAGGTTCTTGCTATCAATAATATAAATCCGATAAGCTCTCATTTTTCAGCTATCTCCCTAGCTAATTTCTCCTTCAAAACTTGTTGATTTTAAACGTAGACCGTATTCTTGATTGAGGTCTAATTGGGAGACAGCCATATATATGATTACATCATTGTTGGTGCGGGTTCCGCCGATTGCGTATTGGCTAATCGTTTTTCGGCTGACCCTGGCGTTAGCGTTTGTTTGTTTGTTTGTTTGTTTGTTTGTTTGTTTGAAGCAGGCCCCAAGGATTCACACCCAGCGATTAAATTGCCCACGGGTATGTTGTGGATGATGTCTAGTAAACGGCTTAACTGGAATTATCACACCGAGGCCGAGAATTCAGCTGCAAGGCCGTTCTTTATTCTGGCCCAGAGGCAAAACCTTGGGCGGCAGCAGTGCCAGCAACGCGATGATTTATATTCGAGGCCATGCCCAGAATTATGATGACTGGGCTGCTCTGGGTAACAAGGGCTGGGGATATGCGCAGATGTTTCCCTTTTTTAAACGCAGTGAAAATCAGCAACGCGCAGCGGATACGTTTCACGGCACGAGTGGGCCCTTGCATGTGCAAGATATTAACCTGAAGAATAAACTTTGCAGGGTTTTTGTTGAGGCGGCAAAAGAGGCAGGCCATGCTGAGAATTTGGATTTTAATGCAGGGGAGCAAGAGGGGGTGGGATTTTTTCAGCTCACCCAAAAAGATGGCCGGCGCTGCAGTACCGCGGCCGCTTATTTACGTGAAGCTGAGCTGCTCGACAATTTAACCGTAATCAGTTCGGCGCATGTCACTCAGCTGAATTTCGATACAGCGAATAAACGTATCGTTGGCCTTAGCTATGATTGGCAGGCACAGATTATTGAGATGAAGGCCAAGCGCGAGGTGATTGTTTGTGGTGGAGCCATCAATAGCCCGCAGCTGTTAATGTTATCCGGTATTGGTGAATGGGCCGAGTTGGAAAAACACGGCATTACCGTGAAACATGAGTTGCCGGGTGTGGGTAAAAACCTACAGGATCCCCTGGATATCATGTTAGTGCAAAAGAGCCTTAAAGCTGAATCCTATGGTTTAGGTCTGAAAAACCTGTTTACTCATTTACCCTATAACCTGTATCAGTACATGATAAAAAAAACGCGGTTATTTTGCCTCCAACGGTAACGAATCTGGCGGTTTTGTTAAGTCTGATTCCAATCAGGAAATTCCCGATATCCAGTTTCATTTTGGCTGTTTGAAATTACGAGACCATAGTCTTGATTGGCGCTTTTTATTTGGCCATGGTTATTCATTACACATCTGTTATTTATATCCTCACAGACTAGGCCTTAATAGTTGTAATCCTAAACAGCATGCCAGAATTGAGGCGAATTATTTATCCGCACCACAAGATATGGAGAAAATGCTGAAGGGGATGCGCCTAGGCCAGGAACTATTAAATGCCAAGGCCTTCGATGCCTATAGAGGGCAATCTTTGCCTGGCGATACCAAGCTGCAAAGCGATGCTGAAATCCGTGCTTATATTAGCGCCAACGCCGAAACGATCTATCACCCGGTAGGCACTTGCAAGATGGGCCACGATGTTATGGCGGTGCTGAATGAACGCCTTTAGGTGCATGGTCTGCAAGCTTTAAGAGTGGTGGATGCTTCCATTATGCCAACGTTGATAGGGGGTAATACAAACGCGCCGGTTATCGCCATTGCCGAAAAAGCCGCAGATATGATTTTACAGGATGCAAAACAGATGTTTGTTGAAACCGTAGACGTCGATTAGCCTATTCATGCTGACGGCGTTTTGCACCGTCAGTTGAATGGGGTAGGCAGTAATAGGTTGATAAACGAGGTTAGCGTGGCTACATAAATTTACTGAATCAGATCCAGTAAATCCGCGGTTATCCACGAAAGCGTCTTGGTCACCGGCATGGTTGCATGGAATAATTTATCCACATCGCTGTGGCTAATTGTGCCGTTTTCAACACCCCCTAAGTAGGCAAATATAAGTTTAATTTCTGTTGAACCGGCAGAACTCATAGTGACACCTTGAGCTGTGCAAATGTCCGTTTTAACCGTGAGCAGGTCATTGTAAACGAGGTTGCCCTCTTCATCCGCCAGAGCCCAGAGACTATCAAGGGTTGCGGTACGGACAGTTTCGCTGACGGCAGTACCACCAAGATCAAAGGTTAAACCGCAATCATGGGAAATACTGCCAGCTTCATGTAAGCGTTCCAAATCGATACCTGCTCCAGATTGATTGATACTTACCAAATTGGCAACAACACCACAGGAATTGGTGGAGCAGCCAAAAACTTCGGATGCATCTTTTACTTCGACGGCGGATACTGTCAGGTTTGTCGGGCTCTCAACGGCAGTATCATAAATACCCGAGCGTTCCAACATTCTTTGAAAGGGGCAGAGGATTTTAACATTTTCTTCGCGTGAACTGCCTTCTTCTACATTGGGGTATTCATCAACCAATTGCTCTCGTGTTGGTGCAAGGCCTACAGGAGGTAAGATGAGATCGCAGCCGGTGATGAAAAAGATAGACGTTAAAAGGAATAGAGGTGTTAATCTGGATATTATCATTTTTATTGCTCCAAATGGTCGTGACGCTTAATGTAACTTATATGATCGTTTTATACAAAAACCTGGGTCTGTAAAAAATTAAGCCATACCGTAAGTATGGCTCGGGGGGGCGGTAGCTGGAAGGATGATGGCTTAAACTGCGGTTAACGGAAAAACACGGTAAAGCTCACACTTCTCTCAGAAGAATCAAAACTGCGATTAGATCCCGAAAATAGATTTGGGCGGCGAATATAGTCTATCGATAACAACGAGGCGATGTGTTTAAAGTTAAACGGCCTAAATCCCGCTGAAATTAAAACCCCCAGCACATGATCATCAACGTTGTTTGTCCCACCGGGGGCTTGGTTATAAAAGTTTTCTTCTACCGACAGGGTTACATCGGAGTAAGTTAGCCCGGCCATGAATCGCAGCGGTAAAAACCCGCGAGGATTAAATTCATAAGCCGGTGCCAGGTAAATATCCCATCGATCAATGCTGACCGTATATTCACTCACCGCATCCTTTTCGGTATCAAACTTAAACTCACTAAAACCTAAATAACCCACTTCCAATGACCAGTTTTCATCAAAGGCATAACCGCTAAATAAGCGTCCTGAAGATTCAAAGTTAGTTTCATTTTGGGTGGATATTTTGCTGGTGGATGTGCTGAACCCGAGGCCGCCAAAGAAGCCAGAAGCATGGCTTATATTTGCGCTTAATAAGACACTCAATAACAACGTTGTAAACAGTCTATTGGTCATAATGGTTTCCTTACCAGGGGGTGAATGGTGCAAAGGTGATGGTTACTGTATCACTACGACTACTGATGATATTGCCACTCGTAAAGGCGGGGTCGTCAATGGCTGTGGTGCTTTGAATTTGTGCATGAATATGCACATCACAGCGCTCCATCGGCGTATAAAACACGGATGTATCCAAATTGATGGTGCCAAATATTAACTGATCAACAAAGGCGTCATTAAAACTCAGCGGTTGCATATGTGCCCTGTCGTGCTTCACCTTATTAAACAGGGTCTGCATCGTTATACTAAAGCCACCCGTTTTACAGCTTTCCCCATCTATGCCCGAACCATCCGGCCCACAGAGCACCGTGCTTTTTTGATAACAATCAAATGCCGCGGATATCTGCACGGTATCATCTGGCCCTGCATCGACATCCCACACCACATTCATGGCATCGGTTGCACTATTAAACACCTCTTTCTCAACCGGTTGCTGCAGTAAAATGGGGTTAGGCAGATTAAAAACACTCTGCCATTGCAGGCCGGTAT